>NZ_JAGGOZ010000064.1 GCF_018614075.1 Streptomyces sp. ISL-94 | reverse complement strand
AAGAGGCGAGCGGCTGAGCTGCCCCACGCCCCAGGCGCCGCATGGGATCCGGCCGGATCCCGTGCGGCCTGCGGAGGCCGGGATCCAACCCCGTCGCGGCCGACCTGTGACCGAATCTCCCCCAGGATGTGACCTATCTCCTGGGGGACCGGCATATATGCAGGTCAGATGCCATACGGCTAGCCCCGCTGTGACGAAAGACCTGTCCAATTCGTGACGTAATGCACTGCACGCCATTCCCAGGTCAGGACACTCTGATGTAGGAAGTCGGGGGATCGAATCACCTCAGGAGTTAGTCAGTGAGCGCCATGTCTCTTGCCCTGCTGCTGACCACAGCCGCTGCCACGGCCGTGGGCGCTGCTGCGCTGCACGCCGTCCACGGCCTGCGCAAGCAGGTCACGGCCCTGCGCGGCGAGCTGGCGGTGCCGGTCCAGTCGCGCGGTGCGGCCGTGCCGCACGCCCGCAGCGCCGTGGAGTCCCCCGCCGCCGAGATACGGGCCGCGGTGGCCGAAGCCCTCGCCGAGGAGCGCGAGCGCGAGCTGGCCGAGGCGCGCGCCTTCTGGGCCGCGCAGGAGGCCCGCGACGCCGCCGACGCCCCCTCGCTGCTGGGCGGCCTGCCAGGCTTCGGGGAGGACAGCCCGGTCTTCCTGCCCCGGCAGGCGGACCTGGTGGGTCTGGACCCGGTTCTGGGCGACGAGGTCGTCGACGAGTACCCGGAGGATTCGGCCGAGCTGGCCGCCGCCCGCCGGCGCCACCCGTCGCACCCCGACTTCGTGCCGGCCCAGGCCTCGGCCCCCGGCGCCGACCACGAGCGCACCGTCAGCCGCCTGGAGGAGCTCGCGGAGGCCCGTACGGCCCTCGCGGACGTCCGCCCCGGCCCGCTGGGCACGCTCGACGTGTACGTCTTCACCGACGGCACCACGCTGTGCATGACCCCCGGACACCGGGAGACCGCGGAGCGCCTCGCCGAGGCCCTGCGCTCGGGCACCGCGCCGGTCCTGCTGGGCGGCTCGGGCATCTCCGGCGCCTATGCGCTGACCTTCTCCTGCGGCGACGCCGAGGACCCCGACAGCAACGTCTACATCCTCGCGGACCGCGTCATCGCATCGCTCTGACTTCCGCCTGCTCCACCAGCCGCACGGCCTCGTCCAGCACACCGGACGGGGCCGTCGCCGTTTCCCCGGACCGTACGCCGCGCAGCGCCTCGGCGAGGTCCAGGCCGGCCACCGCCACCTGGTCACCGACGACGAAGATCCCCGCGTCCGGCATCTCCCGTACGGCGGCGCCCTCCAGGGCCTGGGCCCGGGCGCAGAGCTCGCGGGCGAGCTCCAGCGCCTCTGCCGCGGCCCCCTGCTGGAGGCGGCTCTGCGGCGCGGCCCGTAGCCGATCGGCGAAACGTTCCACAACGGCGGTCAGGGGCGAAGTATCCAGCACCCGGCCGACCTTACGCGCCGCCCGGGCACCATTGCCAACGGGCGAACTCTCCGGCACGCTCGCGTGAAGAGAGCAGCACGGCGATACCTCCGGAGGCGCCCATGTCCGTAGAGTTCTCCGAGCAGACACACCGCAACATGATCGACAGAATCCCCGAAACCACCGGTCGTGAGGTCTCCGACTGGCTCCGCGCCGTCGACGACGGCCCCTCCCTCGTCCGGTTCGAGGAGAAGGTCAGCTGGCTGCGCGGCGCGCACGAGCTGTCGTACGGCCAGGCCAAGGCGATCATCCACGAGTACGACCTGCGCAGAGCCGCCCGCCGGTTCGGCTGAGCCCTCCCCCTCTCCCCCGACTCCGTCCTGTGACGCTCCACGACACGGGAAGACCCCGCGAGCGGGTGCTCGCGGGGTCTTCCCCATGCTGTGGACAGCCGTGAGGCGGCTACCGGTCCTGCTAATCGTCGCCCGAGAGGATCTGGAAGATGCGCAGCATCTCCAGGTAGATCCACACGAGGGTCAGGGTGAGGCCGAAGGCCGCCAGCCAGGACTCCTCGCGGGGCGCGCCGTAGGCAATGCCGTCCTCGACCTGCTTGAAGTCCATGGCGAGGAAGCAGGCACCGAGGATGACGCCGATGGCGCCGAACAGCAGGCCGAGGCCGCCGCTGCGGAAGCCGAGGCCGTCACCGCCGCCGAAGAGGGCGAACAGCGAGTTCGCGACCATGAGCAGGATGAAGCCCATGGCGGCGGCCATGACGAAGCCGGTGAAGCGCCGGTTGACGCGGATCCAGCCCATCTTGTAGGCGAAGAGCACGGCGGCGAAGACGCACATCGTGCCCATCACGGCCTGGATGACCACGCCGGGGCCCAGGTAGGTGCTGGTCGCGGCGCTGATGACACCGAGGAAGACGCCCTCGAGGGCGGCGTAGCCCAGGATCAGGGCCGGGACCGGCTTGCGCTTGAAGGACTGGACCATCGCCAGGACGAACGCGACCAGGGCCGCGCCGATGCCGATGCCGTACGACTTGCCCACGTTGGCCGGGTCGACCGGCAGCAGGACCCAGGACAGGGTCGCCGTGACGATGAGCGTGCCGAGCGTCATGGCCGTACGGCTCACGACGTCGTCCATGGTCATCGCGTTGGTGCGCGCCGGCGCCTGCGGCATGCCCGTGGCCGGGTCGGTTGCGTAGGGGTTCGTCGCGTACGGGTTGGTCGCGGTCCCGGCCTGCTGGTGCTGCTGCGCGTCAAACCCCGCGTAGCCACCGTTGTCGCGGCTGAACCCCCGTCGCGAGAAGACCGGGTTACTGCTCCTCATCTCACTCCTCCGTGGCCACCGAGCGCGGCCTTGCATCAAGAGTAATGCGCTCGCAAAGAAAGCACCCTACTGCTGGAGGAGGATCTTAGAAGAAGGCATGGCGCAGCGCAGGAGGACAAACACGGGCACCTCGCGGGACCTGCGGAGTGCCCGGAGCCGGACTTGAACCGGCACGGCCCGAAGGCCAGCGAGGTTTAAGCTCGCCGTGTCTGCATTCCACCATCCGGGCAGGGCGTAGCGGCCCCCGTTTGAAAAAGCCATGAACGCTACGCCGAGCCTATCCGGATCACCCTCGCGACAATCGGGCCGTCTTTCCGATGTTGTCTTATTTTATTGGCGCTTGAGGGGCCGTCAGGCCGCAGAACGCACGGTGGGCGCGCTCTCGGGGACGATCACGTACGCCCCGGGAATGACGGGATTTCGATGGCTTGCGCCACCCCGTGCGCCACTCTTCGCCACCCCGCGCCTCCCCCCTCGCCTCCCCCGCGCCGGGCGCCGCGCCTCCGTCCCGGGTCAGGGGTCCCGTCATACCAGAGGAGGACACGCGTGCCCCCGTGTCAGCCTCCAGTGGGCCGGAGAACGGGCATGTCGGCTGATTCGGAGCAGGGGTGCGCGCCGCGAGGATGGACAGGTCTTGCCGTTCATCAGACCGCCGTCCCCGTAGTGACAGGAGTCGCTTCCGTGACCACCATGAACCACGCCTCGCACACCACCCAGGCCGTGGCCGCCCGCGCCACCGGCCTCTCCAAGGTGTACGGCCAGGGCGAGACCCAGGTGGTCGCGCTGAACCAGGTCTCCGTGGACTTCGCCCAGGGCCGGTTCACCGCGATCATGGGCCCCTCGGGCTCCGGCAAGTCCACCCTGATGCACTGCGTCGCCGGCCTGGACACCTTCAGCGCCGGCTCGGTCCGGATCGGCGAGACCGAGCTGGGCTCCCTCAAGGACAAGCAGCTCACCCAGCTGCGCCGGGACAAGATCGGCTTCATCTTCCAGGCCTTCAACCTGCTGCCGACCCTGACGGCCCTGGAGAACATCACGCTCCCCATGGACATCGCCGGCCGCAAGCCCGACAAGCAGTGGCTGGACGCGGTGATCGGCATGGTCGGCCTCTCCGACCGCCTCTCCCACCGCCCGACCCAGCTCTCCGGCGGCCAGCAGCAGCGCGTGGCCGTGGCCCGCGCCCTCGCCTCCCGCCCCGAGATCATCTTCGGCGACGAGCCGACCGGAAACCTGGACTCCCGCTCCGGCGCCGAGGTCCTCGGCTTCCTGCGCAACTCGGTGCGCGAGCTGGGCCAGACCGTCGTGATGGTCACCCACGACCCGGTCGCCGCCTCCTACGCGGACCGCGTCATCTTCCTCGCCGACGGCGCGATCGTCGACGAGATGCTCAGCCCCACCGCCGACGGCGTGCTGGACCGCATGAAGGCGTTCGACGCCAAGGGCCGTACGAGCTGAACCGACCAGCGGAGGCGTCCCCCTCCCGCCCGTCCCCTGCCGACCGTTCCGACCTCTGGACTCCTCCACATGTTCCGTACCGCCCTGCGCAACGTCCTCGCGCACAAGGCCCGGCTGCTGATGACGGTGCTCGCCGTCGTCCTCGGCGTCGCCTTCGTCTCCGGCACCCTCGTCTTCACCGACACCCTCAGCAAGGCCCTCTCCAGCCAGTCCGCCAAGAGCTACGACGGCGTCGCCGTCTCCGTGACCTCGTACGGCCAGACCCGCAACGAGGAGGGCCAGAAGGAGGGTGAGGCCGGCATCAGCCGGCAGACCCTCGACAAGGTCAAGGCGCTGGCGGGCGTGGACACCGTCTCCGGCCGGGTCTCCGGCTTCGCCGGCGTCGGTGACGAGAACGGCAAGCTGATCGGCTCGGGCTGGGCCAACAAGGGCGCCAACTACGCCCCCGTCAAGGACGGCAAGGACCCGCGCTACGCCTTCACCGAGGGCGCCGGCCCCGCCAAGGCCGACCAGATCGCCCTCGACACGGCGACCGCGGCCACCGGTGGGTACAAGGTCGGCGACAAGGTCCGCGTCGCCACCAACGGCCCGGTGAAGGAGTACACCCTCACCGGTGTCTTCACCACCGAGGACGGCGGCGTCAACGCGGGCGGCAGCCTGGTCCTCTTCGACACCGCCGTCGCCCAGGAGCTGTACCTCAAGCCCGGCTTCTACGAGGAGCTGTCGGTCGGCGCCAAGGCCGGGACCTCCGCCGACCGGCTGCTCGACGAGATCAAGCCGCTGCTGGACGCCAAGAACACCAAGGCCCAGACCGGCGCCGCCCTCGCGGCCGAGCAGGCGAAGGAGGTCGAGAATGGCATGACCAGCATGAACCAGATGCTCCTCGCCTTCGCCGGCATCGCGCTCTTCGTCGGCGTCTTCCTCATCTACAACACCTTCACCATGCTGGTCACCCAGCGCACGAAGGAGCTGGCCCTGCTGCGCGCCGTCGGCGCCAACCGCGGCCAGGTCATGCGCTCGGTCCTCGCCGAGGCCCTGGTCGTCGGCGTCGTCTCCGCCGCCATCGGCCTGGTCAGCGGCGTCGGCCTCGCGGTCGGCATGCGCTCCGCGATCGAGGCCTTCGGCGCCAAGCTGCCGGCCGGCGACCTGGTGATCGCCCCGGGCACCGTCGTCGCGGCCCTGGTCATCGGCGTCCTCGTCACCACGCTCGCCGCCCTGCTGCCTGCCTGGCGCACCGGCCGGATCGCCCCGGTCGCCGCCATGGGCAGCGCCCACCTGCCGGCCACCGCCAAGTCCCTGGTCCTGCGGAACATCCTCGGCTCCGTCATCAGTGCCGCCGGCATCGGCGTCGTCTTCCTCGGCGTGTCCATGGGCGGCGACGGCCGCATGGTCATCGGCGCCGGCGCGTTCTTCATGCTCATCGGCCTGATCGTGATGCTGCCGCTGCTCTCCAAGCCGGTCATCGCGGCCGTCCGCCCGCTCCTGCAGAAGGTGTTCGGCGTCCCCGGCAAGCTGGCCGCCCAGAACGCCGTGCGCAACCCCCGCCGCACCGCGGTCACCGCGGCCTCCCTGGCCATCGGCCTGACGCTGGTCACCACCCTGTCGGTGCTCGGCATCACGATGGGCAAGGCCGTCGACCGGATGAGCACGGACAAGCTCAAGGCCGACTACAAGGTCTCCATGGCCGCCGATGGCATGAGCCTGGACAAGTCGGTCGCCGAGACCCTGGCCAAGGCCCCCGGCATCAAGGCGGTCTCCCCGCAGGCAGCCGGCTACCTGAAGATCGGCGACAGCTTCCGCTCCGCCTCCGGGGTCGACCCGGCCGCCATCGGCGAGCTGCTGAACATCGAGACGGTCAGCGGCTCGCTGGCCGGCCTCGCGAAGGGCGAGGTCGCCGTCGCCGAGAGCACCGCGAAGAAGCAGAGCCTCTCCGTCGGCTCGGCGCTCCAGGTCCAGTACGACGACGGCCAGAAGGCCACCCTCAAGGTCGGGGCGGTCTACAAGGACCTCGAAGGGCTGCTGTCCCCGTACGTCATCGACAACAGGATCCTCAGCGAGCACAGCGAAGAGCAGTACATCCCCGAGGTCTACGTCAACACCACCGGCGGTGCCTCCAAGGCCGCCCAGCAGAGCGTCGTCGACGCGCTCGGCAAGAACCCGGCGATGACCGTCGCCACCCAGCAGGACATGCGCAACGAGATGGGCGGCATCATCAACACGATGCTGAACATCATGTACGGCCTGCTCGGCATGGCACTGATCATCTCGGTGCTCGGGGTGGTCAACACCCTGGCGATGTCCGTCTTCGAGCGGACCCAGGAGATCGGCATGCTGCGGGCGATCGGCCTCGACCGGAGCCGGGTCAAGAACATGATCCGCCTGGAGGCCGTGGTGATCTCGCTGTTCGGCGCGGTCCTCGGTATCGCCATCGGCGTCTTCCTCGCCTGGGCGGTCGGCACCACCTTCGCCAAGTCGGTCCCGAACTACGCCCTGGTCCTGCCGTGGGACCGGATCGGCATCTTCCTCCTGCTGGCCGCCGTGGTCGGCGTCCTGGCCGCCATGTGGCCGGCCCGCAGCGCCGCCCGCCTCAACATGCTGACGGCCATCAAGACCGAGTGAGCGCGGCCGGCGTCGGCGCGCAAGGGCCCCGGGGCATCTGCCCCGGGGCCCCTCCCGTTGCCGCCCTTCCTTGCCCTTCCTTGCCCTTCCCGTCGCCCTCGCAAGGCCGTTACGCGCCCCAGGTGCGCGTCCGCAGCGGCAGCCCGGAGGCTCCGCCCTGCGCCGGCCGCACGGCGAGGACCTGGTTGACGCCGAGCCGGCCGTGCTCGAAGCCGAGCGCGGAGGCGGCCATGTACAGCAGCCAGACGCGTGCCCGCCCGGGCGAGGTGAGGCGTACGGCCTCCTCCCAGCGGGCCTCCAGGCGCACCACCCAGGCCCGCAGGGTCAGCGCGTAGTGCTCGCGCAGCGCCTCCACGTCGCGGACCTCGAAGCCGGCCCGCTCCAGCTCGCCGACGGTGGTGCCGAGCGGGGACAGCTCCCCGTCGGGGAAGACGTAGGCGTCGATGAACTCGTCGATCCGGTAGGCCTCTTCGTCGGGCTCCGGGGGCCGTGCGATCTGGTGGTTCAGCAGCCGCCCGCCGGGGCTCAGCAGGGCGTGCAGGGTGCGGGCGTAGTCGCGGTAGCGTTCGGCGCCGACGTGTTCGGCCATGCCGATGGAGGAAATGGCGCCGTACGGGCCGTCCTTGACGTCCCGGTAGTCCTGGACTCGGATCTCGATCCGGTCGGCCAGGCCCTCCTCCGCGACCCGCTTGCGGGCGTAGGCGGCCTGCTCGCGCGAGAGGGTGATGCCGGTGACCTGGACCCCGTACTCCCGGGCCGCGTGCAGGGCCATGGAGCCCCAGCCGCAGCCGACGTCGAGGAGCCGGACGCCGGGCGCGAGGGCGAGTTTGCGGCAGACCAGGTCGAGCTTGTCCCGCTGGGCCCGCTCCAGGGTGGAGCCGGGGCTCCAGTAGGCGCAGGAGTACACCATGGACGGGCCGAGGACGTGCTCGTAGAACGCGTTGCCGACGTCGTAGTGGTGGCTGACGGCCTGCCGGTCGCGGCTCTTGCTGTGCTGGGGTCCGCCGCGGCGGGCTGCCTCCTCGGGCGGCGGGGCGGGCGCGGGCCACGGCCTGGCCAGCGCGATCAGGTCGCGTACGGCGGCACGTGCCTGCGGATCGCGCAGCAGGGCGGCGGTCCCGGTATCGCCGGCGGACCGGTCGGGCAGGTGAGGGAGTAGCCGGGCCAGTCCCGTCGGCCGGACCTTGGCGGGCGGCAGCGGGGCCTCGGCCGGGGCGGGCCGTTCCCAGAAGAGCCCCGCGACCCGGTCCAGCAGCGCGAAGAGGTCGCCCTCGACGGTCAGGTCGCCGGCGACCCAGGCGCGGGCCAGGCCCAGCTCCCCCGGCTTCCACAGCATCCGGCGCAGGGCGCGCCGGTGGTTCAGCACCAGGGTGGGCCCGGTGGGCGGGCCGGCCTCGCTGCCGTCCCAGGCCCGTATGCGGACGGGCAGGGGGGCGCCCAGCAGGGTCTCGGCAAGTGCGGCCAACCGCGGCGCGGCGTCGGTCATGTAGGCACCTCCAGAAAGCTCCGACGCAACGGCCTACCCACTCCAGGCCCGCGGCATGCCGAAGGGGCCGCCCGCACCACGGATGGCGGGCGGCCCCTTCGGGGACGTGCTGGTCCTGCTCAGGTTCCTGCCGGCTCGCGCCGGGTCAGGAGGCCTTGGCCTTCTGGGCCGGTGCCGCGGCGGCGGCCGGAGCCGGGGCCGGCTTGGCGGCCTCGTAGAACTCTTCGCGCGGGGTCTCGAGAGCACCGAGCGAGACGACCTCGCGCTTGAGGAACATGCCGAGGGTCCAGTCGGCGAAGACGCGGATCTTGCGGTTCCAGGTCGGCATGGCCATGCCGTGGTAGCCACGGTGCATGTACCAGGCGAGCCGGCCCTTGAGCTTGATCTTCATCTTGCCCATGACGATCATCGCGACGCCCTTGTGGAGGCCGAGGCCCGCCACCGCACCCTTGTTGGAGTGGGCGTACTCCTTCTGCGGGAAGCCCCGCATGCCGGAGATGACGTTGTCGCCGAGGACCTTGGCCTGGCGCAGCGCGTGCTGGGCGTTCGGCGGGCACCAGGCGTTCTCCACACCGGCCTTGCGGGCGGCGAGGTCCGGCACCTGGGCGTTGTCGCCGGCGGTCCAGATGTAGTCCGTGCCCTTGACCTGGAGGGTGGGCTCGGCGTCGACGTGGCCGCGGGGGCCCAGCGGCAGGCCGTAGCGGGCCAGCACCGGGTTGGGCTTGACGCCCGCGGTCCAGACGATGGTGTTGGAGTCGACCTCGAGGCCGTTCTTCAGCACCACGTGGCCCTCCACACAGGAGTCCATGGAGGTGTTGAGGTAGATCTCGATGCCGCGCGACTCGAGGTGCTCCTTGCCCCAGGTGCCGAGCTTGGGCCCGACCTCGGGAAGGATCTTGTCGGCCGCGTCGACCAGGATGAAGCGCATGTCCTCGCGCTTGATCGTGGCGTAGTACTTCGCGGCGTCGCGGGCCATGTCCTCGACCTCGCCGATCGTCTCGGCGCCGGCGAAGCCGCCGCCGACGAAGACGAAGGTGAGGGCCTTGCGGCGGACGTCCTCGTCCGTCGTGGACTCGGCCTTGTCGAGCTGCTCGAGGACGTGGTTGCGCAGGCCGATGCCCTCTTCGACGCCCTTCATACCGATGCCCTGTTCGGCGAGGCCGGGGATCGGGAAGGTGCGGGAGACGGCGCCGAGCGCGATCACCAGGTAGTCGAAGGGCAGCTCGTACGCCTCGCCGACGAGCGGCGTGACGACGGCGACCTTGCGGTCCTGGTCGATGCTGGTGACCCGGCCGGTGAGGACCTCAGCCTTGGGCAGCACGCGTCGCAGCGGGACGACGACGTGCCGAGGCGAGATGCTGCCTGCGGCCACTTCAGGGAGGAAGGGCTGGTAGGTCATGTACGAGCGCGGGTCGACGACCGTGACGGTCGCCTCGCCGTAACGCATCTTCTTCATGATGCGCTTGGCTGCGTACAGGCCTACGTACCCACCTCCTACTACGAGGATCCTGGGACGCTCCGTGGTGCTCATGGAACGAGTATCCAGCACCCAAAGGGGTGCCGCTCGTGAGCCCCTTCACAAGCAGTCGGAGACCCTCTGCTACACTGCGCGGCCCGCGTGACGGAGGTCATGGTGCGCAACGGGAACCACGGTGTCACGGGAGTCGTTGTGCACCCGTCCTGAACTGGCCCGCAGGCCCTCAACCGGACTGGACCACCGGAGTTCGTCCATACCTCCGATGCGGAACCGGTTGCGTCCGCTCTTCGTACGAACGCCTTCGAAAAGAGGCCTGGAGGCCTCAGGAGGCCCCCAAAAGGCCCTTCCTGAGCCCCCACAGACACCTTTCCCTTGTGAAGAACTTCACGAACTTTTTGTAGACCACGGGATCAAAGGCCCCCGGAGGCCGCCTCAAGGCCCCTCCGAGGCCACTTCAAGGCCCCGCGCACAAGGCGAAATCCCCACTACAGCTATGCGTTGACCAACATCCGAGCTACTGTGGATGTCATGACTTCGGCCTACGAGGACGTGCCGTTCAGCGAGCTGCTCCACCATCCCGCCGCGACCACGCGCCGGCTGGACGCCGTCCGTGCGCTACGCCTGCGGCGACGCGACGCGGGGGACCTCGCGCTGATGCGTGTGGACCAGCTGAAGCGCGACACCACCGTCATGGACTTCACCTCCCGCTTGCTGGCCGGGCTGGTACGGACGGAGAACATCGCCGCCCTGCGCCAGGCGCTGCCCGAGGCCCTGCCGTGGAGCACCTTCCTGCCCGCCGAGGACATCGACACCCTGCTCGCCGAGCTTGTCGACGCGGCACGCGGCGCGGTGGCCCTGGACAACCTCGGCCCGATCGCGCTCCTGCTCACCCAGTGGCGGCACAGCGCCGAGATCTACGCGGACCCCGCCCTGCACGCCATCCTCACCCGCGAGCCCGAGGGCGACCTCGGCCCCGTCCCCATGCCCGAGGCAGGCGAGTGAGCCCGAAGCGCGGAGACCGAGCCGCGCCGCCCCCGATCGGCAGCGAGTACGACCTCCGGTTCGCCAACACCGAGGCGGCCGAAGGCTGGGAGCACCTGGGGCGCCAGGCAGCGGGCAACCTGCGCCGCGCCTTCGAGAAGATCCGTGCCGCGCCCCGCGCCGGCGACCACCCCGACCGCCAGCACCGCCTCAAGGGCAAGCTCGGTAGCAGTACCTTCAAGGGACAAGCCCTGGAACGCTGGCAGTACGAGGTCACCGGCGGAGGGCGCATCTGGTACCTCCTCGACGACGCAAACCGCACAGCCTGGATCACCTACGCGGGCACCGGTCACCCCAAGGCCACGGACTGAACAACCGCCCCTCGTCCGGCCACACAGCCGGACGAGGGGCGGTTCTTGTGTTCTGCGGGCCGCTACAGCTCGCCGTGCTTGATGCCTTCGACCAGAGCGCCGAGGGCAGAGTACGAAAGGAGCAGGGCCGGACCTGTCGGGGTCTTGCTGTCACGCACGGCGACGACCTGCTCGCCGGCATCGACGATGCCGCACTCGACGCACTGCGCACCGGTGTCGCTCCGCGAGGACTTCCACCAGACCACGGGGAGGGTGGAAGCGTCGTCAATGTGGCTCATAGGGCGTTCCTTATCTCTGCGATCATTTCCGCCGACCGCTCAACCGATGCGGCGGCGGCCGCGAGCCGCTGCGCGGCATCCCGGTACATGGACACCTGTTCGCGCCGCTCGACGTACAGGGCGGCGGTCAGCGCCTCGGTGTGGACGACATCAAGGTCTTCGTGGTCGTCGAACCCGAGGATGGAGAAACTTCCCAGCTGTCCCACGTGCGGTGGTGCGGTAGACGCCAGCACCTGAATGTTGATGTTGGGCCGCTTGCCCATCGCGAGCAATCTGCCGAGCTGCTCGTGCATCACGCCCAGGTCTTCGGTTTTCGTCCGCAGGGCACCCTCGGCAATGACTGCCCACAGTTTCAGCGGTTCCTCGCGGGTGAGGATCGCCTGACGAGCCAGGCGTACCTCGACCAATGCGTCGACCTTGGCCTCGATCCCCTCGGACATGGCCGTGACCTTGATGATCTCGCGTGCATACTCCGCCGTGTGGAGCAGACCGGGGATCGCCCCAAGGTGCCACGTCTTGGCGGACGTCGCCTCGGCCTCAAGCGAGATCAGATCCTCGTAGACCGGGCTCAGCACGCCACGGTACGAGTGCCACCATCCGCGCTGCGCGCCTTCCTTCGTCAGCGTCAGCAGGGCGGCCCGCAGTTCGTCGTCGACATCGCGGCCGAGCCCCGCATAGAGGTCGAGAAGCTCTGCGATGTCCTGACTCTTGGCCGCGACCTTGGCGGTCTCCAGTCGTGACAGCTTGTACGCGCCGAACTTCCCGCCCGACTTCTCGGCAACTTCATCGAGCGTGAGCGACCCGCGCAGCTCGCGGAGCTTCCCGCCGAGCCTGCGCCGACGCACTGTGGGTGCACTCAACCGCTTTCCCTCCCCGCTCACTTGCCTCGGCCGACAGTCTGCCGTGCGCCGTGATCCACTGCCACCTACCACCAGCCGGCGCCCTCCCCTTGCGAGAGCATCCGCAATTTTGCACGACTAGGTGCAATTGATTGCAGCACAGAGTGCTGGAGGAGCATCATAGAGCGACGAAGCTCGTCTGCTCATGCCGACTAGGACGCACTTTCGCGCTGCTCAGGCATGCACCCGAAGGGATTCGCATGGCGACCATGCCCCCGCAGAGGTTAGATCCGCCAAATGGCCCGCCCGCCGGGTCTCCCCCACAGCTCGTACTCGCCAGCTCGCCTGAATCCGTACACGCTGCCCGCACCTGGGCACGCGAGTGCGTCACCTATAAGGTTCCGGACACCCCCAGGGAACACCTGGACGATGTTGCGCTCGTCGTCTCGGAGCTGGTGACCAACGCCATCAGATACGGCACCGAGCCCGGCGACTCCGTACGCGTCGTCATCGACGCGGCGCCCGGACGCACTCGTGTCGAGGTGCACGACCCGTGCCGCCGACATCCTCGGCGCAAGCCCGAGTCCACAGAACGCCAACGAGGCCGCGGCCTGTTCATCCTCGAAGCCCTCGCCACCGCATGGTCCGTCGACCACCGCCCTCTGGGCAAAGCCGTCTTGGCGGAGTTGCATTGGCAGGTGACACTCGCGCGTGAGGCGGAAGCGGGCCTGGCCGACAACGGCCCGACCGTGACTATGGCCGAGGTACTGGCTGACCTTTTCACCGAGCGCGCCGAAGGCACGCGCTGACGTGCACGAGCGGGCCGGCCCGGAGCAGCGGATGCTCCGGGCCGGCCCGCTCTGCTGCTCATGCAGTCACTGGCCGTTCAGGCAGCGGACCAGGCGATGCCGTCCAGGATGTCGTGCTCCGAGACGACGACTTCGGAGGCGCCGATCCGCTCCATGACGGCCAGGAGGACCAGCGCGCCGGCGCCGATCACGTCCACCCGGCCCGGGTGCATGACGGGGATCGCCGCGCGCTCGGCGTGCGTGGCCGTCAGCATCCGCCCGCTGATCTCGCGGACCTGGTCGTAGGAGATCCGGGAGTGGTGGATCGCCGACCAGTCGTACTCCTGCAGCCCGAGCGCGATGGCGGCGACCGTGGTCACCGAACCGGCCAGGCCCACCAGGGTGCGGGCCTCGGCCAGCGGGACCGTCTCGGCGGCCAGGTCCAGCGCGGCCTCGATGTCGGCCCGTATGGCGGCGACCTGCGCCTCGGTGGGCGGGTCGGTGACGACCCCGTCGACGACCAGGTGGCGCTCGGTCATCCGCACGCATCCCACGTCCACGGAGCGGGCGGCGCGCACGTGCTCCTCGCCGACCACGAACTCCGTCGAGCCGCCGCCGATGTCCACCACCAGGAACGGCCGCTCCAGGTGGTCGTGCGCGACGAGCTCCTTGGTGGCGCCGGTGAAGGAGAACTCGGCCTCCTGGTCGCCGGAGATCACCTCGGGCTCGACGCCCAGGATGTCGAGGACCCCCTGGACGAACTCGTCCCGGTTCTCGGCGTCGCGCGAGGCGGAGGTGGCCACGAAGCGCACCCGCTCCGCGCCGAGCTCCTTGATGACCGCCGCGTACTCGCGGCAGGCGGCGAAGGTGCGCTCCAGGGCCTCGGGGGCGAGGCGGCCGGTCTTGTCCACGCCCTGGCCGAGCCGGACGATGGTCATCCGCCGGTCGAGCTCGACCAGCTCGCCGGTGACTGGGTCGCAGTCCGCGACCAACAGCCGGATGGAGTTCGTACCGCAGTCGATGCCGGCGACCCGGGTCACGCCTCGGACTCCTTCTTCTCCGCGCACGGGGTGACGCAGGCGCCCTTGGCCCACCACTCGGGCAGCATCGCCAGGGCCTCGTCGCCGAACGGGTTCACGCCCGGGCCCGCGGCCAGGGAGTGCCCGACCAGCACGTGCAGGCACTTCACCCGGTCCGGCATCCCGCCGGCGCTCGGGAAGCCCTGGAGCACCTCGATGGCGTCGCGGCGACGGATGTAGTCCTCGTGCGCGGCCTGGTAGGCGGCGGCCAGTTCGGGGTCCTCGGCGAGGCGTGCCTGCATGTCCTTCATCACCCCGTTGGCCTCCAGCGTGCCGATCGCGGAGGCCGCGCGCGGGCACGTCAGGTAGTACAGCGTCGGGAAGGGGGTGCCGTCGGGGAGCCGCGGGGCGGTCTCCACCACGTCCGGCTGACCGCAGGGGCAGCGGTGGGCGATGGCGCGCAGCCCGCGCGGCGGGCGGCCGAGCTGCTGCTCGAACGCCTCGATGTCCGCGTCGGTCGGCTCGGTCCGGTCGGTCTGGGGCGGGGGCGTCTGCATGCCTGGAGGAAGTCTCTTCGTTCTCGTGGATGGGTGCTGCGGTGCTGCGGTACGGGTCAGTCGCCCGGGCGGTCGGCCTTGTCGACGCCGTCCCAGACGTTGGAGTACCAAGGGCGGTCGGAGCCGGCCTGGCCGGTCCGGTGCCGCTCGGGGCCCTGCGCCCCGGGGTCGGTCATGATGTAGCCGGTCTCCCCCGGACGCAGGAAGTGCAGGTGCTTGCGCGCCTGCTGCTCCGCGTAGGCGTTGTCCTGCCAGCGGGCCTTCTCGTCGCGGAGCCGTTCCAGGCGGTCCCGCGCTGCGGCGGCGGCCCGCTGCTGCGCCGCGATCTCCGAGCGCTGGGAGACGTACTGGCGCATCGGATACGCGAGGGCGACGACCAGCGTACAGAGGACGAGCACCAGGAGCGCGGCGCGGCCGGTGAGCCGGCTGCGGCGGACCTGGCGGCGCGACTGCGAGCGGTAGACGTGGGCGGCGGTCCGCTCGCCGAGCTGCTTGAGCCTGGTCGCGGTCGAGAAGGTGGAGAACCGATCCCGGTTCCCGGCCATTGATCCCGCCTCCCCTGTGTACGCACTACGCACTACGTCCCCGCACACGGTACGGGACCGAGTGCGGGGACGCAGGGAGGCTAGGCGAAGGCTCAGCCCTTGAAGCGGGGGAACGCGCTGCGGCCCGCGTACACGGCGGCGTCGTCGAGGATCTCCTCGATGCGCAGCAGCTGGTTGTACTTGGCGACGCGGTCCGAGCGGGCCGGGGCGCCGGTCTTGATCTGACCGCAGTTCACGGCGACGGCGAGGTCGGCGATGGTGACGTCCTCGGTCTCGCCGGAACGGTGCGACATCATGCACTTGAAGCCGTTGCGCTGGGCCATCTCGACGGCGTCCAGGGTCTCGGTCAGCGAACCGATCTGGTTCACCTTCACGAGCAGGGCGTTCGCGGAGCCCTCCTCGATGCCGCGGGCCAGGCGCTCCGGGTTGGTGACGAAGAGGTCGTCGCCGACGATCTGGACCTTGGCGCCCAGGCGGTCGGTGATGGTCTTCCAGCCGGCCCAGTCGTCCTCGAACAGCGGGTCCTCGATGGAGACCAGCGGGTACGCCTCGACGAGCTCGGCGTAGTAGTCGGTCATCTCGGCGGCCGAGCGGGACTGGCCCTCGAACTCGTACTTGCCGTCCTTGTAGAACTCGGACGCGGCGACGTCGAGCGCGAGCGCGACGTCCTTGCCCGGGATGTAGCCGGCCTGCTTGATGGCCTCGACGATGAGGTCGAGCGCGGCGCGGTTGGACTCCAGGTTCGGCGCGAAGCCGCCCTCGTCACCGAGGCCGGTGGAGAGGCCCTTGGTGTGCAGGACCTTCTTGAGGGTGTGGTAGACCTCGGCACCCCAGCGCAGCGCCTCGGAGAAGGACTCCGCGCCGATCGGGGCGATCATGAACTCCTGGATGTCGACGTTGGAGTCGGCGTGCGACCCACCGTTGAGGATGTTCATCATCGGAACGGGCAGCAGGTGCGCGTTCGGACCGCCGAGGTAGCGGAAGAGCGGAAGGTCGGAGGCCTCGGACGCGGCGTGCGCGACGGCGAGGGAGACGCCGAGGATGGCGTTGGCGCCGAGCGAGCCCTTGTTGTCGGTGGCGTCCAGGTCGAACATGGCCTGGTCGATCAGGCGCTGCTCGGTGGCGTCGTAGCCGACGAGCTCCGGCCCGATCTGCTCGATGACGGCGAGGACGGCCTTCTCGACACCCTTGCCGAAGTAACGGTTGGGGTCACCGTCACGGAGCTCGATGGCCTCGAATGCACCGGTGGAGGCGCCGGACGGAACTGCAGCACGGCCGGTGCTGCCATCGTCGAGGCCCACCTCGACCTCGACCGTGGGGTTGCCTCGGGAGTCCAGGATTTCCCGGGCTACGACGACGTCGATGGACGGCACGAGCATCTCCTTCTGGGATGTGACGCTGGGTGTGCGGTGGCGTCAGGCCGTGGGACGGCCTTGCCGACTAGAGCCTAACCGGATCCGGCGACTCGGCCCGCCGACCGCCCGGGTCCTGGGACGAAAAAGGGTCCGAATACCCCTCTTCCCGGACATAGGGCTCCTGATCGTGGGTCATCTGCCGGGGCACACGCCGCCGCCCGGCGCGTGGGGGGACACGCGCCGGGCGGTGGGGAGCGGGGCTATGGCCGCAGTGTTCAGCTGAGCTTCAGCTTCTGGCCCGGGAAGATCAGGTCGGCGTCGGAGACGATGTCCTTGTTCAGCTCGAAGAGCTTCTCCCAGCCGCCCTTGACGCCGTTGGCCTCGGCGATGGTGCCCAGGGTGTCGCCGGACGTGACCTCGTAGGAGCCGTTGCCCGTCTTGGGGGCCTCGGCGCGCTCGGAGCGGCTGGCGGCCGGGGCCTCGGAGCGCGGGGCCTTGGGCGCGGCCTTCTGCTCGGTCTTCGGAGCGGCCTTCTGCTCGGTCTTCGGAGCGGCCTTCTGCTCGGTCTTCTTCGACTCGGTCTTCGGCTTGGCGGGGGTCTCGGCCGCGCCGCCGTTGTACGAGGAGTTGGACAGGCCGACGCCGCAGGACGGCCAGGCGCCCTTGCCCTGGCCCTTGAGGACCTTCTCGGCGATGGCTATCTGCTGCGACTTCGAGGCCTGGTTGGCCTGCGCCGCGTACGCCTTGCCGCCGTACGCGGCCCAGGTGGAGGACGAGAACTGCAGGCCGCCGTAGTAGCCGTTGCCCGTGTTGATGGCCCAGTTGCCGCCGGCCTCGCACTGCGCGACGCGGTCCCATTCGGAAACGGTGGCGGCGCCGGCGGAGCCGGCGGCCATCAGGGGGGCGGCGACGGCCACACCGGCGACACCGGCGAGCGTGACGATGCGGACGGCCTTGGAACCGCGGCGGTGCTTGCCCTTGCCGGAAAGCAGCATGGAGTTTCTCCTCACCGACGCCTACGAGGTGAGCTGTCGGGTTCGGGCGAGTGAGTTGCCCGGTCGTGCGACCTAGCGCACGGCTTAACCCCTAGCCGGTGGCGTGACCGTCTCTCAACGGCCGCTCCCGGCGCCTACCTTGGTTCCCCCGCTCCTGCCTTCGGCGCTTGACGCGACGACTGTTCCCCCCGTCCGCCGGCAGGATTCGGCGATGCGGTCGAAGGAGCCCGCGGTGGCGGGCGATTCAGAAGGTAGACAGGCCTCCCCCCGATGTTCAACAAGCGACATCGGGGGGAAACCGCCCCTACTTGCGTTCGTCGTACGCACGTTTGCGCAGGTGAGGACGGGGTTTGCGGAAGCCCCGAGGCATGACACGCCAGTTGACCTGAAGAGACACATGTCTCACTTACAGAAAACCGACAAACACGCCTTAGCGGGTGCCCGAAGTGCCCCTATTGCGAGGTTAGATCCAGGTTCTGGCCGGGCTTGATCAGGTTGGCATCCTGGCCGATGACCTGCTCGTTGGCCTGGTAGATGGCGCTCCAGCCGCCCTTTACCCCCTTGGCATCCGCGATGGCGGCCAGGCTGTCGCCCGCCTGCACGATGTACGTGGGGTCCGACGCGGCGTCAGGCGTGAGGGGCGCCTCGGCGGCGGGCGCCCCGCGGTGCTTGCCGCCGCCCCCGGCCGGGGCGGCGGACGGGTCCGCGGGGGCGGTGGGTCCGGCAGAGGTGCCGGGGGCCGTCGGGCCGGTCGTGAGACCCGGGGTCGCGGGCGCCGTCGGGTCGGCCGGGGCCACCGGCGGGGCGGCGGGGTCCACCGGGTCCGTGGTCGGGCCGCCCGGGAGCACCGGGGCCGTCGGGTCGGCGGGGGTCGCCGGAGGGGCGGTCGGGTCCGCGGGGACCACCGGAAGCGCGGGGGCCGGGGTGGGGTCGTCCGGCGACGGCATGACGGGCAGTCCGAGGGAGGGGCCGAGGGGGCCGTCGGGGAGCGTGAACGACGGGCTCTCGGACGGGCTCGGGGCCGGCTGGGTCGGAGCGCCGAAGTCCGTGGAGGGGTCCTGTCCGGTGACGGGCACGGAGTCGTCGGGGCGGGACGGCGAGGGGGTGACGGAGCGGGAGCCGCCGGGCAGACCGGGGTCCACCTGCGCAGCGGGGCTCTGCGCGTCCAGCCCGGCCGACGCGGCGCACAGCGACCACGTCTGCGGCCCCTTCGAGGCCAGCACCCGCTCGGCCACGGCTATCTGCTGCGACCGGCTCGCGAGGTCGGCCCGCTCGGCGAAGTCGAGCCCGCCGGCGCTCTGCCACTCCTCCTGCGTGAACTGGAGTCCGCCGTACGATCCGCTGCCGAAGTTGGCGCTCCACGAGCCGCCGCTCTCGCATTCGGCGACCTTGTCCCACGTGGAGGTGTCCGCCGCGCTCGCGCCGGTGGCGGCGAACAGCGGCAGGGCCAGCGCGGAGCCGGCGACTCCGGCGGTGACGACGATCGCGGGGATCTGGCGGGGGCGTCTGTGGCGGCCGTTCCCGGGAAGCATGAGGCTGCACCTTTCGCATAACGGCGGGGTAACGGCAGAACCTAGCGGCCTTCGAACGCATGTCACAAGTTCGGCAGGGAACTGACGTCAGGTCAGGCGGCGCTCAGATGTTTCGGGGCGCGAAGCGCACGGGGAGAGTGCGCAGGCCACGCATGATCAGTCCGCCGCGCCACCGCAGGTCCTCCGGCGGAACGGCGAGTTCCAGATCGGGCAGACGCGTGAGCAAAGTCGCAAGCGCCGCCTGTCCTTCAAGTCGCGCGAGCGGAGCGCCCAGGCAGTAGTGGATGCCGTGCCCGTATCCGAGGTGCTGGTTGTCCGTGCGCCCGAGGTCGAGGGTGTCCGGCTCGGCGAACCGGGCCGGGTCCCGGTCGGCGGCCGCGAGGACGACCAGGACGGGTTCTCCGGCCGCGATCGACTGCCCGCCGAGGGCCAGCGGCTCGGTGGCGAACCGCCACGTGGCCAGCTCCACGGGGCCGTCGTAGCGCAGCAGCTCCTCGATGCCGGTCTCCAGCAGGCCGCTCTCCCCGGCGGCGAGCGAGAGCTGGAGGCGCTCGCGCTGATCCGGGTTCATAAAGAGGGCATGCAGCCCATTTCCGATCAGATTGACCGTGGTTTCGAAGCCGGCGAAGAGGAGGATGAAGGCCATGGCAGTGGCCTCACCCTCCGTCAGGTGGTCCCCGTGGTCGCTCGCGCGGATCAGGTCAGAGATCAGGTCGTCGCCCAGATCATCCCTTTTGCGGTGGATGAGCTCCCCGAGGTACGTGCGCATCTGCTTGACCGAGCGGGCGACTCCGCCGCGCGGACCGCCGCCGTGCCGGATCATCATGCCCGCCCAGTCGCGGAAGTCGTCCTGATCCTCGCGCGGTACGCCGAGCATCTCGCAGATGGCGTAGATGGGGAGCGGGAAGGCGAACTCGTGGATGAGATCCGCTTCCCCCCTCTCCTCGAACTGCTCGATGAGGTGGTCGGTGAGCGCCTGCACCCTCGGGGTGAACTCGGCGACCCGGCGCGGGGTGAACGCCTTGGACACCAGCCGCCGCAGCCGGGTGTGGTCCGGCGGGTCGATGTTGAGCAGATGCGTCATCAGCTCCGCCTTGCGCTCCCCCGGGATCCCCGTCTTGCCCTTGGCGTGCGCGGGCTCCGCGTGGTGCGCCGGATTCTTGCTGAGCCGCTGGTCGGCGAGGGCCTGGCGGGCGTCGGCGTACCGGGTCACCAGCCAGGCCTCGACCCCGCTGGGGAGCTTGGTGCGGTGCACCGGGGAGTGCTCGCGCAGCCATGCGTAGGCCGGGTACGGATCGGTCGCGAACTCCCAGTCGAACAGGGTCGGGCCCTGGGGGGAAGGGGAGTCGGCGGGGGCTGCGGGGGTTTGCTCATACACCTGATGACCGTATCCCGGCATGCGACCCCCATCCCATATGCCTGGTTGGTCGCGGCTGTCCCTAGATCCGCCATCGCTTGACCTGGCGTTGTCCGACATTCCTACTTTCGGTTTTGTGGATGTGAGGATCTTGAAAAGCAGCTTCGCGGTGGTGGAGAGACGGGCCGAGCACGCGGTCAAGTTCTTCTACTCCCACCTCTTCTGGCACAACCCCGAAGTCCGTGACCTCTTCCCGGCCTCCTTCGAGGACATGGAGCGTCAGCGGGACCGGCTCTTCGCCGCGCTCACCCACGTGATCGCCCACCTGGAGAACGAGACCCTCGTCCCCTATCTACGCGACCTCGGACGCGACCACCGCAAGTTCCTGGCGGGCCCCCAGCACTACGCCGCCGTGGGCACCAGCCTGATCGCGGCCCTCGCCGAAACCTCCGGCGAGGCCTGGACCCCCCTGGTGGAAAAGGCCTGGACCGAGGCGTACCAGGTGATCGCCGACACGATGATGGCCGGCGCCGCCACGAGCGAGGACCCGCCGTGGTGGGATGCGGAGGTCGTCCGCCACCTCCAGTACGGGGAGGACATCGGCGTCCTGACCCTCCGGCCGCACGCCCCCTTCCGCCATCTCCCCGGCCAGTACACGAGCGTGAGCAGCGCGCGGGTCCCGACGACCTGGCGCACGTACTCGATCGGCAACGCCCCCCGCCCCGACGGCAGCCTCGACCTGCACGTCAGCCGGATCGAGCGGGGGCGCCTGAGCACCGTCCTGGTCCGTGAGAGCCGGCCCGGCGACATGCTGCGGCTCGGCGCAGCCGGCGGGCAGCTGGCCTTCCGCCGCGAGGGCCGGCCGGTCAGCTTCATCGCCGCGGGCACCGGCTGGGCGCCGGTCCGGGCCATGCTGGAGGACCTGGCCCACCACCCCCCTGACCAGGACGTACGGCTCTTCGTGGTCGCGCGGGACGCCGCCCACCTCTACGACCGCCCGCTCATCGACGAGTACGCCGCCGCCTTCGGCTGGCTCAGCGTCACCTACATCACGCCCGCCCCCGGGCAGCACCGCGAACAGGCCACCGACCGGCTCACCACCGCGCTGTGCAACCGGGGGCTGTGGCCCGACCAGGACGTCTACCTCAGCGGGCCGCCGCTGTTCATCCAGGAGACCGCCTGCCTCCTGGAGGATCTCGGCGCCCACCCCGGCCGGATCTTCCACGACTCCGTACCTGCCACCGGCAAAGGCGACGGCCCGAACGGCCGCCCGCTCGGCTTCGGCGAGTGGTTCCTGAACCGCCCGTCGCCGCACTGGCACAACCCCTCGGGCCGCGCACCGCGCCCGTAGCTAGAGCTTCAACCGCTGCTGAGGGCTACGCGCCGACGCCCTCGGCGGCCCGGATCGCGTCACGGTAGACGCGAGCCGCCGCGCGCAGCGCCGTTTCCGGGTCGATCCCCGACGCCTCGGCGCGCGCCGCCAGCTCCAGCAGCTCGTACCCGATGCCCTCGCCGCGGGGCAGCTCCACGGCGAGCGCGCCCGTACGGACCCGGCCCGCGAGCTTCGCCGCGAGCGCCAGGCCGGGCTGGCCCAGCGGAATCCCGTCGGTGAGCGACTCCCGCTGCTTCTCGACCGCCTTGGTGCGCTGCCAGTGCACGCGGACGTCCTCCGGCGTCTCGGCCTGCGCGTCGCCGAAGACGTGCGGGTGGCGGCGGATCAGCTTCTCCAGCAGGGTCCCGGCCACGTCGTCGATGGAGAAGGCCTCCTCCGGCTCATCGGCCTCCTCGGCGATCCGCGCGTGGAACACCACCTGGAGCAGGACGTCGCCGAGCTCCTCGCGCAGCGCCTCCCGGTCCCCGTCCTCGATGGCCTCGACCAGCTCGTACGCTTCCTCGATCCCGTACTTGACCAGGCCCTCGTGGGACTGCCGGGAGGCCCACGGGCACTCCCGCCGGATCCGGTCCATCACCTGGACGAGGTCGAGCAGGCGGGCGCCCGGCAGGTCGTAGGAGCCGGGCAGCAGCTCCAGGTCGGGCATGGAGACCCGGCCCGAGCCCGCGAGGCGCGCCAGCCCGTCGGTCAGCCGCTGGTCGCCCTCGCCCGACGGGAGCACCACGACCGTCCGGCCGCCGGCGCAGGCCTCGACCAGCTCGTGGGCGTCCGGGGTCTCGTGGACGACCTCGACGCCCGCCTCCCGCAGGTACGGGATCTGCGGGTGGCCGGGGTCGGCGCACAGCACCCGGTCCGCGGCGTGCAGGGTCTGCCACGCCGGCCAGGACAGCACCCCGGGGGCGACCCGGTGGCTGGTGGTCAGCAGGACGATGCGGCCGGTGGGCTCGGCGGACAAGGGCTCGGCGGGTACGTGGTCGGTCACCCTCCGAACCTACCTCCGCGCGGGAGTGTCAGGCTCCGGCGGGTGCCTGCCCGGCCTGGGTCCGCTGGGTGATCCAGGGGGTCTCCCCGGCGCCGAGCTTGATCTGCTTGACGTCCCAGGCGCCGTAGCGCGGGTTCACCTCGATGTGCAGCGCCTTCGCGGCCGCCCGGGCCGGCTCCTCCAGCTTCCCGTTGCCGTACTTGGCGGTGAGCTTGGTGAGCAGGACGCGGTCCCGCAGGAAGCGGTCGACCTGTCCGGGGGCCATGGCGCCCTTCTGCAGGAGCAGCGTCTCGAACTGCTCGGCTCCCTTGTTGTCGTCGACGTACGCCTTGTGCTCGTCCTCGATCTCCTTCCCGGAGACCGCGATCCCGGCGGTCTTGGCCATCTTGTCGATGACCCGGCTCTGGAGCATCGCGTCGAGCTTCTGCCGCTCCAGGTTCGGGGTGCTCGCGATGAGCTCCGCCGCGGCCTGCCCGGAACGGTTCTGCGCGGCGCGGACGTCGTTCACCTGGGCCTGGAGCGCGGCGGTCGTGATCCGTTCACCCCCGACGACGGCCGCGGTGCCGGGCCGGGTCCCGCCCGAGCAGGCGGACAGCAGGGGGGCCGCCAGGAGCAGGACGGTGGAGACGGAGAGCGCTGTGCGACGGTGCAAAGGAGCCTCCAAGGCCGGGAGATTGTGCGTCGGTGCACAAGGGCCGTGCGGTGATCGATGGTATGCAGTCAGGGTGGTCCGGGCCACCGGTTCGACCAACGATTCCCGGAGTGTCGGGGCACGTGCCTGTTCGTGCCGCAGCCACCCGGTGTCCACCCCCACGTCCTCCGGCGCCGCCAAGGTCGGCCCACCATGTCGACACCGCACCGCTCGCCGCGCCGCCCGAGCCTGCTCGGCTCGGGGCTCGCCGCCCTGCTCACGGCGGTGGCCGTGTGCGCCGGAGCCGCCGTCGCCCGCGTCTTCCCGTACGGACCTGGGCGCGAAGGTGTACGAGGACCCGGTCACGCCCGGGGTCTGCCGCGCGGGCACGGCGTGGCGGGGGCGGCCCTGGCCGTGCTGGCGGCCCTGTGGCGCACCGGCCGCCGCCGCCGCCGGGAGGCGCCGATCACTCGTTCGGGCGCAAGCATCCTTCCGGCGTAGAACACAACGTTCTACGCTGGCAGCATGGACCGCATTCCTGTACGTGAACTCAACCAGCACACCAGCGCCGTGCTCGCGCGAGTGCAGCGCGGCGAGTCCCTGGAGGTCACCGTGAGCGGAACAGCCGTCGCCCGGCTCGTACCCGTCACCCCGACGCAGTCCCTGCTCGACCGTCTGGTCGCGGAGGGGCGCGCCACCGCGCCCCTGTCCGGCGGGCCCTTCCCGCTGCCGCCGGTTCTGGGCGACCCCGGGGTGGATGCCGCCGCAGAACTCGCCGCCGCGCGCGACGAGGAGCGCTGGTGATCTATCTCGACTCCGCGGCCGTCGTGAAGCTGGTGCGCCGGGAGCACGACAGCGCCGAGCTGGTGGCCTGGCTGGCCGAACGGCCGCAGACGCCTCTGGTCTCGTCCTCCCTCGTCGAAGTCGAGGTTCCACGGGCCCTTCGCCGGTCCGCC
The DNA here is from genome assembly GCF_018614075.1 of Streptomyces sp. ISL-94. Classification (GTDB taxonomy): domain Bacteria; phylum Actinomycetota; class Actinomycetes; order Streptomycetales; family Streptomycetaceae; genus Streptomyces. The sequence continues at coordinate 90,214 of NZ_JAGGOZ010000064.1, read as the reverse complement.
CCGCAGGCGCTGGCCGGCGTACCCGGGGCGCTGACACGCCTGTACCGGCTGGAGATCGACCACGCCGTGCGGGCGACGGCCGCCGTGTACGCGGACCCGCTGCTGCGGTCGTTGGACTCCATCCACCTCGCCACGGCGCAGCTCCTGGCCGGCCAGCCCGGCGCCGAGCCGCTCACCTTCGTGACGTACGACCAGCGCCTCCTCAAGGCGGCGGAGTCGATGGGGCTGGCCGTCGCCTCGCCGGGCGTGTGACGCGAGGTCAGCCGCGGACCTGGCCCAGCCAGTGGAGGGTGCGGCGGATCTCCGCCGGGAAGGGGTGGGCCGGGCCGTGGAGGCGTTCCGCGTCGAACAGCAGGCGGGCCAGGGTGTCGTGGGCCGCCGGGCGGTCGCCGAGGGAGAGCAGCAGGTGCGCTATCCGGCGGCGGACCTCCAAGGGGAGGCCCGGGTCCGGGTTGGCGTAGTGGTTCTCGAAGAGCGGCAGCAGTGAGCGGTACTCCGCCAGGGCCGCGGCCGGTTCGCCGAGCTGCTCCAGGCACTGCGCCGAGTCGTAGCGGAAGCGCAGGGCCTGCGGGTCGCCGGCCGGGAACTCGTCGGCGAGGCGGCGCAGTTCCGGCAGGGCGCGGCGGTACTGGCCGTCGTCCATCAGCGTGGCCGCGTACTGCTTGCGCAGGGAGCGGACCACCGGGGAGCGCTCCCCGTGCTCGGCGGCCGCCGCCGGGAGGATGCCGCCCAGGATGTCCACGGCCTGGGTGAGCTGCCCCTGGTCCAGGAGCTTGCGGGCCTCGTCCACCGCGCCCGGGACGTCCGGCTTCGCCGGCACGGGCGTTGTCGTCGGCGGCGTGCTCGGGCGGGGAGGGATGATCGTGGCCCGGTCGGGCCAGGGGGCGTGGGGGCGCAGGAAGGGGCGGGTCGGGTCGAGCGGGCCGGCCGGAGCCGCGCTGCCGCGCGCCGGGAGCAGGGGGGCGAGGGCCTCGTACACCTCCTGCGCGGAGGCGGGCCGGTCCTGCGGGTCCTTGGCGAGGAGGCGGAGCAGGACGGCCTCCAGCTCCGGCGGGACCTCCGGGCGCAGCTGGCGCACCGGGAGCGGGGGCTCGTACAGGTGGCGGTGCAGGACGCCGAGGGCGGTGGATCCGGCGAAGGGGACGTTGCCGCTGAGCAGTTCGTACAGCAGCACGCCGAGCGCGTAGAGGTCGGTGTACGGGCCCACCGCACCGCCCATGGCCTGCTCGGGCGCCATGTACGCGGGGCTGCCGATGGGCGAGCCGGTGCTCGTGAGGCGGGTGGTGTCGGTGTCCATCACCGAGGCGACGCCGAGGTCGAGGACCAGCACGGTGCCGTCCGGACGGATCATCACATTGCGCGGCTTGAGGTCGCGGTGCACGATCGGCACCGCGTGCACGGCCGAGAGCACCGCGCACAGCTGCGCGACCACCGCGACCGCCCAGCGCCAGGGGTACGGGTCGTGCTCGGCGAGGTGGTCGGCGAGGTCGGAGCCCTCGACGTAGCCCATGACGAGGAAGAGCTCGTCGCCGTCGCTGCCCGCGTCGTGCACGGTCACCAGGCCGGGGTGGTCGACCTGCGCCGTGACCCGGCACTCGCGCACGAAGCGGCGGCGCAGCTCCTCGGCGACCGTGCCGGGGCCGGCGACCTTGTCGGGGCGCAGCAGTTTGACGGCGACCCGCCGGTCCAGGCGCCGGTCGTACGCCGTCCAGACCTGGCCCATGCCGCCCTGGCCGAGGATGGTGGCGAGCTGGTAGCGGTCGCCGATGAGCCGGTCGGTCACGGGTTACGGTCCTGGAGCGGGGTGTCGCTGGGGTCCTGGTACGGGCCGGCGCCGGGCTGCGGGGGCTGCTGCGGCTGCCCGGGCTGCTTGCGCAGGAGCTCGCTGAGCTCGTCGAGTTCGGCGCGGACCTGCCCGAGGCGCGGGGGCGGGATCGGCTGCGGCGGGACCTGCGGGGGGACGGGCGTCTGGGCAGACGGCTGCGCGGGCGGGTAGCCGTAGGCGGGCGCCGTCTGCTGCGGGTGGGCGTACGGGGCGGGCTGCGCCGGGTACCAGGGCGGCGCGGGCGGGCCGCCGGCCGCCCGGAGCTCGTAGTGGCGGATATCGGCCGCGAGAAAGTACACGCAGGTCAGGACGGCGGTGAGGAGGGAGCCGCCGAGCCCGGTGTTGCCCTGCCAGCCGCTGGTGTCCTCGGTCGGGTCGAGCCCGATCAGTACGAGCCAGCCGACGCCGAGCACGCCGCTGACCACGAGCAGGACCCAGTCGACGGTCTTGCGGGTGACCAGCGCGAGCCGCAGCATCGTGGCCCAGGCCAGGAAGCCACAGCTCAGGATGGGCAGCAGCGCGAACAGCACGCGCAGTGCCACCACGCCCCCGGAACTGGGCTGGTGACCGTGCTGCGGCGGGAGGCCGGGGCCGTGCATCGCTGCTCCTGACGGGGCCGTGCGGAAAGGGTTGCGGGTCAGAGCGTATAAGCCTTTCCGGCCGCTGGTGAGGGGATGTGCGCAACCGTTGTACGGTCGCCGCCCGCCCGCTCAGTCCGGGGTGACCGTGCCGTCCGAGAGGCCGTCGTACAGGCCCTGTACGAGCTGTTCGCCGAGCCGTCCCGCCAGTCGCAGCGCGTCCTCGAACTCGGCGAGCGCGCGGAAGCGGGCACCGTAGCGCTGCTGTTCGGCCGGCGGCAGCCGGGGCACCTGGAGGCGGCGTACGTCGAGCCGGGTGGCGGTGGAGGCGTGGCTGCTGGCGCGGCGGTTGTTGGCGGTGCCGCGCAGGAATCCGGCCAGGAACCACGGGTCGAGTGCGGCCGGGTCGGGGCGCAGCAGTTGCAGGCCCCGGCCCGGGACGGCGCCGGCGGTGGCCGCGTCGACGACGCGGGCGACGGTGGCGCCGCCGACGACGGGGACGAGGACGTCGCCGGGGGTGGTGAGCACCGGTTCGTCGGCGGTGGCGGCCAAGGTGCCGGAGGGGCCGGTTCCGGCGTAGACGTCCTGTTCGGTGAGGACGGGGGCCGCGCCGGTGCCGCTGCCGGTGCCGGTGTGCAGCACCAGGGCTCCGGCGCGGGCGAGTTCGCCGATGGTGGTCAGCGACAGCAGCGACGCGGCCTCGGGGGCCGGGACGGGGGCCGGGGGGGTGAAGCGGGCGGCCCGGGCGAGGGTCTCGTCGAGCCGTTCCCGTACGGCGCCCAGTGCGGCCGGCCCGCCGCCGGCGGCCGGGGGCGGCAGATGGCGGGCGGGGGTGAGGTCCACGTCGTCGTCGAGCAGTTCGATGACGGGCACGACACGGCTGACGCCCTGGACCTCCTCCACCGAGCCGGTGCGGTCGTACGCCGTCCAGGCGGCCTCCACCTCGTCGGCCACGGAGGCGCTCTGGCCGGTCCCGGCGGCCGGGCCTGCCGCGCCGGCCGAACTGTCGATGAGCAGCAGCCCCTGCGGGGGAACCGCTTGCGGGGCGGGCCTGCGCAGCACCCACAGGTGCAGGGGGATCCCGTACGGCGGGGCGCTGCCGGCCGGGAGCGCGATGACGGCGCGCAGGGCGCCGCGGCGCAGCAGGTCGGCACGGATGCGGCGGCCGGAGCGGCGGGCGGCGACGGCGGGCGGCATGAGCAGGACGGCGGTGCCGCCCTCGCGGAGGCGGGCCAGGGCGTGCTGGATCCAGGCGAGTTCGGATTCGGTGCGGGCCGGGAAGCCGTACTCCCAGCGCGGATCGTAGGCCAGTTCCTCGTGGCCCCAGTTGCGTTCGTTGAACGGGGGGTGGCAGAGCACGGCGTCGACGGCGTCCTGCGCGAAGGCGTCGGCGCGCAGGCTGTCGGCGGCGGCCGCGCGTACCAGGCCGGAGCCGTTCAGGGCCAGGCGCAGCGCGGTGAGGGCGGCGAGTTCGGGCGAGGAGTCCTGGGCGTGCAGGACGGTGGCGCCGGGGAGGGCGCGCAGCAGGGTGCCGGTGCCGCAGGCGGGGTCGAGCGCGGTGCGCACGCCGGGGCCGGCGAGGGCGGCCATGAGCCGGGCGAGGCTGTCCGGGGTGAGCGTGTACTGGCGGGGGTTGGCGTCGAGGTGGCGGCCCAGCAGGAACTCGAAGGCCTTGCGGGCGCCGAGTTCGGCCGCGAGTTCGGCGGCGGCCCGCAGCAGCGGCATCGTGGTGGGGCCAGGCCGGATGGCCTCCAGCGGGTGCCCGGGCCCGAGGCGTGCGACGAGCACCTGGTCGAGGACGGGCCGCAGCAGGGCGGCCATCCGCTCGTCGGAGACGGCGGTCAGCTCCAGCCAGTCGGCGGGCCGGTCCCGTACGACGAGCAGCGCGCAGCCGGCCTTGACGAGTGCGGTGACAGGACCGCCCGGGTGGGCGGCGATCTGCTGCCAGACGCGCTCGCGTAGCGGCACCTCGGCGAGTTTGCCCTGGGCGCGCAGCCAGTGCTCGACCTCCGCCAGGGCGAAGGAGGGGCTGGTCTCCGTGCCGCCGACGGGCTTGGGGAAGTCGGCGTGCCGGCGCCGCCAGTTGCTCACGGCGGCGCGGCCGACGCCTGCCAGGCGGGCGACCTCGGCCGCGGTGACCTCTGCGCCCGGGGCGCTCTGCTCTGACATGCCGGGGAGCATACCCGTACACACCCCAGAGATCGCTTCACAGCGTGAACTCTAGAAATCCTGTGAGTCATGTTGACTCGGTTCACAGACATCTGGTCTATTAATGACGTCGGGCGGCGAGCCGTCCGGCTGAGACTCCCCCCGGTCCGCCGGTCCGCCATCCCGCCGGTCCCCCAGCGGCCCCCGCCGGGCCGCCACCCACCTCATCCGGAATTCTTACCTCCGGATACCCTCACCCCGTTCCACGTCCCCCGCAGTAGAGAGTCATGCCCATGCGTACCGCTCACCGCCTCACCGCCACCGCCGCCCTCGCCTGCGCCGCCGCCCTGGGGCTCACCGGCTGCTTCCAGTCCGGCCCGTTCCCGGACCTGACCGGCTCGCAGGTGGCCGACAAGTCCGTGGACGCCCTGCGCGGCGCCTCCTCCCTCACCGTCAGCGGCAGCGTCTGGGACGAGGGCAAGCCGCTCCAGCTGAACATGGCGGTCAGCAAGAGCGGCGACTGCAAGGGCTCGATCTCCAGCAAGGAAGGCTCCTTCGAGCTGATCCGCAACGCCCAGGCCGTCTTCATAAAGGCCGACGAGCCCTTCTACCGCGCCCAGATGAACGACCTGCCCAAGGACCAGGCGGACGAGGCGGTCAAGCAGCTGGCCGGCCACTGGCTGAAGACGAAGGCCTCGGACCCGGACATGAAGGACCTGTCCGAGCTCTGCGATCTGGACCAGCTGCTCAAGGAGTTCGACGACAGCAAGGGCGCGCAGAAGGGCAAGACCACCACGGTCGCCGGCCAGGAGGCCCTCACCCTGACCACGAAGACCACCGAGGGCACCGAGACCCTGCTGGTCGCCACCAAGGGCGAGCCGTACCTGCTCAAGGCGTCCATCGACGGCAAGGAGCCGGCGGACGTCACCTTCACCGGCATCAACCAGCCCGTCCAGGCCGACGCCCCGGCCGGCAAGGACGTCATCGACGCGGACAAGATGGGCTGACCCGGCCGGGCCGGCCGCACGCGGCCGCCCCTCGGCGAGCGAGCTCCGCCAAACGCGCGTACCGTCCCAAAGGGATACGGAAGGGAGCCCTCGTATGGGGATCTTCGACAAGGCCAAGGAAATGCTGCAGGGCCACGGCAAGCAGGCGAAGCAGGCGTCCGACGCCGCCGAGCGGCAGGCCAACCAGCGGACCGGTGACAAGTACACCGACCAGGTCGACCAGGCCCAGCAGCAGATGGAACGGCGCATGGGGATCGACGACGACCCCGACAGGTAACCCGGCACATGGCGGCCGCGGCGGGAACCGGTGGACACCGGCCCCGCCGCGGCCGTCGTCACGACCCGAGGATCGTCGCGAGGAACTCCCCGGTCCAGGCCAGCAGTTCCCGCCCGACCAGCGGCTTCCCGCCGACCTTCCCCGTCTTCGGGCGCGGGATCAGCACCTGCGAGGTGGCGGGCTTGAGCACCGCCCCCGGGTAGAGCCGCTTCAGGCGCAGCTCCTGGGATTCGCGCAACTCCACCGGCCCGAAGCGGATGTTGGGGCCCTGGAGGGTGATGTCCGCGACACCGCACGCACGGGCGAGCATCCGCAGCCCCGCCACCAGCAGCAGGTTCTCCACCGGCTCGGGCAGCTTGCCGTAGCGGTCGGTGAGCTCCTCCCGTACGGCCTTCACGTCCGCCTCGGAGTTGGCGGAGGCGATGGACCGGTAGGCCTGGAGGCGCAGCCGCTCGCCGGGCGCGTAGTCGTGCGGGACGTGCGCGTCGACCGGCAGCTCGATCTTGACCTCCAGCGGCGGCTCCTCCTCCACGCCGCCTTCGACGGCGGCCCGGTAGTCGGCCACCGCCTCGCCGACCATGCGGATGTAGAGGTCGAAGCCGACACCCGCGATGTGCCCGGACTGTTCGCCGCCGAGCAGATTGCCCGCGCCGCGGATCTCCAGGTCCTTCATCGCCACGTACATGCCCGCGCCCATCTCGGTGTGCTGGGCGATCGTCGCGAGCCGCTCGTGCGCGGTCTCGGTCAGCGGCTTCTCCGGCGGGTAGAGGAAGTAGGCGTACCCGCGCTCGCGGCTGCGCCCCACGCGGCCGCGCAGCTGGTGCAGCTGGGAAAGGCCGAAGTTGTCGCCGCGCTCCACGATCAGGGTGTTGGCGTTGGAGATGTCGATGCCGGACTCGACGATCGTGGTCGAGACGAGCACGTCGAACTTCTTCTCCCAGAAGTCCACGACGACCTGTTCCAAGGCCTGTTCGGACATCTGCCCGTGCGCCGTCGCGATCCGCGCCTCGGGCACGATCTCGCGCAGCTTGGCGGCCGCCCGGTCGATGGACTCGACCCGGTTGTGGATGTAGAAGCACTGGCCCTCGCGCAGCAGCTCGCGCCGGATGGCCGCGCCGATCTGCTTCTCCTCGTACGGGCCGACGAAGGTGAGGACCGGGTGGCGCTCCTCCGGCGGGGTGGTGATCGTCGACATCTCGCGGATGCCGGTCACCGCCATCTCCAGGGTGCGCGGGATCGGGGTCGCCGACATCGTCAGCACGTCCACGTTGGCGCGCAGCTTCTTCAGCTGCTCCTTGTGCTCGACGCCGAAGCGCTGTTCCTCGTCGACGATGACCAGGCCCAGGTCCTTGAACTTCGTCTCCTGCGAGAACAGCCGGTGCGTGCCGATCACCACGTCCACCGAGCCCTCGCGCAGCCCCTCCAGGGTGGCCTTGGACTCGCTGTCGCTCTGGAAGCGGGACAGCGCCTTCACCACTACGGGGAACTGGCTGTAGCGCTCGGAGAAGGTGCCGAAGTGCTGCTGCACGAGGAGCGTGGTGGGGACGAGGACGGCGACCTGCTTGCCGTCCTGGACCGCCTTGAAGGCGGCCCGCACGGCGATCTCGGTCTTGCCGTAGCCGACGTCGCCGCAGACCAGGCGGTCCATGGGAACGGACTTCTCCATGTCCTCCTTGACCTCGGCGATGGTGGTGAGCTGGTCGGGCGTCTCCGCGTACGGGAAGGCGTCCTCCAGCTCGCGCTGCCAGGGGGTGTCCGGGCCGAAGACGTAGCCGGGGGCCGCCATGCGCGCGCTGTAGAGCTTGATGAGGTCGGCGGCGATCTCCTTGACCGCCTTCTTCGCGCGCGCCTTGGTCTTGGTCCAGTCGGCGCCGCCGAGCCGGTGCAGGGTCGGGGCCTCGCCGCCGACGTACTTGGTGACCTGCTCCAGCTGGTCCGTGGGGATGTAGAGGCGGTCGCCGGGCTGGCCGCGCTTGGCGGCGGCGTACTCGACGAGGAGGTACTCGCGGGTCGCGCCCTGGACGGTGCGCTGCACCATCTCGATGTAGCGGCCGACGCCGTGCTGTTCGTGGACGATGTAGTCGCCGGCCTCCAGGGTCAGCGGGTCGATCGTCTTGCGCCGGCGGGTCGGCATCCGGCCGAGGGCCTTGGCGGCGGTGCGCTGGCCGGTGAGGTCGGTCTCGGTGAGGACGGCCAGCTTGAGGGCCGGGTCGACGAAGCCGTTGTCGATCGAGCCGCAGGCCACGTGCACGATGCCGGGCTCCAGCGCCCGCAGCTCCGCCTCCAGGCGGGCCGCGATGCCCTCGCCGCCGAGCACCTCGACGGTACGTGCGGCCGGGCCGTGGCCCTCGGTGAGGTAGACGGTGTGCCAGCCGTCGGCGATCCAGCCCTTGGTGTCGGCGAGCGCGCGGGCGGTGTCGCCGCGGTAGGCCTCGGGGGCGTGCATGCCCAGCTTGAGAACCGCCGGCTCGCCGGCTGATGTCAACGTCCCTCCGGGGCCCGCCGCGTCAGCGGCATGTGTCAGCGTCTCGTCGGCGGCGAAGGGGGAGACCGACCACCACATCATGCCGAGCTCGCGGGCGTGCTCGCGGACGTCCGCGATACCGCGCAGCGAGGCCGCTCCGACGTCGATGGGGGCCTCGCCGCCGCCGGCGGTGGCCGCCCAGGAGGCCATGAGGAACTCCTGGCTCGTCGCGACCAGGTCGGCGGCCCGGGTCCGTACCCGCTCGGGGTCGCACACGACGGCCATCGCCCCGGCGGGCAGGACGTCGATCAGCAGCTCCATGTCGTCGACCAGGACCGGGGCCAGCGACTCCATGCCCTCGACGGCGATCCCCTCGGCGATCTTGTTCAGCAGCTCGCCGAGCTCGGGGTGCGCCTCGGCGAGGGCCGCCGCCCGCTCCCGTACCTCGTCGGTCAGCAGCAGCTCGCGGCAGGGCGGGGCCCACAGGCCGTGCTCGGCGACCTCCAGCGACCGCTGGTCGGCGACCTTGAAGTAGCGGATCTCCTCGACCTCGTCGCCCCAGAACTCGATGCGCAGCGGGTGTTCCTCGGTGGGCGGGAACACGTCGAGGATGCCGCCGCGCACGGCGAACTCCCCGCGCTTCTCGACGAGCTCGACGCGGGCGTACGCGGCGGCGGCCAGCGCCTGCGTCACCTCACCCAGGTCGACGCTCTGGCCCTGCCGCAGGGCCACGGGCACCAGGTCCCCAAGCCCCTTGACCTGCGGCTGGAGCACGGAGCGGATCGGGGCGACGACCACGGAGACGGGCCCGGCAGCCGGATCGTCCTTGCTCGGGTGCGCGAGGCGGCGCAGCACGGCGATCCGGCGGCCGACGGTGTCGCTGCGCGGGCTGAGCCGCTCGTGCGGGAGCGTCTCCCAGGACGGGTAGTCCACCACCTGATCGGGCGAGGGCAGCAGCGACCGCAGCGCCGCGGCCAGGTCCTCAGCCTCGCGCCCGGTGGCGGTCACCGCGAGGATGGTCCGCTCGGTCTGCCGGGCCAGCGCGGCGATCGCGAAGGGCCGCGCGGCGGGCGGACCGACCAGATCCACATGCATGCGGGTGCCGTCCCCGGCCGCGGTGACCGCCTCGGCGAGGGCGGGATCCCGGGTGACGGCGTCGAGCAGTCCGTGCAGACTCATGTGGAGGCTTTCCATCCGGTGAAGGGGCAACGCGAAGGACCCGACACGTCGCACGGGCCGGGGGTTCCCACCCTACGACGCGCCCCGCCTTCACGCGCGGGGGATTCGGGTCCCCCGTGGGGGTGACGGAGCTGGCGCCGACTGGGCCGATCTGATTACGCTTGGTTCAGCGGTTAGTCCACTTCTGCCCTGGAGTGCCCATGGAAGCGGCCCGGCAGTACAACGTCCACGAGGCGAAAACGAACTTCTCCAAGATCCTGGAGGCGGTCGCCACCGGCGAAGAGGTGATCATCAGCAAGGCCGGCGAGCCGGTGGCGAAAGTGATCCCGCTCGCGGGGAAGGTCCTGCGGACCGCACGCGGCTCCGTCAGGGAGCCGGTGGTCTTCCGGGAGGACTTCGACGACATGTCCGACGACCCCGGCTTCGCCGAAGCCTTCGGGCTGCTGCCCCACAGCGAGGGTGCCGAGTGAAGCTCCTGGCCGACACCCACGTCATCGTGTGGTGGCTGATCGACTCTCCGCAGTTGTCGGAGGAGGTCAAGGACCTCCTGGACAGCGAGCGGCTCGCCTACGTCAGCGCCGTCACCCCCTGGGAACTGGCCGTCAAGCAAACCCTCGGCAAGTTGGACGGCCCGGAGGACCTGCCGGAACGGGCCAGGGACTGCCAGCTCAGGCCCCTGCCGGTCACCGCCCTGCACGGCATCCGGGCGGGTCAGCTCCCCCTCCACCACAGGGACCCCTTCGACAGGATACTGATCGCCCAGGCCCAGTCCGAAGGGCTCACCCTCGTCACGCGCGACAAGTTCATCCCGCTCTACGATGTCGACGTACTGACCGTCTGAGCTCGCCGCGTCGCCCCGCCGGAGAGACGCCACTGGCCGAGGGAGCACGAGTCCGTGACGAGCGATGCCATGGCCCGCCCCGCGCCCGCGCCCGCGGGCACACCTGCCGTGAAGACGGGGAGGGGCCGGTGGGCCGGGCCCTGGGTGGTGGCCGGCGGGCTGTTCCTCGTCTACCTCGTCCTGTCCGTCGGGCGGTTCCGGCGGATGGAGTGGGCCTCCTGGGACCTGGGGATCTTCGAGCAGGCCATCCGCGCGTACGCGCACCTGCAGGCGCCCGTCACGGATCTGAAGGGGCCCGGGGCCAACATCCTCGGGGACCACTTCAGCCCGGTCATCGCGCTCGTCGCCCCCGTCTACCGGATCTTCCCCGGCCCCGTCACCCTGCTGGTCGTCCAGTCCGCCCTGTTCGCGCTCGCCGCCGTCCCCGTCACCCGGGCGGCCGTACGGTTCCTCGGCCATGCCCGCGGGATCGCCGTCGGCGTCGCCTACGGGCTGTCCTGGGGGATCCAGCGGGCCGTCGAGTTCGACTTCCACGAGATCGCCTTCGCGGTACCCGTGATCGCCTTCGCCCTGGAGGCGCTGCTCGCCCGCCGCTGGCGGGCCGCCCTGCTGTGGGGACTGCCGCTGGTCCTCGTCAAGGAGGACCTCGGCTTCACGCTCGCCGCCGTGGCGGTGGTGGTCGCCTGGCGGGCCCGGACCGCCGACCGGCGGGCTGCCTGGACCGCCCTCGGCGTCGCCGCCGGGGCCGTCGTCTTCGCCGTCCTCGTCTTCACCGTGTTCATTCCGGCCTTCGCCACCGCGGGCTACGGCTACTGGGACAAGCTCGACGGCTCGGGCAGCCCCCTCGACGGCATCGGCACCAAGCTCACCACCCTGGGCTGGGTCCTCATTCCCACCTCCGGGCTGCTCGCCCTGCGCTCGCCGCTGCTGCTGGTCGCCGTCCCCACCCTCGGCTGGCGGTTCCTGTCCGGCGACGACCACTACTGGTCCACCGACTGGCACTACAGCGCCGTGCTGATGCCCGTCGTCGCCCTCGCCCTCGTCGACGCCATCGGCACCGCCCGGCGCAGCGACCGGCCGCGGCTGCGCGCGTACGCCCTCCAGATGCCCACCGCCGTCCTCGCCGCCGCCCTCGCCCTGAGCGCGACCGCCATGCCGACCGCCAAGCTCGCGGAAGCCCGTACCTACGGGAAGCCGGCCCGTGTGACCGCCATCGAGCAGCTCCTCGACCGGATCCCCGACGGGGCCACCGTGGAGGCCGACACCACCCCGCTGACCCGGTTGACCTCCCGCTGCCGTGTGCTGTGGATCGGCGGCAGCAAGGGCGTGGTCCCCGACTGGATCGCCATCGACAACGGCTCCAAGTGGGCCGGCGAGGACCCGGCCGTCTACGCCGGCCGGCTGCACCCCGGCGAGCGGTTCACCCTGGTGGGCGAGGCCGACGGCGTCGTCCTGCTGCGGCGCACCTGACAGGGCGTGCCCGAGGCGGCCCGCCTGAGGCGGCGGACGTGGAAAGGCGCCGGCCCGGAACCTCCCCCGAAGGTCCCGGACCAGCGCCTCCCCGTACGACCGCGGCAGTCCTAGTCGCTCGCGATCGCGTTCAGGACGTTCATCCGACCGGCCCGGAAGGCCGGGACCAGCGCGGCGAACAGGCCCACCAGGGCCGAGCCCGCGAACACCCCGAGGATCGTCGGCCACGGGATCTCCAGCACCTTCAGGCCCTGGAGCGCGAGCAGCTGCTGCGCGGTGGCCCCCCAGCCCATGCCCAGCCCGAGGCCGAGCAGGGCGCCGAAGAGGGCGATGACCACCGACTCCAGGCGGATCATGCGGCGCAGCTGGCGGCGGGAGAGGCCGATGGCGCGCATCAGGCCGATCTCGCGGGTCCGCTCCACCACCGACAGGGCGAGGGTGTTCACGACGCCCAGGACCGCGACGATGATGGCGAGGGCCAGAAGCCCGTAGACGATGTTGAGGAGCTGGCCGACCTGGTCCTTCAGGGACTGCTTGTAGTCGGCCTGGTTGCGGACGACGAACTGCGGGTAGTCCGCCAGACCCGTCTTGACCGCCGTGTACGCGGCGGCCGCGTCCTGCCCGTCCTTCGCGCTCGCCAGCAGCATGAAGGGGCGCGGCAGCCGGTCGGCCGGGACGTTCGCCTCGGCGACCGCCGTGCTGATGTACTTCATGGTCTTGTCGAGGTTGCCCTCGTCGCTGGTGATCGCGGCGACCTTCAGCTTGACGGTGCTGCCGCCGGTGAAGGCGACCGTCAGCTCGTCGCCGAGCTTGATCCCGTGCTTGGTGGCGTACTCCGAACCCACCGACATCGAGTGCGCTCCGTACGCCGCCGCGTGCTCGCCGGCGACCATCTTGCGGCGGATGTCCTTGGCGTACGTGGGATCGGTGGCGCCGAGGCCCACTTCCTCGCCGACGCCGTCGGGGGCGGTGACCTTGGCGTCCACCTCCCGGTAGGCGGTGACGTGGTCGAGGCCCTTGACGGCGCGCATCGCCTGCTCGGCCTGCGGCAGGACCGGCTGCCCGGTCTGGGAGTTGACGATGAAGTCCGCGCCGACCGACTTGTCGAGCTCGTCGGTGGCGGAGGCCACCATCGAGGAGCCGACCACCGACAGGCAGGCGACCAGCGCGAGCCCGATCATCAGGGCGGCGGCGGTGGCGCCGGTGCGGCGCGGGTTGCGCAGGGCGTTGCGCTCGGCGAGCCGGCCGACGGACCCGAAGGGCCGCAGGACGATCCCGGAGAGCACCCGCACCACGCCCGCGGCGAGCAGCGGGCCGATCACGATGAAGCCGATGAGGGTGAAGACGACGCCCAGCCCCAGCCAGGCCGATCCGACGCCGGCCTCGTCGGCGGCCGTGGCGAGGTAGAGCCCCGCGCCGCCGATGGCGGTGAGGGTCAGGCCGAGGCCGGCGCGGACCGCGCCCGCCTTCTTGTCGCCGGGGGTGCCCGACTCGCGCAGGGCGGCCATCGGGGAGACCTTGCCGGCCCGGCGGGCCGGGATGAAGGCGGCGACGACGGTGACGACGATGCCGAGGAGGATGCCGACGACCGGGGTGGTCCAGGCGACGGTGAGGTCGTCGGTGGACAGGTGCATGCCCATCTGGCCCATGAGCTTCATCAGCCCGACGGCCAGACCCACACCCGCGCCGACGCCCAGGACCGAGCCGACGAGGCCGAGGAGGAAGGCCTCCAGGACGACGGAGCGCAGGACCTGGCTGCTGTCGGAGCCGATGGCGCGCATCAGGCCGATCTCGCGGGTGCGCTGGGTGACCAGCATGGCGAAGGTGTTGAAGATCAGGAAGATGCCGACGAGGAAGGCGATGGCCGCGAAGCCGAGCATCGCGTACTTCATGACGTCGAGGAAGGAGCCGACGTCCTTGCGTCCCTGGTCCGCGGATTCCTTGGCGGTCTGGAGCTTGTAGGTGCCGGCGCCGACGGCGGCGGCGATGTTCCCCTTGAGCTGCTCGTCGGTGACGCCGTCCTTGGCGGTGACGTTGATGTTCGTGAACATGCCGGGCGCGCCGAGGAGCTCACGCTGGGCGGTGGCCGTGTCGAAGTAGACGACGGTGGCGCCCGGGTTGGTCACCTTGAAGGTGGCGATGCCGGAGATCTTGGCGCGGAAGTCGCCGGTGACGGCGATGGTGCGCAGCTCGTCCCCGATCTTCAGCTTGTGCTTCTTGGCCGTGTCGGCGTCGACCAGCACCTCGGTGGGGCCGCGCGGCTCGTGGCCGGAGCTGACGGCCATCGACTTGAGCTCGTTGTCGTTCCAGCTGGCGGCGATCGTCGGGGCACCGGAGGTGGGGCCGACGTTCTTGTTCTCGGCGTTGACGACCGTGACGGACAGCGAGATGACGCTGCCCTGGGCCGACTCCACGCCCTGCACCGCGGAGACCTTCTGGACGGCGTCGCCGGGGATGGTCGCGGGCCGGGCGGTGCGCGGGTTCTCCACGTCGTCGTCGCCGGGGGTTCCGGCCGGCTTCGCCGAGACGGTGACGTCGGCGCCGGTGGTGGCGAAGAGCTTGTCGAAGGTGGCGTTCATGGTGTCGGTGAACACCAGCGTGCCGCAGACGAAGGCCACCGAGAGCAGGACGGCGATGGCGGAGAGCGCCATCCGCCCCTTGTGCGCGACGAAGTTGCGCCGCGAGGTCTTCAGGACGGTGCTCATGAGGTCCGTCCGCGCGCGTCGAAGTCCTTCATCCGGTCGAGGACCTGATCGGCGGTGGGCCCGTACATCTCGTCGACGATCGCGCCGTCGGCGAGGAAGATGACGCGGTCCGCGTAGGAGGCGGCGACCGGGTCGTGCGTGACCATGACGATGGTCTGGCCGAGCTCGTCCACGGAGCGGCGCAGGAAGCCGAGGACTTCGGCGCCTGCGCGGGAGTCCAGGTTTCCGGTGGGCTCGTCGCCGAAGATGATCTGCGGGCGGGCGGCGAGGGCGCGGGCGACCGCCACGCGCTGCTGCTGGCCGCCGGAGAGCTCGGTCGGCCGGTGCTTGAGGCGGCCGGCGAGGCCGACGGTCTCCACGACCCGGTTCAGCCACTCCGCGTCGGGCTTGCGGCCCGCGATGTCCATGGGGAGCGTGATGTTCTCCAGGGCGTTCAAAGTGGGCAGCAGGTTGAAGGCCTGGAAGATGAAGCCGATGCGGTCGCGGCGCAGCTGCGTGAGCTTCTTGTCCTTCAGCCCGGTGATCTCGGTGTCGTCCAGGTGGATCTGCCCGCTGGTCACCGTGTCGAGACCGGCGAGGCAGTGCATCAGCGTGGACTTGCCGGAGCCGGAGGGGCCCATGATCGCGGTGAACTGGCCGCGCATGATGTCCACGTCCACCTGGTCGAGGGCGACGACACGCGTCTCCCCGGAGCCGTAGGCCTTGACGACCTTGCGTGCCCGGGCCGCGACGGCTGCATGCCCTCCAGTGCCCCCGTGCCTGGTTTCGGTCATAGCCGTTGTCACGGTGTTTCTCCTTCTCCTGCTGCTGCTGCGGTGGCGTGCGTCGCCGTCGTGGTGGTGGTGGTGATCGTCGTCAGGAAGTCTGTTGCGGAACGGGACCCGGCGCGCTGGTGCCCATCGCCGTATCCGTCCGGGGGTTAACCCCACCCCCGGGGCCGCCTGTGTCCCCCGGCCCATGTGAACCAGTTAAAGACGCGGCCGGACCTCCGGCCTCATCCGCCGGGACGAAAGACCCCTGGACCGTTGTGCTGAGTGACCCTTAGGGGTTCTCCACCCTTCGGGGGAGCTGCTCTGGGGGATACCGCGGGACACAGGCGTGGTGAGAAGGTGTTCCCCGCAAGTGCGTGCAGGGGGAAGGAATCTTCGTGGGCTCAGGGGAGAGCACGGCCGGAAGCCCGGACCACATACCGGGGCGGCCCTCGGAGAGCCCGCCGGGGAGACCGGTTTCGGCCAACGCTTCCGCGGCGGGGGCGGCGGTCGGTGCAGCCGGCGCGGCGGTCGGTGCAGCCGGCGCGGCGGTCGGTGCAGCCGGTGCGGCGGTCGGTGCAGCCGGCGCGGCGGTCGGTGCAGCCGGCGTGGCGGGGAAAGCGGCGGGGGCGGGGCTCGGGCGGCCGCAGGCGCCCGTGGTGGTCTCGCTGATGCTCGGCATGGCGCTCGTCGCCCTCGACAGCACCATCGTCTCCACCGCCGTCCCCCAGATCGTCGGCGACCTCGGCGGCTTCTCCGTCTTCTCCTGGCTCTTCTCCGGCTACCTCCTCGCCGTCACCGTCACCCTCCCCGTCTACGGCAAGCTGTCCGACACCTTCGGCCGCAAGCCCGTCCTCCTCTTCGGCATCGGCCTCTTCCTCGTCGGCTCGCTGCTCTGCGCGCTCGCCTGGAACATGGCCGCCCTCATCGCCTTCCGGATCATCCAAGGCCTGGGCGGCGGCGCCCTCCAGGGCACGGTCCAGACCCTGGCCGGCGACCTCTACCCCCTCAAGGACCGGCCGAAGATCCAGGCCCGGATGTCCACCGTCTGGGCCACCTCGGCCGTGGCCGGCCCGGCCCTCGGCGGGCTGCTCGCCTCGTACGCGCACTGGCGCTGGATCTTCCTGATCAACCTGCCGCTGGCCGCCCTGGCCCTGTGGATGATCGCCCGTCACCTGACCGAGCCCGTACGGTCCCCCGGGCGCCGGGGCCCGGTCGACTGGGCGGGGGCCCTGGGCGTCTTCGCCTGCGGCGGGCTGCTGCTCTTCGCGCTCGTGCAGGGCGGCGTCGCCTGGCCCTGGCTGTCCGCGCCCTCGCTGGGACTGCTGGGCGCGAGCGCGGTGCTGGCCGCGGTGGTGGTCCGGGTGGAGCGCCGCGCCGAGGAACCGATCCTGCCCGGCTGGGTCTGGCGCCGGCGCACCATCGCCGCCGTCAACCTCGCCATGGGCGCGCTCGGCCTGCTGATGGTCGCCCCCATGGTGTTCATGCCGACGTACGCCCAGTCCGTGCTCCGCCTCGGACCGATCAGCGCCGGGCTGGTCATGTCCGTGATGACCCTGAGCTGGCCCATCACCGCCGCCTTCAGCCAGCACGTCTACCGGCGCATCGGCTTCCGCAACACCGCGGCCGTCGGGATCGCCCTGGCCGCGGTGATCCTGTACTCCTTCACGCTGCTCCCCCACCCCGCCCGGCCCTGGCAGCCCGCGCTGATCATGCTGCTGCTGGGCGGAGCCCTCGGCCTCTTCCAGCTCCCGCTGGTCGTCGGGGTCCAGTCCACCGTGGGCTGGGCCGAACGCGGAACGGCGACGGCCTCGGTGCTGTTCTCCCGCCAGGTCGGCCAGAGCGTGGGAGCGGCCCTGCTCGGGGCCGTCGCCAACGCCACCATCGCCGCCCGCCTGGTGGACGCCCCCATGCCCGGACTCCCGGACCACCTGGACGACGTATCGAAGGCCCTGGACCAGCCCGAACTCCTCCCGCAGGCCGCCGCCGACTACCTGCGCGAGGCCGTGGCCGCCGCCGTGGACCACATCTTCCTCGGCGCGACGGGCGCGGCCGTGGCCTCCCTGCTGGTGCTGCTGCTGGTGGCGCCGCGGAAGTTCCCGGTACTGCCGGAGCAGCGCGAGCAGTAAGCGGTCGAGCAGTGAGCGGCCCAGAAGTAACGGCCGGAAAAGAAACCCGACTTGTCATGCCCAGCACCCATGCGCGAGTGTCTCACCAGGACCGTTTCCGGGGGGACGACACGACATGGCTTCCGCACTCTTCGCACTGGCGTTACTGGCCGCACTGGCCGGGCCTCTCGGCCTGCGGCTGCGCCGCCACCCGGGGTTCGTCACCGGACGCGACGGCCGGCTGTCCACCTCGACGGCGCTGGCCCTCGCCTGGACGGTGATGCTGGTCTGGCTGCTGCTCACGATCCTGGCCTACGGGCTCACGGCAGGCGGCGGAGTCTCCTACTTCCAGGGCTCCGACGACCCTCTGTCCCCGCTGACGACGGTGTACCTGCCGCTGCTCGGAGGCCCGTACGCGGCCCTGATCGGGGCGAAGACAGTCGTCGGCATACGGGTGGGGAACGGCACCCTGGCCAAGCCGGCCCCGAAGCCGTCGGCCTCGGGACGGCGGCCGCTGCGGGAGCTGATCGCGAACGACAGCGGGCGGACGGACCTGGTCGACCTGCAGTACGTCGCCCTGAGCGGGGTCACGATGCTGTACGTGGCGCTGTTCTTCCTCTCCGACGTGGGCGGGGGACTCCCCCACCTGCCCTCCGAGATCTGGACCCTGACGGGGGCTCCGGCGGCCGCCTACCTCCTGAACAAGCTGGCCATCCGGGCGAACCCGGTGATCACCCAGGTCACCGCCTCCGAGGGCCGCCTCACGGTCGAGGGCGGCGGCTTCACCGACCCCCGCCTCACGGTCGACGACACGCCCCTCCCCACCACCCCGGACCCGGCGATGGGCACCACCCTGACGGCCCCTCTTCCGGAGGCCATCCGCCCCCCGTTCACGGTGGTGGTCACCTCCCGGGGCCTGCGCAGCGACCCGTACCGCTACGAGTCCCCGCCGCCGACGGTTCCGGCACAGCGGTAACGGCACAGCGGTAAGGGCTCACGGGCGCTTGTGGCGGGCGTAATAGCGGGCCACCCGGGCCCGGTTGCCGCAGGCGGCCGCCACGCACCAGCGGCGCCGCGGGTGCGCCGGGAGGAAGAGCAGGACGCAGTCCTCCGCCTCGCAGGCGCGGACCGACGTCACGCGGGGGTCGGTCAGGAGGTCCGCGACCGCCTCGGCCAGTTCGGCCGCGAGCCGCTGGTGCGGGGCCGCCGCGCGGTGCGCGGCCGCCGTCAGGCCGGTCTGCGCCGTCCAGGCCAGCTCGCGGTGGGACGGGGCCGCGGCCAGCGCCCCGTTCAGCGCGCGCAGCGCATCGGCCGGGGGCCGCTCGCCGCGCCGGGCGGCGTCGAGTGCCGGCCGCGCGGCTTCCCGTACGGCCCCTGCGGCGGCCACCTCGGCCGCACCCACCTCGCCGAGCGGCGTCAGCCGCCCGGCCTGCTCGGCCAGCCACGCGCCGAGGCCCGCCGGGTCGGCGACGAGGTCGCCCTCGGCGGTCCGGGTGTTGAGGAGGTCCAGAGCCAGGGGCTCCCCGGTCAGCGGAAAGGTCACTGTCACCTGCCTAATGCTACTCGAACCGCTTGACTCGTTAGGAAAGATCAGCAAGGCTAATGCCATTAAGCACCCAGGAGGCATGTGATGACCGCCGCTCGCCGCACCGCCCCGTCCGTCCCGTCCGTCCGGCACCGCACCGTCGACGTGGACGGCGTGCGCGTCGCCTACCGCGAGAGCGGCCCCGCCGACGGCCCCGTCCTCCTGCTCCTGCACGGCTTCCCGACCGCCTCGCACCAGTTCGCCCGCCTGATGGACGCCCTCGGCGGCACCCCGTACCGGCTGATCGCCCCGGACTACCCCGGCTTCGGCCGGACCGAGGCGCCGGAGGGGTTCACGTACACCTTCGACCGGCTCGCCGACATCGTGGAGGGCTTCACCGACGCCCTGGGCCTCGACCGCTTCGCCCTGTACCTCTTCGACTTCGGCGCACCGGTCGGGCTGCGGCTCGCCACGCGCCGGCCGGACCGGGTGACCGGGCTGATCGTGCAGAACGGCAACGCGTACGAGGAGGGGCTCTCGGACGCGGCCCGCGAGTTCGCCGGGCTCCGGCGGGAGGTGCCGGGCAACGAGGAACGGGTCCGGGGGCTGTTCACCCTGGAGGGCACCCGCTTCCAGTACGAGACCGGCGTCGCCGACACCGGCCTCCTCTCCCCCGACAGCTGGACCCTCGACGTGCACTACCTGGGCCTGCCGGGGCGGGCCGACGCCCAGGCCGACCTCGCCTTCGACTACGCCTCGAACTTCGGGCACTACCCGGCCTGGCAGGCGTGGCTGCGGGGGGCGGGGGTGCCGGTGCTGGTCGTGTGGGGCGGGGGATCCCTTCTTCACGCCGGCGGGGGCGAAGGCGTACCTGCGGGGACGTTCCGGGGGCGGCCGTGCACGTCTTCGCCGGCGCGGGCCACTTCGCCCTCGAGACCCACCTTCCGGAGATCGCGCCCCTGATCTCCACCTTCCTCGCCGACCTCCCGTAGCGGGGCCTCTGCGGGGCAGGGCAGGTGCGGCCCAAAGATCCGGGACTCCGCCCCGTACCCCGCTCCTCAAACGCCGGAGGGGCAGGATTTTGCCCGCCGTAGCTGGGCACGCGCTCAAAGATCCGGGACTCCGCCCCCTACCCCGCTCCTCAAACGCCGGAGGGGCTGGATTTTGCCCGCCGTAACTGGGTGGGTGCGGCCGCCGGCCGGATGGGCTGGATTGCCCGCAGGGCGATCTCAGCCTCGCCGGCGTCTGAGGCGCAACCTCAGCCCGGCCGGCGTTTGAGGCGCGGGGTCCGGGGCGGAGCCCCGGGGCGGCCGGCAGGCCGCTGTGTGGAGGCGAGCCCCCGCCAGGGAAGGGTCAGGCCGGGGTACGGCCCGTCAGGGCGGCCAGGCTGGAGCGGACGTGGTCCATGTGGGCCCGCATCTCCTCCTGCGCCTCCGCGTGCTCCCGCAGGATCCGCTCCGTCTCCCGCCCCACCCGCTCCTCCCGCACCCGCGCCTCCGCCAACAGCTCCACCGCCGCCGCATCCGCGTCCTCCTGGCCGTGCCGCGCCGATTCCTCCGCCTCGGCGAAGGCCCGCCGCGCCTCCGCCAGCCGGGACTCCGCGTGCCGCTCCAGCTCCGCGTGGCGCGCCTCCAGCTCCGACTCCCGCGCCGCCAGCTCCCGTTCCGACGCCTCCCACCGCTCCGTCCGCTCCTGCTCGCGCTCCGCCAGCAGCGCGTCCGACCGCCGCCGCATCTCCGCCAGCGCGGCCGCGCCCTCCGCCCGCCAGGCCTGCGCGTCCTCCCGCGCCTCCGCCCGCGCCTCGTCCGCCTCCTGCTGCGCCCGCAGCAGCCCCTGCCGGGCCCGGACCTCCGTCTGCTCGCGCACCGCCTCCGCGTCCTGCCGCGCCAGCTCCGCCACCCGGTCCGCGTGCGCCTCCGCCGCGCCCAGCGTCGCGGACGCGTCCGCCCGCGCGTCCTCCCGTACGGACTGCGCCTCCTCCTGCGCCAGCAGCAGGATCCGGCGGGCCCGCTCGCTCAGGTCCTCGTACGTCTGCGGGGCCAGCGCCGCCACCGCCTCACGCAGCCGTACCGCGTCCGCCTCCATCTGCCGGGCCAGGACGGTCAGCCGTGCCACTCGCTCCCAGGCCTCGTCACGACTGCCGGAGAGGCGGGCCAGATACCGGTCGACCTCTTCGATGCGGTAGCCACGACCGCGCACAGTCGCAATGGGTGCACTCATCCTGGAAGCGCCTCTCTCGCGGGGATTCCTGTCAAGGATGCGTCATTTGCTTCCAGAAGCCGGAATGGCCGGGCCGAGACCCCGTGCGGGGGTCTCGGCCCGGCCATCGGACCGATCATCCGATCAGAGCAGTCCGTCCCACATCTGCTCCAGCAGCACCGACCACCAGCTCTCCGGCGAGGCCAGCGCCGCGCTGTCGAGCCCCGCCAGATTCGCCTGGAAATCGACGGTCCAGCGGCCCGCCTGCTCCGGCGTCAGATGCTGGCGCAGCCGCCACATGTGACCCAGCATCGCGAGGGACCGTACGAACTGCGGCAGGCTGGAGTTCACGAACTGCGGCGGCACCGGGGCACCGCCCGGACCGCCCTCCACCGGCACCGCGACGATGTGCGCGGTCCCGTACTGCACGCAGAGCGCCTTGCCGAAGTCGCTGCCGACGACGAGGTACGAGCCCGCGTCCGACGCCGGCTGCACCTGCCGCTGCGCGGCCATCTCGGCCAGCGTCGGCACCGGCTGGCCCGGCACGGCCTGCGCCCAGAAGAACGGCCCGAAATCGACGGGCAGTCCCGACCACATCAGCGTCTGCGCCACGATCTCCGGTACGCCCTGCCGGGATACGGCCCGCTGGTCGAAGCGGAACACGCCCTGCGGGCCGAAGGCCCCCGCCAGCTCCGAGGCGATCGCGTCCAGCGGGATCGCCGGCTGGAGCGGGACCTGCGGCAGGGGCGCCCGTACCGGCGCGGGGCGCGCCGGGCCGTCCGCCACTTGGTGCAACTCGCCCTGATGGGTGAGCAGGTGGCGCATACCCTGCTGACGGCCCGCGTGGTCCTTGCCGTACGGGGCCACGCTCGTGATCCGCACCTGCGGCCAGGTCTCCCGGATCATCCGCGCGCAGTAACCGCCGGGCAGCTCACAGGACTCCAGCTCGGTGTGCAGCTCCAGCACCTGCTGCGGCGGCACGTTCATGGCGCGCAGCTCGTGCAGGATCTGCCACTCGGGGTGCGGGGTACCGGGCGCCGAGCGGCGGATGAGCTGCTGCTCGGAGCCGTCGGGCGCGCGGTAGCGCAGCACGGCCTGGTAGCCGGGGCCGACGGTGGGCGCGCCGGTGGGCGCCGGCGGCTGCTGCGCGACCGGTCCGCCCGGCGGCGGGCCTGGCGGCGCGGGCGGCCGGCCCATCGGCGGGCCGGCCAGCATGGTCGCGGCGTGGTCGAGCCCGGCACCGGGCGCGCCGGGAGCACCGGGAGCCCCCGGCGGACCGGGCGGCTGCGGTACGCCGGGACCCGCGAGCATCGTGGCGGCGTGATGGGCACCGCCACCGGGAGCCCCGGGCGGGCCCGGAGGCGCAGGCGGCTGACCCGCGCCCGGAGCACCCGGAGGACCGGGCGGGCCGGGAGGCGTGGGCGCCCCGCCCACGACGGCCGGACCGGCCAGCATCGTCGCGGCGTGCGCGAGCCCGCCACCCGGAGCGCCGGGAGCAGCGGGAGCGCCGGGCGCGCCCGGCGGACCGGGCGGCTGCGGTACGCCGGGACCCGCGAGCATCGTGGCGGCGTGATGGGCACCGCCACCGGGCGGACCGGGAGGCGTGGGCGCCCCGCCCACGACCGCCGGACCGGCCAGCATCGTCGCGGCATGGCCAAGCCCGCCACCCGGAGCACCCGGCGCACCGGGCGCACCGGGCGGACCCGGCGGCGCGGGCGTGGGGGCGGGCGGGCGGCCCGCGCCGGAACCCGTCGGCCGGGAGATCTGGGCCTTGCTCGTGGGCGCGTCGGCGATGTCGCCCGCGTCCGGCTGCAGCGCCGGCGTGACGGCGGTCTTCGGCAACCGGCTGCCGCCCTCCATCAGCGTGGTCTTCGCCTCCGGCGCCACCCCGGACAACGGCGCGTCCTCCAGGTCCGACCCGGAGAGCGGCGGCGCGAACACCGTCGCGGGCAGCGGTACGGACGCGTCGTCCGCACCGGGGTTCACATCGGTTCCGGCCCACGGCGTGGACCCGGCCGGCACCCCGTCGTTGGCCGTCGGCTCGTACGGGACCTCGCGCCGCAGCGGTACCGCGTCCACCGGCTCCGGCGCGGCGGCGGCCGGCTCGGGCGCCTGGGCGGGAGCGGGGGCGACGGCCGCAGCGGCCACGGGCTGCGGCACGGAAGAAGACACCGGCTCCGGGGCTGCCGCAGCGGCAGGAGCCGCCGGGATCCCCGCCCGGTCCGCGGCCTCTTGCAGCCACTCGGGCGGGCTCAGAATGAACGACGTCTGCTCCGCGTCGATCCGCGGCGGCGGAACCGAAGCCTCCGAAGCAGCGGCCGCAGCCGCGGCCCCGTACTCCTCCTCGTACCGGCGGATCACCTCGCCCACCGGCAGCCCCGGCCACAGCGTCACCTCGCCGCTGTCCCGCGCGATGACCAGCCGCTGCCGGCCGCCGCCCGAGACGGGGCCGGCCGACCGGTCCTCCGCCCACACCACGAAACCGAGCCCGAACTCCCGTACGCGCACCTCCCGGTGCTGGTACCCGGGCACGTCCCCGTTGATCCATTCCTCGGCGCGCTCCTGCGCCTGCGCAAACGTCACCACGGCGCGATCAACCCTCCACCAGGACCGGAACCGAACGCGCGAATCCGCCGTCCACCATCAGACCGGCCACCGACTCCAGCTCCGGCGGATTACCCGCCAACCGCTCCAGAAAGGCATCGAGATCACCGCCGCATGGCAGCAACAGCCGCTCCACGCGCTCCTGCACGGACCAACCGTCGCGGTCGCGCGCATCGTCGTACGGGGAGAACCACACCGACCCGATGCCCTCGCCCTTCACCTTCAGCGCGAGCAGGCCGCCCTGCACGAAGGCCACGCACAGGTAGTCCTTCGTCAGGTGGTCCCGCAGACACTTGTTGACGTACAGCAGGTCGTTGACCGCCGCCTCCTCACGCACCGTGAAGAACGGCTGGTCCACCAGCAGGCCGAGGTCCACGTCCAGTCCCGCGCCCACCGGCGCACAGCCGCCCGCGGCCTTCAGGAACGAGCGGTACGCCTCCGGCAGCCGGTAACCGAGGTCCTCCTCGACGCCCTGCACCAGCTCCTCGGAGACCGACACCACCGTCTTGGGCAGGCCCAGGTGCACCGGGCGCGCCTCCTGCAACGGCCGCGTGCCGCGCTTCTCGTGGTCCACCGGCGCCGTCGCCAGCCCAGCGTGGTGCCGCAGCAGCGCCTTCACCTCGACCGGGACGAGCTCCATGCGGCGCGAACCCGACACGTGGTGCCAGGTCCAGCCGTGCGGGGTCGCCACCGGGCCGACCGTGTCCCACAGCTCGTGCCCGGCCGCCTGCATCGCGGCGTTCGCGGACACGTAGTCCGTCAGGCGCAGCTCGTCGACGCCGAAGCCCTCCGGCGGATCCGCGATCTCCACCGCCGCGCGCGCGTACGCGGAGAAGTCCGGATGCCCGTTGCCGTCCATCCGCACACCGTGGGGATGCCGAGCGGCCCGGACCGGGTCCGGGAAATGCACGACCTGCCCCGAGTAAGCGGCGTTGGGTGGCGCGGCCTGCTGCCCGAGCCGACCTGTCGTCATGGCGGTAGCCCCCTGCTGGATCTGGCTGGTTCAGCACAGCCTATGTGTTGGGGCAAGGGGCTCACCCGCGCGCGACCGGCACACCCGACCGGTGGCCGGGAAGATCCGAATTGATACGAATATTCGACCCCGCTTCCGCATGACAGGTGACATTTGGCAGGCTGTCCCCGCAGCACGGGGGCGTGCGCACAGCGGCGACCACCGCGGCCACGGGAGGAAAGCGCGACCATGCAGAACACGGCAACACGCACAGAACCGGCCGACACCACCGGCCCGGCCACCGCTTCAACCGCCTTGGCCACCACCTCGGCCACGGCTTCGGCCGCCGAACCGGGCGGCCCCGCCGGCGACCCCCGCCTGCGCTGGAGCAGCACCGACGGCCGGTCCGCCATCCCCGTCCTGCGCTTCCGGCGCGACGGCATCCTGCCCACCGTCGCCGCCGCCCTCTCCGTACGCGGCGAAACCCTCACCGGCACCGCCGGCAAGGCCGACCAGCCGCCCGTACTCCACCCGCTCGTGCAGGATTTCCTCGACACGCTCACCAGCGGCCAGCGCGAACGTTTCACCGGCCGCTGTCCGGAGGCGATCCTCCTCTCCCGCCACCTGGCCGCCGTCGAAGGCGCCCGCTCCCGGCGCGCCTCCCGCAAGCCCCTCTCCGCGAGCGAAGCCCGCCGCTCCCTCAAACACGCGAAGATCACCGCCCGCCGCATCCGCGAGGACGGCGACCCCCTCCACGGCAGCTACGCACCCCCGTGCCGATCCTGCGACGCACTCCTCGCCCACTTCGGCGTACGCCCCGTCGACCTCACCCCCGCCGAGTAGCCATGACCCCTTCAGCCTCAGCCGCTTCCGCCGCCTCCGCCTCCTACGACCGATCCTCGGCCACCCGCTTCCCCGTCGCCGTGGACTCCGCCCTGCGCACCGCCGGCTGGGAGCCCGGCCGCTGGGACATCAAGCAGGCCGAGTACTGGGCCGACGCCCTCCGCGACCACACCACCCCCGCCGGGCACCGGCACACCGTCTTCCCCGCCGCCGTCGAGGCCTGGGCCGAATTCGGCGGTCTCACGGTCAGCGCCCCCGGCCCCGGCCGGCAGACAGCCCCCACCGCGATCCGGCTCGACCCGCTCACCGGACTGCACCTGGCCCGCACCTTCGCCGACCTGGGCCGCGCCCTGTCCACCCAGCTCTGCCCCCTCGGCGTCGAGGCCGACGGCGGATCCCACCTCGCCATCGACCGCGAGGGCCGCGTGTACGGCATCGACCACACCGGCGACTGGTACCTCGGCGCGGGCGTCGACGAAGCCCTCACCCTCCTCCTGACCGGCCTCCAGCCGACCCGCCTCACGACGGGCTGATCCGACGGGACCGGCCCCCCGGCCCCACCACACCCGGCCGGCCCGACCCGCGCCTAGCGCACCGGCAGAACGGCCGACACCTTGAACCCGCCCGCGTCCGTCGGCCCGGACACGAACACCCCGCCCAGTCCGAGCACCCGCTCCCGCATGCCCACCAGCCCGTTGCCCCCGCTCGGCAGCCCCGGCTCGGCGGACGTCCCGTCACACGGCCCGTTCTCCACCTGCATCGCCACTTCCCCGTCCCGGTGCGCGAGCCGTACCGTCACCCGCGCGCCCGGAGCGTGCTTGTGGCAATTGGTGAGCGCCTCCTGCACCACCCGGTACGCCGTCTGCTCCACCTCCGCCGGGTAGCCGGCCCCCGTGCCCTGCACCAGCATCTCCACGGCCATCCCGGCCGCCCGGGACTGCCCGACCAGCGCCTCCAGCTCATCGAGCGAGGGCCCGTCGTCCGATCCCTCCGCGAACCCGACCGCCGCCACCGGCACGGCCGGCCTCACCGGCTTCTCCGCGGCCCGCAGCACCCCCAGCATCTCCCGCAGCTCGGTCAGCGCCTGCCGCCCCATGTCCCCGACCAGCGCCGCGTTCTTCGCCGCCCGCGCCGGATCCTTCGCCGCCACCGCCTCCAGCGCGGCCGCGTGCACCACCATCAGCGACACCCGGTGCGCCACGACGTCGTGCATCTCCCGAGCGATCCGGGTCCGCTCCTCCGTACGGGCCCACTCGGCCCGCTCCTCCGCCCGGTCCGCGAGCATCGACAACTCCCGCTCCAGCGAATCCGCCCGCTCCTGAAGGCTCTCCATCAGCCGCCGCCGGGCCCCGATGTACAGCCCGAACAGCACCGGCGGCACGGTCAGCGCCACCGCCACGAACCCGGACAGCACCACCACGAGCGTGAGGTCGGCCTCGACGTCACCCCTGGTCCGCAGGTACATCACCACGAGGGTCGCGGCCAACGACATCGAAGCCAGCGTGGCCGTGATCCGCCGGGGCACCTCGGAGGAGGCAAGCGAGTACAGCCCCACCACCCCGAGCAGGAACCCCATCGCGGCCGGCGCCACGGCGATCCCCACCAGCACCACGGCGGTCGGCCGGCGCCGCCGCAGCACGAGCACGGCCCCGACCACCAGCCCGAACAGCACCCCGAGCCCGACGGGAATCCCCGCCGCCCGCGCGAAGGCCACTCCCTCCCACGCACACTCGACGGCAGACACGCCGCCGAGCACCACATCCCCCACGGCATCCCGCCGCCGCACCCACCACAAAGGCGGCCCAGCGCGGCCTTCCACATCCCCCGTACTGGTCATGCCGCCCAGCGTACGCAGCGCCCCCAGCACACGGTCGAACGAAAATCCCGAGAACCGCCGGTAATCGCACGTACGACGGAAAGGTCCGCACACCGAGACCTGAATCCCACATTCCGGACGACATTGGCGACATGACCGAAATTCAACGTCGCCCCGGCGACGGCACCGGCGGCCTCCGCAGCGGAACCGCGACCTTCGAAGCCCTCCGCGAGCAGGCGGTGGCCCTCCGCCGCGAGGGCTTCAGCCGCCGTGACATCCGCGACCGCCTGGCCGTCCACAACAACGACATCCTCAACCGCCTCCTGGAGGGCGAGCCGCCACCGGAATGGACGAAGCGCCCCCGAGCCAAGGACGACCTGCGCGCGCGAGCCCGCGAACTCCGCCTCCAGGGCCTCACGTACGACCAGATCCAACTGGAGCTGGGCTGCTCGAAGAGCTCGATCTCCCTCTGGGTCCGCGACCTCCCGAAGATCGATCACCGGTCCCCCGCAGAGCAAGGCCGGGACGCCGCGCTCAAGCGCTGGGCCCACGAGGGCCCACGCCGCGAGGCAGCACGAGACGCAGCCATCGAGGCGGCGCGAGAGGAGATCGGCGCACTCACTGACCGCGAGCTCTTCGTTGCCGGTGTCGCCCTCTACTGGGCAGAGGGCTCCAAGAGCAAGACCTACCGACACCTTCATCAACAGCGACCCGGGCGTCATCCGTGTCTACCTGGCATGGCTGCAACTCATGGAGATCCCTCGCGAGCGCCTCAAGTTCCGGGTGATGATCCACGAGTCCGCAGATGTGGACGGCGCCGAACAGTACTGGGCCGACTTCGTCGGGGTGGAACGAGCGCAGCTGCAGAGAACCACCCTCAAGAAGCACAACCCGAAGACCGTGCGGAAGAACATCGGCGCGGAGTACCGGGGATGCCTGATCGTCCGCGTCTCCGCCAGTTGCGCGCTGTACCGTCGCATTGAGGGCGCTTGGTGCGGCATAGTGGGGTCCGCTGGTTTGACCAAGTAAGCGGATGTCCGGTTTAGCCAGCTTTGCTATCCCCTGTGGTGTAATCGGCAACACGGCTTACTTTGGATAAGTTGTTTCAGGTTCGAGTCCTGGCAGGGGAGCAAAGCAAGTTCGGGTCCTGACCATCACGGTCCGGACCCGTCCTCGTTTCGACCCCTTGGCCCACCGGTATCCTTCACGGGTCCACCCCCGAAGCCGAAGGGCACACCCGTGAGCGCCAACCGCCCGGCAGCCGTCGTCGTACTCGCAGCGGGTGAAGGCACCCGCATGAAGTCGGCCACACCCAAGGTTCTGCACGAGATCTGCGGGCGCTCGCTCGTCGGTCACGTCGTCGCCGCCTCCCGTGAGCTGGACCCCGCCCACCTCGTCGTGGTCGTCGGGCACGCCCGCGAGCAGGTCACCGCGCACCTCGCCGAGATCGACGGGGACGTCCGCACGGCCGTCCAGTACGAGCAGAACGGCACCGGCCACGCCGTCCGCATGGCCCTCGAAGAGCTCGGCGACCGGCCGGCCGGCACGGTGATCGTCGTCTGCGGCGACACCCCGCTGCTGACCGGGGAGACGCTCGCGCAGCTCGCGCAGACGCACGAGGCCGACGGCAACGCCGTCACCGTGCTCACCGCCGAGGTGCCGGACTCCACCGGCTACGGGCGCATCATCCGGGACGGCAGCGGCGCCGTGACCGCCATCGTCGAGCACAAGGACGCCACCGACGCCCAGCGCGCCATCCGGGAGATCAACTCCGGGGTCTTCGCCTTCGACGGCGCCCTGCTCGCCGACGCGCTCGGCAAGGTCCGTACGGACAACAGCCAGGGCGAGGAGTACCTCACCGACGTCCTCGGCATCCTGCGCGAGGCCGGGCACCGGGTCGGCGCCTCGGTCGGCAGCGACCACCGCCAGATCCTCGGGATCAACAACCGCGTGCAGCTCGCGGAGGCCCGGGCGCTCCTGAACGCGCGTCTGCTGGAGCAGGCCATGCTCGCGGGCGTGACGGTCGTCGACCCGGCCAGTACGTTCGTGGACGTGACCGTCACCTTCGGGCAGGACGCCCTGGTCCACCCGGGGACGCAGCTCCTCGGTACCACCCACATCGCGGAGGGCGCCGAGGTCGGGCCCAACTCCCGGCTGAAGGACACCGCGGTGGGCGCGGGCGCCCGGGTGGACAACACGGTGGCGGACGGCGCGGTCGTGGGCGCCGAGGCGAGCGTGGGGCCGTTCGCGTACCTGCGCCCCGGCACGCACCTCGGTGCGAAGGCCAAGGCCGGCACGTACGTGGAGATGAAGAACGCGACGATCGGCGAGGGCACCAAGGTGCCGCACCTGTCCTACGTGGGTGACGCGACGATCGGCGAGTACACCAACATCGGCGCGGCGAGCGTCTTCGTGAACTACGACGGTGAGCACAAGCACCACACCACGGTCGGCTCGCACTGCAAGACGGGGTCGGACAACATGTTTGTGGCTCCCGTCACCATCGGGGACGGCGCCTACACGGCCGCCGGCTCCGTGATCACGAAGGACGTGCCCCCCGGTGCGCTGGCCGTGGCCCGTGGCCAGCAGCGGAATATCGAGGGCTGGGTGGCCCGCAAGCGTCCGGGAAGCGCGTCGGCGACGGCGGCTCAGTCGGCGGTCCAGGTGGACTCCGACGGCCGTTGAGGTGAACTGACCGGAAACGGGTACGTCTGGGACGGCGTACCGTGATAGTGCACGCAATTCGGCTGGCTCACCGTGTGCGGGACGGACGCACATGGGGGCGAGCAGCTTTCAACACGTCTGAGGAGACTGTGCTGTGACCGGGATCAAGACGACCGGCGAGAAGAAGCTGATGCTCTTCTCCGGCCGCGCCCACCCCGAGCTGGCCGAGGAGGTCGCACACCAGTTGGGAGTCGGCCTCGTGCCGACCAAGGCTTTCGACTTCGCGAACGGCGAGATCTACGTCCGTTTCCAGGAGTCGGCTCGTGGCGCGGACTGCTTCCTGATCCAGAGCCACACGGCTCCGATCAATAAGTGGATCATGGAGCAGCTGATCATGATCGACGCGCTGAAGCGCGCGTCGGCACGCTCCATCACCGTGATCGTCCCGTCCTACGGGTACGCCCGCCAGGACAAGAAGCACAAGGGCCGCGAGCCGATCTCGGCCCGTCTGGTGGCCGACCTGCTGAAGACCGCGGGTGCGGACCGCATCCTCACGGTCGACCTGCACACGGACCAGATCCAGGGCTTCTTCGACGGCCCTGTGGACCACCTGTCGGCCCTGTCGGTCCTCGCGGACTACGTCGGCGCCAAGGTGGACCGCACCAAGCTGACGATCGTCTCCCCGGACGCCGGCCGCGTGCGCGTGGCCGACCGCTGGTGCGACCGTCTGGACGCGCCGCTGGCGATCGTGCACAAGCGCCGCGACAAGGACGTCGCCAACCAGGTGACCGTCCACGAGGTCGTCGGTGAGGTCAAGGGCCGCGTCTGCGTCCTGGTCGACGACATGATCGACACCGGTGGCACCATCTGCGCCGCCGCCGACGCGCTGTTCGCGCACGGCGCGGAGGACGTCATCGTGACGGCCACGCACGGCATCCTGTCGGGGCCGGCGGCGGACCGCCTGAAGAACTCCAAGGTCAGCGAGTTCGTGTTCACGAACACCCTGCCGGACCCGTCCGACCTGGAGCTCGACAAGATCACGGTGCTGTCGATCGCCCCGATGATCGCGCGTGCGGTGCGCGAGGTCTTCGAGGACGGCTCGGTCACCAGCCTGTTCGAAGAGCAGCAGTAACAAGGGCCACAAAAGATCCTTTTGAAGTGCGGCCTTCCCGCCGGGTAGACTCCTGAAGTTGCTCGGCGAGGGAGGCCGCACTTTTGTGTGCGGGGCTCCGTTATCGACGCGCTCTTCGTAGCAGGCCGTTCCGGCCGGGTGACCGTTGTCCATTTCCGTCACCCCACGAGGAGTGAGCATGTCCGAGGTCAAGCTTTCCGCCCAGCTCCGTGACACCTTCGGCAAGGGCTCTGCCCGCCAGGCCCGTCGCGACGCCCTGGTTCCCGCCGTCATCTACGGCCACGGCCAGGACCCCAAGCACGTCAACGTCGAGGGCCACGGCCTGCAGCTGGCGCTCCGTACCCCCAACGTCCTGATCTCCCTGGACATCGCGGGCGGCGGCACCGAGCTGGTCATCCCGAAGGCCGTGCAGAAGCACCCGCTGAAGCGTTCGATCTCCCACGTCGACTTCCTGATCGTCCAGAAGGGCGAGAAGGTCACCGTCGACGTCGCGATCGTCACCGAGGGCGAGCTGGCCGTCGGCGGCAACATGCTGGAGACCCTCCAGAACACGATCTCCGTCGAGGCCGAGGCCACCCACATCCCGACCGAGGTCACCGTCTCGATCGCGGGCCTCCAGGCCGGCGACACCATCCACGCCAAGGACCTGGTCCTCCCGGCCGGCACCACCCTGGCCGTCGACGGCGACATCGCCGTCCTGCAGGTCGTGGCCCCGCAGGCCGAGGAGCCGACCGCCGAGGCCGAGAGCACCGAGGCCTGAGCCTCGCCTTCTCCCCTCAGCAGTTGCTGACCGACCGCCGTCCGGCTCCACTGGAGCGGGACGGCGGTCGTCTTCGTTCAGGACCTCAGGACCTAAGGAGCTTTTGATGTCGGACGACGCGGCGCCCTGGCTGATCGTCGGCCTCGGGAATCCGGGCCCGGAGTACGCGGGCAACCGCCACAACATCGGTTTCATGGTGGCCGATCTGCTGGCGGGGCGGATCGGCGGCAAGTTCAAGGCGCACAAGGCCCGGGCCCAGGTGGTCGAGGGCCGCATGGGCCCGCCGGGGCCGGCGAACCGCCGGGTGGTGCTGGCGAAGCCGATGACGTACATGAACCTGTCGGGCGGCCCGGTGACGGCGCTGCGCGACTTCTACAAGGTCCCGCTGGAGCGGATCGTCGCGATCCACGACGAGCTGGACATCGACTACCCGACGCTGCGCCTGAAGCTGGGCGGCGGGGACAACGGCCACAACGGTCTGAAGTCGATGACGAAGTCGATGGGCCCGGACTACCACCGGGTCCGCTGCGGGATCGGCCGGCCGCCGGGCCGGATGCAGGTCGCGGACTTCGTGCTGAAGGACTTCTCCTCCACGGAGCGCAAGGAGCTGGACTGGTTCGTGGACCGGGCGGCCGACGCGGTGGAGTGCCTGGTCCAGGAGGGCCTGGAGCGCGCCCAGTCGGGGTACAACTCCTGACCCGGCCGCCGCTGACCGGCCGCGGCCCGTACGGCGGTCCCCGTGTCCGGAGGCGCGCGAACGGCGCCGTCGTGCGGGGATCGTTATGCGGGACAAACGGAATGTCAGTTCTCAAGTCCGTACGAATACTTCCGAGTATCCCTTGACCTTGACGGTCGCGCGTCAGCATGCTGGGCCGCCACCTCCCACGGCACCGTCCCTCATCAGCGTCAGAGGTATCTCCATGCCAGTTTCCCGAGCCCGTTGGGCCGCCGCTGTGGTTCCCGCGGCAGCTTCTCTCGTCCTTCTCGCCGGTGCCGCTCCGGCCTTCGCCACCGACGCGTACACCGTTCCGCTGCACCAGGCGAAGGAACTCCCCCTCTTCGCGGCGCAGTACAAGGGGAAGCCCGGCGAGACGTGCGCCTCCATCCCGGCGACGCAGGACGGGTGGCACTTCATCGCGCCCGGCAGCCCGAACGAGGTCTCGTTCGTGAAGCTGACGGTGAAGTTCGAGCCCGGCGGCGAGCAGGTCATCACCACCTTCGGTCCGCCGAACGAGAACCACGCGTACGTGGCTTCGGCGCCCGGCGCGAAGCTGGTCTCGGCGGTGGCCGAGGTCGAGGGCACCACCGGCGGCGGCAAGAAGCTCGAGTGGTTCAACCTGTCGCACACCTGCCCGTCCACGGCCACCACGGAGCCGACCCCGTCGCAGTCGACCTCCGCCTCCGCCTCGGCGTCGGCTTCGGCGACGGCCAGCGCTTCGGCTTCGACTTCGGCATCGGCTTCGGCTTCGGCGAGCACGTCCGCCTCGGCTTCGTCGAGCGTGTCGCCGTCGGGCTCGGCCTCCTCCCCGGCTCCGACCGGTTCGGCCGCCGCGGCCGGCGGTTCCACCGGCGGTGGCGACCTGGCGAAGACCGGTTCTGACGCGCCGATCGGCCTGATCGCCACGATGGCGGGCGCGCTGATCGCGGCCGGCACCGTGCTGGTGGTCCGCCGCCGCAAGGCCGGCGCCGCGGGCTGAAACCCGTAGCTCCAGAGCGACAGGGCCCCCGCACAAGGTGCGGGGGCCCTGTCGTCGGTACGCCCGATGGTCAGCCGGTGTTGCGCAGGCCCGCGGCGA
The DNA here is from genome assembly GCF_018614075.1 of Streptomyces sp. ISL-94. GTDB lineage: Bacteria > Actinomycetota > Actinomycetes > Streptomycetales > Streptomycetaceae > Streptomyces. The sequence goes on along the minus strand of NZ_JAGGOZ010000064.1, from coordinate 56,572 downwards.
CGCCGTTGACCGTGAGGAGCAGGGCGCGGGCGAGCAGCGGGTCCGGCTCCTCGCCGCGCGCGGCGGCGGCACGCTGGCGGGCCAGCAGGGAGACCTGGAGGTAGGAGATCGGGTCCAGGTAGGCGTCGCGGACGGCGAAGGTCTGCTGGAGGACCGGGTTGGAGCCCAGGAGCTTCTCGCTGCCGGTGATGCGCAGGACCTCGCGGACGGTGAGCTCGTGCTCGGCCTCGATGCGGGTGAAGACGTGCTTGAGGTTCTCGGGCACGAGGGTGTCGACGTAGTGGCGGGCGATCCGCAGGTCGGTCTTGGCCAGCGTCATCTCGACGTTGGACAGGAAGTTGCGGAAGAAGTGCCACCGCTCGCCCATTTCGGCGAGGACGTCCTCCTGGCCCGCTTCGCGCAGGGCCTTGAGGCCGGAGCCGACGCCGTACCAGCCGGGGACGATCTGGCGCGACTGGGTCCAGCCGAAGACCCACGGGATGGCGCGCAGGCCGTCGAGGCCGGCGCCGGAGTCGGGGCGGCGGGACGGCCGGGAGCCGAGGTGGAGGTCGGCGAGCTGGTCGACGGGCGTGGCGGCGAAGAAGTACGCCGGCAGGTCGGGGTCCTCGACGAGTGCCCGGTAGGCGGAGTGGGCGGCGTCCGAGACGGTGTCCATGGCCGCGTCCCAGCGGGCGAGGGCCTCGTCGGACTGGCGGGGCGCGGTGTGCAGGGCGGAGGCCTGCAGGGTCGCCGCGACGGTCAGTTCGAGGTTCTCGCGGGCCAGGGAGGGGACGAGGTACTTGTCGGAGATGACCTCGCCCTGCTCGGTGACCTTGATCTCGCCTTCGAGGGTGCCCCAGGGCTGGGCCAGGATCGCGTCGTGCGAGGGGCCGCCGCCGCGGCCGACGGTGCCGCCGCGGCCGTGGAAGAGGCGCAGGCGGACGCCGTAGCGGTGGGCCACGTCGCGCAGCCGGCGCTGGGCGCGGTGGATCTCCCACTGGCTGGTGGTGATGCCGCCGAACTTGGAGGAGTCGGAGTAGCCGAGCATGACCTCCTGGACGTCGCCGCGCAGGGAGACGAGGCGCCGGTAGGAGGGGTCGGCGAGCATCTCGTCGAGGATGACGTCGGCGGTGCGCAGCTCGTCGGTGGTCTCCAGCAGCGGCACGATGCCGATCTTGGCCCAGCCGCTGTGCAGGTCGATGAGGCCGGCCTCGCGGGCGAGGACAGCGGCGGCGAAGACGTCGTCGGCGCCCTGGCACATCGAGATGATGTAGGACTCGATGACCTCGGGGCCGAACTTCTCGAAGGCGTCCCTGATGGCGAGGAAGACGCCGAGGGTCTTCTGGCCGGCGGCGTCGAGGGGGGCCGGGCTGGGGGCCAGGGGGCGGCGCGAGCGGAGTTCCTTGGCGAGGAGCTTGCCGCGGTAGTCGCGCGGCATGTCGGCGTAGCGCCAGGACTCCTCGCCGAGCCGGTCGAAGAGCTGGCCGAGCGCGTGGTGGTGGGCGTCGGCGTGCTCGCGTACGTCCATGGTGGCGAGCTGGAGGCCGAAGGCGGCCAGCGTGCGGATCGTACGGTCCATGCGGCCGTCGGCGAAGAGCGCGCCCCGGTGCTCGCGCAGGGAGGTCTGGATGAGGGTGAGGTCGGTGATCAGCTCGGCGGTGCCGAGGTAGTCGCGGCCTTCCTCGTGGGGGGTGCCCTTGGCGAGGCGCTCGCGGGTGTTGAGGAGCTTCTGCCGGATGCAGGTGGCCTTGAGGCGGTACGGCTCCTCGGCGTTCAGCCGCTTGTAGCGCGGGCTGATCTCGGGGAGGCGTTCCAGGTCGGCCTGCAGGGAGGCGAGGAGTTCCTCGGTGGCCCCGGTGTAGCGGATGGAGTTGGACAGCAGCCCGCGCAGGAAGTCGATCAGTTCGAGGGCGTCGGTGATGCCGTGCTCGTGCTGGAGGATCAGCACGTCGCGGGTGACGTCGGGGGTGACGTTCGGGTTGCCGTCGCGGTCGCCGCCGATCCACGTGCCGAAGGTGAGGGGGCGGGTGCCGGCGGGCAGCTCGACGCCGACGCGCTGGAGCTCGGCGGCGAGGTCCTCGAGTACGTCGCCGACCGCGCCGGCGTGCAGCTCGTCGAGGTAGTAGATGGCGTTGCGGGCCTCGTCGGCGGGCTCGGGGCGGACCACGCGCAGCTCGTCGGTCTGCCAGACGAGGTCGATGTTCTCGGCGAGCCGCAGATCGTGTCGGCGGCGGTCGCCGGCGCCGGTGACGGGCTCCTCCAGCAGGGCGGCGATGCGGCGCAGCTTGTTCAGGACGCTGCGGCGGGCCGCCTCGGTGGGGTGCGCGGTGAAGACGGGGCGGACGTTGAGGTTCTTGACCGTCGCGCGCAGGTGCTCGGGGTCGGCGTCCTTGAGCATGTCGGCGGTGCGGGCGAGGAGGCCGCCCTCGGCGGCGCGGTGCGCGCGCAGTTCCTTGCCCCGGTGCACCTGCTCGGTGACGTTGGCGAGGTGGAAGTACGTGGAGAAGGCGCGCACCAGCTTGGCGGCGGTCTCCAGGTCGGTGTCGCCGAGCAGCGCGGCGGCGGCTTCGCCGTCGGTGCGGGTGAGGGCGCGGACGCGCTCGACGAGGTCGAGGAGGTCCTGGCCCTCCTGGCGTACGAGGGTCTCCCCGAGGAGGTCGCCGAGGCGGCGGATGTCCGCGCGCAGCTCTGCGTTGGCCGTGGCGGCCGGGGTGATGGGGGTGGCCTGGGCCTGGGCGGCCTGGTCAGCACTGCTCACAGGTGCGGCTCCTTGCAGTGTTCGAGCGCTACTGGGCGGTGGGCTCCCCGGACCGTGCGCGACTGTGCGCGCCTGATCACAGCCCGGGCTGCCCGTGCGGACCGCGCTGTCCGACGGGACCAGGATAGGTGTCCGAGGCGTGTGCCTGGGCAAATGTCTCATCAGGCGGCTCCTACGGGGCTCGCACGCGCCGCGTGTGGGCCTGCTCGCCCGCCCCGGCGGCGCTCCTGTTGCCGCGGGCTCCGCTTTTGCCATACTTACGATGCCGTAGGTTACGGGTCCGTAGGTCCGTGACCCGAGCGGCACCTGCCGACTTCCCACCCCCTTCTCACTCCCCAGGGGACCCTCATGGCCACCAGTCCCGATTTGATCGAGGGCACCTCAGCGCCCTCCGATACGTCCACGCCGACCGCGACGCTCGGCGGCGAGAACAAGCGGTCCGTCGAGCAGATCGCCCTTCTGCTGTTCATCACCGTTCCCTTCCTGGCGCTGCTGGCGGCGGTTCCGCTGGCCTGGGGCTGGGGGGTGAGCTGGCTGGACCTCGGCCTGATGGTCTTCATGTACTTCCTGGCCTGCCACGGGGTCACCATCGGCTTCCACCGCTACTTCACGCACGGTTCCTTCAAGGCGAAGCGGCCGCTGCGGATCGTCCTCGCCGTGATGGGGTCGATGGCGGTGGAGGGGCCGCTGGTGCGCTGGGTGGCGGACCACCGCAAACACCACAAGTACTCGGACCACGAGGGCGACCCGCATTCGCCGTGGCGGTTCGGCGAGACGCTGCCGGCGCTGATGAAGGGCCTGTGGTGGGCGCACATCGGCTGGCTCTTCGACGAGGAGCAGACCGATCAGCAGAAGTACGCCCCGGACCTGATCAAGGATCCGGCGATCCGCCGCATCTCCCGCGACTTCGTCTTCTGGACGATCTTTTCGCTGGCGATCCCGCCGCTGGTGGGCGGTCTGGTGACGATGTCCTGGTGGGGCGCGTTCACGGCGTTCTTCTGGGGTTCGCTGGTGCGTGTCGCGCTGCTGCACCACGTGACGTGGTCGATCAACTCGATCTGTCACGCCGTGGGCAAGCGCCCGTTCAAGTCCCGGGACCGCTCGGGCAACGTGTGGTGGCTTGCGGTGCTGTCCTGCGGTGAGTCCTGGCACAACCTGCACCACGCCGATCCGACCTCGGCCCGGCACGGGGTGCTGCGCGGCCAGGTCGACTCCAGCGCGCGCCTGATCCGCTGGTTCGAGCAGCTGGGCTGGGCCACGGACGTGCGCTGGCCCTCGGCGTCCCGCATCGATGCCCGGCGCAGGGAAGACGAGCCGAACCCGGCATGATGGGGGGTGTGGCGATCGACGGCGATAATTCCAGCAGCGACAAGCCCAGGCGCGGCCGCCGGGTGAGGATGACGGGCGCGGAGCGGCGCCAGCAGCTGCTGGACATCGGCCGGACCCTGTTCGCGGAGAAGGGCTTCGAGGGCACGTCGGTGGAGGAGATCGCGGCGAAGGCCGGGGTGTCCAAGCCGGTGGTGTACGAGCACTTCGGCGGCAAGGAGGGCCTGTACGCGGTCGTCGTGGACCGGGAGATGCGCCAGCTGCTGGACGGGGTGACGGGCGCGCTGACGGCCGGCCATCCGCGGGAGCTGCTGGAGCAGGCGGCGTTCGCGCTGCTGGACTACATCGAGTCCTACACGGACGGTTTCCGGATCCTCGTACGGGATTCCCCGGTCGCCCAGTCGACGGGCACGTTCGCCTCGCTGATCAGCGATATCGCCACGCAGGTCGAGGACATCCTGGGCCTGGAGTTCAAGGCGCGGGGCTTCGATCCGAAGCTGGCCCCGCTGTACGCGCAGGCGCTGGTGGGGATGGTGGCGCTGACCGGGCAGTGGTGGCTGGACGTACGGCGGCCGAAGAAGGCGGAGGTCGCCGCGCATCTGGTGAACCTGGCCTGGCACGGGCTGGACGGGCTGGAGTCGAAGCCGCAGCTGGTGGGCCGCCGCAAGAGCTGAACCCCGTACGCGCGTGTGTGCGTGCGTGTGCCCACGACGGCGCCCCGTCACCGGAGATCCGGTGGCGGGGCGCCGTCGTAGGGGCCGCCGGGTCATCCGGCCTGCGGCTCCGCGCTGTGCGGTTCCAAGCTGTGTCGTTCCAGGAATTCGAGCCGGTTGCCCACGGGGTCCTCTGAGTAGAAGCGGCGGTGGCCCGGCAGGGCGTCGTCCCAGACGACCTTGGCCCCGCGTTCCTCCAGTCTGCTCGCGTAGGCCTCGATGCCGGTCACCCGCAGGCCCGGGTGGGCCTTGCGGGCGGGCCGGAACTCCTCCTCCACGCCGAGGTGCAGCTGCACCGGGCCGGCGGCGAACCAGCAGCCTCCGCGCGCGGCGAGCACGGCCGGTTTGGGGATCTCGGTCATGCCCAGGACATCGGTGTAGTAGGCGCGCAGCCGGTCCTCCGACCCGGGCGGCGCGGCGAGTTGGACGTGGTCTACGGCGGTCAGCACGGTCAGGCCTCCTTGCGGGCGACGGCGAAGATCCGGCGGAAGGGGAAGACGGTGCCGCGCGGCCCGGGCGGGTAGGCCTCGCGCAGCCGGTCGCGGTACTCGGCGAGGAAGGCGTCCACGGCTTCCCGGTCGTCTCCCAGCGCGGTCAGTACGGGCCGCAGGGCGGTGCCCTTGACCCAGTCGAGCACCGGGTCGGGGCCCTGCAGCAGCTGGTGGTAGGTGGTTTCCCAGACGTCCACGGCGCAGCCCAGTTCCGTGAACCGGGCGAGGTATTCGGCGGTTTCGAGGTGGTGGACGTAGCGGGCGCCGTGGCCGGCGAGGCGGGTCCGCCAGCGCGGTGTGTCGCAGAGCTCGGCGAGCAGGGCGTGGCTGGGGGCGGTGAAGTTGCCGGGGATCTGGAAGGCGAAGGTGCCGCCGGGGCGCAGGCCGTTGATCCAGGCGGGGAAGGAGCCGGGGTGGCTGGGGACCCACTGGAGGGCGGCGTTGGAGACGATCAGGTCGTAGGGCTCCTCGGGCATCCAGTCGGCGAGGTCCGCGTGGCGGAAGTCGAGGCTGCCGCCCCCGGCGGTGGGGCCGGCGTACTCCTCTTCGGCGCGGCGGAGCATGTCCGGGGAGAGGTCGAAGCCGGTGATGCGGGCCGTGGGCCAGCGTCCGGCGAGGAGGGTGGTCACATTGCCCGGGCCGCAGCCGAGGTCGGCGATGCGGCCGGGGCTGGTGGGGAGTTCGGGTATGCGGGTCAGGAGGTCCAGAAAGGGGCGTGTGCGGTGTCCGGCGTGCCGGAGGTACTGCTGGGGGTCCCAGGTGGGTGCGGAGGGGTCGGAGAGGACGCTGGCCGTGGGGATCCTGGCCTGGGCGGTATCGGAATGCATGTTCGAGCCTCCCTGCTGGCGGGGCGGTCGGAAGCGGAACCTGTCTCGGCCCCCTCCATGCCCCATGGTCGTACACTTTATATCTCGACGTCAAGATACTCGTGATCAAGAGACTTTACGTGAAGAGACTTCACATCGACAGACCCCTTACACTGATCGGCATGGAGGACGAGGTCGACCGACTGGTGGCGGCATGGCGGCGGGAGCGCCCTGACCTCGACGTGGAACCGCTCGAGGTGCTGAGCCGCGTCAGCAGGCTCGCGCGCCACCTCGACCGCGCCCGCAGGCTCGCCTTTTCCGAGCACGGCCTGGAGCCGTGGGAGTTCGACGTGCTGACCTCCCTGCGCCGCGCCGGCGCGCCCTACCAGCTCTCCCCCGGCCAGTTGCTGACCCAGACCCTTGTCACCTCCGGGACCATGACCAACCGCATCGACCGGCTGGCCAAGAAGGGCCTCGTCGAACGGCTGCCGGACCCCAGCGACCGCCGCGGGGTCCTGGTGCGGCTGACCCCCGAGGGCAGGGACCGGGCCGACCAGGCCCTCGCCGGGCTGCTGGCCCAGGAGCGGGCGATCCTCGCCCAGCTCTCGCGCAACCAGCGCGGCGATCTCGCCGGGCTGCTACGCCAGTTGACCGCTCCGTTCGACAACATCCCCGGCTAGGTCCGCGGGCCGTACGCCGGCCCGCCGGGCCAGCGCCACCGCCGCCAGGGTCGAGTGCACCCCGAGCTTGCCCAGCACGTTCTGCATGTGGGTGCGGACGGTGTGCGGGGACAGGAACAGCCGCGCCGCCACGTCCTTGCGGCCCAGCCCCGCCACCATGCAGCGCAGCACCTCGTGCTCGCGCGGGGTGAGCGACTCGACGAGCCGTTCACTGTCCGTACGGTGCTTGCGCGCCGCGGTCAGTTCACGGAGCACTCCGGTGAGCAGCGCGGGCGGAAGGTGGGTCTCCTCCCGCAGGACGCCGCGTATGACGGCGAGCAGCCGCGAGAGCGAGCAGTCCTTCGCCACCCAGCCCGAGGCTCCCGCCTGGAGCGCGAGGGCGGCCCGGCGGGGGTCGTCGCGCTCGGCGAGGACGACCGTACGGACCCCGGGGTGGGACACCCGCACCCCGGCCACCAGTGCGATGCCGTCCGAGGCGGGCGGTGGCGGCCCGGACCCCGACTCCCGCTGCGCGGGCACGGCCCCGGCCGGCGCGCCCAGATCGGCGTCGACCAGCATGACGTCGAAGCGGCGGCCCTCGGCCGCCGCGCGTTCGAGGCAGCGCAGTGCGGCGGGGCCGCTGCCGGCCGCGGACACGTCCACGTCCGGCTCGGCCGCGAGCGCGGCTGCGAGAGATTCGGCGAAGATGCGGTGATCATCGACCACGAGAACCCGGATACGAACCACAAAACCCCCAAGGGTCGGGGAACGGACGGCTGCGGGTACGGCGCCCGGACCGGGTGATCCACAGCCGCCGCGGCCGCCGCCGTGACATCTCTGCACTACCCCGGACCGGACGTCGTACCCGACTTGTCTCGACCCCTGAATCAACACCGGCCCCCACCGGTGTCACGCATCAGCGTAGGGCCGGGTGCGGCTCGCGGTTGGCCGAATAGCAGAAGTTTTCCCGGCGATTTTCCGGCCCGGACGGACTGAACGGCCTTTGTGATGGCTTGATTTCGACTGCACCGAAGGTCCGTATGGCGGCTTCCGGACCGGCGTGTGCCACGGGCAGTTGCACGGGGAGCGTTTCACCCGGCGTGTGCACGCCTGGCGCCCGCGCACAGCGCCCGGCCCCCGCGTGCGGCGAACGCACGTGCGCCCCCGCCCCCGGGGTGCGAGGGGCGCACGGGACGTGCGGTGGCTCAGGAGGCGTGCCTCCGCGCGAAGTTCCACGCGTCCCGGATGATCCCGGTGAGGTCCGAGCGGCTCGGGGTCCAGCCGAGGCGCTCGTGAGCCGTCCGCGCGGAGGCCACCAGGGTCGCCGGGTCGCCGGCCCGGCGCGGGGCGACGACCTCGGGGATCTCCCGGCCCGTCACCTTGCGGACCGTCTCGACGACCTCGCGGACCGAGAACCCGCTGCCGTTGCCCAGGTTGCAGATCAGGTGCTCCCCGGCGGTGGCGGCCTCCAGCGCGGCCAGGTGCGCCTCCGCCAGGTCGGCGACGTGGATGTAGTCGCGTACGCAGGTGCCGTCGGGGGTCGGGTAGTCCTCGCCGAACACCGAGATCGACTCCCGCTCGCCCAGCGCGACCTGGAGGACCAGCGGGATCAGGTGGGTCTCGGGAGCGTGCCGCTCGCCGAACTCCCCGTAGGCGCCCGCCACGTTGAAGTAGCGCAGGGACACCGCGGCCAGGCCGTGCGCCACGCACTCCCCCGCGATCATGTGGTCCACGGCCAGCTTCGAGGCCCCGTACGGGTTGGTCGGCGCGGTCACCGAGGCCTCGGTCAGCAGGCCCTCCGCCGGCTCGCCGTAGGTGGCGGCGGTGGAGGAGAACACCAGCTTGCGCACCCCCGCCCCGCGCATGGCGGCCAGCAGCGCGAGCGTGCCGCCGACGTTGTTCTCCCAGTACTTGCCCGGGTTCACCACGGACTCGCCGACCTGCGAGAACGCCGCGAAGTGCAGCACCGCGTCGTAGGAGGGGTCCAGGTACCGGGAGGCGTCCTGGATCCGGCCCTCGATGAACGCGGCGCCCGCCGGGACGCCTTCGCGGAAGCCGGTGCTGAGGTCGTCCAGGACGGTGACCTCGTGGCCCGCCTCCAGGAGGTGGGCGGCGACCACGCTGCCGACGTATCCGGCACCGCCGGTCACCAGGTACTTGAGGTGGGACCTCTCGCTCACTCGCCTACTGCCTCTCGCGGGGGTACGCACGCGGAGCTCCACATGCCGCCCACTGGCATACCCGATTCCGCGCCCGTGGGGAAATCGGCGGCGGCAATCCGTCCCTGCGTCAGTCCTGCGTCAGCCCTCGTCAGTCCTGTGCGCGGTCCAGCAGGCCGGTACGGGCGGCCAGGGCGGCCGCCTCCAGCCGCGAGCCCACGCCCAGCTTCATCAGCACCCGCTGCACGTGCGTACGGGCGGTGCTCGGCGCGATCTCCATGCCCGCGGCGATGAGCCGGGTGTCCTCGCCCTCGGCTACCCGGACCAGCACCTCCACCTCGCGCGGGGTGAGCAGCCGCAGCAGCCGGCTGCCCTCGTCGTCGGGCTGCGCGGCAGGGTTCAGAAGCTCCGCGAAGGCCCCTTGCAGCAGTTGGGGGGAGATCGCGACCTCCCCTGCCCGCGCCTTCGCCAGGGCCCGCTCCACGCCCTCGATGCGCTCGTCGTGGCGTACGTATCCCGAGGCGCCGGCGGCGAAGGCGGCCGCGATCCCGCGCGGGCTGGGCACCGGGCCGAGGACCACGACGGCTGTCTGCGGGCGCTCCCGCTTGATCCGGACGACCGGTTCGAAGACCCCGGGCTCGGCGGGCGTGGCGGTGCCGAACAGGCAGACCTCCGGGGCGCGGCTGATGACCAGTTCGGCGGCGCCCCCGGCCGGGGCGGCGGCGGCGAGCACCCGGTGGCCCCGCAGTTTCAGGGCAGAGGCGAGCGCCTCGGCCAGCAGCCGGTGCTCGTCGACCACCACGACCCGTACGCCCATTGAGGCACCCACCCCCGACCCTTCTGCCCCGGCAAGCTACACGCTTGTTCGACGGTGCGCGGGGGTTCCGCGCAGAAGCCCCCGGAAGGAATGACCTTCCAGGGGCTTCTGCGCGGTGCGGGGTGCGCGGGGCTCAGCTCGCGGTGAACGAGACGAAGAGGTACTCCGGGTCACCGGTGTCCGAGTACGGCTTCTTCACCGTCGTACGGGAGATGAAGAGCTTGCCGTTGTGGTAGCGGTACTCGGAGTACTCGGGCGAGAAAGCGGTCTCGGCGCGCTGGGTCGCCTTGTCCGCCGGGTTCTCCATGAGGAGGGTCTCCTTCATCGTCTTGCCGTCGATGCTGACGATCTGGCCGCCCTTGTCGTACGGGGGCTCCTTGTAGGCGATGATGTTCGACCCGTCCATGCGCAGCGGGACCATGGTGTACCGCTCGCCCGCGTCCGCGCGGTCGGTGGTCTGCTTGCCGGTCTCCAGGTCGAAGGAGAGCAGCTCGTTGGTGCGGCCGGAGGCGGCCTGGCCCTGGTGCTCGTAGGACGGCAGGTAGAGCTTGCCGTCGCCGACCACCATGCCCGTGCACTTCTCGACCTCGGTGGCCGCGCACTTGCCGGCGAAGTTCCCGGAGGCGAGCGGGATGCGGGCCTTCAGCTCGCCCTTCGGGTCGACGACGAAGAGGTCGCTGACGCCGGTGGCGTTCTTGGCGGTGTGGCCGACATCGGCAGCGACGACCAGCGGCTTCGTCGAGACGATCCCGGCGTAGTCGATGCCCGGGGACAGCTTGTACGAGGCCGTGGGCGCGCCGGTGGCCGGGTCCAGGACCTGGGCGTACACGCTCTGGTTGGGGCTGCGGCCGCACTTGCGGATGGCGGCGAGGGCCTCGCCGCCCGCGTAGCCGGTGTCGTAGCAGCCTTCGCCGTCGACCTTGGGCGTCCACAGGGACTTGCCGTCGGCGAGGTTCCAGGCGGCGCCGCCCGAGGTGCCGCCGGCGGCGACGGTCTGGCCGCTGATCGTCACCTCGTAGTAGGAGGCGGGCTTGTCGCCGGTGGTGGCGCCCTTGGCGTTGCCGGACCAGACGAGCTTGCCGGTGTTGAGGTCGATGACGCCGACCTCGGTGCACTGCACGTACTTGTTCTCGGCCGTGGGCATGGAGGCCTTGAAGAGGACCGCCGTCTTGTTGTCGCTGATGTGCTTGGTCGCGCCGCAGAGTTCGCCCGGGAAGGGCAGCTCCCACTTCTTGCCGCCGTCGACGAGGTTGTAGCCGACGACCTTGGCCACATCGGACTTGATGTAGGTGGTGTCGGTGAGCCAGGAGCCGGCGACCGAGGTGACCTCGGCCGGCTGCGGGCTGGGCAGCTTGAAGAGGGTCTTCGACTTCGGGTTGGCGGGCGGCTTCTCGCTGCCGGGCGTGCCTGCCTTGGGCTTGTCGCCTTCGGCGCCGGTGCTGGGGCCGCCGTCGGCGGTGTTCTTGTTGTCGCCGCTGCCGCCGTCGCCCGAGGTGTACCAGATGCCGCCGCCGACGATGAGGACGATGGCCAGGAGGGCCGCGCCGACGATCAGCAGCTGGTTGCGCTTGTCGTTGTTGCCGCCGCCGGCGCCGGCCGGGGGCTGCGGGGCGTACATGGGCGTGGTGGGCGGGCCGAACGGCGGCTGGGTGCCGGGCTGTTGCGGGTAGCCGTACGCGGGCGGCGCCGGCGGCGCGGCCGGGGGCTGCTGCGGGGGCGCCGGGGGGCCGGTCGGGGGCGGCGGCGCGAAGCCTCCCGGCGGGGCGAATCCGCCCGGGGGAGGATCCTGCGGCGCGCCGAAGCCGCCGGACGGCGGCTGGCTGGGGGGCGGCGGGGTACTCATGCGTTGCTACTGCCTCTCGCTGGGCGGCTCGGTGGACGCGTTCACTTGCCGAAGGCCATCAGGAGCTTCTCGTCCTTGCCCTTGGCCCGCAGGCGGGAGACGGAGATGAAGAACCGTCCGTCCACGTAGTCGACCTTCGGGCTGCTGAAGGAGCTCTCGACCGGGGCGGCCGGGCCCGACGGGTTGCGCAGGAGCGCGGTGGGGGTGCCGCCGCCGACGGGGATCGAGAGGATCTCGCCGCCCTTGTCCTCCTCGGCCTTGCGGTAGGCGATCAGCTGGCCGTTCGCGGCCTTGAGCGGCATGAGGGTGCGCTTGTCCCCGGCAGGGCTGCGCCACTTGGCCTTGCCGCTCGCCAGGTCGAAGGCGACGATCTCGTTGCCCTTGCCGTCGCGCGCGGTGGGCAGGTAGAGGGTGCCGCCGTCGGCGACGGCCGAGGAGCAGGCCGAGAGGGAGCGGAAGATGCCGGTGTCGCCGCAGCCGACGTCGAACTTGCCGTCGGCGGTGAGGGTGGCCGTCTGTTTGCCGTCGGCTCCGATGACCACGATGGAGCGCTCCTTGCCGGCCTCGTTGCCGAGGTCGACGACGAGCGGGTCCACCGAGTAGATGCTGGTGACCTTGAAGCCCTTGGGGGCGCGGAAGGTCCAGTTCTTCTTGCCGGAAACGGGGTCGGTGCCCTGGATCTCGGCGGTCTTGTCCTCGTCCAGGCAGGTGGCGAGGGCGACCATCTTGCCGTTGCCGGCCGTGTAGGAATCGGGCTTGCAGCCCTCGCCCTGGGTGCTGGCGAAGAGCTTGTCGCCGTTGCTGACCTTGAAGGCGCTGGCGGTGCCGCTGCGGCTGATGGCGACGGTGTCGCCGGTGATGGCGACGGTGGGGCTGGTGAAGATGTCGAAGAGCTGCTCCTTGGGCACCTCCTTCGACCAGACCTCCTTGCCCGTCTTGAGGTCGACGACGCGCATCTGGGTGCAGGAGGCGCTGTCGGACTCGCCGTCGCGGTACATGACGACGGTCTTGCCGTCGGCGGTGGCCTGCGGGGTGACGGCGCAGATCACGGCGGGGAAGGCGAGGGTCCACTTCTCCTTGCCGTCGGTGACCGCATAGCCGGTGAGGTTCTGCCACACGCTCTTGACGACGGTGTCGCCGACGACCCACTGCCCTTCGGACTCCACGCCCATGCCGGGGCCGTCGATCTTGGCGGTCTTGAGCCACAGGACCTTGTCCTCGCCCTGCTTGCGGCCGGCGTTGAGGTCGGCCTCCTGGCCGCCGTTGCCGCTGCCGTCGCCCTTGTCCACGGAAGGGGAGCCGGAGGGGGTGGCGTCGGTGGAGCCGGAGCCCTGCGCGACGGGCTCCTTGGGGTCCTTGTCGTCGCCCTTGACGAAGCCGAAGTAGCCGACGGTGCCGACGACGAGGAGGGCGGCCGCCGAGGCGGCGATCAGCACGGTGAGCTTCTTCTTCGGCGGGAGGCCGGAGGCGGGCCGGGGCGCGCCGGGCAGGCCGGGGCCGGGGGGCGGCGGCGGGTAGCCGTAGCCGTAGGCGGGGGGCTGCAGCGGAACGGTGGGGGGCTGCTGCGGCTGCTGCGGCTGCTGGGCGTACGGGTTCGCGCCTTGCGGCGGGTAGCCGTAACCGGGCTGCGGCGGGCCGGGCAGGTGGCCGTAACCGGAAGGTGTCGGTGGCTGGTTCGGCGGCTGGGGCGGCTCGGTCATCAGCGCGTACCTTCAAGTCAGAGGTCGTGGAGGATGACCTTTCTATCACTGCCGCAGACCGTGCGCCGGGCCCGGTCCACCCCTGTTCCCAAGGGAGGACCGGCCCGTGACGCCGTCGTTATCCGGCCACTTGAGGGCCGGGAAGCCGGGCAGGCGGCCGTCCTCCGCAAGGGGCTGGTGCCGGGCCGGACATCGCGACGCGGTGAACCTTTCCGGCCACAGCACTAGGCCTCTTCGGCCAGCTCCAGCCAGCGCATTTCCAAATCGTCGCGGTCCGCGAGGAGTTCCCGGAGCTCTGCGTCGAGCTTGGCCACCTTGTCGTAGTCGGTGGAGTTCTCGGCGATCTGGGCGTGCAGGCTGCTCTCGCGGTCGGAGAGCTTGTTCAGCTGGCGCTCGATCTTCTGGAGCTCCTTCTTCGCGGCGCGGGAGTCCCCCGAGGCGGTGGACTTAGGCGCGGCGGCGGCCGGGCCGGGCGTCGGGGAGGCCGCCTCGATCATCCGCTGCCGGCGCTCCAGGTACTCGTCCAGGCCGCGCGGCAGCATCCGCAGGCTCGCGTCGCCGAGCAGGGCCATCACCGTGTCGGTGGTGCGCTCGATGAAGAACCGGTCGTGGGAGATGGCGATCATCGAGCCGGGCCAGCCGTCGAGGAGGTCCTCCAGCTGGGTCAGGGTCTCGATGTCGAGGTCGTTGGTGGGCTCGTCGAGGAAGAGGACGTTCGGCTCGTCCATCAGCAGGCGCAGGATCTGCAGCCGGCGCCGCTCACCGCCGGAGAGGTCGCCGACCGGGGTCCACTGCTTCTCCTTGGTGAAGCCGAACTGCTCGCACAGCTGGCCCGCCGTCATCTCGCGGCCGTTGCCGAGGTCGACGCGGTCGCGGACGCGCTGCACGGCCTCCAGGACCCGCAGGGACGGGTCGAGTTCGCCGACCTCCTGCGAGAGGTAGGCGAGGCGGACGGTCTTGCCGACGGTGACCTTGCCGGCGGCGGGCTGGGCCTCGCCCTGGGTGCGGGCGGCCTCGGCCAGCGCGCGCAGCAGGGAGGTCTTGCCGGCGCCGTTGACGCCGACGAGGCCGATGCGGTCACCGGGGCCGAGGTGCCAGGTGAGGTGCTTGAGCAGGAGCTTCGGGCCGGCCTGGACGGTGACGTCCTCGAGGTCGAAGACGGTCTTGCCGAGGCGGGCGTTGGCGAAGCGCATCAGCTCGGACTTGTCGCGCGGCGGCGGCACGTCGGCGATGAGCTCGTTGGCCGCCTCGATGCGGTAGCGCGGCTTGGAGGTCCGGGCGGGCGCGCCGCGGCGCAGCCAGGCCAGCTCCTTGCGCATCAGGTTCTGCCGCTTGGACTCCTCGGTGGCGGCGATCCGCTCGCGCTCGGCGCGGGCGAAGACGTAGTCGCTGTAGCCGCCCTCGTACTCGTGCACGTCGCCGCGCTGGACGTCCCACATGCGGGTGCAGACCTGGTCGAGGAACCAGCGGTCGTGGGTGACGCAGACGAGCGCGGAGCGGCGCTCCTGGAGGTGCTTGGCCAGCCAGGCGATGCCCTCGACGTCGAGGTGGTTGGTGGGCTCGTCGAGGACGAGAAGGTCCTGGTCGGCGATGAGCAGCTGGGCGAGCGCGATGCGGCGGCGCTCACCTCCGGAGAGCGGTCCGATGACGGTGTCGAGGCCCTGCCCGAAGCCGGGCAGGTCGAGGCCGCCGAAGAGGCCGGTCAGGACGTCGCGGATCTTGGCGTTGCCGGCCCACTCGTGATCGGCCATGTCGCGGATGATCTCGTGGCGGATGGTGGCCGCGGGATCGAGGGAGTCGTGCTGGGTGAGGACGCCCATACGCAGGCCGCCCGACTGGGTGACGCGCCCGGTGTCGGGGTCCTCCAGCTTGGCCAGCATCCGGATGAGGGTGGTCTTGCCGTCGCCGTTGCGGCCGACGACACCGATCCGGTCCCCCTCGGATACGCCGAGGGAAATGCCGTCGAGCAGGGTACGTGTGCCGTACACCTTGCTGACTGCCTCGACATTGACCAGATTGACGGCCATCAGACGCGCTCCAGGGAAGGTTGAGGGATCAGCCCCTCAGCCTAACCCTCCCGGCCGGGCCGGACCGTTCCACCAGGAGCCAGCCCGTCAGTGCCATGGCGATGGCGAGGGGTGCGGTGACCGGGAGGGCGATCAGGGTGGCGCTGTGGCCGTCGAGGAGGCCGCCGAGCCCGGTCATGGACAGGCCGAGGATGCCGAGCAGGCAGAGGGTGATGCCGAGAGCGGCGCGGGGGCCGCTGCCCGGGCCCACGGCGGTCGGGGCCGGGGCCGGGGCTTCGAAGCGGCGGAAGACGGTGACGAGCAGCGCGGTCAGGGTGGCGGCCAGAAGGATCCGTACGGGAGCCTGCGCCCACCAGGCCGCGGTGGCCGGGGCCGGCAGGTCCAGGCCGAGGGCGAGCTGGGCCCCGTACACACCGAGCATGGCGGTGAGGTGCCAGAGGAAGGCGGTCATGGCGATCCCGTTGGCGGCGACGACAGCGCGCCAGACGCGGGGGCGGCGCAGCCAGGCGGTGGCGGGGCGGGCGGCCAGCTGGACGGCGCCGGCGAGCCACATGCCGTGGCAGAGCAGGGCGAGGGTGGGCGGGGCCATGTTGGACACCTTCTCGCCCGGCATCCCCACCATGGAGAGCGGGTACGGGCCGTACGCCACCAGCAGGACGGCCCCCGCGAGGCCGGCGGCGGCGAGGCCGAGGGCGGCGGGGGTCCTGATCCGCCCGTCGGCGCGCAGGAAGCCGAGCTGGTGGACGGCGAGCCAGACGAAGGCGAAGTTCAGGAACTCGACGTACGGGAGGGCGAGCGCGAAGCGCAGGACGTCGACGGCGGCGGCCGCGGCGAGGAGCGCCGCGAAGGCCCCCCACCCCCAGCGCTCGTGCAGCTTCAGCAGGGGCGGGGTGAAGGCGACCATGGCGAGGTAGATGCCGATGAACCAGAGCGGCTGCGTCACCAGCCGCAGCGCGGCCCCGGTCAGCCCGCCGGCGCCGCGGCCGGCGAGCTGGACGGCGAGCGCGGCGGCGCCCCAGACGAGGACGAAGACGAGGGTCGGCCGCAGCAGGCGCTGGAGGCGGGCCCGCAGGAAGGCGGCGTACACGGGCCGCCCGTCGGAGCGGCGGGCCAGGGAGCGGTAGGACAGGGCGTGCGAGAACCCGCCGACGAAGAAGAAGACGGGCATGACCTGGAGCCCCCAGGTGAGCAGCTGGAGCGGGGGCACGAGGGCGAGCAGGTTCCCTATGCCGTCGCTGCTGACGGCCGCCATCAGCCAGTGCCCGCCGATGACGGTGCCGAGCGAGGCGACGCGGAGCAGGTCGATGTACCGGTCCCGCTGCGCGGGCGTTGCGGCGGCCATTGCCTTGGCGGTCTGTCCCATGCCCCTTACGCTCGCGCGCGGCGGTCACCGGGGACAGGGTTCGGATACTCAACTCCCGGCTGAGTACCCCTCAGCCGAGCCAGACCACCCGGACGACGGAGATCTCCCGTAGTCGCTCCGGCGCGAGGAACATGAGGAAGCCCCGGCCGCCGAAGATGTCCAGTGTCCGCAGTCCCCCGCCCTCCACCGGCCCGCGTCCCACCTCGCCGGCGTCCCGGCCCAGCACCGCGAGCTGTTCGGCAAGGCGCTCCACCTCGGCCACGGCACCGGCGGGCAGATCGCCGACGACGTGCTCGGCGTCCGGGTTGTAGTGCCACGCCCAGGCGTCGCTCACGCAGCGGCCTCGCGTCGCGCGGCGGCGAGGATGTCCTGGATCTCGGCGACCGCCGCGTCGAGGGCTTCGCGGTCCTCGGCCCTCGCGGCGACCGCCTCCAGCTCGCGGAGCCGCGCCGCGCGGGCGGGATGCCGCTGAACGGCGACGAACTCGCCCCACCACTGCAGGAACGCTCGCAGCGGCGCGATGGTGCTCTGCTCGGCGCTCTGCTCCGCCGCCCGGTCCAGGTGCTCGACGAAGGCGGGCAGATGGGCAGGAGCGATCTGCGCGACGGCGACGCGCAGGGCCGCCGGGGTGAGTGCCGGCATCGGAATCAGCGGCGTTCCGGCCGCGACCTGCTCGGTCATCGAACCGCCTCCTGGGTCGCTCTCGTCGGTGCCCACCAGCCTAGCCGGGGCGGGGTTCCGGGGGCGCAGGTTCACGGCGAGAGGGGCGTGGCTCCCGGGGCCGGGGAGGAGGCCACGCGGGTGGCGCGGCACGTGCCCGAGGCTTCGAGGGCCGCCGCGACCTTCGCCGCCGATTCCGGGTCGCGGACCAGGAAGGCCGTCGTCGGCCCGGAGCCCGAGACCAGCGCGGCCAGCGCACCGGCGTCCGTGCCCGCGGCCAGCGTCCGGGCCAGCTGCGGGCGCAGCGACAGGGCCGCCGCCTGGAGGTCGTTCGCCAGGAGGGGGGCCAGCGCGTCCGGGTCGCCCGAGGCCAGGGCCGCGAGCAGGGCCGGCGAGGCCTCCGGCTCCGGGATCCGCGTACCGGCCGTGAGGCGGTCGAACTCGCGGAAGACGGCCGGGGTCGACAGCCCGCCGTCGGCGACCGCGAACACCCAGTGGAACGCCCCGGCCTCCACCGGGGTCAGCAGCTCGCCGCGGCCGGTGCCCAGCGCGGCGCCGCCGACCAGGCTGAAGGGCACGTCGCTGCCCAGCTCCGCGCAGAGGTCGAGCAGTTCGGCGCGCGGGGTGTCCAGGCCCCACAGGACGTCGCACGCCAGCAGGGCGGCGGCCCCGTCCGCGCTGCCGCCCGCCATGCCGCCCGCGACCGGGATGTTCTTCGCGATGTGGAGGTGGACGGAGGGGGTCAGCCCCGCCCGCGCGGCCAGGATCTCGGCGGCGCGCGCCGCGAGGTTGGTGCGGTCCAGGGGCACCTGGTCGGCGTCCGGGCCCGCGCAGGTCACCTTCAGTTCGTCGGCCGCGGTGGCCGTGACCTCGTCGAAGAGGGAGACGGCGAGGAAGACGTTGGCCAGGTCGTGGAAGCCGTCGGGCCGGGCCGCGCCCACCGCCAGCTGCACGTTGACCTTCGCGGGGACCCGTACGGTCACGCTCGTGCGCCCGCTCACAGCGCGGGCCTCTGCGCCGCGGGCTTGTGCTCGGCGATCGCGGCGAACTGCTCCACCGTCAGCGACTCGCCGCGCGCCTGCGGAGAGACGCCGGCGGCGACCAGAGCCGCCTCGGCGCCCGCGGGCGATCCGGCCCAGCCGGCCAGCGCGGCGCGCAGCGTCTTGCGGCGCTGGGCGAAGGCCGCATCGACGACCGCGAAGACCTCCGCCTTCGAGGCGGTGGTCTTGACCGGTTCGGTCCGCCGCACCAGCGAGACGAGACCGGAGTCGACGTTCGGCGCGGGCCAGAACACCTTGCGGCCGATGGACCCGGCGCGCTTGACGTGCGCGTACCAGTTGGCCTTGACCGAGGGGACGCCGTACACCTTGTTGCCGGGCTCGGCGGCGAGCCGGTCGGCGACTTCCGCCTGCACCATCACCAGGGTCCGCTCGATGGTCGGGAAGCGGTCGAGCATGGTCAGCAGGACGGGCACGGCCACGTTGTACGGGAGGTTGGCGACGAGCGCGGTCGGCGCCGGGCCGGGCAGTTCCGTCACCAGCATGGCGTCGGAGTGGACCAGCGCGAAGCGGTCCTTGCGCTCGGGCATCCGGGCCTCGATGGTGGCGGGCAGCGCCGCGGCGAGGATGTCGTCGATCTCGACGGCGGTGACCCGGTCCGCGGCCTCCAGCAGGGCGAGCGTCAGCGAGCCCAGGCCCGGGCCGACCTCGACGACCACGTCGTCCGGGCGCACCGCGGCGGTCCGCACGATACGGCGCACCGTGTTGGCGTCGATGACGAAGTTCTGGCCCTTCTGCTTCGTCGGGCGTACGCCGAGGGCGGCGGCCAGTTCCCGGATGTCGGCCGGGCCGAGGAGGGCGTCAGAAGGGTTCTCGTTGGGCTGCTGCTCTGCGGTGCTCACCGGTAAAGCCTACGGCCGCAGTGGGGCCACGGACTCGCCCCCCGCTGCACGTAGAGCTTCTTCGCCCGGTACGTCTGTTCCGTGCCCGGGGCGTCCTGGGGGCGGCCGCTGCCGCCGAGGGCCTGCCAGGTGTGGACGTCGAACTGGTAGAGGCCGCCGTACGCGCCCGAGGCGTCGGTGGCGCCGGGCCGTCCGCCGGACTCGCACCGGGCCAGTGCCCCCCAGTCGAGGCCCTCGGCTCCGGCGACGGAGGCCGGCAGCGGCTTCGTGCCCACCTTGACCAGCTGGGTGACGGGCTCGCGGACGGTCTCCTCCGCGATGCGGCGGGGCTTTTGGCGGACGCCGTTGACGGTGCGGAGGCTGTAGGTGACCCTGCGCGCGCCGGGGCGGCCGGCGCGCTCGACGACCTCGGTGCCGGCGAAGAGGGTGTCGTCCTTGGTCTTCTCGGTCTCGTACGGGATGCGCTCCTCGCGGACCTCGCGGGTGCCGGTGATGCGGAGCACGGTGACGGTCTGGCCGTCGCGCGGGAAGGAGCCGGAGGGCACGGAGGTGGTGTCCTGGCCGTGGAGGGTGATGCCGGCCTGGTCGAGGGCCTCCTGGACGGTGGCGGCGTTGGTGCGGATGGTGCGTTCGCGGCCGTCGGCCATGAAGGTGACGCTGCGTTCGGTACGGACGCTGAGGGCGAGGCCGGCGCGGGGGACGGGGGCGGTGCGGGGGGTGGAGAGGTAGGCGCCTTCGGCGCGGATCCCGAACTGGCGCAGCGCGCCCTCGACGCTGCGGGCGGTGGTCCACACCTCGCGCCGCTGTCCGTCGAGGGTCAGGTGGAGGGGGCGGCCGTAGCGGACGACGACCTCCTCGCCGTCGTCGAGGGGTTCACCGGGGGCGGGGGCGACGAGGTCGTGCGGCCCGATGCCGAGGCCTTCGGCGGCCAGCAGTTCACCGATGTCGTCGGCGAAGGTGTGGAGGTTCCTCGGGACTCCGTCGACGGTGAGGCGTACGGACTTGTCGGCGGCGACGAAGGCGGTGGTGCCGCCGGCGAGGAAGGCGACGACGAGGGCCTGGGGGACGAGGCGCCGCCAGGTTCCTGCCGGGGTGAGGATCACTTCGGGGGTGGTGACGGCGACGGTACGGCCGCGTGCGCGCCGGCCCGTGGCGGGCCCGGCCCCTGCCGGGGGCTCGGCGGTGATGGTCCGCCCCCGAGCCCGCCGGCCCGAGCCCGATCCCATGCCGGTGCCCGTGCCGGTGGTGGTGGCCGTGTGGGTGCCGGTGTCCGTGACGGGCGTCGGCATGGTGCCCGGTCCGGGGGCGCGGCGGCGGCCCGAGCCCGGCACCGCGGGCGCTTGCGCTGCTTCAGCCGCGGGCCGGTCCACGGCCACGGCTCGGCGGCGGCCCGGGCCCGGCGCCGGGGACGCGTACGGCTCGTCGGGGGCGGGGGGCTGCTCGGAAGGCGGCTCGGCGGTGGGCGGGGTCGCGCGGCCGCGGGCGCGGCGGCCGGTGCCGGGGGCCGACGGTGCGGTGGGGGCCGGCGGCGGGGTCACCCGACCGCGCGACCGGCGGGACCCCCGGTGATCCCCGCCCCGCGGGGAGGGAACCCCCGGAGCAGGATCCGGCGGGAGCGGTCCCGCCCCCGGATGCCCGGCGCCGGCCGGCCAGGCCACGGGCTCCCCCTCCGCGGCACGGGCCGGCCAGGGTGCCGTGTCCGGACCCCCGGCGTCAGCCGCCCCCCAGGCCGGCGGTCCCGGATCCGCGGCATCAGCCGACGCCCAGGCCGGCGGCTCCGGATCTCCGGCGGCGGCCGACCCCCAGGCTGACGGCTCCGGAACCCCAACATCAGCTGACCCCCAGGCTGACCGCTCCGGATCTCCGACATCAGCCGACCCCCAGGCCGGCGGCTCCCGATCCGCGGCATCAGCCGCCCCCCAGGCCGGCGGTTCCGGATCCGCGGCATCAGCCGCCCCCCAGGCCGGCGGCTCCGGATCTCCGGCGGCGGCCGACCCCCAGGCTGACGGCTCCGGAACCCCGGCATCAGCCGGCGCCCAGGCCGGCGGCTCCCGATCCGCGGCGTCGGCCGCCCCCCAGGCCGGCGGTTCCGGATCCGCGGCGTCGGCCAACCTCCAGGGTGACGGGTCCGGATCCCCTGCGTCGGCCGACGCCCAGGCCGGCGGCTGCGAGCCCCCGGCGTCGCCCGTCCAGGCCGGTGGCTCCGAGTCCCCGGTACGCGGTGGCCAGGGCACCGAGGCCGCGTCCCCGGCCCCGGCCGGCCAGGCCGGCGGCTCGGAGTCCCCGGCGCCCGCCGACCAGGGGGGCGCCGGGGCCTGCCGTCCGGGCTGCGGGTCCCCCGGACCGGCCGGCCAGGCCAGGGGGTCCGGGGCCGCCGTGCCCGCCGGCCAAGGCGACGGGGATCCCGGACCGGCCGGCCAGGCCACGGGCTCGTACGCCCCGGGGACGGGACCGCCACGGCGGTGACTGCCCTGCGTATCGCTCACGACGCTCGCTCCACTGGTGGTCCGGACCCGCTGGTTCGGGCACGGCACCTTACCGGAGGAGCCGTCACCGACCAAAGTCAAGCGGCTACGCAGCGTGTCGAGCAGTCGGCGGCTCAGTAGGCGAAGGCCCGGGCCGTGTTCGCCGCAAGGGCGGTCGCCATCGCGTCCTCGCCGATGCCGCGCACCGCCGCCATCGCCCGTACGGTCAGCGGAATGAGGTACGGCGCGTTGGGCCGTCCGCGGTACGGCGCCGGGGTGAGGTACGGGGCGTCGGTCTCTACGAGCACGAGCTCCAGCGGGGCGACGGCCAGGGCCTCGCGCAGCGGCGCCGCGTTCTTGAAGGTGACCGTCCCGGCGAAGGACATGTAGTACCCGGCGGCGGCGCACAGCCGGGCCATCTCCGCGTCCCCGGAGTAGCAGTGGAAGACGGTCCGCTCGGGCGCACCCTCGTCCCGCAGGATGCGCAGCACGTCCGCATGGGCCTCGCGGTCGTGGATGACGAGCGCCTTGCCCTGCCGCTTGGCGATCTCGATGTGGGCGCGGAAGGAGCGCTCCTGCGCCGCCATGCCCTCCGGGCCGGTGCGGAAGTAGTCCAGCCCGGTCTCGCCGACCGCCTTGACGTGGTCGAGGGCGGCCAGCGCCTCGATCTCGGCGAGGGCGTCGTCGAGGGCCGCGTCTCCGCCGCCGGTGCGCGCGCCCTGCCGGGACCACCCTCCCCCAGCCCCAGGGGGCTGGGAGGTGCCCCCAGGGTCCCCGTGGACGATGCGGGGCGCCTCGTTCGGGTGGAGGGCCACGGCCGCGTGGACGTTCTCGTGCGCGGCGGCGGTCTCGGCGGCCCACCGGGAGCCCTTCACGTCGCAGCCCACCTGGACCACCGTGGTCACGCCCACCGAGGCGGCCCTGGCCAGGCCTTCCTCGACGGTGCCGGACTGCATGTCCAGGTGGGTGTGCGAATCCGCCACCGCCACCCGGAGGGGTTCGGGCAGCGGCGGCAGGGCGTCCTTGGAGGCGGAGGGGGTGCTCATACGGCCGATCTTATGACCGGCGGAAGATCCCCAGCAGTCGGGAGAGCCGGCCCCGGCGCTCCTCGGCGGCGTTGTCGATGGCGACGGGTCCGGGCGCGTCGTGCCGCGGGGGCGCCTTGCGCGGCCTCGGGGTCCGGGGGACGTTCGCGCCGGCGGGCACCGGTCCGGCGATTCCGGGCGCGATGCGGTGGTGGTAGAGCTGGTCGAGCATGCCGAGCACCGAGGAGACCTGGCCGGCCCGCATGATGCGTACGACGTGGCCGCCGCAGTTCAGGCAGGTGGGGTTGGACAGCGGGGAGGGGACCCGCTCGCCGTTGACCGTGTACATGATGAACGGCTGACCCTTGCCGTCGACGTGGTGCTCTATCGCGTACGCCTGCTCCCAGCCGTACCCGCACCTCATGCAGGCGAAGGAGTACGCCTCGTGCACGGTCTGCACGTCGGGAGAGACGACGGAGGCGGCGACGACGGGCCCGGCTGGGGTTCCCCCCGCACGGAGTGTGGGGGAGGGTCCCGAGACGGGTACCGGGGTGTCTGCGATCTCACTCATGCGAGCTCCTCTTGTTCCACTGGTGCCATTGCCAGTGGACGCCTCTTCGGGCGGGAGCGCATCAGGCCCTGTCTACTGTTGGACCGTCTTTGGGCGACTCATGCCCAAAGCGCCCGGTGCGCGGTCTGAGCTTTGCTTTTCAGGTTAGCTCTTTACCGACTTACAGCACCTTTTGTGCCGCATTCTTTGCCGCCACGACCGCGTCGAAGACCTCCCGCTTGGGTACCCCCGCCTCGGCGGCGACCGCCGCGATGGCCTCCTTGCGCCGCTCTCCCGCCTCCTCGCGGACCCGTACGCGGCGCACGAGCTCCTCGTCGTCCACATCGCCGGGGCCGGCCGCCGGGGCGCCCTCCACGACGACGGTGATCTCCCCGCGGACGCCCTCGGCGGCCCAGGCGGCCAGCTCGCCGAGCCCGCCGCGCTTGACCTCCTCGTAGGTCTTGGTCAGCTCGCGGCACACGGCGGCCCGCCGCTCGGCGCCGAAGACCTCGGCCATCGCGGCCAGGGTGTCGTCGAGCCGGTGCGGGGCCTCGAAGTAGACGAGGGTGCGCCGCTCGGCCTCGACCTCGCGCAGCCGGCCGAGCCGCTCGCCCGCCTTGCGCGGCAGGAACCCCTCGAAGCAGAACCGGTCCACCGGCAGCCCGGAGAGCGCGAGCGCGGTGAGCACCGCGGAGGGCCCGGGGACGGCGGTGACCCGGATGTCCTTCTCCACGGCGGCGGCGACCAGCCGGTAGCCGGGGTCGGAGACGGACGGCATGCCCGCGTCGGTGACCAGCAGCACGCGCGCCCCGCCGGCCAGGGCCTCGACCAGCTCGGGGGTGCGGGCGGATTCGTTGCCCTCGAAGTACGAAAGGACGCGCCCGGTGGTGTGCACGCCCAGCCCCTGGGTCAGCCGGCGCAGCCGCCGGGTGTCCTCGGCGGCGATCACATCGGCCCGCTCCAGCTCGGCCGCGAGCCGCGGCGGGGCGTCCGCGAGGTCGCCGATGGGGGTGCCGGCGAGCACCAGGACGCCGGCCGGAGAGGAGGTCTCGATACCGCGGGGCTGGTCAGTTGTCACCCGCCCATCCTCTCAGCCCGCCGCCCGGGCGCCGCCCCCACTCCGCCCGTACTCCGCCTCCACGCCGCCCGCCACTGGGGTTCTCACAGATCCTTTCCCTACGATGTGCCGGTGACCAGTACCGCGACGCCGCCGCCCAGCCCCGCGGGGGCCCCGCCCGCCCCGCCGGCGGGACGCGAAGAAGAGCCGTCCACCTGGCTGCGCCGGCTGCGCGCCTTCGGCTACGTGCCGCGCGGCGCAGCGGCGCCGCGCGCGGACGTCCGCACCCGCCTGGTGCCCCCGTACGCCAAGCCCTCTCCACAGCTGTGGATGACCTTCGGTCTGCCGCCCGGCGTGTGGGGCATCTGGCAGCGCATCCTGTCGTGGGCGGGGCCGCTGCTGGTGGCGCTGGTCGCCGGGGTGCTGAGGTTCGCGCACCTGGGCAGCCCGAAGGCGGTGATATTCGACGAGACGTACTACGCCAAGGACGCCTGGGCCACGATCAAGCAGGGCTACGAGGCGAGCTGGCCGAAGGACATCGACAAGTCGATCCTCGCCAACCCGGACGGGGTCTCCCTCCCGCTGGACCCGGGCTACGTCGTGCACCCGCCCGTCGGCAAGTGGGTGATCGGGCTCGGCGAGTGGATGTTCGGCTTCACGCCCTTCGGCTGGCGGTTCATGACCGCCGTGCTCGGCACCCTCTCGGTGCTGATGCTGTGCCGGATCGGGCGCCGCCTCTTCCGCTCGACCTCCCTGGGCTGCCTGGCGGGCGCGCTGCTCGCGGTGGACGGCCTGCACCTGGTGATGAGCCGCACGGCGCTGCTGGACCTGGTGCTGATGTTCTTCGTGCTGGCCGCCTTCGGGGCGCTGTTCATCGACCGGGACAAGGCCCGGGCGCGGCTCGCGGCCGCGCTGCCGGTGGACGACGAGGGCCGGACCCGGCCGGACATGAGGATCGCCGAGACGCTGCGGCTGGGCGTGCGCCCGTACCGGATCCTGGCCGGGGTCTTCCTGGGCCTGGCCGCCGGCACGAAGTGGAACGGCTTCGTCGTCGTGGCCTTCTTCGGGATCCTCACCGTGCTGTGGGACGCCGCCGCGCGGCGCACCGCGGGGGCGGGGGCCCCGTACGCGGCGATGCTGCGCCGCGACGCGCTGCCCGGCTTCGTGTCGACGGTCCCGGTGGCGGTGGTGACGTACATCGCCTCCTGGTCGGGCTGGATCCTCAGCCCGGACAACGGCAAGGGCGGCTACCTGCGCGACTGGGCGGCCAAGAACGACCAGGGCAGCGCGCTGTCGTTCCTGCCGGAGTGGCTGCGCAGCCTGTGGCACTACGAGACCGAGGTCTACAAGTTCCACGTCGGCCTGACCTCGGGGCACACCTACGAGTCCAACCCGTGGAGCTGGCTGGTCCTGGGCCGGCCCGTCTCCTACTTCTACGAGTCCCCCGAGCCCGGCACCGACGGCTGCCCCGCGACCGAGGCGGGCAAGTGCGCCCGCGAGGTCCTGGCCCTGGGCACCCCGCTGCTGTGGTGGGCGGGCTGCTTCGCGCTGCTGTACGTGCTGTGGCGGTGGTTCTTCCGCCGCGACTGGCGGGCGGGCGCGATCGCATGCGCGCTGGGTGCGGGCCTGCTGCCCTGGTTCAACTACCAGGAGCGGACGATCTTCTTCTTCTACGCGGTGGTCTTCGTCCCGTACCTGTGCCTGGCGGTGGCGATGATGATCGGCGCCCTGCTGGGCCCGGCCGGGTCCAGCGAACGGCGGCGGGCGCTGGGCGCGATCGGGGCGGGGGTGCTGGTCCTGCTGATCGTGTGGAACTTCATCTATTTCTGGCCGATCTACACGGGCCAGACCCTCCCGATGGACTCGTGGCGGGCCCGCATGTGGCTGGACACCTGGGTGTAGCCGGGCTTGGCGAGGCGGTCGGCGAAGGGTCTTCCCGTGTGGCGGGAGGGCCCTTCTGCCGTGTTCCGGTCCGATAACAAGTACGACCCCGAGTGGTGGCGCCGCGTAAGGTCTGCACCAGGGGTTCTTTGAACATGTTCAGAGAACGGGGACTCTGGAGGGGACTCAAGTGAACGGGGCAGCGAAGGGCGCCGTCATCGGCGGGGTATTCCTCGCGATGGTCGGCGGCGCCGGATACGGGGTGTACTCCCTGGTCGGGGACAGCGGGGGCGGGGGGAAGGCGGACGGCTCCGCCTCCGTCCAGGCGGAGAAGGGCAGCGGGCCCGTCACGGAGAAGGAGACCGCCGCGACCGCGAAGGCCTTCCTGGCCGCGTGGGCGGCGGGGGACGCCAGGACCGCCGCCGACCTGACGAACAACGCGGCGGCCGCGCAGAGCGCGGTGGGGGAGTTCAAGGCCAAGGCGTACGTGTCCAAGGCCGTGATCACCCCTGGCACACCGAACGGCGCCACCGTGCCGTACAAGGTCGAGGCGGAGATCACCTACGAGGGCGTCACCAAGCCGCTCGCCTACGACTCCCAGCTGACCGTGGTGCGCGGCCTGACCAGCGGGAAGCCGCTGGTCGACTGGCAGGATTCGATCCTCCACCCACAGCTCCAGAAGGGCGAGAAGCTGCGCGCGGGCGCCCCGGCGACCCCGCCGGTCAAGGCGGTGGACCGCAACGGCGAGGAGCTGACCCCGGAGAAGTACCCCTCGCTGCGGCCGGTCCTCGACGAGCTGCGCGCAGCGTACGGCGGCAAGACGGGCGGCAAGCCCGGCGCCGAGGTGTGGATCGAACCGGCAGGCGGGCCCAAGCGGACGCTGCTGACGCTGGTCGAGGGCGAGCCGGGCACGCTCAAGACGTATCTGGACGCGAAGGTGCAGGCGGCGGCCGAGCAGGCGGTCGGCAAGTACCCCGAGGCGTCGGTGGTCGCAGTCCAGCCCGGCAACGGGCACATCCTGGCCGTCGCCAACCACCGCGCCGACGGCTTCAACGCGGCGATGAGGGGTGCCAGGGCTCCCGGTTCCACGATGAAGATCGTGACGGCGGCGATGCTGATCGACCGGGGGCTGGTCGCCGCCGACAAGCCGGCGGAGTGCACGAAGGAGGCGGTGTGGGGCGGCCGCACCTTCCACAACCTGAAGAACTTCGAGGCGCCGGGCGCGACCTTCGCGACCGGCTTCGCCAGGTCCTGCAACACGGCCTTCATCAAGCCGATCGACGGCGTCAGGGATGATGCCGCGCTGTCGAAGGAGGCCAAGGAGGTCTTCGGCATCGGCCTGGACTGGAAGACGGGCATCCAGTCCGTCGACGGCAAGGTCCCGACGGCTACGGGCGCGGAGGAGGCCGCCGGGTACATCGGGCAGGGCCGGATCACCATGAACCCGCTGAACGTCGCGTCCATCACCGCGACCGCGCGCACCGGCGTGTTCCGCCAGCCGCTGCTGGTCTCCCCGGAGCTCGACGGCCGTACGATCGCGACGGCCCAGCGCCGCATGAAGTCCTCGGTGCAGCAGCAGCTGGTCTCCATGATGCGGCTGACGGCGAGCAGCGGCACGGCCCGGCAGACCATGGCCGCCGTGGGCGGCTCCGACAAGGGCGCGAAGACCGGCTCCGCGGAGGTCGACGGCTCGGGCAGCCCGGACAGCTGGTTCACCGGCTTCAGCGGGGACGTGGCGGCGGCGGCGATGGTCGAGGGCGGCGGCCACGGAGCCGACGCCGCCGGCCCGATCGTGGCCCAGGTCCTCAACGCCGGCTGACCCGTTTCCGACGCGGATCCGGCCCCGCCGCCGGGCGCCGCCGGGTCAGAGTGCGGAGCGGAGGGCTCGGAGGAGGGACTGGGGGCGGGGGTCGGCCGTGACCGACTTGGCGTGGGCGTTGGTGACGTAGCCGAAGCCGATGCCCGACTCCGGGTCCGCGAAGGCGAGGGAGCCGCCGCGGCCCGGGTGGCCGAAGGAGGCCGGGGAGAGCAGCGGGGAGGCCGGGCCGTGGAGCATGTAGCCGGGGCCGAAGCGGGTGTTCACCACCAGGACGCGGTCGGGCCCCGAGGAGAGCTCCCGCGCGGCGAGGGCCGTGGTGGCCGGGGTGAAGATGCGGGCGCCGTCCTCCACCACGCCGATGGTGGCCGCGTAGAAGCGGGCCAGGGCGCGCGCCGTGCCGATGCCGGCCGAGCCGGGGAGCTCGGCGGCCTGGTAGGCGGGGTCGTTCTCGTCCGGCTGGGGGTCGATGGCCGCGAAGGCTCGGCGGGTGAGGGAGTCGGGGTCGGCGTAGGCCTCGGAAACGTTCCGCCGCGGCCGGGTCTTCAGCAGGCCCGCGCTCTCCGGCGGGTCGACGGGGGCCACCCGGCCCACCCGGTGGGCCTCCGCCGCGGGCAGGCCGATCCAGAAGTCCAGGCCCAGCGGCTCGGCTATCTCCTCGGCCAGGACGGAGCCGACGGTGCGGCCGGTGGCCCGGAGCACCAGCTCGGACACCAGCCAGCTGAAGGTCTGCGCGTGGTAGCCGTGCCCGGTGCCGGGTTCCCAGAAGGCCTGTTGCGCGGCGACGGCGCGCGCCCCGCTGACCCCGTCCGCGGCCTCGGCAACGGTCAGTCCGCGGTCCAGCGCCGGGACGCCGGCCTGGTGGGAGAGGAGGTGGCGGACCAGGGTGCGGTCCTTGCCTCCCGCCTTGAACTCCGGCCAGTACGAGGCGACCGGCGCGTCGAGGTCCAGCAGCCCGCGCTGGTGCAGCAGGAGGGGTACGGCCGCGGCCACGCCCTTGGTGGCGGAGCGGACGATCTGCGCGGTGTCCTCGGTCCAGGGCTCGGAGCCGGTGCCGTCGGCGTCGGCGGTTCCGTCGGCGTCGGCGTCGGCGTCCTTGGTGCCGCCCCACAGGTCGACGACCTTGCGTCCGTCCCGGTAGACGGCCACGGCCGCACCCCGGTCTCCCAGCACCTCGAAATTGCGTACGAACGCGTCCCTGACGGGCTCGAAGCCCTCCGCCACCACACCCTGAATGTTCACGTGCAGGCCAACAACCGCCGGCCGGTCCTTATGCCACCGCGACCGACCGCGGGTCGAAGCCGAAGGGGAGCTCCAGGCGGTGCGCCCGCATCAGGGGCTCGTCGCACAGCAGGTCCTGCGTGCGGCCGTCCGCGGCGATGGCGCCCTCGCTGAGGATGACGGAGCGCGCGCACAGCTCCAGCGCGTACGGGAGGTCGTGGGTCACCATCAGCACCGTCACGTCGAGCGAGCGCAGGATGTCCGCGAGCTCGCGCCGCGAGGCCGGGTCGAGGTTGGAGGAGGGCTCGTCGAGGACGAGGATCTCGGGCCGCATCGCCAGGACGGTGGCGACGGCCACCCGGCGGCGCTGTCCGAAGGAGAGGTGGTGCGGCGGCCGGTCGGCGAAGTCCGCCATGCCGACCTGCTCCAGGGCCTCGCGGACCCGCTCCTCCAGCTCGGCGCCGCGCATCCCGGCCGCGGCCGGTCCGAAGGCCACGTCCTCCCGGACGGTCGGCATGAACAGCTGGTCGTCGGGGTCCTGGAAGACGATGCCGACCCGGCGGCGGATCTCGGCGAGGTTGCGCTTCTCCACGGGCAGCCCGGCCACCGTCACCGAGCCGACCCCGCCGGTGAGGATGCCGTTGAGGTGCAGCACGAGCGTGGTCTTGCCGGCGCCGTTGGGCCCGAGCAGGGCGACCCGCTCGCCGCGCCCGACGGTCAGGTCCACCCCGAAGAGGGCCTGGTGGCCGTCGGGGTAGGCGTAGGCGAGGCCGGAGACCTCCAGCGACACCTGAGCCTTCAATTCGTCCATTTCCATCTCCCATCGGGGGGTTCCCCGCTACGATCGGTCACCTGCTACGGCAGCGGTCAGGGCTTGGCCGTCATGAGCCTCCCAGGCGAGTGAGAAGCCGCCCCGGGCGGAGGAGTCACCCCATCAGACAGACGGCCGCCAGGACGGCCAACGCTGTCAAAGGGAGCGCAGAGGCGCGCGCCCACTCAGTGGGCGTTGCCGCGATGTCGTCGATCACCGGCATCGAGCCGGCGTACCCGCGGCTGACCATCGCGAGGTAGACCCGCTCGCCGCGCTCGTAGGAGCGGATGAAGAGGGCGCCGGCCGTCTTGGCGAGCACCCCCCAGTGGCGGACGCCGCGGGCCTCGAAGCCCCGGGAGCGGCGGGCGATGGACATCCGGCGCAGCTCGTCGCTGATCACGTCGCCGTAGCGGATCATGAAGGAGGCGATCTGGACGAGGAGCGGCGGCAGCTTGAGGCGCTGGAGGCCCAGCAGCAGGGCCCGCAGTTCGGTGGTCGAGGCGAGCAGGACGGAGGCGGCGACGCCGAGGGTGCCCTTGGCGAGGACGTTCCAGGCGCCCCACAGGCCGGAGACGCTGAGCGACATGCCGAGGACGTCCACCCGCTCGCCCTCCGCCACGAAGGGCATGAGCCCGGCGAAGGCGACGAACGGGACCTCGATCAGCAGCCGGCGCAGCAGGAAGCCGGCCGGGATGCGGGCCACGGCCGCGGCGGCCGCGAGGAGGACGGCGTACAGCCCGAAGGCCCACACCGCCTCGCGCGGTGTGGACACGACGATGACGACGAAGGCGAAGACCGCGGCGAGCTTGAAGTGCGGAGGCAGTGCGTGGACCGGCGAGTGCCCGTGCCGGTAGAGCTTGTGGGCGTGGCCCGCTCCCATGCCGAACCCCGGGCTCTCAGGCCGCCGACGGCTCGGCCGCGGCCGGCTCGTCGGTACGGCGGCGGCGCACGGTCCAGAAGATCCCGGAGCCGACGGCGACGGTAGCGCCGACGCCGATGACGCCCGCGAGGCCGCCGGACAGGCGGGCGTCGTCGACGTCCTTGACGCTGTAGTCCGCGAGCGGGGAGTCGGCGGCGGCGTGCTCCTCGACCTTCTGGTCGATGCCCTTGTCGGCGGCGACCTTCTCCAGGCCGTCGGGGCTGGCGGAGGCGTAGAAGGAGACGAATCCGGCGAGGGCGAGGGCCGTGACCAGGCCGGTGGCCCACACCTTCCGGGTGGAGCGGGCGGCGGCGGGGGCCGGCGCGGCGGCCGCGGCCGGGGCGTCGACGAGCTCGCCGCCCACGCGCAGCTTCAGCGGCGCGGCGAGCCCGCGCGCGCCGTGCACCAGGTCGGGCCGTACGGCGATCACGGCGCCCACGGTCGCGGCGGTGATGGCGGCCTCGCCGATGCCGATGAGCACGTGCACGCCGACCATGGCGGTGAACACCTTGCCGAGGGCCACGTCGGTGGTGCCGCCGAGGGCGTAGATGGCGGTGAAGGCGGTGGCGGCGGCGGGCACGGAGAGCAGGGCTCCGGCGAAGGCGGCGGCGGTCACGGAGCGGCGGGTGGTCGGCAGCACCTTGAGCAGCCCGCGGAAGATCGCGTAGGCGACGACGACGGTGACGACGCCCATGACGCTGATGTTGACGCCGAGGGCGGTGAGCCCGCCGTCGGCGAAGAGGATGCCCTGCATGAGCAGGACGACGGATACGCACAGGACGCCGGTGTAAGGGCCGACGAGTATCGCGGCGAGCGCGCCGCCCAGCAGGTGTCCGCTGGTGCCGGCGGCTACGGGGAAGTTCAGCATCTGCACGGCGAAGATGAAGGCGGCGACGAGGCCGGCGAGCGGGGCGGTGCGCTCGTCGAGCTCGCGGCGTGCGCCGCGGAGGCTGACGGCGACCGCGGCGGCGGCTGCCACTCCGGCGGCCGCCGAGACGGGTGTGTTGATGAATCCGTCGGGCACATGCATGGAGAAGCTCCGCTTCCGGTTCCCTGTCTCGAACCGTTCAAGAGTAGTGCCCAATTGCGAACCGTTGGCAAGAGCGTCCACGTGACAAAAAGAACCGCGCACTTTCGCCGTCATGTGCGAGGCTGGACGGACAAACGGACGCAAATGTTCCGATTTCGAGGAGCAGGTCGATGTCAGCACCCGCCGAGAACCCCGCAGCGACCACGACTACGACCGCGTCCGCCGTCGAGGAACGGGTCAGCGCCCGTGTGATCACGGACGACCCCCTCTACCGGACGATCCCGGTCGCGCTGCGCTTCGCCCCCGCGGAGCCGCTGGCCGTACGGGTCGTCTTCCCCGCGGACCGCTCCTGCGAAGGCACCGACAACGAGTGGGTCTTCCCCCGCGCCCTGCTGGAGGCGGGGCTGCTGGCCCCGACGGGGACCGGAGACGTACGCGTCTGGCCCTGCGGCCGCGTCCAGGCGATCGTCGAGTTCCACTCCCCCGAGGGCGTCGCCGTGATCCAGTTCGACATCGCCGCCCTGCGGCGCTTCCTGCGCCGTACGTACGCCTCCGCCACCCGATAGGCGTAACGGGCCCGGCCCCGTACCTGAGGTTCAGGTACGGGGCCGGGCCGTTGGTGCGTGCGGACGGAGCCGGGTCAGGCGTTGACCAGCTCGCGGTCCTTGTCCGGGCCCTCCTGGGACTCCGCGAGGTGCTTGCGCAGGCTCTCGCCCTCCACGTCCACGTTCGGCAGCAGCCGGTCCAGCCAGCGCGGCAGCCACCAGGCCTTGTGCCCGAGCAGGGCGAGCACCGCCGGGACGATGGCCATGCGGACCACGAAGGCGTCGAAGAAGACGGCGACGGCCAGGCCGAAGCCGATCATCTTGACCATCTGCTCGCTGGCTCCGATGAAGCCCGAGAACACCGCGATCATGATGACGGCGGCGGCCACGACCACCCGGGCGCTGTACTGGAAGCCCGTCACCACGGCCTGGCCGGGGCGCTCGCCGTGGACGTACGCCTCACGCATGCGGGTGACGAGGAAGACCTCGTAGTCCATGGCGAGGCCGAAGACGACGCCCACCATGAAGATCGGCATCATCGACATGATCGGGCCGGTCTGCTCCACGCCGAAGAGCGAGCCGAGCCAGCCCCACTGGAAGACCGCGACGACCGCGCCGAGGGCGGCGACGACCGAGAGCAGGAAGCCGAGGGCCGCCTTGAGCGGGACCAGGACCGAACGGAACACCAGCATCAGCAGCAGGAAGGCGAGGCCGACGACGAGCGCCAGGTAGGGCAGCAGCGCGTCGTTCATCTTCTGCGAGAAGTCGATGTTCATCGCGGTGGCGCCGGTGACGAGGACGTCGTCACCGCTGCCGTCGCGGATCTCGTGGACCAGGTCCTCGGTCTGCGTGGAGGACGGGCGGTCCTTCGGGATCACGGTGATGATGGCCGCGTCGCCGGCCTTGTTCTGGGTCGGCGGGGTGACCGCGGCCACGCCCTCCAGGCCCTTGATCCGCTCGACGGTGGAGTCGGCGAGCGCCTTGTCCCCGTCCACGACCACCATCAGGGGGCCGTTGAAGCCGGGGCCGAAGCCGTCGGAGAGCAGGTCGTACGCCTGGCGCTGGGTGGTGGAGACCGGCTGGGCGCCGTCGTCCGGCAGGCCCATCTCCAGCTTGCTCGCCGGGATGGCGATGACGCCGAGGCCGATCACACCGGCCAGCAGCACCATGACCGGGCGACGCAGGACGAAGCGGGCCCAGCGGGTGCCGCCGTTGGCCTTCTTCTCCAGGCCGACGCCCGCGCCGGAGGAGTTCTTGCCCGCGCCCTTGCCGAACAGCCTGCTCTTCTCGCCCGCCGGCAGCACCTTCTTGCCCGCGAAGCCCAGGATGGCCGGGACCAGCGTCAGGGCGACCAGGACCGCGATGACCACGGTTCCGGCGGCCGCGAAGCCCATCTTGGTCAGCATGGGGATGTTGACGACGGCCAGGCCCACCAGGGCGATGACCACAGTCAGACCGGCGAACACGACGGCGGATCCGGCGGTTCCGGCGGCGCGCCCGGCGGCCTCGTCCCGCTCGCGGCCCTCGGCGAGCTCCGCGCGGTAGCGGGAGACGATGAAGAGGGCGTAGTCGATGCCGACCGCGAGGCCGATCATCATCGCGAGGGTGGAGGTGGTGGAGCCGAGGTCCAGCACGTTGGCGAGCGCGGTGATGGAGGAGACCCCGATGCCCACGCCGATCAGCGCGGTCAGCAGCGGCAGGCCGGCCGCGATGAGCGAGCCGAAGGTGATGACCAGGACGATGGCGGCGATCAGGATGCCGATGACCTCGCCGGAGCCGGTCTCGGGGGCCGTCATCAGGGCGTCGCCGCCGATCTGGACGTTCAGGCCCGCGGCGGTGGCCGCCGTGCCGGAGCCCTTGAGCGCGTCGCGGGTCGCGTCGGTCAGCTCCATGCCGCTGACCTTGTACTTGGTGCTGATGTAGGCGGTGGAGCCGTCCTGGCTCACGGCCTGCGTCTGGTACGGGTCGGCGACCGAGGAGACCTGGTCCTTGCCGGGGCCGGACTTCAGGCCTTCGACGATCTTCTCGACCTCGGCCTTGGGGCCGGGGTCGGTGACCTTGGCGCCCGCCGGGGCCTTGATGACGATCCGGGCGGTGGCGCCGTCGGCGGACATGCCGGGGAAGCGCTGTTCCAGCAGGTCGAAGGCCTTCTGGGCCTCCGTGCCGGGTATGGAGAACGAGCCGGAGGTGGGCGCTGAAGCCGAGGCCGCGCCGAAGCCGGCGGCGAACAGCAGCGCCACCCACACGAGGGCGACGAAGCGGCGGCGCCGGAAGGCACCGCGGCCGAGCCGGTAGAGGAAGGTAGCCACGTCGGTGGTTCTCCCGTTCAGGTCGTGGGATGGAAGGGCAGGAAAAGCCGGCCCGACGACGAGAGCGGCGTGTCAGGAGCAGCGCGGAGCAAACGATGGGGACTGTGTGGGACGGGGAATCGGGGCGGATCAGACGCCGAGGGCGGGGAAGACCACGGCGTCGATGAACTGGCCGAGGAAGGTCCGGTCCACCGGACGGTCCTCGATCAGCGGGAGCGAGATGAACGCCCCGATGAGCATGTGCGGCACGAAGGCGAGAGCGGGGCAGTCCGGGCGGACTTCGCCCCGGTCCACCGCTCGCTGGAGCATCACTTGGAGACCGTTGATCTCCGGGTCGACCAGCAGGTCTCTGAGTGCCTTGTGGAGTTCCGGGCTCTCGTGCACGGCATGGGCCAGACCCCGCATGAGTGCGGTGTCCTTGGCCATCTGCGCGTCGTCGGAGTGCTCCACCATGCGCGAGAAGTCCCCGCGCAGGCTGCCCGTGTCGATTTCCCGCAGCGAGACGGGCTGCGTACATCGAAGGGCCCGGGCGACCAGTTCGGGCTTGCTGCCCCACTGGCGGTAGAGGGTGGCCTTGCTGGACTTCGTACGGGCGGCGACCGCGTCCATGGTCAGCGCCTCGTAGCCGACGTCACGCAGGAGGTCGAGGACCGCCTCGTGCAGTTCGGCCTGCCGTTCGGGGGTGATCCGGCTGCGCCGGGCCGCCATCGCCTCGGTCATCTCCGTGCCTCCCGTCCGAACGCACCTCTTATCGAAACGAATCCGTTCCGTACACAGAGACCTTACCCCTCCACCCCAGCGAAACGAAACCGTTCCGTTTCGCTTATTGGGGTGGCGTGGATCACCTGTACGAGTTGCCAGGCCCTCTCCGCCCGGAAAGCATTGGGGGGTGAGTCACGACGTCGCGTACCTCCGGTTCCCGCACCTGCACGACGACCTGCTGTGCTTCGCCACCGAGGACGACCTCTGGGTCGCCCCGCTGGTCCCCGACGGACAGACCCCCGGCCGGGCCTGGCGGATCACCGTCGACCGGACCAGGGTCGGGCATCCCCGCTTCTCCCCCGACGGCCGGCACATCGCCTTCACCACCTGGCGCAGCCTCGACCCCGAGATCCACCTCGCCCCGGTGGACGGCGGCCCGGCCCGCCGGCTCAGCCACTGGGGCTCCACCGACACCCGGGTCTGCGGCTGGGACCCGGACGGCAACATCCTGGCGGTCTCCTCGCACGGGCAGCCGTTCTCGTACTACTCCTGGGCCTACAAGCTGCCCACCGACGGAAGCCCCGGCAAACGCCTCCCCTGGGGCCCGGTCTCCGACATCCAGGTCGCCGACATCGACGGGGAGCACCGCAGCCTGCTGCTCACCGGCAAACCCCCGCACGAGCCCGCCGCCTGGAAGCGCTACCGCGGCGGCGCCACCGGCCGGCTGTGGCTGCACGGCAAACGGCTGCTCGAGGACGTGGAGGGCCACCTCGACTCCCCGATGTTCGTCGGCGGGCGCATCGCCTTCCTCTCCGACCACGAGGGCATCGGCAACCTGTACTCCTGCCGGCCCGACGGCACCGACCTGCGCCGCCACACCGACCACGACGAGTTCTACGCCCGGCACGCCTCCAGCGACGGCTCCCGGATCGTCTACCAGTGCGCCGGGGAGCTCTGGCTCGTCGAGTCCCTGGCCCCCGACGCCGTCCCGCGCAGGCTCCCGGTCCGCCTCGGCGGCCCGCGCGCGGGCCGCCGCAGGTACCAGGTACCGGCCGCCAGCCACGTCGACTCCCTCTCCGTCGACACCACCGGGCGGGCCAGCGCGGTCGTGGTGCGCGGCAGCCTCTACTGGCTGACCCACCGCGACGGGCCGGCCCGCACCATCGCCGACACCCCCGGCGTACGGGTCCGGCTGCCCGAGATGCTCGGCAGCGGCGGCCAGGTCGCCTACGTCACCGACGCCGAGGGCGAGGACGCGATCGAGATCGCCTATCTGCCGCGCGCCTCCGGGGAGCGGGAGCCGCGCCGGCTGGCCTCGGGCGAGCTGGGGCGCGTACTGGAACTGCTGTCGGATCCCGACGGCGAGCGGCTGGCCATCGCCTCCAACGACGGGCGGCTGCTGCTCATCGACGCGACCGAGGAGTCTGGGGGAGGAGAGGTCACCGAGCTGATCCGGTCCATCAACGGGCCGGTGACCGATCTGGCGTTCTCGCCCGACGGGGCCTGGCTGACCTGGTCGCATCCGGGCATCGGGCGCTCGCTGCGGCAGATCAAGATGGCGCGGATCTCCGGCCCCGGCGCACGCGTCGTCGTGGACGTCACCAACGGGCGCTTCGAGGACGAGAATCCGGTCTTCACCCGGGACGGGCGCTACCTCGCCTTCCTGTCCTGGCGCGGCTTCGACCCGGTCTACGACGTGCACACCGGCGACCTGTCCTTCCCGCTGGGCTGCCGCCCGTACCTGGTGCCCCTGTCCTCGGCCACCCCCTCGCCCTTCGCGCTGTCCGCCGAGGGCCGGCCCGCGGCGGGCGGACTCGACCCGCAGGAGGGGGACTCGGGCGACGGCGCGGTGACCGTGGAGGTGGAGGGGCTGGAGAGCCGGGTCACGCCCTTCCCCGTGACCGCGTCCAAGTACTCGGCGCTTTACCCGGTGAGCGGCGGCGGGCTGGTCTGGCTGCGCTGGCCGATCTCCGGCGCGCTCGGCGAGACCTTCGCCAACCCGGCCGACCTCAGCGGAAAGCCGACTCTGGAGCACTTCGACCTCACCAAGGCCCGCAAGACGGAACTGGCCTCCGGGCTCGACTGGTTCGCGGTCAGCGGCGACGGCACCCGGCTGGTCGTCTACGACGACGGGGACCTGCGGGCGGTCCCGGCGACCGAGTCGGGCGACAGCGATTCGACCGTCTACCTGGACCTGCGGCGCATCCTGCACGAGGTGGACCCGGCGGCCGAGTGGCGCCAGGCCTTCGAGGAGGCCGGGCGGCTCATCCGCGCGTACTTCTGGGAGCCGAAGATGTGCGGCATCGACTGGGAGGCGGTGCTGAGCCAGTACCGCCCCCTCGTCGAACGGGTCGCCTCCCCCGACGAGTTCGCAGACCTGCTGCGCGAGGTGCTCGGCGAACTCGGCACCTCCCACGCCTACGTCTCCCCCGCGCGCCGCAACGAGGGCCCGCCGCACTACCAGCGGGCCATCGGGCTGCTCGGCGCCAACCTCGTGCACCGGGAGGAGGGGTGGGTGGTCAAGCGGATCCTGCCCGGCGAGTCCTCGGACTCCAAGGCCCGCTCCCCGCTGGCCGGCACCGGCATCCGGGACGGCGCGGTGCTCACCCATGTGGACGGGCGCCCGGTGGACCCGGTGGCCGGGCCGTACCCGCTGCTCGCGGCGGCCGGTGGCACCACCGTCGAGCTGACCTTCCAGCCCGCGGAGGGCGAGGGCCGCTCGCGGCGGGTCGCGATCGTACCGCTGATCGACGAGCGGCCGCTGCGCTACCAGGACTGGGTGTCGAAGCGGCGCGAGGTGGTCCGGGAGGTCAGCGGCGGCCGGTGCGGATACCTGCACATCCCCGACATGGGCGGCTCGGGCTGGGCGCAGTTCAACCGCGACCTGCGGATGGAGATGTCCCGGCCGGCGCTGATCGTGGACGTACGCGGCAACGCGGGCGGGCACATCAGCGAGCTGGTGGTGGAGA
The DNA here is from genome assembly GCF_018614075.1 of Streptomyces sp. ISL-94. Classification (GTDB taxonomy): domain Bacteria; phylum Actinomycetota; class Actinomycetes; order Streptomycetales; family Streptomycetaceae; genus Streptomyces. The sequence continues at coordinate 18,071 of NZ_JAGGOZ010000064.1, read as the reverse complement.
AGCTGACCCGCTCGATCCTCGGCTGGGACCTGACGCGCAACGCCCAGCCGGTCTCGTACGCCTCGAACGCGCCCCGGGGTCCGATCGTCGCGCTGGCCGACGAGGCGACCTCCTCGGACGGGGACATGATCACGGCGGCCTTCAAGCTGCTGGGGCTCGGCCCGGTGGTCGGACTGCGGACCTGGGGCGGGGTGGTCGGCATGACCGGCCGGCACACCCTCGGCGACGGCACGGTGATCACGGTGCCGATGAACGCCGCGTGGTTCCCGGAGTACGGGTGGTCGGTGGAGAACCACGGCGTGGAGCCGGACTTGGAGATCCAGCGCACCCCGCTCGACTGGGCGGAGGGGCGGCACGCCCAGCTGGACGATGCCGTGCATCTGGCGCTGGAGCTGCTGGAGCAGGACCCGGCCGCTCTGCCGCCCGGCTACACGGACGTGCCGGACCGCCGTCGTCCGAAGCTGCCGCCGCGGGAGTAGGGGTAGGGGCAGGGGCAGGGACGGGGACGGGGCAGGGCATGCGGCAGGGGCGCGATCCGTAGAACGGTACGGATCGCGCCCCTTCGCCCAGCGGTACTGCTCAGCGCTCGGTTCTCAGCGCGCGAGGTCAGTCTTCGAAGCGGTCGTCAAAGGTGTCACGGGCCTGCTGGGCTTGCGGCTTGACGTCCCGGCCGGCCTGCGAAGAGCGTTCGGAGGCCTCGCCCTTCGCACCCTTGGACTTGGCCTTGGTCTTGGCCTTGGCCTTGGCCTTGGCCTGGTCCGCGAGCTGCTTCGCCTTGTCCTGGAACTGGTCCTTGATACCCATGCTTCTCACTCCATGAGGGGGTGTTGGTGGTGGGGCCTCGACCAGACTGGCACGACAGGACATTCCCCGCATTTCGACTAGTGACCCCTAGTGACTCTGCGTGCGCTCCTTCTCGTCGGCGGCCCCGCCCGCCCCCACAAGTCCCTTGGACACACCGGCCAATCGCGGTTCGAAGCGCTTCATCTCGCGCTGTCCGACCGCCGCGATCACCCCGGGCAGGTAACCGCGCATGCCCTGCATGCCCCGCAGCCACCACTGCGCGTACACGTGCGCCGAGCGCCGCTCGATGCCCGCGACGATCCGGTCGACGGCCGGCCCCAGCGGGTAGGTGCGGTTCGAGGGCCACGGCAGGCGCTGCCGCAGCTCCCGCATGACCTCGTCCTGGTCGGCGCCGCGCACCATGTCCGTGTCGGTCCAGGAGAGGTAGCCGACGCCGACCTTGACGCCCTTGTAGCCGACCTCGGCGCGCAGGCAGTGCGCGAAGGCCTCGACGCCCGACTTGGAGGCGCAGTACGCGGTCATCATCGGCGCCGGGGTGATCGCGGCGAGCGAGGCGATCTGGAGGAAGTAGCCGCGGCTCTCCATCAGGACGGGGAGGAAGGCGCGGGCGGTGACCGCCCCGCCGATGAGGTTGACCTCGATCACCCGGCGCCAGGCGTCGGGGTCGGAGTCGGCGAACGGCCCGCCGGCGGCCACGCCCGCGTTGGCGACCACGATGTCGACCTTGCCGAAGCGCTGCTTGACCTCCTGCGCGACGCGGGCCATGGCCTCGTGGTCGGTGACGTCGGCGTACCAGTGGCCGCTGTCGGTGTGCAGCCGCTCGGAGACCTCCTTGAGGGCCTCCGGCTCCAGGCCGACGAGCGCGATCTTCGCGCCGCGCGCGGAGAGCTTGCGGGCGAGCAGCTCGCCGACCCCTCGGGCGGCGCCGGTGACGACGGCGACCTGGCCTTCCAGACTCCTGCGAGCGCTCACGGCGTCTTCTCCTTCTCGGTGGTGTGGAGGTACAGCGCGGTCAGCTCGCGCACGGCGTTGGTCACGGCCTCCGGGGCCTCGATCGGCGTCATGTGCCCCATGCCGGTGAGCTCGGTGAGCCCCACGCAGTTCGGGAGCGCGGCCGCGAGTCCGCGGGCGTGTACGACGGGGGTGAGCCGGTCGTTCGTGCCGCCGATGACGGCGGTGGGCACGGTGAGCCGGGCCACGTCGGCGTCCAGGTCCAGCCCGGCCAGCACCTGGGACCAGGCGTGCCGTACGGCCGTGGGGCAGGCGTGCACGATACGGGCGCACGCCTCGACCTTGTCGGGCGCGGAGCCGGGGCCCATGGTGGCGTACTTCAGGACCTTCATCGCGACGGGCGTGACCGGCCCGAGCGGGGCGCGCGATCCGAGGACCGCGCCGGTCATACGGGTCCGCGCGCGCCCGGGGCGCAACGGCAGGACCTGCGCCTGCGCGACCAGCCGGCCGCTGCCGGTGCTGCACAGCAGCGCGGCGGCGGCGTGCGCGGCGAACTCGGGCCGCCCGGAGGCCGCCATGATCGTCATTCCGCCCATGGAGTGCCCGGCGAGGACCGCCCGTTCCCCGGCGGCGAGGGCGGCGCCGAGGACGGCCACCAGGTCGTCGGCGAGGGCGGTGGTGCTGTGCGCGCGGCCGGCGGGGCTGCGCCCGTGGCCGCGCTGGTCGTAGGCGATGACCCGGTGGTCCGCGGCCAGGTCCCTGATCTGGGCGGCCCAGAAGGCGGTGGAGCAGGTCCAGCCGTGCGCCAGCACGACGGCGGGCGCGCCCTCCTCCCCGTGCACCTCGACGTGGAGCCGGGCCCCGTCGGCGGAGACGGCGGTGAGCTCGCGCCGGGCGGCCGGGGGCGCGTACGGCCCGGCGGTGACGTGCGTCAGCCGGCTCACGCGGCGCCCTCCGCGCGGGCGGCGCCGGCCTGGGGCGCGGCGTCGGCCTTGGCCGCGGTGTCTGCCTGGGCCGCGGCGGCGGCCTTGGCCGCGGCGGCGGGAGCGGCGACGGCCTTGGGCCGGCCCGGCTTGGGCGCCTGGGCGGGGGCGGCAGCGGCGGCCGCGACCCGCTCGCGGACCCGTACGACCTCGTACTCGGCGAGGTCGACCGTCCGGGTCTCGCGGCGGAACTCTCCCGTGGTGCCCGGCCATACGGTGGTGTTGCGGCCCTGGGCGTCCAGGTACCAGCTGGTGCATCCGCCCGTGTTCCACACGGTCCGCTCCATCCGGGCCTGCACCTGCCGGTTCCACTGGTTCACGGCCGAGGGCCGGGCCGCCAGCGCGACCTTCCCGCCCAGGCTGCTTCCACCCAGCATGGCCAACTGGCGCAGGTAGTCCGCCATGTAGTTGAGCTGCGACTCGATCATCAGGATCATCGAGCTGTTCCCGAGCCCGGTGTTCGGGCCGATGATCGTCATCCAGTTGGGGAAGCCGGCGGCGGTGGCCCCGCGCAGCGACTGCATCCCGTCCTTCCAGGCCTCCGCGAGGGTCTTGCCCTCCGCGCCCACCACCCGGTCGGCGATCGGCATGTCCGTCACGTGGAAGCCGGTGCCGAAGATGATCGCGTCGACCTCGGTCTCCGTCCCGTCGGCGGCGACCAGCACCGAGCCCCGGATCTCCTTCAGCCCGGAGGCGACCAGGTCCACATTCGGCCGGGCCAGGGCCGGGTAGTACTCGCTGGAGAGCAGGATCCGCTTGCAGCCGATCCGGTACGAGGGCGTCAGCTTGGCCCGCAGCGCCGGGTCCTTGATGGAGCGGGCCATGTTGGCCTTGGCCAGGGACTCGACCAGCCCGAGCTGGTTCGGCCGCTTGGTGAAGGCACTGACCTGGAGCTCCCGGATCCCCCAGAGCAGTCCGCGCCGCGCCGCCCGGGTGAAGGGCAGCTGGCGGTGCAGCCAGCGCTCCACGGCGGTGATGGCCCGGTCGGTGCGCGGCATGACCCACGGCGCGGTCCGCTGGAAGAGCGTCAGGCGCTCCACCTCGGGGGCGATGGCCGGCACGATCTGGATGGCGGAGGCGCCGGTGCCGATCATGGCCACGCGCTTGCCGCGCAGGTCGTAGTCGTGGTCCCAGCGCGCGGAGTGGAAGACCTTGCCGGGGAACCCGGACAGCCCGGGGACCTCCGGCATCTTCGGGTCGGACAGCGGCCCGGTCGCCGACACCACCACATCGGCGGTCAGGTCCCCGGAGGAGGTCTCGATCTCCCAGCGCAGCCCGTCCGCGTCCCAGCGCATCATCCGCACCTCGGAGTCGAGCCGGATGTGGCGGCGCAGCCCGAAGGTGTCGGCGACGTGCTCCAGGTACTCCCGGATGGCGGGCTGCCCCGAGAAGGTGCGGGGCCAGTCGGGATTGGGCGCGAAGGAGAAGGAGTAGAGGTGCGAGGGAACGTCGCACGCGCACCCCGGATAGCTGTTGTCGCGCCAGGTCCCGCCGACCGAGTCGGCCCGCTCCAGCACGACGAAGTCCGTGATCCCCTCGCGCCGCAGCCGCACGGCGGCGCCCAGCCCGCCGAATCCGGACCCGATCACCGCCACACGTACGTGCTTCCGTCGTGAGACGTCACTGCCACTGCCACTGCCACCCATGCCCGCCCGCCTTCCGCTTCTTCACAGCCAGCCCAGCCCAGACCCAGATAAACACTGCCAGCAATCACTGGCACAATCGGGAGGGTAGAGCAGCCTCGTACTCATGGGTAGGGGTCGCGCCCGGAAAGTTACTGCCGGTACGCCATAGGCTGCGACCGTGGCGAAGGAAGAGACGGAAGAAGCGAAGACCGTGCGCGAGTACCGCACCGGGGAACTGGCCGAGGCGGCCGGCATCCCGGTCCGCACCCTGCGCTTCTACCGCGAGCGCAAACTGCTCCCGCCGCCGCGCCGCGACGGCCGCATCGCCTGGTACGACGACCACCACCTGGCCCGGCTGCGCACCATCGCCGCCCTGCTGGAGCGCGGCCACACCCTCGGCGGCATCGCGGAGCTGACCGCCGCCTTCGAGAGCGGCCGCGACGTCGGCCAGCTCGGCGAGCTGCTGGGCATCGGCTGGTCGGAGGAGACCCCGGTCCGGCTCACCCCGGAGGCGCTGGCCGACTACTTCGAGGGCGAGGTCACCCCGGAGAACCTGGCGGCCTCGCTCGACCTGGGCTACCTCGCGGTCGACGGCGACGCGATCGTGCACGTCAGCCGCCGCCTCCTGGACGTCTCCTCGGCGCTGGTGCGCGAGGGCGTGCCCCTCTCGGCCGTCCTGGAGACGGGCCGCCGCGTCCGCGAGCACGCGGACGCGATGGCGGCCCTGTTCACCGAGCTGATAGCGGCCCACATATCGCCGGACGCCCTCCCGCGCCTGCGCCCGTTGGCGAAGAGCGTGGTCGAGGCCGAGCTGACGATGGCGATGGACCGCCTGCTCGCTTCGTCCTCCGCTCAGGAACCGAGTTCGTAGACGACGGTCACGGGCGCGTGGTCGGACCAGCGCTCGGGGTGCGTCTCGGCCCGCTCGACGAACGCCTTCACGGCCCTCGCGGCCAGCCTGGGGGTCGCCACCTGCAGGTCGATGCGCCAGCCGGCGTCGTTGTCGAAGGCCCGCCCGCGGTAGGACCACCAGGAGTACGGCCCCTCGGTGTCGGGGTGCAGCTCGCGCACCACGTCGACGTACCCGGCGTCGGTGTACACGGTGCCGAGCCACTCCCGCTCCTCGGGCAGGAAGCCGGCGTTCTTCCGGTTGGTCTTCCAGTTCTTGAGGTCGGCTTCCTTGTGGCAGATGTTCCAGTCGCCGCAGACCACGACCTCGCGCCCGTCGGCGGCGGCCCGGATCTTCAGCTTCTGCAGGTAGGTGTGGAACTCCCCCATGAACCGGTACTTCTCGTCCTGCTTCGCGGTCCCGGCCTCACCGGAGGGCAGGTAGAGGCTGGCGACGGTGACACCGGGCAGGTCGATCTCCAGGTACCGGCCGCTCGCGTCGAACTCGTCACTCCCGAACCCGACCTGCACCCGCTCCGGCTCCCGCCGCGTGTACACCGCGACGCCGGCCCGCCCCTTGACGGCGGCCGGCGCGAACACGGTGTGCCAGCCCTCGGGGGTCCGTGCCTCCGCCGGAATCTGCCCCTCCTCCGCCCGCACTTCCTGCAGGCAGACGACGTCGGCGTCGGATCCGGCGAGCCACTCCACGAACCCCTTCTTGGCGGCGGCGCGGATCCCATTCACATTCACGGACGTCACAGTGATCAAAACATGCTCCCCACATCGCACAAAACGGGAGCAGCTTACTCGGCGGAGCCCTCTGGAGGGCTGTTCGTCTCATCGCTATCGGCCCAGCGGTCCGGCTCCCACAACGGATGCACGGTGATGATCACGGGCGCCCCATCGCCCCGCCGGAGGGTAACTCGACGAACGAGCTGCTTGAGCAGCGCGTTCTTTTCAGAGTTCAGGAGCGCGTCCCACTCCTGTGCCAGCCCAACAATCAGAGGCTCGGATGACTACGCGGAAGGAGAGTACGAATCCGCCCGGGACCGCATTCGTCACCGAGCGTCGGCCGCAGCAATAGGAGTACCCGCGGACGAGCTGCTTCTCTCCGTCCGGCCCCTTACGCTCGCCGGACTCGACCGGGGCGGTACCACGGCAGTGATCGCACTTGGCAAGGTTGGTGAGCGGATACAGGGGTTTGACGGAGCGCGGTGGCGCCTTCCTTCTCTCGCGTTCGTCCTGGTACCTGCTGCCACAGTTCCGGCGAAATGAGTTCCTCGTGCGCGCCGGGTATGAATATGTGGTTCGGGCAGCTGTTGGTGTGCCCACAGGCGCATTTCGGGTCGTGTACGCGTAGCAGACCGGCCGGGAACCCGGAGTCCATATACCGCGTGAGGACTTGGACGCTCCAGGGGTTGCCTCGCACGGTGAGGTACCCGTGGGTGTTGAGCCAACCGCACAGGAGTACGAGCCACCGTCGACGTAGCGACGGTAGTGCTCGGTGCCCTGCGGGAGGGACAGACGGACCTGCGAAAAATCCGCGCGGATGATGTGACCGAGCTACGCAAGACGCTCAAGCTGCGAGAGATTGGCGAGCAACTCGGCCTCTCAACCGGCCGCGTCGATCAAATCCTGAAGGGCAAGTAGCGCGCGGCCTCCGAGCGGCGCCCGCCGCCGCGCGCTGTTACTGAGGCCTGGGCGCTCCCGGAGCCAGGGCCCATCCCGCGGACATTGAGCGTGTTCCGTACGATGTTCGGATGTCACACGGGATCCAGCTCCACGCCGTGCCGTACGACCACCCGGACGCGGTCAAGCTCAACGACCAGGTCCAGCTGGAGTACCAGGAGCGGTACGACGGCGAGGGGGATGTCACCTTCCTCGACCCCGCCATGTTCGCCCCGCCGAGGGGCCTCTACCTGCTGGCGTACGACGCCGCGGGCTCCCCGGTCGCGAGCGGCGGCTGGCGCAGCCAGGAGGAGAACGACGAGGGCTACTCGGACGGCGACGCCGAGCTGAAGCGCATGTACGTGATCCCGGAGGCCCGCGGCCTGGGCCTGGCCCGCCGCATCCTGGCAGCCCTGGAGTCGGACGCCCGCGAGGCGGGCCGCACCCGGATGGTCCTCGAAACGGGCGACCAGCAGCCGGAGGCGATCGCCCTCTACCTCTCCTCGGGCTACACCCTGTCGGCCAAGTTCGGCCACTACCGCTTCTACGACTCAAGCCGCTGCATGACCAAGCCCCTACGAGCCACTTCCGCCCCATCCAGCCCCTCCGGCATTTGAGGGGCAGGGTCTGGGGCGGAGCCCCAGGTCCTTCAGCCCGTCCGGCGTTTGAGGACCGGGTCCGGGCAGAGCCCGGGAGGGGGCCCCGGACGGGGGCACCTCCCAGCGGTAGCTGGGGGAGAGTCCGGGGGAGGTGGAAGGGCGGGGAGGGGCAAGCCCCGCGCAGCGGCACCCCCTAGCGCGGGAGCCACACCGGCTGGTCCGTACCCCAGCGGGAGGGCCCGCGGGCCCAGTCCCCGAAGGGGCTCGCGGCATACCGGAGACGGCCGTACCCCGAGTCCGCCTCGCGGAGCCATGGCTCGGGCGCGTAGCCCGGTTCGGCCGGACCGACCTGCCGGAGCCCGTGGACCAGCCACGACCCCGTCCCGGCCAGGGAGAACCGCAGCGCCCGGCCGCCCCCGGCCGCCAGGGCCCGCAGGACCCCGGCCGCCACGAGGTACCCGGTCCCGTGATCCAGCGCCTGCGCCGGGAGCACCCCCGGCTCCCCGTCCGGGCCACCGCACCGCGCAGCGATCCCGTACCCCGCCTGCACCAGCGAGTCGAACCCCCGCCGCCCGGCCCACGCACCGCCCCAGCCCCACGCGCACAGTTCGGCCACCACCAGCCCCGGCCACCGCTCCAGCAGCTGCGCCGCCCCGAGCCCGTACCGCTCCAGCGCCCCCGGCCGGTACCCGCTCACCACCACGTCCGCCTCGGCCAGCAGCCCCTCGAACACCGCCCGGTCCCCCGCCACCGCGAGGTCCAGCAGCGCGGACCGCTTCCCGAAGCCGGTGTCCGCGTACGCGTCGTCCGACTCCGGCAGCCCCGGCGCGTCGATCCGCAGGACGTCCGCGCCCAACAGCCCCAGCGTCCGCGTCGCCACCGGCCCGGCGATGACCCGGGTCAGGTCCAGCACCCGTACCCCGGCCGCCGGCCGCCCCGCGGGGGCCGGCCCGAGCGTCCGCCCCCGCGCCCCGGATTCCCGTACGGGCCCGACGAGCGGCTGCGGATCGCCGTACGCGCGCGCCACGGCCACCGCGAGCCCGCCCTGCCCGTACACGCGTTCCTGTACCTCGACGGCCGGCCGCTCGGCCACCGCGGCGCGTACCGCCTCGGGCGTCGCGGACGGCAGCCGCAGCGCCCGTACCAGCGCGGCCTCGTGGTGCGGGTAGTTGGCGTGCGTACGGACCCATCCGTCCGCCGCCCGCCAGAAGCCGGACAGGGGCGCGAAGCTCACCGGCTGCCGCCCCGCCACCCGCAGGTGCCGCTCGCTGACGAACGCCGTCGCGACCGCGCCCTCGTCCACCACGGGGGCGGCCACCTCATCCGGCCCGCCCCCGGCCCCCGCCCGTACGGCGGCCAGCTCCGCCGCGGCCAGCGCGCACACGCCGACCGTCGCCCGCGCCAGCTCCCGTACGGGCAGCGGCCCCTCTCCGAGGCCGGCCGCCCCGCGGTAGCGCACCCGCCCGGCGAGTTCCGGCGCCCCGCCGAGCGCGGCCCAGGCCTGGGCCGTTCCCGCGTCCTGCTCACCCGTGATCGTCATGGGCGCAGTGTGCCCTCAGGCGGCGCTCAGAGCGATGGCCGCGGCGTAGGCCGGCGGGGCCTGTACGTCGAGGACGGTCCAGCCGTCGAGGGGGGCCGGGGTGTCCGAGATGCCGACGTACGGGTCGGCGAAGCCGTAGGCGAGGCCCACGCCCGTGCCCTTGAGGTAGGCCTCCTTGCGGGTCCAGAGCCGGGCCAGCGCGGTCGGCCGCCGCGCGTCGGGCAGGGCGCGCAGGGCGGTGTTCTCCTGCGGGTGCAGGGAGGGGAGCAGTTCCTCGGCGATGCCCGGCTTGGGGACTCCCTCCACGTCGGCGCCGACCGGCACGCCGGAGACGGCGATCAGGGCCAGGTCGTCGCTGTGCGACAGGGAGAAGTGGGGGCCGCCGCCCGCGACGGCGGGACGGCCGTGCGGCTCCCCGCAGCAGGGGCAGTCCTCCCTCGTCACCGGCACGGCCCGGGGGTCCAGGCCGGTGTAGCCGCCGAGGACCAGCCGCAGCCCGATGTGGGCGGCGCGGTAGCGGTGCCGGTCGCCGGGGCGGCGCAGCCGCGCCGCCCGGCCCCGCTCCGCCTCGCTGAGCAGGGCGTCGGCGCTCTCCACCCGGTGGCCGCCGACCACCTCGCGGGTGGTGTCGAGCCACCAGAGGACGACCTCGCGGCCCTGCGGCGCCGGGCCGATCCGCGGCTCCGTGCCGTCCAGGACGTACTCATCCATGGTCGCCGGTCCCGGCCAGGGCCCGGATGGTGGGCGTGCGGAACAGGTCGCGCAGCGGGATCGCGGGCAGGCCGCGGGCGCGCAGCGCGGCGCTGATGCGCACGGCGAAGAGGGAGTTGCCGCCGAGCTCGAAGAAGTCGTCGTCGAGCCCGACCGGGATCCCGAGGACCGTCGTCCAGATCTCCTGGAGGACGGCGGCGCGGTCCTCCCCGCCGGCGCCTGCGGCGGGCGCGGCCGCCGGGGCGGCGGTGCGCACGGGCAGCGGGAGGCGGGCGGCGTCGAGCTTGCCGTTGGTGGTGAGCGGGAGGGTGTCGAGCGCGGTGACGGTCGCCGGGAGCATGTACCCGGGCAGGACGCCGGCGGCCCGCTTGCGGACGCCGGTGGTGTCCAGGTCGGCCGGGACCACGTAGGCGTCGAGCCGGGCGGACGCCGGGTCGGCCGGGTCCTCGCGGCGGACGATCACGGCGGCGGCGCGGACGTCCGGGTCCTCCAGGAGCACCGAGCGGATCTCGTCGAGTTCGATGCGGAAGCCGCGGATCTTGACCTGGCTGTCGATCCGGCCGAGGTGTTCCAGGGTGCCGTCGGGGCGCAGCCGCCCCAGGTCGCCGCTGTGGTAGCGGCGGCCCCCGCCGTACGGGTCCTGCGTGAAGCGGGTGGCGGTGAGTTCGGGCTGTCCCAGGTAGCCGAGGGCCACGCCGGCGCCGCCGACGCAGATCTCGCCGGTCACGCCGGGCGGGACGAGGCGGCCGCGCGCGTCGGTCACGTACAGGTGCCAGCCGGGGAGGGCCGGGCCGACGGAGCGCGAGCCGGCGAGGGCGAGTTCGCGGGTCACCGTCTGGGCGGTGACGTGCACGGTGGTCTCGGTGATGCCGAACATGTTGACCAGGCGGCAGCCGCTCTCGGGATGGTGGTCGAACCAGCGCAGCAGCATCCTGGCGTCGAGCGGTTCGCCGCCGAAGACCACCAGGCGTACGGGGAGCCGGACGTGGTCGGTCTCCAGGAGCTGGGAGAACGCGGAGGGGGTCTGGCTCAGGACCGTGACCCGGTCGCGGAGCAGCAGGTCGCGGAACTCCTCCGGGTCGCGGGAGACGAGGTACGGGACGACCACGAGGCGGCCGCCGGTGAGCAGGCACCCCCAGATCTCCCAGACGGAGAAGTCGAAGGCGCCGGAGTGGAAGAAGGTCCAGGTGTCGTCGGGGCCGAGGCCGTACTCCTCGCGGGTGGCGTCGATGAGGGCGACGACGTTGCGGTGGGGGACGACGACGCCCTTGGGGCGGCCGGTGGAGCCGGAGGTGTAGATGACGTAGGCGGGGTCGTCCGGGGTGCCGGCCGCCGGGAGCGGGCGGGCGGGCGCGCTGGTCAGCTCGTCGGGGGTGACGGCGGCGCCGGCCTCGCCCGGGTACTCGGGGGCGCGGGTGATCACCAGGGCGAGGCCTGCGTCCTGGGCGGTGTGGACGAGCCGGTCGGCGGGGGCCGGGACAGCGGGGTGAGCCGGAGCAGCGGGGTGAGCCAGGGCAGCGGGCCGAGCCGGGGCAGCCGGGTGGGCCCGGTCGCGCCGACCGGCACCCCGTGGCTGCGCCGGTTCCACACCGCGCCGGCCGACGCCCCGCGGGTGCTGTGCTTCCCGCACGCGGGCGGCAACGCCTCGTACTTCTTCCCCTTCTCGGCCGCCCTCGCGCCCCACGCCGAGGTGCTGGTGGTCCAGTACCCGGGCCGCCAGGAGCGCTTCGGCGAACCGTGCGTCGAGTCCCTGCACGAGCTCGCCGACCTCATCGCGGCCGAACTCCTCCAGGGGGCCTTCCTCGACCGCCCGTTCACGATCTTCGGGCACAGCATGGGGTCCTCGCTCGCCTTCGAGGTGGCCTGCCGGCTGCGCGACGCGGGCCACCCGCCCGCCGCACTCGCCGTCTCCGGTCGCCGCGCCCCCTCGGTGCCCGCGCCCGGCTCCGTACACCTCGCCGACGACGAGACGCTCATCGCCGACATGAAACTGCTGGGCGGCACCGACACCCGGATGCTCGACCACCCGGAGCTGCTGGCCGCGATCCTGCCCGCCGTACGCAGCGACTACGTGGCCACCGAGACCTACCGGTTCACCGGATCCGAGCCCCTGGACTGCCCGGTCACCGCCCTGATCGGCGACATCGACCCCCGGGTGGACACCCCCCAGGCCCAGGCCTGGCGGAACCACACCACGGGCCCCTTCCGGCTGCGCTCCTACCCCGGCGGCCACTTCTACCTGGTACCCCACCTGAACGCCGTGGTCGCGGAGCTGCTGGCAGACCTCCCGCAGCCCACCGCCACCACGGTCTAGTTCCCCACCCCTGAACGGAAAGGCACCACAGTGAAATACCGCGTCATCGGCACCGCCCCCGAAACGCGCCGCGAAGTGAGCGTGCTGAGCCTCGGCACGATGACCTTCGGCACCACCGTCGACGAGGCCACCTCGTACGCGATCCTCGACCGCTTCGTGGAGGCGGGCGGCAACTTCATCGACACCTCCAACAACTACGCCTTCTGGGTGAACGGCACCCAGGGCGGCGAGAGCGAGGAGCTCGTCGGACGCTGGCTGCGCAGCCGCGGCATCGGCGACGAGGTCACCGTCGCCACCAAGCTCGGCGCCCGCCCCAACCAGCCCACCAGCGGCTTCAGCCTCGACGTGGAGGGCCTGTCCCCCAAGGTCATCCGCGAGTCGGCGGAGCGCAGCCGCGAGCGCCTCGGCATCGAGCGCATCCACCTGCTGTACGCGCACATCATGGACGAGCACACCCCGCTGGAGGAGACCGTCCAGGGCTTCGCGGAGCTCGTCGCGAACGGCACGGCGGGCCTCCTGGGCGCCAGCAACCACTGGGCGTGGCGCGTGGAGAAGGCCCGCACCCTGGCCGCCGCGGCGGGCGTACCGGGCTACGAGGTGCTCCAGCACCACCACAGCTACCTCCGCCAGCGCACCGACATCCCCAGCCTGCGCTCCCCCGACGGCAACCAGGGCCTGGTCAGCGGCGACCTGCTCAGCTACCTGCGGGACAACCCGTCGCTCACGAGGTCTCGTACTCCCCGCTGATCTCGGGCGCCTACGTCCGCGACGACAAGCCGCTCGGCCCGGGCTTCGAGCACGCGGGCACCGAGCCCCGCCTGAAGGCGGTCCGCGAGGTCGCCGCCGAAACCGGCGCCACCGTCAACCAGGTGGTCCTCTCCTGGCTGATGGGCGGCGACATCCCGGTCCTCCCCCTGGTCGGCGCCTCCTCGGTGGCCCAGCTGGAGGAGAACCTCGGCGCGGTGGCACTCGACCTGACCCCGGAGCAGCGCACCAGGCTCGACTCGGTGAACTGACCCAGACCCACCGGATCCCGCCCGGCCACACGACCGGGCGGGATCAGAGTGCGCCGGCGCCGAAATGCGCTTCCTGCCACTGAACTTGCCGCCCTACGCTTCGCCGCATGTCACACCCCATACAGCTGGTCATCCTGATCACCACTCTCCCGGGCCGCGGCCGGGAGCAGATCGAGGCGTACGAGCGTCTCGCACCGGTCGTCCGAGCCGAAGACGGCTGCCTGCAATACGACCTGCACCAGGTGGCGGGCGATCCCGACCGCTTCGTTCTCATCGAGCGGTGGGAGTCGAAGTCGGCCCTCGCCGCGCACGACGCCACCCCGCACATGATCGAAGCCGACGCCGCGAGCCCCGCCTTCCGAGCCGGCCCCGCAGAGGTCGTCGAACTCGCCGCCACCCCGCTGGCCTGACAAGTCCCCCCGGAAACGCCGAGATCCCGCCCGGTCTTTCGACCGGACGGGATCTCGTGACGTCCACGAGAGCTACTCGCGAACTGTCGTTTGTGTGGGGTGTTCATGAGTGGCTCTGACCAGTAGTGACGACCAACCGGACAGAGAGCCTTCCCGCCGCGGCGGAGATCGCTTCCCACATTGACATGCACACTCACGCAGACAATCCGCCACACGGACCAATCGCGTGGCTACTTAACCGGCCGGGTCGCAGGCTGTTTGACATGGACTTCCCCGCACCTCGCTCGCGAAGGCTCGTAAGGCTGATCACGATCGACAGCGACGAACGGATCGCTCTCGTTCGTCCCACACCTCCTCGACCCCAGACCTGGGGACTACCCGAACGCGACGTACCCCTGCACGGGTCCTACACTCACACCGCCTCCACCCTCGCCCTCGCTCACATGGGCGAATCCAGGATCCGGTGGAGCACCGTCGCAGGACGCCGATGGGCCAGACACAACGCGGGCCGACCTACGGAGATGCACTACTTCATCGCCCGGACAGAGTCCCCGCCCGCCGACAAGAGCCTCCTGTGGATCTCACGGCTACACCTCAACCGTCACCTCGCCGGCCAGCTCCTCGAGGACACCTCGAACCTCACTGATTGCTACCTTGACGGCTGGATCCCGGACGGCCCCATCACCCTCGACTGAAGCCGGCGTCCCGATCTGGCCTGCCCCTCAGCCTCGTCTCCTCGCGGGGTCAGATCGACCGGACAAGAAGGGCGTCCTGATAAGCCCGTCGCCCTTTGCCACCGCTCCCATCAGCGCCGTCATCCTCGTAGTCAGTCACTAACGGTGACGGCGAGAACGATGCATACGAGCATCACCGACGTGCAGCCGCCAGCCACCCACGCTCGGGTGTAACGCCGGACCGTACGGGAGCCCCGCTCAGGTCCCGGCGCTCCGCAAGCCTCGTTGATCTGGGCTACGGCCCCGGCAGTGGAACCGACGAAGTGGTCGGTGCTCGCCCCGGCGAACCCGAAGGCCCCGATCTCGACAACTGCGTCGTGTCAATGACGAAGTTCCCCCACTGCTGCCGCCACCCTAGCCACCTACCGGTAGGGGCTGTCATCGGTGAACACCGGATTCACCACAGTCACCACCTCTTGACCGAACACGATGCGCGACCCCGCGATCCGCCGGATCAGGGCAGTCACTCCCAGACAGGCAGCCATGGCCACAAGCGCGTCCGAGTCCAGCCCGCTGTCCACCATGCTGAGGAATCGTCAAGACCTGTGGATCGGTGTGTCATGCGGCTTGTTGATCGCGTTCTCCAGACTCGCCCCGTCTGTCGCATGGGAGGCGGTGTTAGCCTCGACCGGCACGTGCCGACCGTTGTGTCTGGAGTTTGCTATGAGCTTGACCGCCGACGACCGCCTGGCGATCCACGAGGCGATCGCACTCCATGGTCACCTGAGTGACGCCGGCACCTATGAACGATTCGACGAGGTGTTCACGCCCGATCTCGTGGTTGACGCCACCGCTCTTGGTCTCGCTCCGCTGCCGGCACAGGACCCATCCCGGCCGCGCCTCGATATGTACATCGCGGCTGCGCATCGTCACGGGCCTGACGGCCCGCTTGCCCACCATGTCACCAACGTCATCGTCCGCGAGGACGGCGACGGCGCCCGGGCCTGGTCGAAGGGCATCGCCTTGAACCAGGACGGTTCGGTTGCCAGCTTCACTTACGAGGATCAGCTCGTGCGAACGAGTCAGGGCTGGCGCATCAGGCACCGCAAGGTCTCGGCTCGTCGCGAGGCTGCGCGTGGGGTCGAACCACTTGTTCTGCCCGAGGAGAAAGCTGATGAGTAATAGCCAAGATCGGTAGATCAGTTGACCTGGGTCAGGCTGCGTGGGCTTCGGGGCGTTCAACGAGGCGTCCGCGTTCGAAGCGGGCTCCGGCTCGGACGAGGGCGACGAGGTGGGGTGCGTTCACGGCTCGCCAGCGGGCCTGGGCGGACTCGACGAGCTTGAAGACCATCGCCAGGGCGGCGGCCCGGGATCCGGCGCCCTTGGTGACCTTGGTCCGCAGCCGGACGGTCGCGAAGGTCGACTCGATGGGGTTGGTTGTCCGCAGGTGGATCCAGTGCTCGGCGGGGAGGTCGTAGAACGCCAGCAGCTCGTCCTCGTCATCGACGATTTTCTTGACGGCCTTGGGGAACTTCGCACCGTACTGCTTGGCGAACGCCTTGACCGCGGCGGCCGCGTGCTCTTTGTCCTCGGCGTTGTAGATGTCCTGGATGGCCTTCTTCGCCGCGGGCTGGGCCGACTTCGGGAGGCTGTCGAGGCAGTTGGCCGTTTTGTGAACCCAGCATCTTTGGTGCCGGGTTTCGGGGAAGACCTCGTTCAACGCATTCCAGAAGCCGAGGGCGCCGTCGCCGACGGCGAGGACGGGAGCGCGCATGCCGCGCCGCTGGCAGTCCCGCAGCAGGCTGGCCCAGGACTCCGAGGACTCGCGGTAGCCGTCGGCCATCGCGATCAGCTCCTTGGCGCCGTCCGCGCGCACGCCCATGACGACCAAGACCGCGGCCTTCGCCTCCTCCAAACGGATCCGCAGGTGAATGCCGTCGGCCCACACGTAGACGTAGTCCGTGGCGGACAGGTCTCGTTCGCCGAAAGCCTTGTGGTCGGCCTGCCGCTGGCTGGTCAACCGGGTGACGGTGGCCGGGGACAGGCCAGCCGAGGAGCCGAGAAACTGCTCGAGCGCGGGCACGAAGTCCCCGCTGGACAGCCCGTGAAGGTAGAGGAGCGGCAGCACCTCGCTGATCTTCGGGGACTTGCGGCACCACGGCGGCAGGATCGTCGAGGAGAACCGTTTGCGCTCGCCGGTTGCCTCGTCGACGCGCTTATCATTCACCCGTGGGGCCTTCACCTCGACCGTCCCGGCCGCAGTGGTCACCTTCCTCGGCTGGTGATAGCCGTTGCGGACCACCAGACGGCGCCCTCTCTCGTCTCGCTGGTCGGCCAACTCGGCTATGTAGGAGTTGACTTCAGCCTCCAGGGCGGCTGCCAGCATCCGCCTCGCGCCCTCGCGGACGATGTCGTCGATCAGGGAGCCGGTCTCAGTCGTTCCATCGGCATTCACTACGCTCAGCACGGGCGTGCCTTCCCGACCGACGGTGCAACGTCGGCCTACTCGATGACCAGAAGTCGATTACCCGGGAAGGTACGCCCTTCGCGTCCAACCCGAGGCCGATCCACAGGTCATGAGCATTGCTCCACCATGCTCACCCGGCCCCGAAGGCAAAGACGCCAACTCCATCGGTGCGGAGCGCCGAAATAGCAATCAAGGACTTACGACGCAACACCCTCCGTCAGTTCCGCATCACAGCCGTTCCCTTGTCGCATTGCTGGTGAGCCGAACGCCTGCGAACGGCTGTTCATCTCGCCCGCACTCGGATCAGGCCGCCCTCGACACCTGCAGCTACCTGATCGCCGCTAAAGCCAAGCGCGTGGCAGAGCCAACCTCCGGACAGTCCACGGCTTGGTGGGGGCGCACGATGGGCGCCCCCACCTCATGCCGTGGCTACCATGCGAGTGAGACCCGATCTGCCTTCCGTTGGCCGTCTGCCTGTACGGCCAGGTCGAGCCAACCCTCGAGGGGGAACTCCTCCAAGGTCACGTAGTACACATCCCGACCGCTGGTCGCAGGGGAGAGTGTTCTGACGAATGTCCAGTCCAGCTCCCGGCCCTTGTAGGCGGCGGACACGACCTTCTCGCCGGTGTCGCCCAACAGGACGACTCGCGCCCCCGCGTTCAGTGCCCCCGGGCCATGCAGCGCGACAACCTTCGAGCCGCTCTTCGGCCGTGCGGCATCAGTGGTTGAGCATTTGATCGTCTGCATGCCGCCGGATAGCGCCGATTCCCAGAGGCAGACATGCCCTTGGAGTGACTCCCAGAGGAAGGCGGTGACTCCAGGCAGATCAATCCGGCTCATGCCTGCGTTCGTGGGCATTTCCCCCATCCCCTTAGCCTGGGCCGTTAGTTCCACCTCCTTCTGCTTCAGGTTCGATGGGCTTGCCTGAACCTGCGAGGCTGAGCTCGACGTGGAGACGTTCGGTGCAGTCTGGGCCGCCTGAGGGCCACAACCCGCCAGGAGGGCACACATGGCGGCGCCCACCGCCCCACGAATCACGGGATGCTGCCTCACTCCAGTGGTCAGAATGGTGTGCTCCCTGTCTTGAGAACGGTCGCGTTGAGGGCCACCCGGTTCATCGGGATCTCCGAGTAGATGACCGGAGTCCACGCAGTGAGGTCGAAGGCGCCCCAGGTCTTAGTGCTTGTCCGCCCATCCGCGTGGTAATAGGTGGTTGTGTACGTGTCGATCACGCCGTGGGGCGACAGCCCATAATGTTCCCCGCCCTTTACCTTCATGGGAACCGACTTGGTCAATGTCGCGCTGCGGGTCTTCGTATCTACGTTGGTCCACGTGTAGTCACCGTTGACGCCAAGGCTGGCTGTTACTTCCGCCTTCCCTATGCCGAGGGGAAGGCCCGCCTCAACCTCGATCCACCGGTT
>NZ_JAGGOZ010000063.1 GCF_018614075.1 Streptomyces sp. ISL-94 | reverse complement strand
AAGACATAGGGGCACCCCCCGCACTGCGATGGACGACGCCGGTTCTCGACCGGAGATCGCCAAGCAGTAGGTTCATCCGCAACATGACGCGAAGGGGAGCTCATGGTGCGGGTTGCGGATCGTGGGGGTATCAGCCGGCTGGGGACGGCGCTCATGTCAAGCCCCTCGAAGTGTGTAGCCCTTCCTATGCCCCACAGTGAGGCTGGCGCAGTACTCGTTCTCGTAGTCGATCGGGCTCTTGAGCCCACACGCTATGTAGCCGGCGGATGTTGTAGACGTCGGTGATCCAGGTGGCGATCCTGATCCGGGCCTGGGTGCGGGGGCGGACGGTGGACGTACTCGACCTTGAGGACGCTGTTGACGCCTCGCTACGGCATTGTCGAAGCACGAGCCGACCCGGCCCATGGACCGTGTCACGCCCAGTCGGCGGCAGGCGCGGGTGAACTTCCGCGAGCCGTACTCTCCCGCGGTCCAAATGGAAGATCACGCTGCGGACGTCACCGCCGCGGGTGGCCGCTGCCATGTTCAGCGCGGCCACGACCAGGTCCGCGTCGTGGCGGGCGCTCATCGCGTAGCTGAGCAGGCGCCGGGAGAACAGGTCGATGACCGTGGCGAGGTAGAGCTTGCCTTCCTCGGTGACGATCTCGGTCATGTCGCCCGCCCAGACGAGGTCGGGTGCCTCGGAGGTGAAGTCTCGCTGGACGAAGTCTGGTGCCGCCGGACGCTTCTCCGGCCTGCTCAGCCCCTTTCTGTATCTCACTTTCCGGGGGACAAGGTCGAGTTCGGCCATCAGGTTCGCGACGGTGTTCACCGAGAAGCGCCACCTCCTGCGGACCAGCAGGATGATGATCCGTTGGTGCCACCGGACTCGGTGAAGATCTCCTTGATCTCGTCGGCCAGCCGCTGCCTGCGCAGTTCACGCCCGGTGGGCCGGCGATCACGCCACTTGTAGAACCATGACTCGCTCACGCACGCCCAGGGCGCGGCACGAGGCGGTGTGCGGGATGCTTGTGCTCAGTCGTGTCGTCGCTGATCACCCTAGCCACGGAGAGCCGCAAGGAATCCAATACGAGCTGTGTCATGTCGGTGACGTTACGGATAAATGGCGGATGCCCGAGTAAAAGGACTCTGGCGCTCCAGATCGGACACAACCGGTCGGCACGCGGGCTCCAGGGCGTGATCTTCACCCGTGACGACCGGGCGGGCGAGGGCAAGTTGTCCTCCCGGCTGGGGCTGGTGACGGAGGCGGTCGAGGCGACCGAGGGCATGGACCTGTACGCGTACCTCGTGAACCAGATCTCCCGGGGCGGCAAGGCGGACTACGTGATCGTGGACGAGGCGCAGTTCCTCGCGCCCGAGCAGATCGACCAGCTGGCCCGTACCGTCGACGATCTGGGCCTGGACGTGTTCGCCTTCGGGATCACCACGGACTTCCGCACGAAGCTCTTCCCCGGCTCGCAGCGGCTGATCGAGCTGGCCGACCGGATAGAGCAGCTCCAGGTCGAGGCCCTGTGCTGGTGCGGGGCCCGCGCCACCCACAACGCCCGCACGATAGGCGGCGAGATGGTGGTCGAGGGAGCCCAGGTCGTGGTCGGCGACGTGAACCGCCCGGCGGAGGAGATCGGCTACGAGGTCCTCTGCCGCCGCCACCACCGCCGCATGACCTCGGCCGCCGCCCACGCGGGCGCCCTCTCCCCGGACGTCCTCCCGGTCAACCACACCTGACCGTCCTCTGAGCGTGCCGAGTTCCCTGTCCCCTGAAGTCGCCGCACTGGCTTTCCGTACCGGTTCAGGCCGTCTCGGACACACCTTCCTGCCGGGGAAGGAGCTCAACGGGCAGGAGAAGAACCGGGGACTGTTTATCGCCGATTCCCTGGCCGCCATCGCCTGCCTGGCGACCGGAGGCGTCCTGTTGTGGGTCTTCGTATCCGCACACGCCTCCACCCCGGTGGCGCCCGGTGGCGCCACGGTGCAGATCACGGACTTCTACAGGAGGTGATCCGCACGCTGTCGACTGGCCGTCCGCGCGCGGAGGACCGGCGGCTCCGCTGTCGGACGCCTGCGCTAATGTGATCAACTCGCATGCGGCGACGGGGGAATGGGAATCATGGACGGAATGCAGAGCGGCGGCTCGGTCGGCTGGGCGGCCACGGGAGCGATGGGGCCGAATGCCGCCTACCGCAACCAGACGATGCGGTACGAAGACGTCGAGCTGAGGTTCGACGAGTCCGTGTCGTTCCGCACCGTGTTCCAGCTCTGGTTCCAGGCGTTCGTGGTCTCCTTCTTCGTCTTCCTGATCTTCGGTCTGTTGCCCGCGCTCACATCGAGTTCCGGTCCCTTCGACTCGGGGAACGAACTCGGCGTCGGACAGGTCCTCTCCTTCATCGCCTTCTGGGTGGTCCTCCTCGCCGCCCGCGTCAACGAGCCGGTCTCGGAGTGGAAGACACTGCTGGAGGACAAGCATGCCGCGTCGTCCTCCGCGTACGCGGCGATCTACGGCTCGCTCGCCCGGCGGAAGATCCCCGTGTCCGCGGTACCGGTCCGGATCCGCAGCGACCTCCTGCCGGAGGTCGTGAACAACCGGCTGGTCATCAGGAGTGGCCGGTACGTCGCCTACGTCACGGTCTTCGGCTACGGGACCAGCCTGTACGTCGGATGGACGATGTGGCGCAGCCGCAACGGAGCGGTGCTCATCGGCCACTTCCTCAAGGACCTCGTCGGCGGCATGTTCAACCGTGCGGGCGACATCAACCAGATGCTCCGCACCGAGCGGCCGCGGGCCATGCGTGAGGCCGTGCACTCCGCCGCCCGCGAGGGTGTGGAGGCGGCTGTCCAGGGCATCGAGGTGCCGATGGCGACGGCCTTCGGCCAGGAGCCGCCCATCCAGTCCGGCTCCGCCGCCACCGCGCCGGAAGCCGGACACGGTAACGGCGGCCCCGTGCCCGGCTCCATGCCCGGGCCCGCCGCCCCGCCCATGCCGCCGCGCACGAACCACACGTACCCGGCTCCGCAGGCCCCGGGAACCCCGCCGCCTCACTACGCCCCGCCGACCTCGTCGGCCCCGCACCAGCCGCCGCACGGCACGCCCTGGCCCGGAAATTGAGCGCAGCCGGGTCGGACGGCGTACTGACCGTCACCGACGGCACGACCGTCTGGGCGTGGACGGCCGTGCGCATTGACGCCGCCGCGGACCTCACCGAAACCCAGGAGTACGCGGACCTGCCGGAATCGGAGCGCAGGACCAAGGCGGTGGCCGCCGAGACCGCCTGGCTGGCGGGGCAATGGGACACCGCCCACGGTGAACGGATCGAGCTGCGCTACCTCAGCGACCCCGCGGGGCGCAGGCTCTCCTGCGCTCTGCTCGGCCGGGTGGCAGCACCGACCGCCGAGCGTGCCGAAGCGGCCGCACGCGCGCTCCGCGACCGGATGGCAGCGCTGCCCCGGCACGTGCACGCCACACCGGTCGGGGACGGCGACGAGACGGCACGGCTGCTGACCCCCTTCACGCCCGACCCGGCCGCCGGGGTGGCGGAGATCCGCAAGCGCTACCACAGCGGGCTGCCCAACCGGCCCGACGCGGGCGTGCACTACTACCTCGCGCCGCAGCCGTTCACCGCGGCGGCCCCGCCGTGGGACATGCTCTGGCAGGCCCTGGCCGCGCATCCGCACCCCGTGACGCTCAGCGTCGGCCTGGAGCCGTACGTCGTACCGCCCGACTTCGGCCCGCTTCTGCACCGCATCGCCACGCAGTACGGACGTCTCGGTACCCCCGGGCAGTTGCCCGACGGCCTCTGGTCCCCCGGCGCTCAGCTCGCCCCGGACGCCTTCGCCGTGGACGCCGCCCGGGTCTACGCCGACGCCGCCCGCCGCTACACCGACCGCGTGTTCCGCATACGCATAGCCCTCGCCTCGCCGGCGCCCCTGCCGGAATCCCTCGCCGAACTCGTCGGCGCCACGGTGTCCCCGCAGGAGCGCGCCCGGGAGGCGGGCGTCCTCACCGAGACCATCAACGGCCCCGCCCATACCATCGCCTGGCCCGCGCCCGGCGAGCTGCCCGCGGCCTGGCAGGGGCTGACCACCCTGGAGCAGCCGCGAAGGGGCGGCGACTACTGCTGGCGGCTGCCCGAACCGCTCTCCCCGCCGCTGCGGCTGCTCGCCGAACTCGTCGACACCCGTGAGGCCGCCGCGGCCTTCCGGCTGCCCCTGGCCGTCAGCGGACACATGGCGGGCTTTCCCGTACGCCGCCCCGGCATGGCGGGCGAGACCGAGTACCGCACCGACGGTCCCGCGATCCTCCTCGGACGTCAGCTTGTCCACGACGTCCCCGCCGGACCCATCGGCATCGGCCCCGGCGACCTCACCCGGCACGCCCTGATCGTGGGTACGACTGGCTCCGGCAAGACCAACACCACCCTCGCGTTCTGCGAGCAGCTGTGGCGCGACCACCACATCCCCTTCCTCGTCCTCGAACCCGTCAACTCCACTCTGGACGACTACCGTTGGCTCGCCACCCGCCCCGGATTCGAGGACCTGCTGGTCCTCACCGTCGGCGACGAGGCGACCGCGCCGCTGCGCCTCAACCCCTTCGAGGTGCCGTCCGGGGTACGCGTCAGTACCCATATCGCCGGACTCATGGCCTGTTTCGACGCGGCCTTCGGCCTCTGGGACCCCCTGCCCAGCATCTACAATCGGGCGCTTCGCGCGACGTACGCGCGCAAAGGCATCGTGCCCACCGACATCGCGGAGCCCTCCCGCGTCGGGGACTGGCCCACGCTGCGTGACTTCATCACGGAGATGCGCAAGCAGTGCGAGCAGCTCGACTACTCGGGCGAAGCACGGGACAACATCGTCGCCGCGTCCCGCCTGCGTGCGGAGTCCCTGGCGGAGGGAGCCTGCGGCACGACCCTGGACGTCACCCGCTCCTATCCGGTGGAGGAACTGCTGCGGCGGCCTGTGATCGTCGAACTCGCCGGCGTCGGCGACAACGAGAAGGAGCAGTCGCTCATCACCGCGCTGCTTCTCCAGACGATGACCGAGTACTACAAGGCGAATCGCGAAGGCGACTCCCTCGCCCACGTCACCGTGATCGAGGAGGCCCATCGCCTGCTCGGACATCCGGCCGGACACGGCGGCGACGCGAAGGAGGGCAACGCCCAGGCCCGGGCCGCCCAGGCCTTCGCCAACACACTGGCGGAGAACCGCAAGTACGGCGAGGGCATCGTCATCGTCGAGCAGGTCCCCGGCAAGCTCGTCGAGGACGCGTACAAGAACACCAACCTCAAAGTCATGCACCGGCTGCCGTCCGCCGAGGACCGCAACCTCATCGGCGGAACCATGCGCTTCTCACCCGACCAGGAGCGGTACGCCGCCTCGCTGGAACCCTTCCAGGCATTCGCCCACCATGACCGGATCGACCGGCCGGCGCTGCTCCGAGTGCCCGACGTACGGGCGCAGGCCGCGGCGGAGGCAGGCGTCAGCCGTGCCCCCCTGGCATCTGACGCCCAACTGGCCGCCCGCTTCCGCGCTTTCGCGGGTGAGTGCGAGGCGGTCGACACCGCACTGGCGCCGTTCCCCGGCTGCGACGGCTGTCGGCACAAGTGCGCCTTCCGCTCGAGGGCCGCGACAGCGGTGTGGCCCGAGCACGGGCCGAAGCTGAAGGAACGCGTCGCCCGGTATCCGAAGACCAGTCGCGAACAGGCCGACTGGTGGCGCGACGCCGCCGACTGGATCAGCGCCCTCGCCGACACGGTCCCCTTGCCCGCGGCGACGGGGCATTCCGAAACGGCGGTGACCGACTACCGGGCCTGCGTCTTCATTCACGTCGCCAGAGCGGCCTGGCAGCGCAACACCCTGCCCTGGGTCCGCCTCTACCGTGACAACACCCGTCGGGGAGCCGCCCAATGAGCGACCGCCCGGCAGAACAGCCGCCGCCCCCCGAAGCGCCGTCCCCACCGGAATCCACGGACGCTCCCGAGCCATCCCCGCCGGAGGACTCAGCGGAAGCTCCTGATGCTGTCGAGGCCCCAGAGCCGGTGAAGGCGTCGGCCTCGGCTGAGACTCCTGGCCTCGCGGAGCCCACGGATTCGGATGCGGACCCCGAACCCTCCGAAGCACCGGAACCGGCGGAAGCCCGTGACTCGGTCGGGTCCTGGTCTCCCGAAATGGAGGAGGCCCCCGCCCCTGTCCCGCCGGCGGACGCCCCCGAATCGGCTCCACCACGCGACACCGCGGAAGCTCCTGCGGAGCAGGTCGAACCCATCGGGCCGGATTCCGACGCCGCACCCTTCCCGACGGAGGCGCCCGCACCGGACGACTCGGCCCCCGACCCCACGGATGCTCCCGAGCCCGCCGAAGTCTCGGAGCGTGCCGAGTCGCCCGGCCCGGTGGAGCAGGCCCATCAGGCCGAAGGCCCGCGCGCGGATGAGGCACCGGATCCCGCCGAGGCAGCGAGACCGGCGGAAACCCATGCCCCGGCCGGGCGCGGTTTCCTCGAAGCGGACGAGGCACCCGCCCCCGCACCGGTGTCGGATGATGCCCCAGAACCACCGGAGGCGGTCACCCGTGCCGACGCGGTGTCACTGGCCGACGACCCCGACTCGGCGCCGGATCCAGTCCCGCCCCACGATGCCCCTGAAGCACCTGCGGAGCCAGCCGAACTCGGCGAGGTTTCCGAGGCCCCCGGCTCGGACGAGGCGCCCGCAGCTGACGACGCCGCACCCGACCCCCGCGACGCCCCCGCACGGCACGACAGGGTCGGCGTGGACGACGATGCTGTCGAGGGCGGCGTCTTGGACAAGTTGAAACAGCTCGCGGGGAGGAGAAGGCAAGAGACGGACGGGCCCGAGCGCCTGACTGGCACGGTGGATCACCCGGCCTTCCAGGATCCGACCCGATCTCCGAACGAGGTCCCCGACCGTTACGGCACTCCTCTCGACCGCGCTGACGGGACTCGGACACCACTCTTCGACGGAGACCCCTCGCGGGAACAGACAGAGCAAGGCGCCCTCGAAGACTGTGGCATTATCGCCACGCTCGGAGCTGTGGCCGGTCATCGTCCCGAGGCGATTCGTGAGTGCGTGAGGGAGGCCGAGGACGGCAACTACGCGGTGAAGCTGCATGAGGCGAAGTTCAACCACTCACGCGACAGGTACGAGCCCACAGGCCGCGAAATCAATCTGACCGTGACACCCGATCTACCGGTGTTCGACGATCGCCCTGGCGAACCTGCCTTTGCGGATTCCGTGGCTACGGGGGCGGCGTGGGCGCCCGTCCTGGAGAAAGCGATTGCGGGAAGCGATCAGGCATGGGACAGAGAACGTCGCGACCGGTGGGCCGAGAGGCAGAAAATGCGGGGAGCCCCTGAGGTTCCAGAGGGCTACGTCCGGCTCAACCAGGGAAGCGGCCCCAAGGATCGTGCCGAACTGCTCACTCAGCTCACCGGCCAGCCCGCCGCCACGTGGGATTTTCCCAAACAGTACGATCACGACGGGCACAGCCCTGACAAGCAGCTCATGGGTGACATTCGGCAGCGGCTGGCCGAGGGGAAACCGGTGCTGGTCGGTACGCATTCCGAGAGGGAAGTCGGCGGCCCTCTGTCGAATGATCTGCACCCGGCCCATGCGTATGAAGTGACCGAGGTGGACGACCAGGGAGAGATTCATCTGCGGAATCCCTGGAACGCGTTGGACCCCAAGCCCTTGACGCTCAAACAGTTCAATAAGTACATCCGACCTCGATACACCACCTTGGAGTGACCACGTGACTGCCGAGATCTCGCTCAGGCACGGAGTTATGACACGGGCTGCCATCGGCCGCTTCGGCGTGATCCATGTGGATGCCCGTCCTGGATATCCCCTCACGGTCCGCCTTGGGGTGGTGGCCGGCGAGGAGCGGAGGTACACCCTTCAGCCGGGTGATACTTTCCCGGTCCGGGACGAGCTGTGGGTACTTGACCGCGTGGAGGACCCCACCGGCGACTGGCGGGTTTACCTCCGAAAGGTCGAGTAGCAGTCCGAGGAGCCCCAAGCGGTCAGTCAGGACGCCACCAGGACATCCAGCGTCATGGTGGGGAGCCTGGCGTGAGTTGGTGGATGGTCAAGATAGAGCACGCTGGCGCTCCAGATCGGCCACAACCGGTCTGCGCGCGGACTCCAGGGCGTGATCTTCACGCGGGACGACCGGGCGGGCGAGGGCAAGCTGTCCTCCCGCCTCGGCCTGGTGACGGAGGCCGTCGAGGCGACCGTGGGGATGGACCTGTACGCGTACCTGGTGAACGAGTTGTCCAAGGGCGGCAAGGCCGACTACGTGATCGTGGACGAGGCGCAGTTCCTCGCCCCGGAGCAGATCGACCAGCTGGCCCGGATCGTGGACGACCTCGGGCTGGACGTGTTCGCCTTCGGCATCACCACGGACTTCCGTACGAAGCTCTTCCCCGGCTCCCAGCGGCTGATCGAGCTGGCGGACCGCCTGGAGCAGCTCCAGGTGGAGGCCCTGTGCTGGTGCGGGGCCCGCGCCACGCACAACGCCCGCACGGTGGGCGGTGAGATGGTGGTGGAGGGCGCCCAGGTGGTCGTCGGTGACGTGAACCGCCCGGCGGAGGAGATCGGCTACGAGGTCCTCTGCCGCCGCCATCACCGCCGCCGCATGACCTCGGCCGCGGCCCACGCAGGCGCCCTCTCCCCGGACGTCCTCCCCGTCAACCACGCCTGACCGGGAACGCCCGTCTACTGGAAGCTGAGCCGGTGCGGATGCGTAGGGGTGGCGGGGCAGGTGTGGACGCGCATGAGGCCGCGGCCGAGGTAGACGCCGGTCGGGTCACTGATCCGGCTGTCCGGTACGGAGTCCTGATCCTCCAGCGGGATCCAGCTCTCCGAGGCCCCGTCCCATTCACTGACGGCCACGGTGAGCAAGGGAGGCATGGGTGTTCCGCAGACTCCGCAAGCGATGTGCGCCGGGTCGGTGAGGTGCCACGAGGCGAAGCCGCCGACCTTCCAACCGGGCGCGATGGACAGATCGCCCCGGTAGGTGACCTCCTCATCCTCATTCGCGCGCGCGGCGGCCATGGCGGCCTCGTACTCCTCGTACGTGTCGAAGCTGGAGGGGGCGGAGGAGTCGAAGGCGTCGTCGTCCTCCTCGTCATCTCCCACCTCCCACGCTTCGACGGCCTCCTGAAGGTCCTCGTCCAGCAGACCCTCGTACTCGTGCTCCACCACTTGTTCGGGGTGCAGCTCGCACGTGTTCGGGACGCATTCGGCCCTGCCCACCACGACGGGTTCCGGGATCACGGCGAGGACCTCGCCCACGTCCTGGGAGCGCCGCCACTTCAGCACGACGTCGATGGTCCGGTCGGGGCCGTGCACTTCGAAGGGACACCAGAGGACCTGGAGCAGGTCGCAGCCGTCCGGTCCGGTGAGGTCGGGGACGTCGCGGGCGAAGAGCTGCGCGGCGGCGAGCAGCGGAATCGGGTCCGCGTCGCTGATCTGCGGGGCGTGCGGCCCTGGCTGGAGGGTGTCCAGGACCCCGCGTTCCGCGTCGTTGGGACCCGACCCGGGATCGCGGTGCCACGCCTCGTCGAGGATCCGCCGCTGGAGGCGCACGTCAGACAGCCGGTGTCCGCTGCCCTTGGGATGGACTGCGGTGCACAAAGGCCACGGTTCGTCGGCGGGCCACAGGAGCGGGCCGGCTACCGAGCTGTCGTCAGCTTTCGGGGAGCCGTGACGCGGGTGGAGGCGGGTGCTGGTGCGGCGGTAGTCGGCGAGCGCGGGGAACAAGCCCTCGGCGTCGACCGGGCGGGGCGGGGTGGTGCGGGTCATGTGATCCTCACTTGCTGTTCGGGGCCGGTGCTACACGCCGGTTCTGACGCCGGCCGCGGGGTTCTCGAGGCTGTGGGTGAAGGTGAAGCCCTTGTTCCCGAATGCTGTGAAGTCCAGACGGATGGGTATGGGGTTGGCTCCCTCGTAGATGGGCTTGATGTTGTACTGGATGACTTCACCATTGCCCTTCCTGACCGCGTCGAAGATCACCTGTTCTATCTGGTCGCGCTGGTCCGGCGAGTTCGTGGGGTCCTGGGTCTGTGTGACCAGGTTGTGGTAGGCCTTTGTTCCGGTACCGGCTCCTCCGAGCCGGTCGGCGAGGAGATGACCACGCGCTTCGTTGAAGGCCGTTCCGTGGCCGCGCCAGCCCGGTGGTTTGAGCTTGCCGGCGGCCGTTCCCTTCTTCGCGTCCAGGATCTCGGGCCGAAGGCAGGCGTAGACGCCGGTGGGGCGTCCGAGGTGGTCGAGGCGGCCGTAGCGGATGCTCCCTTCCCAATCGTATGCGTCCATCTGGCAGCGCTTCGGTGCCAGGCCCAGTGGGTCGCTCCACGCCCAGGGGTTGAGGACGTATGTCGAGGGGTTGGGCGCCGGTGACAGGCCGAGTGGGTCGGGGCTGGTGTAACGAGCGGTGTCCGGGTCGTAGTGCCGGAAGTAGTTGTAGTGCAGGCCGGTTTCGGGATCGGCGTACTGTCCGGGGAAGCGCAGCGGGGTGTACGCGGTGGCGTCCTTGCCCCAGCCGGTGGTGCCCCAGCATGCCGAACGGGCGCGCCAGGCCGTCTCACCGGACTCGGCCACCAGCTCGGTCGGCGCACCGACCAGGTCGGTGACGATGGCGAAGAAGCGGCTGTTGACCTCTGCGGCTTCCCCTTCCCGGCGCTCGTACTGGCTCAGCGGGCGGTGGCCCTCGTACTCCCAGGTGAGCACGGTCCGCGTGGCGGAGTCGGATTGCTCGACCAGGAGGGATCCGTCCCATGTGAACTGGGTGGTCTCGATGACCGCCAGGCCGTCAGGGGACATACGGTGTTTGGCGGTACGCCGCCCCAGAGGGTCGTACGTGTACTGCCACAAGGTGCCGTCAGGGGTGGTGCAGGAGACCATGTGGTCTTCGGCGTCGTAGGTGTAGCGCCAGATGTCGGGCTTGCGGGAGAGTCTGGCGCACCGTCGCATGACGACGCGGCCTTCCCCGTCGTGTTCGTAGGTGACAGCGCCGGCGGATGCCACACGGGTTCCGACGTAGGTGCGGGGCCCACGGGCTTCGCTGTGGCCGGCTGCTCGCGGCCAGTCGGCCTGGGTCTGGTTGCCCGCGCCGTCGTACGCGTACGTCTCCGTCCAGCCGGGTGCTTCGATGCTGAGCGGTCGCCCCATGGGGTCGAGTGAGATCTGCTTGTCCCACCTGGCCCCGGCTACCGACTCCGTGATCCGCACGGGGTACCCGTCGGCGCGGTATGTGTAGTTCCGGACGGGTGAGGCGGTCCCGCCGCTGGTCACGGACTGGCTGACGGGCCGGCTGCGGTTGTCCCACGCCGTATGCACGGAGACGGGGGCCGACGGCGATCCCCAGGTGCGGGTCAGTTCACGGCCGAGCACGTCATGGGTGAAGGCGGTCGTGTGTCCGTCGGTCGTGAGCGAGAGGCGGTCGCCCGCTTCGCCGTAGTCGGTGTGGCTGACAGCACCGGAGGGCGTCGTGCGCGAGATACGGCGGCCCAGCAGGTCGTAGCTGTAGCGGCTGGTACGACCGTCGACGGTTTCGGAGATCAGCCGTCCCATGGCGTCGCGTTCCATGACGACGGCGGAGCCCGGCGACCGGGCGGAGACGAGTTCGCCGGCACGGTCGTAGGCGTAGTGGACGAGGTGCCCTTCGACCTCGCGAGAGGTCAACCGGTCCATGGAGTCCCACGTGTACGTGGCCGACACTCCCTGAGGGCCCGTACGGGATGTCAGACGACCCGCCTGATCGTAGGCGTAGTGAGTCCGGCGGCCGTCGAAGTCGGCCTCGGCTATGAGCCGTCCGGCGTGGTCGTAGGTGTAGCCCCATGTCTGTCCGAGCGGGTTGGTCACCTGAACCAGGCGCAGTTCGGTGTCGTAGCGCAGCTCATGGCGAGCCCCGTCTGCCGCGATACGGGCGAGGGGCTTGTCGAAGTGCCCGTACTCGGTGGCTGTGACACCGCCGTGGGTGTCGGTGTGGGCGAGGCAGTTGCCCTCGGCGTCCCAGCGCCAGGCCTCGCGGCTGCCGTCGGCGGTGACGCGGTGCAGCAGCCGGTCGTCGGCATCCCAGACGAAGCGCTGCGCGCTGCCCGCGGGATCGGTGAGCCGGATGGGGCGGCCCCGGTGGTCGCGCTCCACCGTGGTGACGCCCCCGTCGGAACTGGTGATCTCCAGGGGAAGTCCGGCGCGGTCGGCGCGGATGCGCGTCGTGGAGCCGAGAGCGTCCGTGAACGACGCGACCGCACCGGTGCGGTCGTGGGTGAATCGGGTGAGAGCGTGGTCGGGCCCGCGGGTGCCGGTGCAGTTGCCGAGTTCGTCGAAGTACTGCTCCCACACGGTGCCATCCGGGGCTGTCACCTCAACCGGCAGGTTCAGCGCGTTGTAGCGCGCGGTGGAGGCCGAGCCGTCGGGCAGCTGCACGGCGGTGAGATTGCCCGCTTCGTCCCAGGTCAGCTCGGTGGTGTGGCCGAGCGGGTCGGTCCGGCTCAGAGGGCGGTCGTATGCGTCCCAGGTCAGCTGGGTCGTATGGCCGAGCGGATCGGTCTCGGAAACGACCTGGAGCCGGTCGTTGAGGTGGAGGACCGTGGTGGCGCCGGTGGAGTCGGTGTAAGAGGTGACGCGGTGTCCGGTCTGGGGGTGGACGCCGTAGGCGAAACGCGAGGAAAGGATGCCGTCGGGTCCCACGGTGCTGACGACGCGGCCGTCCGCATCGTAGACGTACCGAAACGTGGACAGATTCCGGTCGGTCCACGAGGTGACGCGGCTGTCGGCGTCGTAGGTGAAACGCATGGGGGGAGCGTCGACACGCTCCGGGCCGGTCAGTGAGGTGAGGTCGCCGGCCGGGTTGTAGCCGTAGCGGAGGACGGTTTCCACGCCCTCCGGTCCCTGGAGGGCGAGCACTGTGACGCGGGAGGTGTCGGCGGTGAGGCTGACCGTGTATCCGCCCGAGTGCACCACGGACAGGTGGGCTCCGTCGGAACGGCGGTTGAAACCTACGTAGTTGTCGTTACGATCACGGACTTCGGCCAGCCAGTAGGCGGGGGAGGCCCGATAAGGACTTCCGGTGAAGGTTCGGGTGACCCCGCCGTGTGGGTCGAAGACCTGGTACCGGGTATCGCCCTCGTCTTCACCGCCGTGGACCAGTGACAGCCGCTCACCTTCCAGCGGCAGCACCTGCTCCCCGCCCGGCCGCGGAAGCCGCGGGTAGACCAGTAGTGAGCCGTCCTCCCGGACCCAGACAGCACCTGAGCCCACTGGGTTGAGTTCGATCCGTTCGTCCAGGGTGGAGGCCCAGCTGCGGCCGAACCAGTGTCCGTATCGGTAGGTGGACACGTGCGTACGGCGAAGCGCGAGGGGCAGCACACCGGGCAGGGCCAGGTCCGTCTGCGGGAGCAGCATCTTGCCGGTTGCCACGTCGACGGGATCGTTCTTGCAGACGGTCTTGTCGAGCGATATGGCGTTGCTGCGCGGGGCGTCCTTGGCGTCCTGAGCCGAGTTCGGTTTGGTGCGGGCCGAGTCCTCACCTTTGCCGTGGTCGGCCGGGCCCCTCCTTCCGCCTCCCTTGCCGTCGTGGTCGTTCTTGCCCTTCAGGCGGTTGAAGTCGTCGTGGATGGCCTGGTCGTTCTTCTTGTGGTCGGTGGATATCCGTTTGACGGCCTTGGGGAGGGTGGTGCCGACGTGGTCGCCCATCGCTTTGGTGGCCTTGACGAGGGCTGCCATGGCTTTGTCGGCTGCGGGGTCGATGGCCTGGGCGATGGAGTCGCGGCCTCGGGTGCGGCCGTGGTGGGACTTGGCCTTGGTCAGCTTCGATGTCGTCTTGCCGTGGATGCTGGTGCTGACGGTGTTGAGGCTGGTGCCGGCCCGTGTGTGTTCGGAGTGCTCGATGTGGAGGTCGACCAGGCCGGTGCCGCCGCCTCTGCCCCCGCCGCCTCCGGCCGAGGCGAGGTTGAGGGATTCCTTGCCGGACTGGACGCCGTCGTTGAAGCTCTCCTTGCCCGCCTTCTTGGTCTGGTCGAGGTCGACGCCGTCCTGGAAGCCGAGGGCCATGGAGCCGAGTTGGACGACGAGGTCGGCGGCCATGCCCTCAAGGGCGGCGACGGCCGGTTCGGTCATCGCGGAGACGATGTAGCCGACGGCTTCCTCGACGCACTCCTTGATGAGGCGTTTGACGACCTCCTGGGTGGCGCGCATGGCGGCCGCGCCGACGAGGGCGGAGAGGCCGCCGGTGACGGGGATCAGGGAGATGGCGATCCCGGCTTCGGCGGCGAGGTAGCCGAGCTGGACGACGGCTGCGAGCTTCATGCCCTCGACGGTGGTGGCGGCCGAGTCCATCGCGCCGGCGATGGTGCGGGCCGCCTCCGCGATGTCCTTGAAGTGTTTGCCCTTGACCTTGTTCCAGTGCTCGTTCAGGGCCTCGATCGACTCGCCCCTGCTGGCCGAGAGCAGGCGCTCGACGTGGTTGTTGGCGAGCTGCCCGTCGTCCAGCAGGTCGTCGGCGAACTCACGGAGCGAGTCGGCCATGTCCCGGTAGGCGTCCTCGTCCACATTCGGCCAGGCCACGCCGATCAGATCCAAAAGTGTGTCAGCCCAGTCGGGCACCGTGACAGACATGCCCCACCCCCCGTGGTGTCAGGTAGAACGAGAATCGAACAGTCCTATCACGTAACCGTTCTGACGGGTAATCCGCACCTGTGAATCCGCACAACCGCTACACGGTTCCCAGCTGCGTTGATGCAGATGTCATCTGCGCAGGGCCCTCGCGAATGCACACACGAGGTCGACCTCATGGTGGATGGCCAAGGGAGAGCACTCTGGCGCTCCAAATTGTCCACAACCGGTCGACTCGTGGTCTGCAGAGCCTGATCTTCACGCGGGACGACCGGGCCGGCGAGGGCAAGCTGGCTCCCAGCGGCTGATCGAACTGGCCGACCGGGTGGAGACGCTCCAGGGCGAGGCGATGTGCTGGTGCGGTGCCCGCGCCACTCACAACGCCCGCACGGTGGGCAGAGAGATGGTCGTTGAGGGCGCGAAGGTCGTGGTGGGAGACGTGGGCAATGCCGCGGAGATCGTCGGGTACGAGGTCCTGTGCCGCCGCCACCACCGCAAGCGGATGACGAGCGCGACGACGCGAGTGGCGGCACTGTCGCCTGACGTGCTGCCGGTCGCGTCGGGCTGAGACCTTTGCTGCCACGGTGACGCCGGGGAGCTCGGCGCCGTTGGGGCGTAAACACAGATGGGAACGGGCGCGACCTGTGGCTTCCGGACCCGTGGCCACGGTTGAGGCCGCATACGACCTCTCGTACGCACGCGGAGTGGAGTGCTGACGGCGGTCGTGCCGTGGTCTGCTTGTGCTCCTTGTCGAGGCCGTGTGCAGTGCGCCGGGGTGCGGGCGGACAGCAGCCACTGTTCTTGCGCATAGGGCGGATGCAGCACACGTACGTGAGAGCGGCGGCGAGCAGCGTCGCGGCCAAGGGGAGCCAGATGCCAGTCATGGCGTGTGGTCCTTGTGGAGGTCGGGCTTCGGGCCCGCCTCGGTGCGCAGGGCCTCTGTCAAGGCTGCTACCGAGGGGCGCCGAGTGGCGCCGACGCGTAACCTTGAGATGGGGCTCGTCCAATTGTCCGGCTTCCGCGCAGGGTGTGGTCGCCCGACTGCCGAGGAACAGTGACCGTCTCATGTCTCCCATGCCTGACAGGAGATCGCCGCAGGGCCGTCGTGCCCGAGCTGCCGCGCTGCGTGAACAGGCGGGGCGTGCCGAACGCCGCCGCCGACGGCGGCTCACACTGATCGTGAGCATCGTGGTCGCCGTGGTCATCGCCGGGCTCACGATCGCGGTGCTCTCCACAAGCGGCGGGCCGTCCCGTTCCACGGCTCCCGAGGCCGGCATACCAGCCACTCCGATGAACACCGCCTCGGGCCGTACGACCAGTCCGCCGTGGGCCGCGTCGAGTGATGCTTCTGCGCGGGTCGCGGCAGCCGGGCTTCCGATGCTGGGCGAGGAGGGCAACGTCGAGCACATCCACGTCCACCTGGACGTCATCGTGAACGGCAAGCCGGTGGCCGTCCCGGGGAACATCGGCATCGACCAGAAGGCGCAGCAGATCAGCCCGCTGCACACACACGTGGTGAACGGGGTGATCCACGTCGAGTCCCCGGGCAAGGCCCTTTTCTCCCTCGGTCAGTTCATGACCGAATGGGACGTCGCCCTCACGCCTGACTCCATCGGCGGGCTCAAGGCCGGCGGCGGCAACGAATTCCACGCCTACGTGAACGGCAAGGAGCGCCCCGGCAACCCGGCCGCGATCGAGTTGCGGAACCACGACGAGATCGCGCTCGTATACGGACCGGCAGACGTGAAGGTCGACGTGCCCAGCAGCTACGACTGGCCGAAGGGCAAGTGAGCAGCGGCTACGGGAACCCGGACCCTTGATGTGACACGCGCACCGCCGGCCTGCCGGACGGATGGTGGTCGGGGCTGCCTGACGCGGGCGCCGGTAGGGGGCCGGGACGGCGGCGGTGATGCGGGGCCGTACCGGGCGAGCGTCGTGATACGGCGGGTCAGGGCGGCCCGGCCAACGCGGTGGTGCTCGCGACAAGCAGCAGGACGGCGACCTACGCGGCTGCACCAGAAGCAGGACGGTGTAGCCGGCGGTGGCCTGGGTCTGGGCGATCACGGCGAGCAGGGCGCCGCAGGTGCACGCTGCGGCCCGCGGCCGTGATGCGGGCCGTCGTTGCTGTGCGCCACCTCCTGCGCGGTCAAAGTGGCTGCACGAGGCCGTGGAGCCGACCGCTCCAGCCGCAGAGGGAACTCCCTCGCCACCTGCCGCACGCAGCGCGCCGCCAGGCGCCGGCAGGCCGGAGCGAAGCCAGGAAGCCGTCCGCGCCGGCAAGGCGGCGTGCCCGCGTCGTGCGCGGGACTCGATGGGGCAGGGAAGGTCTCAGCCTGGCAGAAGGCGGGCTTGGCTCGCCCTGACGGCGAGGCCGTGCACAACCGGGACGACGAGTCGGCAGAACGCCATGCGACGGCGTGTCCCGCACCGCGATCTGCGATCTGGCCACGTTCGTTCTCGCTGGAGACAAGACCGAACGGGTCGGCCGCATGATATCACGCCCCGTCCCTCGTTCGCAGCATGAGGCATGGCTTATATCCAGATTGCGCGAGGATGTCAAGTCACGCTTTTTAGTGGCATGACCCGTATTGCCCGGTCGGGTTTATTTGAAGCCAGGGCCTCACACTCCTACTGATAACGAATGCGAGGCCGAGCTTTCGTCTCATTTCTGCGGGCCAAAAGGGAAATCCCCGCATAACTCGAGGGAGAGTCCGATGAATGGGTATTCCTGGACGCGTCGTCTGTTGTTTATGGCCACGGCCACCGTGGCCCTGGCCGGCACCGTCGTGCTGGTCCCGGCGGCGGCCTTCGCATCGCCGGTAGAACACGCCAAGGCGATTTCGTCCCTCTCCTGCCGCTATGCCGCACATTAGGCCGGGGATTTCTGTGCCCCGGCCGCGCGAGTCCGCGGCCGATATTTCCCACCGGAAAGGAGGGGTTGCCATGCGCTACGACCACTGCCTCTAGTTCGAGCAGGTCGGGCCCGAGTGACGCCGGGCCCGACCTCGCTTCACACATGATCCGCCGTGACCTAAGACAGGAACGAAAGCCAATGACGACGTCCATCAGCTACAACCCATTGGACTGGGCAACGATTGTCGACCCGTATCCGGTCTATGCCGAGTTGCGCGCCCGTGCGCCCGTGTTCTGGCACGAGCAGATGCAGTCCTGGGTACTCACTCGATACCGCGATTGCCGAGAGGTGTTGCGCAACCATGAGTTGTGGGCTCGGGACTTGCGCCGAGTCGGCGCCGACGTTCCCGATGAACGAATGAACATCCAATACCAGGACCCGCCGGAGCAGGCGAGGTTGCGTGCTCTGATCATCAACGCCATGCGGGCGCCGGACACCCGGGACATCTGCCGCCGTGCCCGACCCGATCTCGAGGGGCATTTCGAACGGCTCCGCGATCGCGACGAGTTCGACCTCATGAGTGAGGTCGCGGCCCCACTCGCGCTGCAGATCACCTGTGACCTGGTCGGCGTGGAACCGCCGGCGCTGGAAACCTACGTGAGGATCTTCGAAGGGCTGACCCGGCGGATGGACAGCGGGCTCGAGCCGGGCCACACCGAGCCCGGGGAGGAAGTGGGACTCGAACTTCACGCGATGATGAAGGCGTGGTTCGCGAAGACCCGGCTTCCGGGAATGATCGCGAGCCTGCGGGAGAGTCCGCACACGAAAGCGATGCCGGACACATACGTCCGGAACACGGTGAGTGCGGTTTTCAACGCCAGTTACAGCACGGTCTATGCCTCGACCGGAGCCGTCGTCCTGACTCTGCTGCAGCATCCACGCGTGCTCGATCGGCTGCGCGATCGCAGGCTGATGGCTACGGGGGTGGCGGAGCTGATCCGCTTCTGCAGCCCGGCCCAGGGCACGAGTCGGGTGGCGACCGAGCGAACGAAGATCGGCGACACCACGATCGAGCAGGGTGAGGCCGTCGTGACCCTTTTCGCCGCTGCCAACCGGGATCCGGAGTACTTCGCCCAGCCGGATGAGCTCATTCTCGACCGTTCGCCCAACCAGCATCTGGGATTCGGATGGGGTCCGCACATCTGTGCCGGCGCGCAACTCGCAACGGACTGGCTGTATGAGCTCATCGACTTCCTGAACGAGCGGCCGTCGGCATTGACCTTGGCAGGCGAGCCCAGATACATGCGCTCCGCGACGCTTCGCAATCTGGCAGCGCTGCCCGTGAGTCTTCGCCATTGATCCCAAGCGGGAGCGCAGGCGTGGTGCCGAGAACGCATTGCGTCTGCTCGACGCAACCGACCCCTTTTCACGAGCGAGGAAGGATCTGGACGGCATGGACAGGAAGCTGACGCTCGACGTGACGCCACTGCGGCAGTCGCCGGCATTCCGCCGGCTCTGGATCGGGCAAGCCGTTTCCGGTGTTGGCGGACAGATGACCGTTTTCGCCGTGGCGCTCCAGGTCTATCTGCTCACGAAGAGCACTCTGGCGGTCGGCGTCATCGGTTTGTGCACCGTGATTCCCATGCTGTCCATGGCGCTCGTCGGAGGCACGCTCGGCGACACGTACGACCGCAGGAAGATCGTCCTTTTCGCCGGTGGCGGCCAGGTGGCGGTGTCGTTGGCATTCGCCGTGCAGGCCATCGCCGGGAACGACCGGCTCTGGCTGCTGTATGTCCTCTGCATCGCCCAGTCGACCCTCGGCGCCGTCAGCGTCCCGGCCAAACGGACCTTCATGGCGCACCTGCTGCCCAAGGACCAGATCCCGGCAGGCGCCGCCCTCACCATGCTCACCATGCATTTCGCCGGGATCGCAGGTCCGATCCTCGCCGGTGCGGTCGCCGGGGTCTGGGGACTGCAGGTGTGTTACGCCGTGGACGCTCTCAGTTTCATCGCTGCGATCTACGTCGTCGCGAAGCTTCCGGCCATGCCGCCGCAAGGATTGATCGCCCGCCCCGGTGCCAAGGCGATCGTCGCCGCCCTGCGCTACATCCGTGTGAACGACGTCCTCAGGGGTGCGTTCCTCGCCGATCTAAGCCTGACGCTGCTCGCGACCCCGACCGCGCTGCTTCCGGCGATCAATGATCTGAATCTGGGTGGCAATGCCGAGACGCTCGGCATGCTGATGGCGGCGCCGGCCGTCGGAGGCGTCCTGGGATCGCTGTTCTCCGGGCGGGCCGGTGGGGCCGCCCGCAAGGGCCGGGGCATGCTGCTCGCGGCCGGCGCATGGGGAACCTGCATCGCGATCTTCGGGCTGGTCCAGGTTCCGGTACTCGCGATCGCGCTCCTGGTTGTCGCAGGTGTGGCGGACGTCATCAGCGTCGTCTTCCTCACGACGATCGTCCAGACCACGGTGGACGACAACTACCGGAGCAGGGTGAGCGCGGTCGAATTCGTCGTGGGCGCCGGAGGTCCACAGCTCGGCGGTATGCGCGCCGGCGCGCTCGGCGCGATCACCTCACCCGGCCTGTCGGCCGTCATCGGCGGCGCGACATCCGTTCTCGCGGCAGCGTTGCTGGCCGCTGCCTTGCCGAAGTTCGTTCGGTGGGAATCCGAGTCCTCGGACCGGGCGACCACCGAGGAACTCGCCAGGGAGCCATCTGAAATCAAGGTATATGCCGACTCGGAGAGGGATTGACATGACTTTGGAGATCTTTTCGCCGCAGCAGGCGGACATCGACGCCGACGTGTCGAGGGCGCCCCGGCCAGGCGCGTCTGCCGGCCCGATCGTCAATTCGTGGAACGAATGGGACCCGCTCGAGGAGATCCTCATCGGCCGCGCGGACGGAGCCTGCTTCGAACCGACCGAATCCGGGTACCGCCCCCAACTCCGGGGGACCCCCAGTGGTCAGCGCTTTCCCACCGGGCCGAAGTCGCCCGATGTGACAGCTCGCGCGAACGAGGAGCTCGAAGGGCTTGCCGAGCTCCTGCGCACGCTCGGGGTGACGGTTCGCCGTCCCGACGCCGCTGATTTCACGGCGGCCGTGAAGACGCCGTCCTTCGAGGTCGCGAACCAGTACTGCTCTGTCTGTCCTCGCGACGTCCTCATCACGGTGGGAAACCAGATCATCGAGGCCACGATGTCGCGGCGGGCCAGGTTCTTCGAGTACCTGCCGTACCGGAGCCTCGTCTACCGCTACTGGACCGCCGACGAGCGTGTGGTGTGGACCGCGGCGCCGAAGCCCTCCATGAGCGACACGATGTACCGTCCGGAATTCTGGGAGCTGACCCTGGCCGAGCGGCACGCGAGGATGCACGACTTCGAGTTCTGCGTCACGCAGGACGAAGTGCTCTTCGATGCGGCTGACATCACCAGGGCGGGCCGGGACATCTTCGTCCAGGAATCCATGACGACCAACCGGGCGGGTATCCGCTGGCTGCGAAGAGAACTCGAACCTCGCGGTTTCCGGGTCCATGTGCTGCATTTCCCGCTCGATCTCTTTCCCTCTCATATCGACTGCACATTCGTCCCGCTGCGACCAGGGCTGGTGCTCACGAACCCGGACCGGCCGCTCGAGGCCGATGAGCGGGAGTTCTTCGTCCGCAACGGATGGCGACTCGTCGATGCGCCGACGCCGGCGTATGGCAATGACGAGATGCCCCGCTACAGCCAGTCCTCCAAGTGGCTGTCGATGAACCTGCTGAGCGTCGCTCCGGACGTGGTCGTCTGCGAAGCGAGCGAGAAGAACCTGCACGAGCTGCTGCGCGGGCTGGGGTTCGAGGTCCTCACGGTCCCGTTCCGCAATGTCTACGAGTTCGGCGGCTCGCTGCACTGCGCGACCTGGGACGTCCGCCGGACCGGCGAGTGCCAGGAGTACTTCGCCGTTCCGGATCGCACTCCGCGGCACGCACCCGGCGCCGACCTGGGCGTCCGCATTCACCACGACCCGATCACCCACTCTTGACGGAGGAAAGACCATGCATGTTCTGCACATCGGCGCACATCCCAAGGCGATCCGCGGGCTCTACCGCGGCGGCCACGAGATCACGGTGCTGTACGAGGCGGCGGACGGGGACCGGATGTACCGCACCCCCGGGCTCAGGGAACTCGCGACGCGCGCCTGCGCGGTCGATTCCTACCGCCATGTGGAAGCGCTGTGGTCGGCTCTGCACCACCTCGGACCGATGCCGAAGGTGGACGCCGTACTGACGACCAACGAGTACGGCGTCGTCGGTTCCGCCATCCTCGGCAAGCAGCTCGACGCCATAGCCCTGGACCCCGCCGTCGCACTCGCCTGCCGGGACAAGGCCCTGCAGAAGACCAAGTGGCGCGAGGCAGACGTCCCGACGGCGAAGTTCGTGGTCCTGCCGGAGGCGGCGGCGCAGTCCGTCGACGCCGTGCGAACGCTGCTGGCCGCGGCCGGCCTCGAGTTCCCGGTCGTCGTCAAGCCCCCGGCCGCCGGTGGCGCGGAGTCGGTGTCCGTCGCAGAGACCGCCCACGACATCGTGCGGGTCGCGCGGCACGACCCTCAGCTGCGCAGGGTTCTCGTGGAGGAGTTCATCGACGGCCCGGAATGGCACTTCGACGGCATCATCCAGAACGGATCGATCGGCAGGTTGATGGTCTCCCGGTACGGCGAACCATTGCTGTGCACCAAGCAGGGCGAGCCGACCCGGTCGATGGGCCTGCCTCCCGCCAAGCATCGCGGCGCGTACGCCGCCGCGAACGAGTTCGCGACGCGCGCGCTCAAGGCGCTCGGCCTGGAGACCGGCGTCTTCCATTTCGAGGCGTTCGGCCACCCGGGCGAGTTCGTCGCCAACGAACTCGCCTGCCGACCCGGCGGCAGCGGGTTGTGGACGGTGGCTGAGAAGACGATCGGCCTCGACCTGTTCGCCGCCGCCACGCAGCTGTTCACCGGAGACGAGGTGGAAACGCTCACGGCGTCGCCGGACAAGGTCCACGGATGGGTTCACCTGCCGTCGGTGGCCGGGTTCCCGAACACCGTGCACGAGGCCGACATCAGGGCCATCCCGGGCGTCGACGACGTCGTTCTCGTTCCCCTGGGCGTGCCGATGCGGGACATGTCCGAGACCTCGTCTGCCGGGATCGGGTACGCGACCGTCGCCGCGGCGGACGAAGCCGAGTGCTGGCACGTCATGGCCGAGGCCGTGGCCCGGGTACGAGCGATCCACGACGAGCGCGGCCGCGCCGCACTCCAGGCCAGGAGCACGGTCGCCTCGGTCGGCGCGCCCCTCCGCCTCACGCACCGAGCACCGGCGATGGGCATGCGATGAGACTCTTGATTGCGAACGACATCGACGACACCCTCTTTCTCCGGCCGGACCCCCGAGCCTGGGCGCAACGCGTGTTCTGGTTCGCGGAGGAAGGCGATCTCGTCCTCGTCTCCGACACGCCGGATCCGGCCTTCGTCGAGCACGTCGGCAGGGTCAAAGGCACCGACATGTCCCGGGTGGACGTCCGTCTGTGTCCCGAGGGCCTGCACGGCAGGCGACGGATCGACTTCCTCGCGCTGTTCGACCGGCGGTTCCTCGACTCGATCGCCCGGGACGTCGCCTGCGTCACCGAGGTGTTCAGCCTGTTCCCGTCCGCCCAGTTGAGCGAGTTCGCATCACAGCTCGGCATCCGGGATTGCCTGCCGGGAGCCGACTTCATCGCCCAGGGCGGCGGTGAGCTGGCCAACAGCAAGGCGACGTTCCGAGCCCTGGCCGCAGGTAGCGGGGTGCGCATCGCGGCGGGGTCGGTGTGCCGCAGCCACCTCGAGGCGACTGCGGCGACCCAGTGGCTGCTGGACGCCGGCCACGACGTGATGGTGAAGATGGCGCACCACGGGGCCGGGTCCGGCAACGAGATGGTCCTGCGGCCAGGCAGGCACGCACCCCAGCACATCGGCGGCCGGACCGTGCACGAGCTGGACGGCCGGCAGGACGCCGTGTCGCGGTACTGGCGTGACCGGTGGGACTGGGCATCCGCGGACGGCAGGTACGCCGTCGTGGTCGAGCAGCTGCTCGATGCCACCGCCAGCTACTACGCCGAGTACGCCGTGACCGATGCAGGGGTCGAGCTGGGGGGCGTCGGCCGCCTGTCCTTCATCGACCGGAGGCTTGCCTTCGAGACCTTCCCGGCGCGCTCGCTGACCGAGTCACAACATCTGGAGCTGGTCTCCGGGGCCGAGACCCTTGCCCGTGCCTACCACGGCATCGGATACCGAGGGCAGCTCTGCGCCGACGCGGTGGCCACCGGGGACGGGCGGATCGCCTTCACCGAGGTCAACGCCCGGACGACGACATCCACTCACCTCTACGACATCATGGCGGGCCTGTCGCCCGACGAGATGACGATGCTCAGCCAGCGGCTCACCCCCGAGACCTGGAAGCCGATCTCCACTGCGGGCTTCCTGGAGACCGTGGCCGACGCCGGCCTCCTGTTCGACCGTGATCGACGGCGCGGCGTGCTCATGACGATGCCCGTCTCGCAGGCATCCGGGAAGGGCGGGTTCCTCTATGTGATCGTCTGCGGCGATCCGGAGGAGGAAGCGGCATACCAACGTGAGCTGGGGAGGTTGTTCGATGAGGAGTAGCCGTTCGTTGATGAGAAGTAGCCGTTCGCCGGGCGAGGTCGCCGCCACCCGGCTTCCGCGCATGATCACCGTGGGCGATGTGGAGACCCGGGAGCGGCACGAGGCGTTGGCTGCCGCGCTGCGGGACGTCGCGCGTCCGCGGATGCGCCAGATCCGCTCGACGCTCGGGGCGTGGAAGCCGTGCTCACCGGAGCTCGTCGACCTGGTGGAAGGCGACCTGCTCGCCTTCACGCAGCGAGATCCCGCAGCCCACGGCTCATGGCGTGAGGTCGTGGGTTCCTACCGATGCTTCCGGGCAGTGCTGAGCCATCGACTGGCACATTCGATCCTCGGCACGCCCCCGCGCTCCGATGCCGACGGCAGTCGCCTGCGGATACTCGCGCGCTCCATTGCCGAGCAGGCCACGGTGGAGACGGGGGTCGAAATCCACCCGGCGGCCGTGATCGGCAGGAGATTCGTGGTCGATCACGGCATGGGGACGGTCATCGGCGAGACAACGAGCCTGGGCGACGACTGCTACGTCCTGCAGGGTGTCGTCCTGGGATCGACGGGAATCGCGGACAATCCGCGAGGCCGGCGGCACCCGGCCATCGGCTCGCGAGTCGAGATCGGCGCGTTCGCACGTATTCTCGGCCCGGTCGAGATCGGCGACGATGTCGTGGTCGGATGCCATGCCCTCGTGCAGTGCGACATCCCGGCAGGCGCCCGGGTGAGCGTGTTGAACCAGTATCAGGAGATCCGGGGCGGAACCACCATCGGCGTCACCGCCATCGAAGTGATCGGCGAAGGCCTCCTCCTGGTGCGCGGCAGCGGTCTGGCTCATCCCGGCCTCCGCGTGGAGGGACTGTCCGGCCGCTACCGGAACGCCACACCGGTGGTGGTACTCGACCGCGGTAGCCGGCATCTGCTGCTCGGGCTGGACGCAACGGCCGGCAAGCCCCCTGCGCATGTCCGGCTGACCGTGCCCGACGGCACCAGTGCGTCGATCCTGGTACCCCGCGCCGCCGGTGTCCGGCGAACGCGCGACGGTGGAGCCGGCTCCACCGCGTCACAGGCCGGGTCGAGGTGATGGACATGGTCACGCCTGTGATCGCCTCGTCGGTGCTGGATCTCATCGGCCGGACGCCGCTGCTCGAACTCCGACGGCTGACCGCCGGCCTGGACCGGACCGTGTACCTGAAGCTGGAGATGCTGAACCCGGGCGGAAGCCACAAGGTACGGATCGCGCTCAACATGGTGCTGGCCGCCGAGCACGAGGGGTTCCTCGTTCGCGGCTCCGGGCAGACCATCCTCGAACCCACCGGTGGGAATACCGGCATCGGGCTCGCGATGGTCACCGCATTGCTCGGATACCGCCTGGTCCTCGTCATCCCGGACAACTACAGCCCAGCCAAGCAGCGGCTCCTTCGAGGGTTCGGTGCCGAGATCGTGCTGTCCGATCACCGGCTGGGCGGCAACTCGCACGGCGAGAAGGCGATGGAACTGCAGATCGAGCACCCGGACTGGATCCTGCTCAACCAGCAGGCCAACCCCGCGAACCCGGCCGTGCACGACCGGACCACCGCCATCGAGCTGTTGGAGGCATTCTCCGGCGAGCTGCCGGACGTGATGATCGCTGGGGTCGGGACCGGCGGGCATCTCACCGGAATCGGCCGGACTTTGCGCCGACACCGACCGGATCTGCGGATCGTCGCGGTCACGCCTCCAGGATGCTCCTTCACGGAGAACAGGTTCACCACGCACCGATTGCAAGGTCTGGCCGTCGGACTGGTGCCCGCCAATCTCGACGTCGCGCTCATCGACGAGGAGATCGTCGTCACCGAGGAAGAGGCCGCGACGATGATGCGGACGCTGATGCGGGTCGAAGGCCTTGCG
This sequence comes from Streptomyces sp. ISL-94, assembly GCF_018614075.1. Lineage (GTDB taxonomy): Bacteria > Actinomycetota > Actinomycetes > Streptomycetales > Streptomycetaceae > Streptomyces. The sequence continues at coordinate 46,891 of NZ_JAGGOZ010000063.1, read as the reverse complement.
GTCGGTTTGTCCTCCGCGGCGAACGTCGTTGCCGCACTCGCCTGTGCGCGGACCTGCCGCCCCGGCACACGGATTCTGACCTTCGCCTACGACTCTGCCCAGGACTATCTCGCCGAGCTCGCGGAGCGCGGCGAGACCACTCACCCGAGGAGCACATCATGACCGACATGCTCACCTTCAACGCGGAAGCGGCACGTAGGGTCGAGCGGACCTACCGCACACCGGATGTCGTCGCGCAGCGCCGCACGGTCCTCGACACCCTCGAGCTGCGGCCCGGCGAGCGGGTGCTCGACATCGGGTGCGGACCAGGTCTGCTGGCTGCGGAGATGGCCACGGCCGTCGGCGCACACGGTCACGTCATCGGTGTCGACGTGAGCGAAAGCATGCTGGCGCTGGCTCGATCCCGGGCTGTTGTGCCGGGCGGGGCCAAGGTCGACCTGCGACCCGCGGCGGCGGATCACTTGCCGTGCGCCGATGCGAGCGTCGACGTGGCAGTGTCGACGCAGGTCCTGGAATACGTAGTGGACGTGGCAGGCGCGCTCGCCGAGATCCACCGGGTACTCGTGCCGGGCGGGCGGGTCGCGGTGCTGGACACCGACTGGGACTCCCTCGTGTGGCACTGCACCGATCAGCCACGGATGACCCGGATGCTCGCCGCATGGGATCAGCATCTCGCTGATTCGCACCTCCCCCGCACCCTTCTCCCGGCGTTGCGCCGGGCCGGTTTCGAGACGTCCCCACCACTTGTCATACCGCTCCTCAACGTCGGCTACCGGCGCGACACGTACAGCGCCGGTCTGATCGACATCGTCGCCTCGTACGTCGTCGGGCGCAACGGACTGACCGATGACGAGGTCGCCGCCTGGTCGAACGACCTGCGTGGACTCGGCGACGACTATTTCTGCAGCCTGAATCGGTACCTCTTCACCGCCACGAAGCCTTCCTGAACCGGGGGTTCTGTCTCCGGTCGGGGCAACCGGCAACGGCTCGAAACGGGTTGGCTTCCGACAGGAAGGCAGGGATACCCGTACGCGCAGTGACGCGCTGGTGCGCTACCCACACATGGCGAATGCCCAAGCAAAAGGACCTGGCTCTCCAGATCGCCCACAACCGCGATGCGCGGGGACTCCAGGGCGTGATCTTCACCCGTGACGACCGTGCGGGGGAGGGCAAGCTGTCCTCGCGCCTGGGCCTGGTGACGGAGGCGGTGGAGGCGCCGGAGGGCATGGACCTGTACGCGTACCTGGTGGCTCAGCTCTCCAAGGGTGGCAAGGCGGACTACGTGATCGTGGACGAGGCGCAGTTCCTGGCCCCGGAGCAGATCGACCAGCTGGCCCGGATCGTGGACGACCTCGGGCTGGACGTGTTCGCCTTCGGCATCACGACGGACTTCCGCACGAAGCTGTTCCCCGGCTCGCAGCGCCTGATCGAGCTGGCGGACCGCCTGGAGCAGCTCCAGGTCGAGGCCCTGTGCTGGTGCGGGGCCCGCGCCACGCACAACGCCCGCACGGTGGGCGGGGAGATGGTCGTCGAGGGCGCCCAAGTGATCGTCGGTGACGTGAACCGCCCGGCGGAGGAGATCGGCTACGAGGTCCTGTGCCGCCGCCACCACCGCAAGCGGATGACCTCGGCCGCTGCCCACGCCGGCGCCCTCTCCCCGGACGTCCTCCCGGTCAACCACGCCTGACCGTCTTCTTCCATGCCGGCGGCCGAGTTACCGGAGACCGTGACTGTCGAGACGGTGGATGAGGCCGGGCCGGCTCCGGTAGGTGTCGCGCAGGAGCCCCAGACGCTGCTGGAAATCGACACCGTGTCCGGCGTGAGCGCAGGCATCGCGCAGGTCACGAAGGAGGGCGACAGCCGCGTCGTAGGCACTGGTCTTCTTGGAGGCGATGTGTGCTTCGGCCTGGTTCCAGATGACGTCCGCTTCGGCGGCGAGTGCGGTCAGGCGCGTGGCGCGGGCTCGCAACCGGTCGCGTTCGGCGTGCCCGTGGCGCTCGGCGCGGCGGGTGTGCGCCGCATCCAGCAGCCGGGCGGCGGTCCGGCGACCGGGTGCGGTCGCCGGGGCGGAAGTTTCCCGCAGACGGTGCACGAGTTCGCTGTGCAAGTGGGGTTCCGGGCCGAGGGCGAGGCGCACCAGTAGGGCGTCCTTCTCCTCGTCCGGGAGGGCGGAGACGAGTCGCGCGAGCTCCTTCCGTGTCAGACGGGCCGCGGGTTCCGGCGCCGCGGTGCTGCTCTGTGCGGCGACAGTGAGCAGGTCGCTGTCGACGCGCAGGAAGTCCGCGAGCGCGCTTTGCGGAGCCGTGAGTTCGCCCAGGCCGGCGGGGACGGGAGGCTCCAGGGAGGACTGGTACTCCTCTTCGTCGTCGTCCTCGGCTTCCCGGGCAGAGAGGGCGGAGAGCCACGCCAGATAGAGGGGCCGCATAACGCCGGTGGCGAGTTCCTCGCGTACGCCGATGACCGAGGCCAGGGAATCGTCGGCTCCCTCGACCCAGTCGCCGCCCTCGTCCTCGCTGGTCAGGTCGAGGAGAAGGTGGGTTCGGGTGGCCCAGGTTTCGACGTGGTGGCCGAGACCGTACGGTTGGACGCTGCGCAGGGCCAGGCGCTGTAGAGGCAGGCGAAGCTTCAGCCGGCGTGTGCCTCAGCTGGCGACGTACAGATGGGCGTCGAAGTACCGCTCCACCAGGGTTAGCGGATTCCCCCGCAGGTCACCCCAGTGGTATTCGTTGGTGAAGCTGGTGGCGGTGATCCTGGCACAGCTGGAGACGCTCCGCAGTGCTTCCCGCTGGTCGCCGCTCAGCGGCCGGTCGAGGGCCTGAAACTCGTAGTACTGGTACTCGCTCACCGGAAGCACCCTACTGCTGACGGCGGTGCGAGAGGGTAGGTTCGGCGAGGCGGCGAGGCGGCGAGGGCACGGAACGGAGCGGTTGTGGACGAGTCTCATGGAAAGACAGTGGGACAGGTGCGGGAGTTGGTCGGGTGGATCGGCGCCGGACGGAAATTGACGCAGACCGGCCGCATCACTCTCGCGGACGCCCGGACCTTGGTGGAGCTGCTGGGCACCGGCGACCAGATGGACCCGGTGATCGGTGACCGGAGGTTCAAGACGAAGTCCAGCGAGGAGCTGTACCACCTCAACCTGCTGGCGGAATGGGCCAAGGCCGCCCGACTGCTGAGGGTTGCCGGTGGCCGTCTGCTCCCGGTGAAGAAGAACGCCCGGCTGCTCGACCGGCCCGACGGCCTGTGGAACGCCCTCTTCGAAGCGGTACCGCGCATCGGGAGTGCCGTACTGGTCTCGGGGTGGCTTGAGTCGGTCTTCTCCCAGGAGTATGCCGCCGGCCTGCGGACGCTGCTGCATCGGCTGTACGCGGCTCGCGGCCCGGTCGCCGGCGACGCGCTGCGCAGAGCGGTGTGGCAGGCGGTGACCGCTCCCTACATTCTCGACGATGTGCCGCCCGAGCGGCTGCGGACCTGGCGCGGTAGCAACGACCGTGACGTGCGGCTGTTGCTCGAAGTCCTCGCGGCCCTCGGGGCCGTCCGAAGCGACGACGACACCGTGGAGCTGACCGGTCAGGGCAGGCGGGCCGTGGCCGTGATACGCGGCGAACCGCTCCCCGGAGAACCAGTGTTCCAGCTGCGCATCGATCTGGAGGACGTTGTCGAACCGGCGGTCTGGCGACGTGTGCTGGTGCCGGCCGCGGCCCGGCTCGACCAAGTGCATGCTGTGATCCAGGCTGTCATGGGCTGGGAGAACAGCCATATGCACGCCTTCACCGTGGACGGCGTCCAGTACGGCCGGGCCAACACCGAGCTCGATTTCGGGGACGAGCGGGGCGTCACCCTCGGCGCCCTGCTCAAGGAGGGCGGGAGCCTTGTGTACACGTACGACTTCGGTGACTCCTGGGACCACCGCGTCACGGTGGAGCACCGGATTGCAGCCGAGGCGGACCGGAGCTATCCCGTCTGCGTAGCCGGTTCCGGCGCCTGCCCTCCTGAGGACTGCGGAGGCGCCGGGGCCTATGAAGACCTCAAGCGGACTCTCGCCGATCCGACGCGGACGGAGCACGCCGACCTCGTGCGGTGGCTTGGCCTTGACTCCGGGGTGGGGTTCGACCCGGCCCGGTTCACCCCCGGCGAAGCCAATGACAGACTCCAGCAGATGTGACCCACCCGTCCCGGGCGCAACCCTCGGGCGGGCTCGGTGTGGGCGCGCGGCCCTCGTACTCTCGCGCCCGAGAGTCGGACGGTGCCGAAGGGCTGCGGGGAGCGGTCCCGGCTCAGCTGACATGGCGGATGCCCCAGTAAGAAGACGCTGGCGCTCCAGATCGGCCACAACCGGTCTGCGCGCGGACTCCAGGGCGTGATCTTCACGCGGGACGACCGGGCGGGCGAGGGCAAGCTCTCCTCCCGCCTCGGCCTGGTGACGGAGGCCGTCGAGGCGACCGTGGGGATGGACCTGTACGCGTACCTGGTGAACGAGCTGTCCAAGGGCGGCAAGGCCGACTACGTGATCGTGGACGAGGCGCAGTTCCTCGCCCCGGAGCAGATCGACCAGCCGGCCCGCATCGTGGACGACCTCGACATGGACGTGTTCGCCTTCGGCATCACCACGGACTTCCGCACGAAGCTCTTCCCCGGCTCCCAGCGCCTGATCGAACTCGCCGACCGCATAGAGCAGCTCCAGGTCGAGGCCCTGTGCTGGTGCGGTGCCCGTGCCACGCACAACGCCCGTACGGTGGGCGGCGAGATGGTCGTGGAGGGCGAACAGGTCGTCGTCGGCGACGTGAACCGCCCGGCGGAGGAGATCGGCTACGAGGTCCTCTGCCGCCGCCACCACCGCCGCCGCATGACCTCGGCCGCGGCCCACGCAGGCGCCCTCTCCCCGGACGTCCTCCCCGTCACCTCCGGCTGACCGCCTCCCGTCGCACCGGCGTCTCCCCGGGCTCAACTCCAGTGGGTCTGCCCGGGCGTCTGCTGTGCGGGCGCTTCCTGACCGTACGCGTGCGGCGTGGGGCGGGCGGCCCGCGGGAGATCCGAGTAGTAGCCGGCGTCCGGCGCGAGGGCCGCGGCGCGCCGGGCCTCCTCGGTCCAGCTCTGGGCGAGTTCCAGGCCCGGCGGTACGGGGGCCGGATGGTGCGGGGGCTCGGGGGCGTGGGCGGGCGGCGCGGATTCGGCCGCGCCGGCCGGGACCTGGAGGCTGCCGTAGCGCTCCATCCGCTGCCAGCGCAGACGTGAGCCGGCGATGGCGGTGAACACCGACTGGATGACGACGAGATACATGAGCTGGCGGTAGACGAACTGCTGGAAGGGCAGGCTCCAGAGCGGTCCGGGCCGTTCCCCGTCGAGGCGGAAGGCGTACAGACCCATCAGGGCCTGGAGGAGGAGGAACGCGGTCCACAGGCCGAGGATGCGCAGCGGATCCAGGAAGACCAGGCCGTAGACCGCGAAGACGTCCACGACGGGGGCCAGCAGCGGCAGCAGGACCTGGAAGGTGAGGAGGTAGACCAGGCCGCGGCGGCCGAGCTTGCCGGCCTGGCCGCGCTGGGTGAGCGCGCCGCGGTGCTTCCACATCGCCTGCAGGGTGCCGTAGCACCAGCGGTAGCGCTGCTTCCACAGGGCGCCGAGCGAGGCGGGCGCCTCCGTCCAGGCCTTGGCGCGCTCCTCGTAGACGACGCGCCAGCCGTCGCGGCACAGGGCCATGGTGAGGTCGGTGTCCTCGGCGAGGGTGGTGTCGCTGACCCCGCCGATGCGTAGCAGCGCTTCGCGGCGGAAGGCGCCGACGGCGCCGGGGACGGTCGGCATGCACTCGGCGAGGTCGAACAGGCGGCGGTCGAGGTTGAATCCGACGACGTACTCGATGTGCTGCCAGCGCCCCAGCAGGCCGCCCCGGTTGACGACCTTGGCATTGCCGGAGACCGCGCCGACGCGGCGGTTGGCGAAGGGCTGGACGATCATGCGGACGGCATCCGGTTCGAAGACGGTGTCGCCGTCGACCATCACGAGCAGGTTGCAGGAGGCGGCGGCGATGCCGGTGTTGAGCGCGGCCGGCTTCCCCGCGTTCTGCTGCCGGATGACCCGGACACCGGGCAGCTGGAGGGCTTCGACGAGGTCGGCGGTGCCGTCGGTGGAGCCGTCGTCGACCACGATGATCTCGACCGGGTGATCGGACGCCAGGAGGGAGCGGACGGCCGCCTCGATGCCGGCGCTCTCGTTGTAGGCGGGGACGATGACACTGACGGGTTCGGTCACCGGAGCCCCCCACGGCCTGCGGCGCATCCGTACGTGGCGCCGGGCGGCGACGAAAACGGCGACGGCACGCAGCAGGCTGATCGCGCCCGCTGCCCACAGCAGCCAGGAGATGGCTTCGATGATCCAGTCGCTGGTCCGGAGCGCGGTGATCAGGGCGAGGCCCTGCCAGTGCTCGGCGGTCCCCGCGGGCTGTACCGCCGTGGGGAGGGCGACAGCGTCGCCGACCGTGGAGAAGGTGAACCCGGCGGCCTTGAGGCGGGGCAGCAGCTGCTCCAGGGCGGCGACGGTCTGCGAGCGGTCGCCGCCCGCGTCGTGCATCAGCAGGACCTGTCCGCCGGCGCCCTTGGGGGTGGCGTTGGCGACGATCCGCTCGACGCCCGGCCGACGCCAGTCCTCGCTGTCCAGGGACGTGAGGACGGTGAGGTAGCCCTCCTGCCCGGCCTGTACGACGGCGTCCCAGTCGGCGTCGGTGAGCGCGCTGTTGCCGGAGGAGTACGGGGGCCGCAGCAGGGGGGTGGTGACACCGGTGGCGCCGGCGATGACGAGCTGTGATTCGCGGAGTTCCAGGGAGCGCCGCCAGGGGGAAGCGGTGCCCAGGTCGGTATGGGTGAAGCTGTGGAGTCCGATCTGGTGGCCGTCTTCGACGATCCGGCGGGCGAGCCCGGGGTTCTCGGCGACGCGGGTGCCGACGGTGAAGAACGTGGCGCGGACGTCGTTGCGGCGCAGGACGTCGAGGATCTTCGGTGTCCAGACGGGGTCGGGGCCGTCGTCGAAGGTCAGCGCGATCGTGCGGGCGGCCGGTCCGGCGGTGCGGCCCACCGCCCCCTCGACCACCGGGCCGCCGGAGGCTATCTGCGCCGGTACGGAAGCGGCCGAACCCCGGCCACGGGGAGCGCCGTCGGCGGTGGCGTCGAACATGTGCCGGGTGTAGCCCTGGAGCAGCAGCGCGGCCGAGAGGGTGAGCACGAGCGTGGTGAGCAGCAGCCAGTGCGTGCGCAGCGGAACAGTGCGCACGGTGCTGTGCCGGCCGCGGGACGGCGCCTGGCGGCGAAGGTTCTTGGACAACGAGGGTGCTTCCTGCCTGCTGCGTTCGGGGCTTACGGGTGGGAGGTGGGTTTTCCGCCGCCCTGGCCGGGTGCGGCGGTGGGGCGACCGCGCGCGGTGCTCGCCGCCGCCGGGGGAGCGCCGTTCCCCTGGGTGGCCGCGGGCGTCGGGGAGGTGACGGGGGCCCCGGTCGGGCTCGGCACGGCCGGACGGCCGGCCGCGGTGCCAGCCGGGGAAGGGGCGGCGGACCGGGTGGGGTTCACGCCCGCCGCCTTGCCGGAGGACGGCCTCGGGGCGGTCGGCGAGGCTTCGGACCTGGGGGCCTGCGGTGCCGGGGCCGGGGGGAGGAACGGCGAGCGGACCGTGGGGCCGCCCAGCAGGGTGCTGATGAGCAGAACGACGTAGGCGGCGGCCGGTATGACCAGCAGACGCCCTGCCCGGCGGACCCGGCGCTGCCTGCGTCCGGAGGCGTCGACGAAGACGGGGCTCGGCTCGGGAGCGTGCCGCCGAGGGGCCTGCGCCCGGCCCGGGTCGCCGTCCGTGACGCGGGGGATCGGCACGGTGTCCTCGCTCAGGGTGCCAAGTCGTCGCTGCATCGGTGGGGGGCCTCTAGGGGGTAGCGGGAAGCGGGATCAGGGCCGGCGGTGGGGGAAGCGGAGCGGGGCGAGGCGGGAGTTGCGGGGCTACCCCTTCGGGCGCGTGGTCGGGGCGTCCGGCCGACGGTCCGGAGGGACGGTCTGGTGGTCGCCGGGTCCGACCGGCGTGTGGGTCTGGGCCGTCCCCGGCGTGGTGGGCCGGTTGCCGGGCTCCTGGGCCCGCGCCGTCGGGCGGCCGCTCGGCCGGCCTGCCGGGGGACGGCCTGCAGGGTCCGCCGGCTCGGCGCTCGGGACACCCGGGGCGTCCAGCGCCGCCGCGCAGTAGCGGGGGACGTCCTCCGGGGTTCCGGCCGCGGCGACCAGAACGACGAAGCGCTCCTCGGCCGGCGCCTGCTCGGGATGCGCCCCGCTCGCCTGGAGGTAGGCGCGGCACAGTTCCGGAAGGTCCGCGGGCACGGGCGCGAGGGGGCTGCCGGTGGCGGCGGGCCGCACCGCGCCGGACGTGGCCTCGGCGGAAGTGGCCGCCGGCCCCGGCTCGCTGCGGGCCGGATCGCCGCCCAGTACGGCGGGCAGTACGGCGGGCAGGTGGCCGGTGCCGGCCGCGACGGCGATGCCGCCGAGCGCGGTGGCGACGGCGACGGCCGCGACCTTCGCGCTCAGGAGCTTCGCCAGCGTCGGCGTTCGCATCGGCTGCCTCCGGGGGTGGTGCCGAGTGACGGGATCAGGTGCGAGGCGAGCGGCCCGGAACGCGGCCAGCGCCGCCTGCTCGCCGGGCAGCTCACCTTCCGCAGCGGGAGCGGCGGCGGCGCTGAGCAGGCTCGCCAGGGCGTCGTGGCCGCCCGTCGCCGCGGCGGGGCCCCGGCCGAGCAGCTGCTCGGCGGTGTTCTGGTCGATCCGACGGGGACGGTTGGTGCTCATCTCATGCCCTTCAGCGTTGGCGCCGTCGCCGGTGTCACTCCCTGGCCGGAACTTTTTTCCGGCGCCTCCGGGGTCTCCGGCGGGTGCGCCGCCGTCACCGCTCCCGCGGCCGCTGCCGCCGCCCGCCGCGGCCTGCTTCCGAGCCGTGCGGCGAGCTTGCGCAGGCCCCGGTGCGAGGCCATCCGCACCGCGCCGGCCCGCTTGCCGAGCACCCGCGCGGCGCTCTCCGCGTCCAGGTCCATGACCACTCGGAGCAGCACGGCCTCGGCCTGGTCGCGAGGCAGCGTGGCTATGAGAGCCAGCGCGGTCGTCGTGTCGACCGTGGCCAGAGCCGAGGCCTCGGTGTCGTCGGCCGTCGGCCGGTCGCCGAGCAGGTCCTCCACCGGCACCCCGCTGACCGGCCGGCGGCGCTGGGCGCGCAACAGGTCCATCGCCCGGTTCCGGCCGATCGTCGCCGCCCAGCCGCGGAAACCGTCGAAGTCCCCCTGGAACGAACCCAGGTCCCGGGCGATCTGCAGCCACGCCTCCGAGGCCACGTCCTCGGCCTCCGCGCCGACCAGCACCCTCAGGTAGCGCAGCAGGCCGGGCTGCACAGCACGGAACAACGCCCCGAACGCGGCTTCATCACCGTCCTGGGCCGCTTTCACCTGCTCGGACATCTCCGCGGCGCCGCGTGGGATGGGCACCCCGGGGTTCGCCGTCTCGTCCTCGGCCTCGTCGGACCGCTCCGCATTCTGCACCGGGTCATCATGCGGTACGCATGCGGTACGGCCCGCCCGAACCGGATGCGTACGAGCCCTGGCCAAGGCGGGTGGGGGTGCGCAATGATCACGCCGCATCACCTGTCATGCGCACCACATCCCACTCCGGAGGATGTCCATGGACCGCCGCACACCCCGCGGCCTCACCGCCGCGGCCACCGCCACCGTGGCCCTGTTCGCCCTGTTCGCCCTGTTCGCCCTGGCCGGGCCGGCCACGGCCTCAGGCTCGGCCGCGCCCCAGGCGCTGCCCCAGGCCCGTATCTTCATGGTCAACCCCGTCCAGTCCTCGGGCGACGAGACCCTCACCGACGCCAAGGACGCGGCCGACGCCGTGCCGTCCTCCGCCTACGCCACGGCCGCGCTGCGCAACCTGGACGGCAGCGGCGGACTTTCGGGGAAGTGGGCCTACGTCAGATCGGACACGGGCGCCTCGGCGAACGTCGCGGACGTAGCCGGCCTCACCCGCGCCGACGACCAGTTCGAGCAGGTCATGGCCTACTTCTGGGTCAACGAGGCACAGGAGTACCTGCAGGGCCTGGGCTTCGGCACCGAACTGCCCGGGGCCAACAACCGGGCGCAGCCCGTCCGCATCAACCAATGGGGCGCCGACAACTCCTTCTTCACCGACAAGAAGGCGGAGATCCGCTTCGGCAAGGGCGGCGTCGACGACGCCGAGGACGCCGAGGTGATCGTCCACGAATACGGGCACGCGGTGCACAACGCCCAGGTCCCCGGCTTCGGCACCTCCCCGGAGGCCGGCGCGATCGGCGAGGCCTTCGGCGACTACCTGGCCGTCGAGGTCGGCTCCCACGCGGAAGCCGCCTACGGGTGGCCGAGGAAGGCCGACCTCGCGTGCGTCGCCGACTGGGATTCGGTCACGTACAGCTCCGCCCCGCACTGCCTGCGCCGCGTCGACGGGAACAAGGTCTACGCGGACCGGGTCGGTGAGGTCCACGCCGACGGCGAGATCTGGTCCCGTGCCCTCTTCGACATCCGGGGCGCGCTCGGCGCGCGAACCGCGGACCGCATCATCGTCAACGCACAGTTCGGCTTCGCCCCCGACACCAGCTTCCAGGACGCGGCGCTGACGACGATCGCCACCGCCCAGCGCATGTACGGCACGAGTGCCGCGGACGCGGTGCGCCAGGCGTTCAAGGCCCGTCAGATTCCCGGCATCCAGTAACGCCCGCCGGGTAACACGGGAGAGGTCCCCGCGCGATTCGGCTGAGGGGCTCACGTTGGTTGGATAGTTCGACTACCTTGCTGTCGTGGATCAGTTGATCGCCGGGGACCCGACCCGCATAGGCCCGTACCGTTTGATCGCCCGGCTGGGCGCGGGCGGAATGGGCCTGGTCTATCTGGGTCGTTCCGAGGGCGGGCGTACCGTGGCCGTGAAGGTCGTACAGGCCGAGCACGCCGGACACCCGGAGTTCCGTTCGCGCTTCGCCCGGGAAGTGGCCTCCGCACGGCGGGTGGGCGGGACGTGGACGGCGGACGTACTCGACGCCGATCCCGAGGCCGCCGTGCCGTGGGTGGCGACCCAGTACATCCCGGGGCCCGACCTCCAGACGGTGGTCGCCAAGGACTTCGGACTGCTGCCCGAGCACTCGGTCCGCACCCTCGCCAACCGCCTCGCCCTTGCCCTCCAGGCCGTGCACGGGGCGGGCCTGATCCACCGGGACCTCAAGCCGTCCAACGTCCTGGTGACCGTCGACGGCCCGCGCGTCATCGACTTCGGCATCGCGCGGGCGGTGGACAGCCTCGGCGGGGACAGCCTGCACACCCGGACCGGCATGCTGATCGGCTCGGCGGGCTTCATGTCGCCGGAACAGGTCCGCGGCCTCGAACTCACCCCCGCCAGCGATGTCTTCTGCCTGGGCGCCGTCCTCGTCTACGCCGCCACCGGGCGGCTGCTGTTCGGGGCCGCGGACACCGGGCTGAACGCCCACCTCTTCCGGGTCGCCGAGGAGGAGGCGGACCTGACCGGGGTACCGGAGGCGCTGGTCGACCTCGTACGCGCGTGCCTGGACAAGGATCCGGCCAAGCGGCCCACCCCCGAGCAGATCGCCGCGCGTACGGCGACGGACCAGGCCTCGGAATGGCTGCCCGGTGCGGTGTTGGCTCAACTCGTCCGCCATGCCGCCCAGTTGCTGGACTATGGCCCGGAAGTGCCTGCGGCGACCCCGGTGGAAGCTCCCGTCGAGGCGCCTGCCGCAGCGCAGTCGGATCCCCGTATCGCGCCCGCGCAGGCGCCGCTGCTCCCCCCGCCGCCCGCGTACGCCCCGACGGCCCCGGCGCACTTCATCCCCGGCCAGGGCTTCGGACCGCCCCCGGACGCGGAGTCCGCGCACCCCAGGCGGTGGTGGGGGCTGGCGGTCATCGCACTGGCGCAGTTGACGGTGGTGCTCGACGCGGCGTCCTTCGGCATGGCGGCGCCGTCCGTCCAAGCCGACCTGCACGTTGGCGCCGGGGACATGGGCCTCGTGTTCAAGGCCTACGCGCTCGCCTTCGGTTGCACCCTGCTGCTCGGCGGGTACCTTGCCGACCTCGTGGGACGCAGGCTCACCTTGATCATCGGACTGGCCGGATGCGCGGCGGCCTCCGCCCTCGGCGGCTTGGCCGCCGCTTCCGGCATGCTGGTCGTGGCCCGCGCCCTCGAGGGCGTCTTCGCCGCGCTGGTCACGCCGTCCGCGCTGGCCCTGGTGGCCGGCGGTTTCACCGATCCGAAGGAGCGCGGCCGGGCCTTCGGGATCTACGCCGCGATCGCGGGCGGCGGTTCGGCGTTCGGGCTGCTCACGGGCGGGCTGCTCCTGGAGTTCCTTCCCTGGCGCGGGTCGCTGTACGCCGGCGTCCTCCTCGCCGTGATCGCACTGATCGGCGCCTTCACCTTGCTGCACGACCGCCAGGGCCGCACCGGCGCCCGCGTCGACGTGGCCGGATTGCTGCTCGGCACCGGCGGGTTCGGCGTGCTCACCTACGGCCTCACCGAGGCCGACCACAGCGGCTGGACCGACCCCCTGATCCTGATCCTCTTCGTGGCGGGCGCCGGCCTGCTCGCGGCCTTCCTGTGGTCGCAGACCCGGACGTCGGGGCCGTTCCGTTCGCTGTCGACGGTCCGGGGCCGCGACCGCATCGGCTGCTTGCTCGCCATGCTCCTGGCGGGCGTCGGCATCGCCGCCTCGTTCCCGGCGCTGGGCTTCTACCTCCAGAGCGGCCTCGGCTACGCCCCGGCCAGGACCGGAGTGGCCTTCCTGCCCTTCGTCGCCGCGCTCGTCATCGGCTCCACCCAGGTATCCGCCCGGCTGCTGCCCCGTGTCGCGCCCCGCGTGCCGATCGCGGCGGGACTGGTGTGCGCGGCTCTCGGACTGCTGCTCCTGACCGGCTTGGAGGCCGACGGCGCCTACGTGAGCCACGTCCTGCCCGGCATGCTCCTCACCGGCTTCGGCATCGGGCTGGCCTTCATGCCGGTCTTCGCCACCGCGACGGCCGGCGCCGGTCTCCAGCACTCCGGCGCGCGCTCGGCGACCGTCACCGCGGCCCAGCACCTCGGCGGCGTGATGGGCGCGGTGCTGCTCGGCACCGTCCTCACCGACCGCCTGCGCCACTACGCATTGCCTTCCGGGCCGATCGCCGGAGTAATGCTGCGCGGCTACACCTCCACGCTCTGGTGGGCGGTCGGCGCCATGCTCCTCGCGGGCCTGATCGCCGGGCTGATGGTCACCGCCAAGGCTCCCCACGGCGACGTGCCGCCGGTGCACAAGGGGGGCTGGTGACGGACGTCACGCCGCGTCCGGCCCCCGGTCGGGCGACCTGACGAGGGCGAAGACCGCGCCCTCCGGATCGGCGACCGTGGCCACCCGGCCGCTGAGCCCCTCGCGGGGCGGGTCGATGATCCGGCCGCCCAGGTCGGTGACCCGGCCGGCGGCCTCGTCGGTGTTCTCGACCTCGAAGTACGTCATCCAGTGCGGGCCCCGGTCGTGCGGCAGCGAGCGGCCGACACCGTGCACCGCCGCCACCGGGCGGCCCTCCAGGAGGAGCGTCAGGTAGTCGAAGTCGTCGGAGGCCGTCGAGTGGGTCTGCGCCTCGTGGCCGAAGACGTGCTCGTAGAACTTGCCGACCGTCGAGGTGTCCTGGGTGACCAGCTCGTTCCAGACCGGGGTCCCCGGCGCGCCGTGCAGACGGGTCCCCATGTGGCTCTGCGCCTGCCACAGCCCGAAGATCGCGCCCAGCGGGTCGGAGCAGATCGCCACCCGCCCCGCGATGCCGGCGTCGAGCGGACCCACCGCGACCGTCCCCCCGCACGAACGGATCGCCTCGGCCGTGGCGTCGGCGTCGTCCGTGGCGAGGTACGTGGTCCACGCGACCGGAAGATGCCGGTCCGGCGGCATCTCCCCGATGCCCGCCACCTCGCGGCCGTCCAGCAGGGCGCGGACGTACGGACCCAGCTGCTCGGGCCCCGGTACGTACTCCCAGCCGAACAGATCCGCGTAGAAGTCCTCGGTCGTCCCGAGGCTGTGCACCATGAGGCTCACCCAGCACGGGGTACCAGGCGCGCGCCGCATTGTCTCCGCTGCCTCGGTCATGTCAGCCGTCTCCTCCGTCGCCTCGCCTGCCGGTGCTGATGCTTCCACTCCGGAGGCCTCGGCGCGCCCGGACCGCGCCGGATCGACGGGGCCCGGGACAGAGATGACCGGATCGGTACGGCCCGCCGATGACCGGCTTGTTACGCGGGTGGCGGGCGGAGAGGAAGATGGCCCGCATGACTGCGAATCCTGCGATCCTCTCCGCCGCCGAACTGAAGAGCGAGCTGGCCGGTTCCCGGCCGCCGGTGCTGCTGGACATCCGCTGGCAGCTCGGCGGCCCCGACCAGCGGCCGGCGTACGAGGCCGGGCACCTGCCCGGCGCGGTGTACGTCGACCTCGACCGCGAACTGGCAGGTCCGCCCGGGTCGGGCGGGCGGCACCCGCTGCCGGACCCGGAAGCCTTCGGAGCGGTGATGCGGCGGGCGGGGGTCTCGGCGGAGGTGCCGGTGGTCGTGTACGACGGCGGCCAGGGCTGGGCGGCCGCGCGGGCATGGTGGCTGCTGCGTTGGACGGGTCACCCGGACGTGCGAGTGCTGGACGGGGGCCTGGCCGCGTGGACGGCCGAGGCGGGTCAGCTGTCGGCCGGGCGGGAGACTCCTGCGGAGGGCGATTTCAAGCCAACTTCGGGACCGGCCGGACTGCTGGACGCGGACGGGGCGGCGGCGCGGGCGCGCGCGGGGATCCTCCTGGACGCCCGGGCGGGGGAGCGCTACCGCGGGGAGGTCGAGCCGATCGACCCGGTCGGCGGCCACATCCCGGGCGCGGTCTCCGCCCCGACCACGGAGAACGTGGGTCCGGACGGCCGTTTCCTGCCCGCGGACGCCCTGCGGGAGCGCTTCGCCGCGCTCGGCGTGTCCGGCGGCACCCCGGTCGGGGTCTACTGCGGGTCGGGCGTCTCCGGCGCGCACGAGGTGCTGGCCCTGGAGGTGGCGGGCATCGCCGCCGACCTCTACGCCGACAGCTGGTCGGAGTGGTCCTCTGACCCGGACCGCCCGGTGGCCACGGGCCCGTTGCCGCAGTAGCGGCCGGATCCGGTCGAGCGGGGGAGACCCTGGCGAGGGCCTTCCCCTGCCCGCGCGCTACTCCTGCTTCTTGCGCCGGGTGCCGAAGACGATCTCGTCCCAGCTCGGCACCGCCGCGCGGCGGCCGGGGCGGACCCCGTCGGCCTCGGCCTGCCGGTCGGTGGTGCCCGTCAGGCGGTCGCGGTGCCCCGCCACGGTGCGCGGCATCAGGACGTCGGCGTACGCGGAGCCCGCGCCCGCCGAGGCGGCCGGGGCCGGCGGCTCCTCCACCTCGGCTTCGTCCGCCGGGGGTTCGGTACGGTCCGTCCGGTCCGGGACCACCATGTCGCCGCGGAAGCTCGGGACCGCCTCCAGCAGGCTGGTCAGGGTGTCCCGTTCCTCTTCCGGATCCGGCGCGGGCGACGAGGGCCGCTCCAGCTGGCGGTCGAGGGCACGGTCCAGCGGCCGGTCGCGCGGCAGCCGCGCGATCCTCGGCACGAAGGGGAAGCTCGGCTCCGGCGTCGCCGGCAGGTCGTCCGCCTCGCCGATCAGGGAGCGGGCCTCGTCGTCCACGGCAACGACCAGCCGGCGCGGCGGGTCGTACGTCCAGCTCGCCGCGTGCGGCTCACCGGCGACCCGGTAGACGAGCAGGACCTCCCAGGTCCCGTCGTCGCGGCGCCAGGAGTCCCACTGGACGGATTCCTTCTCGGCTCCGCGCAGCGTCAGCCGCTCCTGCACGGCCTCGCCGAGCTGCGGCCCGGCGTTCTCGCCGGGACGGCGTACGGGGGTCTTGCGGGCCCGCTCGGCCATGAATGCGCGCTCGGCGAGCACGGGGCCCTCGAAGCGGCGGACGCGGTCGACGGGGATGCCGGCCATCTGAGCGACCTCCTCCGCGGAGGCACCGGCCCGTATGCGGGCCTGGATGTCGCGGGGGCGGAGGTGGCTCTCCACCTCGATCTCGATCTGGTTCAGGCGCGCGCGGTCGTTGCGCACGGCAGCCCGCAGCCGTTCGTCGATCGGAAGCGTGTACTCCGTGCTGTCCCCAGCCTTGAGCACCAGTCGTGTGCCGTCATTTGAGACGGCCACGACACGCAGTTCGGGCATGGGGACCTCCCGGGTGGTGCCTGCCGACGTCACGTGCGTCGCTGCTTCCGCTAGTCGAGTGTGGCCTGCCCGGGTGCAGCCTGCCACAACCTTGCCGAGTTAAACCGGCGTGTCGGGCATGCGCCCTTGATCGCCGTTATGGCACGGTTACCTGTTGGGCACGCACAGTGACCGAGTGATTACTGTGCGCAGCAGGAGCCCGTGCGATACCGCGGCATCACCGGTCTTTGAGTGCCGTTTTCCATCCGTCGGCCCCCTCTCCCGAGTCCGGACATCCGAAAGGAAGGACGGCCCCAGGGCTCGCCACAGTACTCCATTCGGGCCACCTGGGTGGACCGCCGCGCCGCCGAACTTCTCTCGGACGGCGGGAGTTGGCCTGCCCTCCGACAGGGCCCACCAGCACCCGCGCCCGATTCGCGGTGCCTTGCTTCACAGAAACCCCAGAAACGGAACTATCTGTTTCGCTGAGGTGTCAGTACCTGCGGAAGCGTCAGATGCGCGAGAGGCAGGACACACAGGGGATGGCGATGGGTCAGAACGCGACGCAGGTGTCCGAACCGGAGAAGAAGGGGCTCGACCTGAGTGCGGCTCAAGTCGCCGGCAGCTCCCCGGCGACCGCCGCGGAGGCCCTCCTCGCCTCGAAGATGGGCGTCTACGGGACCATCCTGGGCGCCGGTGTCGTCAGCGTCGTCGCCACCGCCGGCGCCCGCGTCCCCGCCGGCACCCACCCCGGGCGCGGACGGGCCGGCACCGGAGAAGAGCCCCTGACCCGGCCGGGCCCGGCCGCCCCGGCCGCTCACTCTCCCAGGACGCGCCGCAGGTAGTCGTTGCCGAACACGCGGTCCGGGTCCAGCCGGTCCCGGAGCGCGGTGAACTCGGCGAACCGCGGGTAGACCTTCGCGAGGTACTCCGCGTCCCGCGTGTGCACCTTGCCCCAGTGCGGCCGGCCGCCGAGCTCGGTGAAGATGCGCTCGGCCGCGGTGAAGTAGGCCTGGTACGGGGTGCCCTTGTACATGTGCACCGCGATGTACGCCGTCTCGCGCCCCGAGGCGGTCGACAGCGCGATGTCGTCCGCCGGAGCCGTCCGCACCTCCACCGGGAAGCTGATCCGCAGGCGCGAGCGGTCGACCATCGCGCACAGCTCCCGCAGCGCCTCGACCACGCGCTCGCGCGGGAGGGCGTACTCCATCTCCACGAACCGCACCCGGCGCGGGCTGGTGAACACCTTGTACGGGATGTCCGTGTAGGTGCGCGCCGACAGGGCGCGGCTGGCGACGCGGGCGATGGAGGGGATGGTGGCGGGGACCGCGCGGCCCAGCGAGTTGACCGCCTGGAAGAGCCCGTTGGACAGCAGCTCGTCCTCGATCCACGCGCTGACCGGTCCGGGCGGGGCGGCGGGGCCCTGGCTGCGGTTGTTCCGCTTGGTGTTGCAGTTGCCGGTGTGCGGGAACCAGTAGAACTCGAAGTGCTCGTTCTCCGCGAAGTGCTGCTCGAACTCCGCCGTCACCCGGTCGAAGGCCATGGGCTCCTCACGGGCGGTCAGCAGGAAGATCGGCTCGACGGCGAAGGTGAGCGAGGTGACGATGCCGAGCGCGCCGATGCCCAGCCGGGCCGCCGCGAAGACCTCGGGATTCTCCTTCTCCGAGCACGTCAGCAGCCGGCCGTCGGCCGTGACCAGCTCCAGGGCGCGGATCTGGGCGGCGATGGAGGCCGAGTCGCGGCCGGTGCCGTGGGTTCCCGTGCTGGTGGCGCCGGAGACCGTCTGCTCCATGATGTCGCCCATGTTCGTGAGCGACAGGCCCTCCCGGGCCAGGGCCGCGTTCAGGTCCTTGAGGACCGTGCCCGCCGCCACGGTGACGGTGCCCGCGGCGCGGTCGATCGAGGTGATCCCCGCCAGCGCCTGCGGGCGTACGAGCACCCCGTCGGTCGCGGCGGCCGCGGTGAAGGAGTGGCCGGTGCCGACCGCCTTCACCCGCAGGCCCTGCTCGGCGGCCCGCCGGACCGCCTCCTGAAGCTCCCCGACCGAGGCCGGGGTCACCACGCGCGCGGGCTGGGCGGACACGTTGCCCGCCCAGTTACGCCACGCGGTCTGACCGTTCTTCCCTGCTGTCGCCGTCCCCATCGGTAGCTGGCTCCTCCCCTTGCGCCGGCCTCGTCAGCCGGCGGTAACCCGCGAACGCCACCGCCGCCGCGGCCACCCCCGACGCGATGGAGACGACGTACCCGCGCTGCGCGCCGGCCGCGTCGATGACCAGACCGGTCACGGAGGAGCCGATCGCGACGCCGACCGCGAGGCCGGTGCTGATCCAGGTCATGCCCTCGGTCAGCTTCGCGCGGGGTACGTGCGCCTCGATCAGGGCCATCGTGGTGATCATCGTGGGAGCGATGGCGAGGCCCGAGACGAAGAGCGCCACGGCCAGAAACGGAAGGTTCCCGGCCAGTAGGAGGGGGATCATACTCACGGCCATCGCACATATGCCCAGTACCCACCTGCGTTCGGTCCGGCCCTTGAGATGGAGCAGGCCGAAGACGATCCCGGCGATACAGGATCCGAGGGCCCAGATGGCCAGGATGTAGCTGGCGTAGGACTTGTGGCCCTGTTCCTCGGCGAAGGCCAGGGTGGACACGTCGATGGAGCCGAAGATCGCGCCGGTCGACACGAAGGTGGCTGCCAGCACCTGGAGGCCGGGGGAGCGCAGGGCCGAGGTGCGGTCCGTGTGCTCGCCGCGCGGGTGCGGCGCGGGCTCGGTGGCGCGCTGCGCGGTGAGCAGCCAGACGCCAACGGCCAGGCAGAGGGCGGCGATCAGCGGGCCGGCCTCGGGGAACCAGGTGGTGGACAGGACGATGGCGATGATCGGGCCGAAGATGAAGCAGACCTCGTCGATCACGGACTCGAAGGAGTACGCGGTGTGCAGCTCGCGCGGGGAGTCGCGGTAGATCACGGTCCACCGGGCGCGGACCATCGACCCCACGCTCGGTACGCAGCCCGCGATCGCGGCGAAGACGAAGAGGGTCCAGTCGGGCCACCCGTTCGCGGCGGCCACCAGCAGCGCCGCCACCGAGGCCACCGAGACGGCCGTCGCGGGGCGCAGCACCCGCCGCTGGCCGTACTGGTCCACCAGCCGCGAGACCTGCGGCCCGATGACCGCGGCGGCCAGGGCGAGGGTGCCGGTGAGGGCGCTCGCCATCGCGTAGCGGCCGGTGATCTCGGAGATCATCGTGAGGATGCCGACGCCGACCATGGAGATCGGCAGTCGGCCTATGAGGCCGGCAGCGCTGAACCCCTTGGTGCCAGGGGCCGCGAAGATCGCGCGGTAGGGACTGGGCAAGGGCTCTCCGTAAGGGACGTCATCCGCCCGTACAGGTTACGACCGCCGACCGGGCACCCGCACGGGGAAATTCCGACATCGGAACTTAGGGTCACCTTACCTGTGGCGCGGGGCTGCTCCCGGCCGGGCCGGTTCCCGCGGGCGGACGCCGGGTGGCAGGATTCGGTGCATGCCAGACCAGCTCCGCCCGCCCGCCGGCGGGCCCGCCGCCCCCTACGACGCCCTCCTGCTGCTCTCCTTCGGCGGTCCCGAGGGGCCCGACGACGTGGTGCCGTTCCTGGAGAACGTCACGCGCGGGCGCGGTATCCCGCGCGAGCGGCTCAAGGAGGTCGGACAGCACTACTTCGGCTTCGGCGGGATCAGCCCGATCAACGCGCAGAACCGCGAGCTGCTGGACGCGCTGCGCAAGGACTTCGCCGAGCACGGGCTGGACCTGCCCGTCTACTGGGGCAACCGGAACTGGGCGCCCTACCTGACCGACGTCCTGCGGGAGATGGCCGCCGACGGGCGCCGCCGGATCGCGGTGCTCGCGACCAGCGCCTACGCCTCGTACTCGGGCTGCCGCCAGTACCGCGAGAACCTCGCCGACGCAGTGGCCGCCCTCGCCGGGGAGGGGGTCGCCGAGCTGCCGAAGGTGGACAAGCTGCGGCACTACTTCAACCACCCCGGCTTCGTGCAGCCCATGATCGACGGGGTGCTCGCCTCGCTGGACTCGCTGCCGGCCCAGGTGCGCGCGGGAGCGCACCTCGTCTTCACCACGCACTCCATCCCGACCGCTGCCGCCGACACCTCGGGGCCGGTCGAGGAGCACGGCGAGGGCGGGGCGTACGTCAGGCAGCACCTGGACGTGGCCAAGGTGATCGCGGACGCGGTGCGGGCGCAGACGGGCACGGAGCGGCCCTGGGAGCTCGTCTACCAGTCGCGCAGCGGCGCCCCGCACATCCCCTGGCTGGAGCCGGACATCTGCGACCACCTGGAGGCCCTGCACGAGGCCGGCGCCCCGGCGGCGGTGATGGTGCCGATCGGCTTCGTCTCGGACCACATGGAGGTCCTGTACGACCTCGACACCGAGGCGACGGCGAAGGCGGCCGAGCTGGGCCTGCCGATCGCCCGCTCGGCGACGGTCGGGGCCGACCCGCGGTTCGCCGCGGCCGTACGGGAACTCGTGCTGGAGCGGGCCGCGGCCGAACGCGGCGAGCCCGTCGAGCGGTGCGCGCTGGGGCTGCTGGGCGCGAGCCATGACCTGTGCGCCGTGGGCTGCTGCCCGGCGCGGGCGCCCCGGCCGGCGGCCGCGGGCGCGGACAGTCCGTACGCGTAGGAAGTGGGACCGTGACCGTGATCTCCGAGGACCTGAAGGCCGAACTGCTGGACGTGGGCCTGGAGGCCGCCCGGCAGGCGGGGGCCCTGCTGCGGGACGGCCGGCCGGCCGATCTGGCGGTGGCCGCCACCAAGAGCAGCCCGATCGACGTGGTGACCGAGATGGACATCGCGGCGGAGAAGCTGATCACCGGCATCCTCGCCGAGCGGCGGCCCGAGGACGGCCTGCTGGGCGAGGAGGGCGCGGACAGCCCGGGCACCAGCGGG
This sequence comes from Streptomyces sp. ISL-94, assembly GCF_018614075.1. Classification (GTDB taxonomy): domain Bacteria; phylum Actinomycetota; class Actinomycetes; order Streptomycetales; family Streptomycetaceae; genus Streptomyces. Next base: position 25,722 of record NZ_JAGGOZ010000063.1, on the reverse strand, counting down.
GTGCGGTGGGTGGTCGACCCGCTGGACGGCACGGTGAACTACCTCTACGGGCTGCCGAGCTGGGGCGTGTCCATCGCGGCCGAGTACCGGGGCGAGACGGTGGTGGGCGTCGTGGCGGCGCCGATGCGCGGCGAGACGTACCACGCCGTGCTCGGGGGCGGGGCGTGGATGGGGACGGCGCGGCTCGCCTGCCGGGCGGCAGCGCCACTGGACCAGGCGCTGGTCGGCACCGGCTTCGCGTACGTCCAGGCACGGCGGGTCCGTCAGGCCGAGGTCGCGCAGCGGATCATTCCGCGCGTGCGGGACATCCGGCGGGGCGGGTCGGCGGCGCTGGACCTGTGCGATGTGGCGGCCGGGCGGCTGGACGCGTACTACGAGCGCGGGCTCAATCCGTGGGACCTGGCGGCAGGCGAGCTGATCGCCCGGGAGGCGGGCGCCGTCACCGGCGGCCGGCCGGGGGCGGCGGCTTCGGGGGAGCTGGCCCTCGCCGGGACGCCGGCCGTCTTCGCCTCGCTCCAGCCGCTGCTGGAGGAGGCCGGCGCCTGGCACGACTGACGGCGGGTCCGCGCGCGACATGACGGAACCCCGGCCGCCCGAAGGGGCGGCCGGGGTTCGGTGTGCAGGGTGGGTGGTGCCGGGTCAGCAGACCGGAACGGACACGGGTACCCCGTGCTCGGCGGCGAGCCGCTGGAGGTCTTCCAGCTCCGCCTGTTCCACTTCCGCGAGGAAGTCGTCGCCCGATTCGCGGGCCTGCTCGAGGTCCGTCTGCGTGGCCCTGATGCGCTGCAGGAGACCCGCGGTGAATGCGTCCATGGTGGGTTCGCCCCCTCTTCGTGGGTCGGCGGCGGCACGTGGCAGACCGCCGTCAGGGAGTGGATGGGGTGTTCTCTCGTCCTCCCCGGCCCCCTGGGCCAAGAAACCTCGGAAAGCCAGGGAATCCTCACTTCCGCCCCGCCTGCCCCGTGCGAGGGCCGTCTTACAGCCGGTTTACGGCCGAAACGGGCAGGATGGACGACGCAACAGACGTGTGCCCTGACGGGCTCGGAGGAAGGAAACGACGTGCGCGTACTCGTCGTCGAGGACGAGCAGCTGCTCGCCGATGCGGTGGCCACCGGCCTGCGCCGGGAGGCCATGGCGGTGGACGTCGTGTACGACGGCGCGGCCGCCCTGGAGCGCGTCGGGGTGAACGACTACGACGTGGTCGTCCTCGACCGGGACCTCCCGCTCGTGCACGGTGACGACGTCTGCCGGAAGATCGTAGAGCTCGGCATGCCCACCCGCGTGCTGATGCTGACCGCCTCCGGTGATGTGAGCGACCGTGTGGAGGGCCTGGAGCTGGGGGCGGACGACTACCTGCCCAAGCCGTTCGCCTTCACCGAGCTGATTGCCCGCGTGCGGGCGCTGGGGCGGCGCACCACCGTCGCGCTGCCGCCCGTACTGGAGCGGGCCGGCATCAAGCTGGACCCGAACCGGCGCGAGGTGTTCCGCGAGGGCAAGGAGGTGCAGCTGGCGCCCAAGGAGTTCGCGGTGCTGGAGGTCCTCATGCGCAGCGAGGGGACCGTCGTCTCCGCCGAGCAGCTGCTGGAGAAGGCATGGGACGAGAACACCGACCCCTTCACGAACGTGGTGCGGGTGACGGTCATGACCCTGCGGCGCAAGCTGGGGGAGCCGCCGGTCATCGTGACCGTGCCCGGTTCGGGATACCGGATCTGACGCGCGTGGCAACGACTCCGGCGCCCCCGCCGGCGCCACCGAAACCGACCTGGGACCCCGGCCAGCCCGAGGGTCCCTTCCCTTGGCTGCGGCCGACCATCCGCATACGCCTCACCCTGCTGTACGGCGGGATGTTCCTCATCGCCGGCATCCTGCTGCTGTCGATCATCTACCTGCTGGCGGCGCAGGCGCTGCGCGAGGGCAACGCGCTCCAGTACGAGATCGTCGCCGGGGACAACATCAAGGTCACCAGCCCTTCGTGCCCCGCCGTCAGTGCCATCGACCAGCCGGCGATCCCGCAGTTCAACGCGGCGATGAACGAGTGTGCCCTCACACAGCGCAGGCACGCCCTGGACGACCTGCTGAGCCGTTCGCTGATGGCCCTGCTGGGGCTGAGCATCATCGCCTTCGCCTTCGGCTACGCGATGGCCGGCCGGGTGCTCTCGCCGCTGGGCAAGATCACCCGGACCGCCCGCCGGGTGGTCGGTTCCGACCTGACCCGGCGGATCGAGCTGGACGGGCCGGACGACGAGCTCATGGAGCTCGCCGACACCTTCGACGAGATGCTCGACCGGCTGGAGCGGGCCTTCACGGCGCAGCAGCGCTTCGTCGCGAACGCCTCGCACGAGCTGCGGACCCCGCTCGCGATCAACCGGACCCTGCTGGAGGTGCACCTCTCCGACCCGGGGGCCCCGGTCGAGCTCCAGCAGCTCGGGAAGACCCTGCTCGCCACGAACGAGCGCAGCGAGCAGCTGGTCGAGGGCCTGCTGCTGCTGGCCCGCAGCGAGAACCAGATCGTCGAGCGCAAGCCCGTGGACCTGGCGGAGGTCGCCTCGCGCGCCCTCGACCAGGTGCGCGGGGAGGCCGAGGCCAAGGGCGTGGAGATCCGCGGCGAGCGCGTGCCGGCCGTCGTCCAGGGCAACGGCGTGCTGCTGGAGCGGATCGCCCTCAATTTGGTGCAGAACGCCGTCCGGTACAACGTCCCGGAGGACGGATGGGTGGAGGTCACCACCGAGGTCCAGCCCGGCCAGGCGGTCCTCCTGGTGTCGAACACGGGTCCCGTTGTTCCCGCGTACGAGGTGGACAACCTCTTCGAGCCCTTCAGGCGGCTGCGTACGGAGCGAACGGGCAGCGACAAGGGTGTCGGGCTGGGGCTGTCCATCGCGCGCTCCGTGGCCCGCGCGCACGGGGGCAGGATGCAGGCGATCCCCCGGGAAGGCGGTGGCCTGGTGATGCGTGTCACTCTTCCTTTGTGAGCCCCACCACCTGGTGTTCACTCTCGGCTGAATACTTGGCCTGTGAAGGCAGTCGGGCCTGTGTGATCGATCACAGGGTCGGGTGTCGGCGCATGTGCGTTCAGTGACCCCATCACGGCCGGAACGCCCGGGAAGTCCGGGTTTCCGGCCCCCTCGATGGCGGGAAATACACGGGGTGGCGTTTGTGCAAGACGGCCCCCGGACCGTGTACGGTCCCGGTCGTCATCCCAGCCAATCGCTCCTTCAAGTGGGCGGCTGGGTGTCGATTGAGTAACAGACCTTGATGTGAGGCAAAATCTCCGCCTCAGGTCGGGCACAAGTCCGGCCTCTCGCGCGTTACGTGCGCTGAGACACCGCTAACACCCAGAGGGGGAGAGCGAACAATGGCAACGGACTACGACACCCCGCGCAAGACGGACGACGACGTCGACAACGACAGCATTGAAGAGCTGAAGGCCCGGCGTAACGAGAAGTCCACCTCGTCCGCGGACATGGACGAATTCGACTCGGTCGAGAGCATGGAGCTTCCCGGCGCGGACCTCTCCAACGAAGAGCTCGCCGTCCGGGTCCTGCCCAAGCAGGCCGATGAGTTCACCTGCATGAGCTGCTTCCTGGTGCACCACCGCAGCCAGCTGGCACGCGAGAAGAACGGCCAGCCGATCTGTCGCGACTGCGACTGAGAGGCGTCGGCCGTGGCTGGCTGGACACCCTTCCGGAAGCGCCGCTTCCGGACATCGGGTGACCCGGCGGAGACGCAGGCGGGAACCACGGACCCGGCAACGGGTCCGGGAGCCCCCGGCGGCCCCGCCATCGAGGAGAGTGCCGTGCCCTCCACAGAAGTCGACGAGGTGTCCCGGCAGCGGTCCGGGACTCGTCGGCTGCACGCCCTCAGGAACGGTGTACGCAAGGGCGGCGGAAGTGTCAGGGACGCCGCCCTGTACATCACCGACAGGGTCATCGAGAACGCACCGCGCGTTCCGGTTCGGGACCTCGCGACGCTGCGCGCGCAGTTCCCGGGCCTCAACCCCGATCAGCTCGCCGACAAGCTGATCACAGGCGCCGCCCACGCCACGTCCGCCGTCGGTGCGGGCGTCGGAGCGGCGGCCATGCTGCCCGTCCCGCCCGCGATGCCGGCGGAACTGGCCGCGGAGATCACCGGGGTCGCGGCGATCGAGCTGAAGCTCATCGCCGAGCTCCACGAGGTCTACGGACTGCGCCCGCCCGGCACCCTCCGGGAGCGCAGCCTCTCCTACCTCACCTCGTGGACCGAGGAGCGCGGGGTGGACCTGACCAAGCCCACGACGCTGAACGCGGCGCTCGGCGGTCAGATGAAGCGCGAACTGCGCCAGCGGATCACGAAGCGGATGGTCCGCAGCCTGCCCAACGTGATGCCGTTCATGGTGGGCGCGGTCGTCGGGGCGGTCATGAACCGCCGGGATACGCGGAAACTCGCCGAGAAGGTGCGTGGTGACCTGCGGCGGCGGGCTGTGGCGTGGGATGCGCTTTCGGCGCTGCCGGCCCTTGAGCAGCCCTCCCAGCCCCTTCCTGAGGCCACCAGAGCCGCACTTGAGGGCCCGGACCCTCGTCACGACGACGGCTGAGGCCCGTCTGCCGGAACCCCGCCCGGACCCTCCCCAGACTCCGTCCGCCCAGACTCCGTCCGGGAACCCCCCGCCTCGAACGCCGGCGGGGCTGGATGGTCTCCGACGCCGCTGGAAGGCCGTCAGGCCGTTTGCGCGCGGGCAGCGCGGAGGGCTGCGGCCAGCGCTTGGGGCTCGCGGGTGGAGACGTAGACGTACGGGGTCGGGTCCGAAGGGTCGGTGACCTCGATGCGGACCGCCGTCGGCACGTAGCTGCGCATCAGCATGAACGCGCGGGTGTCGGCCTTGTACGTGCGCCAGGCGCGCGACTCCTCGGCGTCCAGGATCTCGGGCTCGCCCAGCGCCGTCACCGGGATGCGGGCGTCGCCGGCCGCCAGCGCGCCGTTCACCACGCGCACGCGCGCGGAGCCGTACGAACTCACCAGCAGCCCGGACAGCGCGGTGCCGCCGACCAGGCCGGCCAGCAGCGGCAGCGTGCCCAGCGGCAGCAGCATCAGCGCGCACGCGAGACCGATCAGTACGGCGATGCCCCACCAGGAGCGGGGGGCGGTCAGACGTTCGTCGTGGTGCGCGGGGGAGAGCTGCATGCCGTCAAGCCTGCCACGAGGCGACCGGCGGGTAGCCGCGCGGGTAAGGTCTGCGGCTGTGAGTGGACGAAACACAGCGTTGACGCCCCCGGCCGATGCCGCCGCGCCGGTCCGGCACCCCGATGCCCCGGCACCCGGCGAGCTCCTCGGTGCGCACTACGAGCACTGTGTCGGCTGCGGGGAGGGACAGGCGCACGGGCTCCACCTGGAGGCCCGGGCGGGCGACGGCGTACGCGTCACCGCCGAGTTCACCGTCAAGCCCGCGCACCAGGGCGCCCCCGGCCTCGCGCACGGCGGCGTGCTGGCCACCGCGCTCGACGAGACGCTGGGCTCGCTGAACTGGCTGCTGCGCGTCATCGCCGTGACGGGCCGGCTGGAGACCGACTTCCTGCGGCCCGTACCGGTGGACACCGTGCTGTACCTGGAGGCCGAGGTCACCGCCGTCGCCGGGCGCAAGATCTACTCCACCGCCGTCGGCCGCATAGGCGGGCCCGAGGGCCCCATCGCCGTGCGCGCGGACGCGCTCTTCATCGAGGTGAAGGTCGACCACTTCATCGACAACGGTCGGCCCGAGGAGATCCGGGCGGCGATGGCCGACCCGGACCAGGTCAGGCGCGCACGCGCCTTCGAGGTGAACCCGTGATGGCTCTGAACAACCCTGCGCCCGTCGATGTGCTGATCAAGCGGATCGACCCCGAGGTGCCCGTCCCCGCCTACGGCCACCCCGGCGACGCCGGCTGCGACCTGGTCACCACGCAGGCCGCGGAGCTGGCGCCCGGCGAGCGTGCCGTGCTGCCCACCGGCGTGTCCATCGCGCTGCCCGACGGCTACGCCGCCTTCGTGCACCCGCGTTCGGGCCTGGCCGCACGCTGCGGGCTCGCGCTCGTGAATGCCCCGGGGACGGTGGATGCCGGGTACCGTGGAGAGATCAAGGTGATCGTGGTCAATCTCGACCCTCGCGAGAGCGTCCGGTTCGAGCGTTTCGACCGCATTGCCCAGCTGGTTGTCCAGAGGGTCGAGAAGGTGCGCTTCCACGAGGTGGCGGAACTTCCCGGCTCGGCCCGGGCCGAGGGGGGTTTCGGCTCCACCGGCGGTCATGCGGCCGTGGCCGGATCAGGCGCTGGTCAGCAGGGTGGGAATGGCTACGCTTCGGTCGTAACCGACCGGGAAGGACAGTGACGTGTTCGGACGTCGCAAGAAGAACGACTCCGCCAAGGACGGCGGCGCGGCCGAGCAGGTCGTTGACGGCGTCGGCGCTGACGAGCTCGACGGTGCCGGGGAGCAGCAGCCGCGCCGCGTGAACCTGCCGCCGGCCCCGCGGCCCGACGGTCCCTGGGACATCTCCGAGGTGCCCGGCAACCCGGCCGACGGCCGGGTCGACCTGGGCGGCATCCTCGTACCGGGTGTCGAGGGCATGGAGCTGCGGGTCGAGGTCGCCGGCGACGCGATCGTCGCCGCGACCGTCGTCCTGGGCGACAGCGCCGTGCAGCTGCAGGCCTTCGCCGCGCCCCGCAAGGAAGGCATCTGGGGCGAGGTCCGCGAGGAGATCGCCTCGGGCATCACCCAGCAGGGCGGCATCATCGACGAGGCCGAGGGCCCGCTGGGCTGGGAGCTGCGCGCACAGGTGCCCGTACCCCTCCCGGACGGGCAGACCGGCGCGCAGCTGGTCCGCTTCGTCGGCGTCGACGGTCCGCGCTGGTTCCTGCGCGGGGTCATCTCCGGCCAGGGGGCGGTGCGCCCCGAGTCGGCGGGTGTCCTCGAGCAGATCTTCCGCGACACCGTCGTGGTCCGCGGCGACGGCCCGATGGCTCCCCGCGACCCGATCGTCCTGCAGTTGCCGAACGACGCCCAGATGGTGCCGGACGGCGTGCAGACGGAAGAGCAGGAGGGCTCCCGCTTCGGCGGCGGCATGGGCCAGCTGGAGCGCGGCCCGGAGATCACCGAGGTCCGCTGACCCCGGTCCGGCCGCTTCACGCCGGGCTGGAGCACCTCCCGGCGGTGGCTGGGGCGTACGTTTTCGGCCGGTGGGCCCCACTCCTCGGGGGGTGGGGCCCACCGGCTTTCGCACGACCGGGCCGGGGATGGGCCGGGGACGCGTCAGGGATGTGTCAGGGATGTCCGCGCGGGCCCGTATCGGTGCCTGGTCAGGACGGACGTCCCGGAGAATGGGCGCATGGGACGCGGCAGGCTAAGGATCTATCTCGGCGCGGCACCGGGCGTGGGCAAGACCTACGCGATGCTCTCCGAGGGCCACCGCAGGGTGGAGCGGGGCGCCGACTGTGTCGTCGGCTTCGTCGAGCACCACGGGCGGCCGCGCACCGAGGCCGTGCTGCAGGGCCTGGAACAGGTGGACCGCAGGGAGCAGGCGTACCGCGGCGCGGCCTTCACCGAGATGGACGTGGACGCGGTCCTCGCCCGCAGACCTGCGATCGCGCTCGTGGACGAGCTCGCGCACACCAACGTGCCCGGCTCCCGGAACACCAAACGCTGGCAGGACGTCGAGGAGCTGCTCCGAGCCGGCATCGACGTCGTGTCCACCGTGAACATCCAGCACCTGGAGTCGCTCGGGGACGTGGTCGAGTCGATCACCGGGGTGCGGCAGCGGGAGACCGTGCCCGACGAGGTGGTGCGGCGGGCCGACCAGATCGAGCTGGTCGACATGTCCCCGCAGGCGCTTCGCCGGCGGATGGCGCACGGGAACATCTACCAGCCGGACAAGGTCGACGCGGCCCTGTCCAACCACTTCCGCCCCGGAAACCTCACCGCCCTGCGCGAGCTCGCGCTGCTGTGGGTGGCCGACCGCGTGGACGAGTACCTCCAGCAGTACCGCGGAGAGCACGGCATCCGCTCCACCTGGCAGGCGCGGGAGCGGATCGTCGTCGGGCTCACCGGCGGGCCCGAGGGACGCACACTCATCCGGCGGGCCTCCCGGATGGCGGCCAAGGGCTCGGGCAGCGAGATCCTGGCCGTCTACATCGCGCACAGCGACGGCCTGACCGCCGCCTCGCCGAAGGAGCTCGCGATCCAGCGGACCCTGGTCGAGGACCTGGGCGGAACGTTTCACCATGTGATCGGCGACAACGTCCCCGACGCGCTGCTGGAATTCGCGCGCGGGGTCAACGCCACCCAGATCGTGCTCGGCTCCAGCCGCCGCAAAGCCTGGCAGTACGTCTTCGGCCCCGGGGTCGGCGCGACCGTGGCCCGCGACTCAGGGCCCGACCTCGACGTCCACATCGTCACGCACGAGGAGGTCGCCCGCGGGCGCGGCCTGCCCGCGGTCCGCTCGGCGGCCCGGCTCGGACGGCCCCGGATCGTGGCGGGCTGGCTGGTGGGCGTGGTCCTCCCGGTGCTGCTGTGCCTGCTGCTCACGCACATCGACGCGGACCCCGGCCTCGCCAACGACATGCTGCTCTTCCTGGCGCTGACGGTGGCGGCCGCGCTGCTCGGCGGGCTCTGGCCGGCCCTGGCCTCCGCGGCCTTCGGCTCTCTGCTGCTGAACTACTTCTTCGCCCCGCCCCTGCACCGGTTCACCATCTCCGACCCCAAGAACATCGTCGCCATCGCCGTCTTCTTCTGGGTCGCGGCCTCCGTGGCCTCGGTGGTGGACCTCGCCGCCCGGCGCACCCACCAGGCGGCGCGGCTGCGCGCCGAGTCGGAGATCCTCTCGTTCCTCGCGGGCAGCGTGCTGCGCGGGGAGACCGCGCTGGACGCGCTGCTGGAGCGGGTGCGCGAGACCTTCGCCATGGAGTCCGTGGCCCTGCTGGAGCGCGCGGGCGACGTCGCGCCCTGGAAGCCGGCGGGCAGCGTAGGCCCGCGGCCCGTCGGCCGGCCCGAGGACGCCGACGTGGACATGCCGATCGGGGACCACATGGCGCTGGCCCTGTCCGGGCGGGTGCTGCCCGCGGAGGACCGCCGGGTGCTCGGCGCCTTCGCCGCCCAGGCCGCCGTGGTCCTGGACCGGCAGCGGCTGGTCGGGGAGGCCGAGGAGGCCCGCCGGCTGGCCGAGGGCAACCGGATCCGGACCGCGCTGCTGGCCGCCGTCAGCCATGACCTCCGTACGCCGCTGGCCTCCATCAAGGCCTCCGTCAGCTCCCTGCGCTCCGACGACGTGGACTGGTCCGAGGAGGACCGGGCCGAGCTGCTCGCAGGCATCGAGGACGGCGCCGACCGCCTCGACCACCTCGTGGGCAACCTGCTGGACATGTCCCGGCTGCAGACCGGCACCGTCACCCCGCTGATCCGCGAGATCGACCTCGACGAGGTGGTCCCGATGGCGCTTGGCGGCGTACCGGAGGACAGCGTGGTCATGGACGTGCCCGAATCGCTGCCGATGGTGTCGGTGGACCCGGGGCTGCTGGAGCGGGCCGTGGCCAACGTGGTGGAGAACGCCGTCAAGTACAGCCCGCCGGGGGAGCGGGTGCTGGCCGCGGCCAGCTTCCTCGGCGACCGCGTCGAAGTGCGGGTCGTCGACCGCGGGCCCGGCGTGCCCGACGAGGCCAAGGAGCGGATCTTCGCCCCCTTCCAGCGGCACGGGGACGCGCCGCGCGGAGCCGGCGTGGGCCTCGGGCTGGCCGTGGCCCGCGGCTTCGCCGAGGCCATGGGCGGTGCTCTGGCCGCCGAGGACACCCCCGGCGGCGGCCTGACCATGGTCCTCACCCTGCGCGCGGCCGGCCGGGGCGGGGCGCCGCCCCGGGTCACCGTGGACGGCGAAGGGCGCCGTACCGACGGTGGCGAACCCGTGGATTCCGATCTTGAGCGGATACGACAGAAGGCAGGACCCCGATGACCCGGGTGCTCGTGGTGGAAGACGAGCCGCAGATCGTCCGAGCCCTCGTGATCAATCTGAAGGCGCGCAAGTACGAGGTCGACGCGGCCGCCGACGGAGCGAGCGCCCTGGAGCTGGCCGCCGCCCGCCACCCCGACGTGGTCGTCCTGGACCTCGGCCTCCCCGACATGGACGGGATCGAGGTGATCAGGGGCCTGCGCGGCTGGACCCGCGTACCGATCCTCGTCCTGTCCGCCCGCCACACCTCCGACGAGAAGGTCGAGGCCCTGGACGCGGGCGCCGACGACTACGTCACCAAGCCCTTCGGCATGGACGAGCTGCTGGCCCGGCTGCGCGCCGCCGTCCGCCGGGCCGAGCCGGTCGCCGGCCCGGGCGGGGACGAGGTGATCGTGGAGACCGAGGACTTCTCGGTGGACCTGGCCGCCAAGAAGGCCGTGCGCGAGGGCCGCGACATACGGCTCACGCCCACCGAGTGGCACCTCCTGGAGGTCCTGGTCCGCAACAGCGGCAAGCTGGTCAGCCAGAAGCAGCTGCTCCAGGAGGTGTGGGGACCCTCGTACGGCACCGAGACGAACTACCTGCGGGTCTACATGGCGCAGCTGCGGCGCAAACTGGAGGCGGACCCCTCGCATCCGCGGCACTTCATCACCGAACCGGGCATGGGATACCGCTTCGAGAGGTAGCGGGCGCGCCGGTACGCTTCCTGTTATGAGTGCTGAACCGCGTCCCGAGAAGCCCGCGAAGCCGGCCCGGCCGGCGGGCCGGTTCCGCCGGATGATCGAGCGGCTGTCCACCTCGCAGGAGGAGCTGCATTCGGCGGAGCTGCAGGAGGACGCAGAAGCCGCGGGGTGCACGCGGATCTGCGACTGCCACGACCGCCAGATAGTCAAGGTGACCGGGACCTTGCGTACCGTGACCCTGCGGCCGCGGGCGGGCGTGCCCGCCCTGGAGGCGGAGCTGTTCGACGGCTCCGCCGGGCTGGACGTCGTCTGGCTCGGGCGTCGCTCGATCGTGGGAATCGAGCCCGGTCGCCGCATGATCGCCTCAGGGCGCATCTCCATGACCCACGGCCGTCGGGTGCTCTTCAACCCGAAGTACGAACTCCGCCCGCTCGGACAGGAGCATTGACCGGTGACGTCATTCGACAAACCGACCACCCCGCCGGACCCCGCCGCGGCTCCCTCCGAGGACCACAAGGCGGTGACGCAGGCGGCGCTGTTCGACGCCTTCGGGGGCATCCGGGGCACCGTGGAGACGATGCTCCCCGGGCTGCTCTTCGTCATGATCTACACGATCAACAAGGACGTGAAGATGTCCGCCATCGCGGCGGGCGCGGTCGCGGTCCTGCTGGTGATCGTGCGGCTGCTGCGCAAGGACACGGTGAAGCACGCCTTCAGCGGGGTCGTCGGCGTGGGCGTGGGCGTGGCCTTCGCCCTGTTCACGGGCGACCCGAAGGGCTTCTACCTGCCGGGCATGCTCTACGGGGTCTGCCTGGGCGCCGCCTTCACGATCTCGGCGCTGGTGGGGTTCCCGCTGCTGGGGGTGATCCTCGGGCCGGTGTTCAAGGAGAACCTGTCCTGGCGGACGCGCAACCCCGGGCGCAAGAAGGCCTACACCAAGGCCAGCCTGGCCTGGGGGCTCATCTTCCTCGCCAAGTACGCGATCCTGTTTCCGCTGTACTGGTGGGGTGACGCGACGCAGCTGGGCTGGGTGCTGATCGCGCTGAAGCTGCCGCCGATGGTGCTGGCGGTGTACTTCACGTGGGTGTTCCTGGCGAAGGCGCCGCCGCCGATCGATGTGATCGCGGAGTGGGAGGCCAGGGAGGCCGCCGAGGCCGCTGCCGCTGGGAAGCGCAAGGCCTGACGGAGCGACCGAGGGGCGGGGGTGACCGGCTGGTCACCCCCGCCCCTCGTGTGTCGCAGGTGCGGCGCCGCCGCTGGGGCTCCGCCCCAGGCCCTCCCCCCAGACTCCGTCCGGGGGGACCCCCACGCCTCAAGCGCCGGCGAGGCTGGGATTGCCCCGCGTGCCCAGCCGGGAGGCTATCGGCGGGCCTGGAGGAGGACTTCCAGTTGTTCCTCGCGGGCCTGTGCGGCGACGAAGAGGAGCTCGTCGCCAGGCTCCAGGGTCTCCTCGGCGTGCGGAGTCAGGACCCGGTTGCCGCGGATGATGGTGACCAGGGAGGTGTCCTCGGGCCAGGTGATCTCGCTGAGCTGGGTGCCCGCGACCGAGGAGTCGGGCGGGAGGGTCAGCTCGACGAGGTTGGCGTCTCCGTGGCTGAAGCGCAGCAGCCGTACCAGGTCGCCGACGCTGACGGCCTCCTCGACCAGGGCCGACATCAGGCGCGGCGTGGAGACCGCGACGTCAACGCCCCAGGACTCGTTGAAGAGCCATTCGTTCTTGGGGTTGTTGACGCGGGCCACGACGCGCGGGACGCCGTACTCGGTCTTGGCCAGCAGGGAGACGACCAGGTTGACCTTGTCGTCGCCGGTGGCCGCGATGACGACGTTGCAGCGCTGGAGCGCCGCCTCGTCCAGCGAGGTGATCTCGCAGGCGTCGGCCAGCAGCCACTCGGCCTGCGGCACCCGCTCCACCGAGATGGCGGTCGGGGCCTTGTCGACCAGGAGCACCTCGTGGCCGTTCTCGAGCAGTTCGCCCGCGATGGAACGTCCCACCGCGCCTGCCCCGGCGATCGCGACCCTCATGCGTGTGCCTCCTCAGGCCCCTCGGCGAAGGACGCCTCCACCTTGTCGATCTCGTCCGTGCGCATCATCACGTGGACGAGGTCGCCCTCCTGGAGGACCGTCGCAGACGTGGGCAGCATGGCCTCGCCCAGGCGGGTGAGGAAGGCGACCCGGACGCCGGTCTCCTCCTGGAGCCGGCTGACCTTGTGCCCGATCCAGGCGGCGGAGGTGTGCACCTCGGCGAGCTGGACGCCGCCGCTCGGGTCGCGCCACAGCGGCTCGGAGCCCGACGGCAGCAGCCGGCGCAGCATCTGGTCGGCGGTCCACCGCACGGTGGCGACCGTCGGGATGCCGAGGCGCTGGTAGACCTCGGCGCGCTTGGGGTCGTAGATACGGGCGGCGACGTTCTCGACGCCGAACATCTCGCGGGCCACGCGGGCGGCGATGATGTTGGAATTGTCACCGCTGCTGACGGCGGCGAAGGCGCCCGCGTCCTCGATTCCGGCTTCCCGGAGGGTGTCCTGGTCGAAGCCGACCCCGGTGACGCGGCGACCGCCGAATCCGGCTCCCAGCCGGCGGAACGCGGTGGGGTCCTGGTCGACGACGGCGACTGTATGCCCCTGCTGTTCCAGGGTCTGGGCGAGGGCGGAGCCCACTCTTCCGCAGCCCATGATGACGATGTGCACGGCCGTCCTTCCGGCTGTCAGCGACTCGCTGGTTCCCAGCCTCATTGCATGCTCTGGCTTAACAGGGTCTCAGACCATGGCCCAAGCTACACACGGGCGGTCACCAGTGTGACCTCTTGTGGTGCAGCCGGGGTCCAGTCGGGGTCCAGTCGGGGAGGAATTGCGACGGGATTGCAGTGTGAGGGGGTGGGGGGTTCGTCAGCCTGATTTCGAACGCTTACGATCCTCTCCGTGTCCAAACTGACCGACGTGCCCAAACGGATCCTGATCGGCAGGGCGCTGCGCAGCGACCGCCTCGGAGAAACACTCCTCCCCAAGCGGATCGCCCTTCCCGTCTTCGCCTCCGACCCGCTCTCCTCGGTGGCATATGCCCCGGGCGAGGTGCTGCTGGTCCTGTCGATCGCGGGTGTGTCGGCGTACCACTTCAGCCCCTGGATCGCCGTCGCGGTCGTCGTGCTGATGTTCACCGTGGTCGCCTCCTACCGGCAGAACGTCCACGCCTACCCGAGCGGCGGCGGTGACTACGAGGTCGCCAACACCAACCTCGGGCCCAAAGCCGGTCTCACCGTGGCGAGCGCCCTGCTCGTCGACTATGTCCTGACGGTCGCGGTCTCGATCGCCTCCGGAGTCGAGAACCTCGGCTCGGCCGTGGACTTCGTCGTGGAGCACAAAGTGCTCTCGGCCATTGCCATGATCCTTCTCCTTACGCTGATGAATCTGCGCGGCGTCAAGGAGTCCGGAAAGCTCTTCGCCATTCCGACGTACGTGTTCGTCGCGGGCGTTTTCATCATGATCGCCTGGGGTGCCTGGCGGGGAATCGTCCTCGACGAGACCATGAAGGCACCCACGGCCGATTTCGAGATCAAGGCCGAGCACCAGGGCCTGGCCGGCTTCGCGCTGGTCTTCCTGCTGCTCAGGGCCTTCTCCTCGGGCTGTGCCGCACTCACCGGCGTCGAGGCGATCAGCAACGGCGTCCCCGCGTTCCGCAAGCCCAAGAGCAGGAACGCGGCGACCACCCTCGCGCTCATGGGCGGCCTGGCCGTCACCATGTTCTGCGGCATCATCGGCCTGGCCATGACCACCAACGTGCGGATGGCCGAGAAGCCGGCCGTCGACCTGCTGCAGAACGGCACCCCGGTCGGTTCCGGGTACGTCCAGAACCCGGTGATCTCGCAGGTCGCCGAGGCCGTCTTCGGCAGCGGCAGCTTCCTCTTCATCGTCCTGGCGACCGCCACCGCGCTGGTGCTGTTCCTGGCCGCCAACACCGCCTACAACGGCTTCCCGCTGCTCGGCTCGATCCTCGCCCAGGACCGCTACCTGCCGCGCCAGCTGCACACCCGCGGCGACCGGCTCGCCTTCTCCAACGGCATCGTGCTGCTGGCGGGCGCGGCCATCCTGCTCGTGTGGATCTACGACGCGGACTCGACCAAGCTGATCCAGCTCTACATCGTCGGCGTCTTCGTCTCCTTCACCCTCAGCCAGATCGGCATGGTCCGGCACTGGAACCGGCACCTGAAGGCCGAGCGGGACCAGGCGGTGCGCCGCAAGATGATCCGCTCCCGGGCCATCAACACCTTCGGCGCCTTCTTCACCGGCCTGGTCCTGGTCGTCGTCCTCGCCACCAAGTTCACGCACGGCGCGTGGGTCGCCCTGCTCGGCATGGTGATCTTCTACGGAACGATGACCGCGATCCGCAAGCACTACGACCGGGTCGCCTCCGAGATCGCCGCCGCTGAGGGCCCCTCCGAGGACAGCATCCGGCCCTCGCGGGTCCACTCCATCGTCCTGGTCTCCAAGGTCCACAAGCCCACCCTGCGGGCCCTGGCCTTCGCCAAGCTGACCCGCTCGGACACCCTGGAGGCGCTGAGCATCAGCGTCGACCCGGCCGAGACCAAGGCCCTGAGGGACGAGTGGGAGCGGCGCGGGATCAACGTTCCGCTCAAGATCCTCGACTCGCCCTACCGCGAGATCACCCGCCCGGTGGTGGAGTACGTCAAGGGCCTGCGCAGCGAGAACCCGCGCGACGCGGTCAGCGTCTACATCCCCGAGTACGTCGTCGGACGCTGGTACGAGCACGTCCTGCACAACCAGAGCGCGCTGCGGCTCAAGGGCCGGCTGCTCTTCACGCCCGGTGTGATGGTCACCTCGGTGCCCTACCAGCTGGAGTCCTCGGAGATCGCGAAGAAGCGGGCCAAGAAGCGCCAGGAGTGGAACGCTCCGGGCGCGGTGCGCCGCGGTCCGGTGAACACCGCGCGGGCCCCCAAGGACCCCGCCGCGAAGGGCTGACCCGGTTGGCGAACGGCCGGACGGGATCCACGTAAACTGGTGGGTCGGTCGTCCGGCCGTTCCTTTCTTCTTTTTCCATGACTTTGGAGTCTCCCCACCATGACCGAGCAGAACGAGAAGCAGTCACTGGTCGGGGAGGAGTACGAGGTCGAGGTCGGCCCCGTCGCGCACGGCGGGCACTGCATCGCCCGCACCGCCGACGGCCGGGTCCTGTTCGTCCGCCACACCCTGCCCGGCGAGAAGGTCGTCGCGAAGGTCACCGAGGGCGACGTGGACTCCCGCTACCTGCGCGCCGACGCGATCACGGTGCTGGACGCCTCCAAGGACCGCGTCGAGGCCCCGTGCCCGTACGCCGGTCCCGGCAAGTGCGGCGGCTGCGACTGGCAGCACGCCAAGCCCGGTGCCCAGCGCCGGCTCAAGGGCGAGGTCGTCGCCGAGCAGCTGAAGCGGCTCGCCGGGCTCACGCCGGAGGAGGCCGGCTGGGACGGCACCGTCATGCCGGCCGAGGGGGACAAGCTCCCGGCGGGCCAGGTCCCGCAGTGGCGCACCCGGGTCCAGTTCGCCATCGACGAGGACGGCAACGCAGGCCTGCGCAAGCACCGCTCGCACGACATCGAGCTGATCGACCACTGCATGATCGCGGCGCCGGGCGTCAGCGAGCTGGGCATCGAGAAGCAGGACTGGCCCCAGATGGCGTCCGTCGAGGCCATCGCCGCCTCCGGCTCGGGCGACCGCCAGGTCGTCCTCACCCCGCGCCCCGGCGGCCGCCTTCCCCTCGTGGAGCTGGACAAGCCGGTCTCGGTCCTCCGCGTCGAGGAGAAGGACGGCGGTGTCCACCGCGTCCACGGCCGCCCCTTCGTACGCGAGCGCGCGGACGGCCGCACCTACCGGGTCGGCATGGGCGGCTTCTGGCAGGTCCACCCGCAGGCCGCCGACACCCTGATCAAGGCCGTCATGCAGGGCCTGATGCCGCGCAAGGGCGAGATGGCCCTCGACCTCTACTGCGGCGTCGGCATTTTCGCGGGCGCGCTGGCGGAGCGCCTCGGCGACACGGGCGCGGTGCTCGGAATCGAGTCCACGAAGCGCGCCGTCGAAGACGCCCGGCACAACCTGGCCGACTTCCCCCGGGTCCGCATCGAACAGGGCAAGGTCGAGCAGATCCTCCCGAAGACCGGCATCACCGAGTGCGACCTGGTCGTCCTGGACCCGCCCCGCGCGGGCGCCGGCAAGCAGACGGTCCGCCACATCGCGGGCCTCTCCGCCCGCCGCATCGCCTACGTGGCCTGCGACCCGGCGGCCCTCGCCCGCGACCTCGGCTACTTCAAAGAAAACGGCTACAAGGTCCGCACGCTGCGCGTCTTCGACCTGTTCCCGATGACCCACCATGTCGAGTGCGTCGCGATCCTTGAACCGACCGCAAAGGGCCTCTGACCTGCGGGTTAGGGCAGTGTGCGTTATGTGCGCTGTGGGCGTTACGGGCGATATCTTGACGCTGGTTTGATGCTCGTGACGCACGTTTGACGCACGCCGACGGCGATGTCTGACGAGCCGTCAGCCGCAGAAGGGTGCCTCTCGCATCAGGTTGTGACCCTGCTGCGGGAGGCACCCATTTTCGTTTTGGGCGACCGCGCTGGCCCGTGTGTGACCCGCGCTCTGACCTTTCCTCTCCGAACACGCTCTGTGACAAGAGGGGGCTCGCCTAGCCGGGGCCGTACGCGCTCCAGCCATGCAGGAACGGTTGCAGGTCGGCGGCGCGAGGGTCGGGGACAGTCGGCAGGCGGAGCATTCCGTTGAGCGGGTTCAAGCGTTTCAGGTAGTTGTCGGCCCAAGTGATCCATGCCTCGGCTCCGTCCCTATCCGGTCCAGTCGGCAGGGTCTGTGCGTGGAGGCGGAGGGCGCCGACGTACTCGGCCAGGCCCGCTGCGTGGCGCCATGCTCTTTCTTGCGCTTCGAGGTGCTGGACGCGGACGGCCTCTGCGTAGTCGATCTTTGCCTGCTGCATCGCAGCTTCCCAGCGCAGCCGCTTCTCCCGTGCTGCCTCCAGGTCGGCCAGTCGTTTGCGTTCGGCGGCTTCGCCTCGGAGCCCCACTTCCTGCACGATCTCGGCGAGCTGGTCCTCAAGGGGGCGTGCGGCCGTGTCGGCCCACTGGCCGGCACGGTGTCGCAACCCGCCGCTGACGCAGATGCTGAGGCGTTCACTGGGGGAGTGGTCGTACCGGGGAATCCTGACCCAGGAGTGCTTCTCTGCGTCCGCGAGTTCCTTCTTCGTGGGGATGTGTTCGGCGCGGTCCTGTTCCTGCAGGATGAGGAAATCGCATCTCTGGCCCTGGGCTGTGATGGTGAAGTGGGGAGGGCCGTCTCGTCGGCGATGTGGTGCCGGTGCACTCTCGGCTGTGCCGAATGCGATGGCGTACCCCAGCCTCTGCGTTGCGGTGAGCAACGCGTGGATGAGGCGGAAGGCTCGGCCCTGCACAGATTTGGTCAGCCTCATGGGCTGGGGATGACCTTGCAGAGCTTTGACCACCGGGTGTGGAGTGGTGAGCCGTGCCGGTACGGGAATGGGTTGCAGCGTGGCCAACCGCCAGGCGGGGGTGTCGACCAGCCGGATTTCGTATCCGTCGTGGCACCAGCCTGCGTGCAGTTCCTTGGTCTCGGGGATCTTTCCCGACCTCCGCGCCGCGGATCGGCCACTTCTCGGTTTCTCGGCCGCTGGCTTCGCGTTTGACGATTCGGCCGCCGGCTTCGGCGAGCGCTTCCAGGAGCTGCTCCGTGACGGTCTTGGCTCTCTTCCGCGGAAGAGAGCGGGTTCGCTGCGCCGGCACGGGCGCGGCTCGCTGTGCGCTGGACTTCTGGCCACTGGGCACGGCAGGTGACTGGGCTCCAGCCCTTTGCGCGGGTGCGGTGTCGCTGCTGCGAGGTTGATCGGGCGGGTGGGTTCCATGGTCCAGGTAATGCTGGCCGGCATTGGTGAGAACGGCGGACCACTGACCCTGCCGCTTGGAGACCTTGACCAGTCCCCGGCTTTGCAGGGCTTGGCAGCTGAGCTTGTGCGCGGTTCCTTCCCATACGTCGTCAGGGCATCCTCGGCCGACCCATTGCAGCACCTGTTGCTGCCGTTCGTTTAGCTGTCGCGGCACCTGAACTCCCTACCGTGCGAAGGTCCAACGGCATGCTCTCAGCCGTGCCTCGCTTTGCGGGGCTGGAAGGGGTTCAAGCTGTTGGTGCGGAGAGTCACGGTTGGATAGTCACCGTCCCTGACCGGGTACGGCTGCGGGGAGGCCGGCTCGGCGGATTGGGCGCGTACAAGGTCCCGTTCCTCGCGGGTGCGGTGGATCTCTTCCTCGACGCTCTGCGTGGTGCGCTCGGGCGGGGTGGGGCAGCAGTTGTCGTTTCGGCGCATCGGGCGGATGCAGTACCACCGGCCCTCGCAGCGGCCCGGGCTCGGCATCGCCCACCGCTACGAGCCGGCGGGCGCCACCAGCGAGATCGGCGGCGACTGGTTCGACGTCATCCCCCTCCCGGCCGACAAGACCGCCCTGGTCCTCGGCGACGTCATGAGCAGTGGCATCGACGCCGCCGCGACCATGGGCCAGCTGCGCACCGCCACCCGTACCCTGGCCCAGCTCGACTTCGACCCCGCCCAGGTCCTGCACCACCTCGACCAGGCCACCGCCGGCATGGACCACACCTTCACCACCTGCGTTTACGCCGTCTACGACCTGCACGACCAGCGGTGCCGCATCTCGGTGGCCGGACACCTGCCGCCGGTTCTCATGGGCCCCCGCCGCCCGCCGGAACTGCTCGACCTGCCCACCGGGGCCCCGCTCGGGGGTGGGCGGTGTCCCCTTCCACACCACCCGCCTCGACCTGGGCATGTACGCCGTCGTCATGGGCCTGATCCCACTCCTCACCGAACGCGGCGCCAGCCCATCAACAGCCGCTTGGGCCCTCGGACTCGGGGGCGCCGGCCAGACCCTCGGCCGCACCCTGTACACCATCCTGTCCGCCCGCACGTCCGTCACGACCCGCACGGTCACCCTCATTACCCTCGGCGGCGCGACCACGGCGACTCTCGCCCTCATCCCCGGCCCCATGCCCCTGCTGATCGTCCTCGCGGTCCTCGCCGGAGTCGTCCGCGGCAACCTCACCCTCCTCCAGGCCACCGCCGTCACTGACCGATGGGGCACCACCCACTACGGCCGCCTCTCCGGACTCCTCGGCGCACCAGCACGCATCGCAGCAGCCCTGGCCCCCTGGGTAACCGCGGCCCTCGCCGCCCCACTCGGCGGCTACCCCCACCTGTTCGCGGCCCTCGCCGCACTCTCGGTCGTGGCCGCATGTCTCGCCCTACTGGCATCGAGAGAAGGCCACACCCGGCCGCTGTCCAGGTCGGTTCCGAGCAGCGAACCAGCATCACGTCCGCGCACCCAGCGCCCATAACGCACATCACTTACATCACGAAGTCAGGTCTGCAAGGCTCTGACCTGCTGTTATCTTCCACCTGTTTTCGCTGGATCTGTGTCTGACGACGCACCAGGTGGAGTGCGTGGCGATTCTGGAGTCGGCCTCAAAGGGCTCCTGACCTACGATTTCATCGATGCGCACCACGTTTCGGCAGCAGTGCCTCCACCGCTGTCCGGGACACGGCAGGCAGGCCCTTGTATGCCTCTGGTGTGACGATGCGGTCCGGCAGGGAAGCAGTGAGTCTGGGGTGGCCGGTGCCGCCCAGAACCGTCCAGAGTTGGGTGCCGAGGGTGGGCATCAGGGGCCAGGCCAGGAGGGACAGGACGGCCAGCCACTGGGGAGGTTCGCCCGGGCCCAGGCCGGCTTCGGCGCGGGTGATCCAGTCTTCCAGTACGGCGAGGGCGGCAGCCGGGCTGGTCGTGGGCGGGCGCAGGGCATCGGCCGCGGCGACGAGGGTGGCGACGGCCTCCGCGGTGAAGGACTCGGGCGCCGCGCTTCTGCCCTCCGCTCCGTCGCGCAGCGCGCGGCGGATGGCCGGGTCCCAGCGGCCGGCGAGGACGCGGGAAGTCCAGTCGGCGAAGCCGGCGGTACGGAAGTCGCTCTCGCCCGCCGCGTCGGAGAGTGAGGCGAGGTAGCCGCGCAGCGGGTCCACCGGCAGGCCTGCGTCCAGGTAGTCGTGTGCCCAGATGACGTGTCCCCTGCTCGTGGAGAACTTGCTGCCGTTCAGAAGCAGGAAGCGGTTCATGATGTGGTGCCGGTGCGGCTGCCAGTCGGTGTCGTCGTCCATGAAGGCGAGGACGAACATCCAGGGCAGGGTCGCGTCGTAGCCGCCCGTGGCGATCGTGACGACGTCGGTGTCGCGGGCGAAGGCGTCCCGGCCGGCGGGGTCGGCAGCGCGGTACAGGTCACGCAGCACACTGAAGGCCGCGTACGTACCGGTGCCGTAGCTGAGGTGGACGTCGCCCGGCGCGCCCCCGCGCCACGGCACGCCCCAGCCCAGGGGGTGGTTGAGGCGGATGCGGCGCCCGTTGTGGGCCACGTAGCTCTCCAGCAGCTCCGCGTACCCCGGCGGGAAACGGCGGGCCGCCTCCTCGCCCGTGAACCAGCGCGGGTCGCCGGACAGGAAGACACTCCGCACGGCCCGCAGCTCCGCCGCGCCGTCCTCGGGCAGGACGGGCAGGGGATCGACGAGGTCGGCGGGCCCGAACCACAGCCCGCAGGTCTCGCAGGAGCTGCCGGCGGCACCGTTGCCGCAGGCCGGGCAGCGGCCGTGGACGAAGGCGCCCACGAGGCCCTGCCCCGTGGAGCCCGAGAAGAGCAGCTTCTCGGCCTCCACGACGAGACGGCCGCGCCGCTCCAGGTCCTCGACGGTGGCGTGGCTGCGCTCGTGATAGAGCTCGCGGCACGGGGCGCGGTGCATGTCGGGCCAGGCGTCCTGGTCCATGCCGAGACCGGTGAGCGTGGCGAGGGCCGCGTCGTGGTAGCGCGTGGCGACGGAGGTCGGGGCGAGCCCGTCGCGGCGGGCGGTCATGAGAATGTACGACTCGTGCGAGTCCGTGGCGGAGATCCGGGCCACCGAGTGGCCCAGCGTCTCCAGGTGGCGGGCGACCACGTCGGCGGAGAGGAAGGGGCCGCCGATGTGGCCGAGATGGAGCGGGCCGTTGGGCGTGTGGTAGGCGGCGGTGATGAGGTGCGGGCGGGCGGGGCCCCGCCGTACCGCTTCCAGGAGGTTCACAGGGCCGGGTTCCTTCACGGTTCGACGACGGGGCGTACGAGGGACTGGAGGGTGTCCAGGGCAGCGGTGACCTCGGCCGGCGTACCGGACCGGACCAGCGCGGCACCGAGGGCGTACTCCATGTAGTGCTCGGGCGGGACACGGACGACTGCGCCGGGCCGGGCGTCCACGACGAGGTGCTCCAGGCCGGGTACGGCTGTGGCCTCGCACAGTCCGTCGAACCGTCGGAACGTCCCGGCGTGCGGGGCGAGGAACTTCTGCACCCCGGCGGCCAAAGCCGGGGCGGTGGCCGAGACCGGGGGGCGACCTGTCGCGACGCGGAGGGCGTTCTCGTAGAAGGACTCGCCGGTGGCCAGGGGCACGAGGTGGGAGGTGATGTGGTCGCCGCCCACCCGGGCGGCGACCTCGACGAGCCGGGACCGCTCGCCGTCCCACTTGCACTCCAGGTGGAACACCCCGTCGGTGAGCCCGAGTTCACGGATCACGGCCCCGGCCATGCGGGCGATCGTGGCGCGCGCTGTGTCCGGCAGCGCCGAGGGGAAGACATGACGGGTCTCGGTGTGGAAGGGGGCGAGGGTCGTCTTGTCGGTGATCCCGGCAAGGGTGATCCGGCCCTCGTGGACGTATCCCTCGACGCTGTGCTCGGAACCTGTCAGGAACTCCTCCAGGATCAACTCGCCGGTGCTCGTCGCGAAGATGGGGTGGACCTCGGGGCGGGTATAGGCGACGAGCTCGTCGAAGGCGGGGCGCAGGTCGCCGGGTCCGTGGATCTCGAAGATGCCGATGCTGCCGGCCGCGCCGGTGGGCTTGAGCACGGCGGGGGTGCCGACGTGCTCGGCGGCGCGCTCCAGCTCGGCGAGGCTGGTGACCCGGGCGAAGCGCGGCAGGTACTCGGGGATGGCCGAGAGCGCGGTACGCGTGAGGTGTTTGTTGCGGAAGGCGGGCGCGGCCTCGGGGGAGAGCCCGGGCAGCCCGAGAGCGCGGGCCAGTTCGGCGGTGCCCAGCACGTCCCGGTCGCTCCAGGTGACCACCCCGGCGACCTTGTACCTGCGGGCGAGATCCCGCCCTGCCGCGACGAGTTGCGCGATGTCGTACGTGGGGACGCGGATCTGCTCGGCCAGCAGTGAGGGCGCCACGTCCGCCTTCTGGTCGGTGAGCAGCAGCACCTTCAGCCCCAGGCGGTGGGCGGCGCGCAATGCCGCGTGGTGTTCGAGCTGGTTGGGGCGCAGGTTGCACATGATGACGGCGTCGGTCAAGGGGTGCTCCTCTGGTGTGTGGTGACGGCAGAGTCGGGGGCGGAACGTTCGTGGTCCGTGGGGGTGGTAACGGACGGGGCCACCGCGATGCGGACGTGTGCGGCGGCCTTCTCGGCCGTGGCGAGCGCCTCCGTGGGGGTCGCGCCCACGGCGATGACGTGACCGAGCCGGTCCCAGCTGCTGTGCAGACCCTTGACGGTGTGCCCGGGTGCCGTGGTGACGGCGATCTCTTGGACGCCCGGCAGGACGCGCGCCTCCTCGACGCCCTCGATGGCGGTCACCGTGCCGGGTGGGGCGTGCAGGAAGCGGATGGCGGCGCACTGACGGGCCGTGACCGGGAGGTCGGGAACCTCGCCGCGCAGCACATCGGAGAGATGGTGGTGGAAGTCGCCGCCCCAGGCGAGGGCGATCAGCTCCATGAGACTGTCGCCGGGACAGCGTCCCGCGCACTCCACCAGTACAGGGCCGTCGTCGGTAAGGATCCACTCGGCGGACAGGATGCCGGAGCCGATGCCCACGGCGTCGACGAGCGCTGTCATTCCCTCGCGCAGCGCCGCGTCCGTAGCGGGCGGCAGCGCGGCGGGCAGGACATGGCCTAGCTCAACGGGGTGCGGGCCGTCGGCGGTGGTCTTGTCGGTGATGTTGAGGAACAGCAGCCGACCGTCGGAGACGAGCGCCTCCACGCTGATCTCCGACCCCATCAGGCGCTCCTCGGCGAGGTAGCGCCAGGTCATCGGCCGGTCCGCGATCTGGGTGCCCTCGTCGGCGCCGGTCGTGGCCCGCCACGCCGCCTCCACCTCGTCCGGCGAGGTGCCGGGGGAGAGGAACCGGACACCGAGACTCGCCTGGCGATTGGCCGGTTTCACCACGGTCTCCCGGCGCGGCTCGCGGGCGAGGAAGGCGGTCAGGTCGGCGGCCGAGCGCAGCTCCTGAAAGGCGGGTGCCGCCATCCCGGCGGCGCTGGTCGTCTCGCGCAGCAGGATCTTGTCGCGCAGCGTACGGGCGGCGTCGGTGCCGAGGCCGGGCAGTCCGAGCGCGGCGGCGGCCTGGGCTGCGGCCGTCACGGCGTACTCCAGGCCGGGCAGCACGCCCGTCACGCCGTGCTCGCGGTGCACGCGCAGGACCTCCTCGACGGCCTCGTCGGACTGCTGGTAGGCGGCGAGCCGGACTTCGTTGAGACAGCGGAAGGAACCCTCCATCGCCGCGATGGGCTTCTTCCCGTAGATGCCGGGGTCCTCCACGACGGTGAGGGAGCGCGGCGGCAGGAGTCGTTCCAGAGAGCGGATGAAGGCCGGGAAGAATCCGATCATCACCAGCTGGGGTACGACAGGCTGGGTCATGAGGCCACCTTCGGGACTGGAGCGGAGGATTCGGGGAGCGCGGTGCCCCAGACGGCGAGCACGCCGAGGACGGCCAGGGCCGTCGCGCCGACGATGAGGAACCAGGCGCCGTGGCCGAATTGAGCGCCGAGGACGAGGTACCCCGCAGAGCCGGCGAAGGAGCCGAGGGACTCCCCGGCCGCCGTGACGACCTGGCGCGCGTTGAAGGACTCGTACGCGGAGTCGGCGGCCAGGTCGGCGAACGCGGTGTCCACGAGCGGTACGTAGAGGGCCTCGCCGAGCGAGAAGACCACGATGCCCGCGAAGATCAGCCACGGCAGTCCGGCGGCGACCGCCATCAGCGGGAACGCGAGGGCCAGCAGCAGGCAGCCGTGGCGCAGCAGCGTCAGCGGCGAGGTCCCGGCCGCCATGCGCCGCGTGACCAAGGCGGAGACGGGCGCTTGGAGCAGGATCACTGCGATGGCGTTCGCCGTGAAGTACGCGGCGACCGCCCGGCTGTCCACGGTGTCGGCGAGGAACAGTGGCAGCGCGGAGAAGAGCTGTGCGTAGACGAACCAGCCCAGCACGTTGACGGCCGCGAGCCGTCGGGCGTATGGCGAGCGGAGGATGCCCCGGACGACGGAGAGCCGTCGGCGCAGCGTGCCCGCCTCGCCGCGCGCGGCGGGCACCGCCGGCATCATCAGGCGGGTCGTCGCCGCCGCGAGCAGGTAACAGCCACCCACCAGCAGCCACAGCCGCTCGTCCCGGCCGGCCCACACGAGCAACGTGCCGACCACCGGGCCGAGCGCGGCGGCGACGTTCACGGCGAGGCTCACCGCGGTGAAGAGCTTGTGCCGGGCCCCGCTGTCGGGGACCGCCTGGCTGACATAGGCGCGGACCGTCAGCCCGTTGACGCTGATGCCGCACCCCGCTGCCAGCAGCAGTACGAGCAGGACGGGGAACGGCGGGCGGAAGGCGAGGGCCATGAACGCCCCCGCCGCCAGTAGCAGACCGCCCACCATGCCGCGTCGTGCGGGGAAACGCTCCAGCCAGCCGCTGATCAGCACCGAGGCCGCGCGGGCCGAGACGGTGAAGCACAGCAACGCGGCTCCCGCTCCCGCCGCCCCGGCGCCCCGCTCCAGCAGCAGCGGCAGCACGGGAAGCAGGGAGAAGTACCCGAGGTGCGTGAGGAGATAGGCCGTGGTGAGGGCCAGGGTGCGGCGCATGGGACTCCGGCGGTTGCGGGGACCGGGCCGGTCGCGGGGGACCGGGGTGGGCGGAGACGGGGCGGTCGGCGGTTCAGTCGGTCCTACGTTGTTGGTGGGTTGGAGGGGCCGTCGTAAGGTCCAGAG
>NZ_JAGGOZ010000062.1:3103-101055 GCF_018614075.1 Streptomyces sp. ISL-94 | reverse complement strand
CCTCACCGATTCCGACCCACTCGGGTCCCGAACCCCGAAGCCCCCGCCCCACATCTCTGCCCCGCCCGACGTGCTTCCGCCCCCTCCCCCTTGCCCAGGCCGACCGCACCCGCTTTAATGAATGAACAGTCATTCATTAAGTGAGGTGCAGGAGCACATGGCCGGACGCCCCCGTGGCATTGACGATGCCGCGATCCTTCAGGCCGCCGTTCGTGTCATGGGGCGCACCGGGCCGGCCCGGCTGACGCTTGCCGCCGTGGCCGGGGAAGTGGGGTTGGTGGCCGGGACGCTTCTGCAGCGGTTCGGGTCCAAGCGCGGGATGCTGGTCGCGCTCGCCGAGCGCAGTGCGCGCGAGGTCGGGGAGCTGCACGCGCGGGTGCGGGCCGAGCGCGCTTCACCGTTGGCCGCGCTGGCGGCCTTGACTGCCGGGGCGTGGAGTGCGGTGGCGACGGCGGAGGAGTTCGCGAACCACTTGGCGTTCCTGTGCACCGACCTCGCGGACCCCGAGCTGCACCGCCTCGCCCTCGCCTCCCAGCAGGCCGAAGGGGCTGCCGTACGCACTTTGCTGGACGAAGCGGTGGCGGCCGGGGAGCTGCGTACGGAGACCGATACCGCCCTGCTGGCCCGGTCGGTCCAGGCGGCCACGATCGGGACCGGGGTGCTGTGGGCCGTGGACCGGAAGGGGACCCTGGCCGAGCGTCGGCTCGCCGCACTCGGCAGCGCCCTGCAACCTCACCTGCATCCGCATCCGCATCCGTAGCCGTACCGGCACCCGCACCCGCACCCGCACCCGCACCGACGAGAGGACACCCCTTGAGCAAGCGCACGTTTCGGACGGCCGTCACCATCGGCGTCAGCCTCGACGGGTTCATCGCCCGTCCCGACGGCGACATCGAGTGGCTGACCTCGCGCGGCGAGGAGGCCGGAGACACCGGATACACGGACTTCATCGCCGGGATCGACACCCTCGCCATGGGTCGCAACACCTACGAGAAGGTGCTGACCTTCGGGTTCTGGCCGTACGAGGGCAAGCGCGTGGTCGTCCTGAGCACCACGCTGGCCACCGACGACGCGCGGATCACCGTCTACCGCTCCCTCGACGAACTGCTGGCCGGGCTGACCGCCGCGGGGGCCAAGAACGTCTACGTGGACGGCGGCCGGATGGTGCAGACCTTCCTGCGGGAGGGCCTGCTGGACGAGTTGACGGTCACCACCGCGCCCGTGCTGATCGGTTCGGGGATCCCGCTCTTCGGTGAGCTCGACGGCCGGGACGTCGAGCTCACGCTCCAGTCGGCCAAGGCGCTCGGCGCGGGGTTCACGCAGGCCACCTACACCCTGTGATCTAGGGGTACGCGGGCGAACTCCACCGCCCACTCCACCGCGGCCACCGGGACGCTGCCCGACTCGGGATCGATGGTGAGGCGGGCGGCCTCCCAGCCCTGGCCGTGTTCGCGGTGGATCGCGAAGCGGCCCTCGTCGGCCGCGCCCGGCGGCGTGTCCAGGAACTCGATGGCCCGGTCGTCGCCGTCCGTGCCGACCGTGGTGATCGCCATGTCACCGACTGCGAATTGCACTGCCTCGCGCTCCTCAGTAGATGCCGTGCAGGACCAGCAGCAGGAGCACCATGAAGACCGCCCCCGCCGCGAGGAGGGCACCGGCCGCCGCCACGACCACTGTCCCGACCTGCTCGGTGCGGCGGCGGTAGTGCGCCGGCTTCCATTCACCCTGGTTCATGCGCCCAGCCTGTCAGCGGGGCCGGGCGGCTGCATGAGTCCGCGTACTCAGGACCCCTACTCAGGACCCGTACGCAGACTCCGGCAGCAGCGGCCGGTGCCGGCGGGCCCGCTCCGTCACCGGGCAAGCTGCCGTCAGGGCCGTGGGCGTCACCGTCGCCCGCGTCCCAGGCCGCCCACGCCGACCGCCCTTCATCCCCAGGGTGACGAGCGCAACACCACCGGATGGCCTCCCTGCCGCCCCTGCCCATTCCGCAGGCCATACCGGCGGGGCGGCACAGGTTTCCAAGGGCATAGCGGGCCGCCACCCTCCCATCGCGCGAAACAGGACATATCCCTCCCCGGTCGACCATCGGAATACCTCTGCGGGCGCGCGCCAGGGCCCGTAAGCTCCCGTCATGCAGGTGATCCAGTCAACGAAACTCGCCAATGTCTGCTACGAGATCCGCGGCCCCGTGCTCGAAGAGGCGATGCGGCTCGAAGCAGCAGGTCATCGCATCCTCAAGCTCAACACCGGCAACCCCGCGGCCTTCGGCTTCGAGTGCCCGCCGGAGATCCTTGAGGACATGCTCCGCAACCTGGGCACGGCGCACGGGTACGGGGACGCGAAGGGGCTGCTCTCCGCGCGCCGCGCGGTCATGCAGCACTACCAGACCAAGGGCATCGACCTGGACGTCGAGGACATCTACCTCGGCAACGGCGTCTCCGAGCTGATCCAGATGTCGATGCAGGCGCTGCTCGACGACGGCGACGAGGTGCTGGTCCCGGCGCCGGACTACCCGCTGTGGACCGCCTCCGTCAGCCTGGCCGGCGGTACCGCCGTGCACTACCGGTGTGACGAGCAGGCCGACTGGATGCCGGACCTCGCCGACATCGAGCGCAAGGTCACCGACCGCACCCGCGCGATCGTGATCATCAACCCGAACAACCCGACCGGCGCCGTCTACGACGACGAGATGCTGCGCGGGCTCACGGACATCGCGCGCCGCCACAACCTGGTCGTCTGCTCCGACGAGATCTACGACCGGATCCTCTACGACGGCACCACGCACACGAACACCGCCGCCATCGCGCCGGACCTGCTCACCCTCACCTTCAACGGGCTGTCCAAGAACTACCGCGTCGCCGGCTACCGGGCCGGCTGGATGGCGGTCTGCGGCCCGAAGAAGCACGCCTCGTCGTACATCGAGGGGCTCACGATCCTGGCCAACATGCGGCTGTGCGCGAACATGCCGTCGCAGCACGCCGTCGCCACCGCGCTGGGCGGCCGGCAGTCGATCACCGACCTCGTGCTTCCGGGCGGGCGGCTGCGGGAGCAGCGCGACACGGCGTACGAGCTGCTGACGCAGATCCCCGGCATCACCTGCGTGAAGCCGAAGGGGGCCCTGTACCTCTTCCCGAAACTCGACCCCTCGGTCTACAAGATCAAGGACGACCGGCAGATGGTCCTCGACCTGCTGCGGGCCGAGAAGATCATGGTCGTGCACGGTACGGGCTTCAACTGGCCCGAGCCCGACCACTTCCGGATCGTGACGCTGCCGAACGCCAAGGATCTGGGCGATGCGGTGACGCGGATCGGGAACTTCCTGGACGGGTACAGCCAGCCGTGACGGTCGGCGCCCCCTGACGAGACGCGCCCCGCGGACGGCCTTCAGGATCGAACTCAACTTTAGAACGGATCCAATGTAGGATGGTCTCCTGACCACGCAGGAGGCCACCTCATGTACGAGCCGATCCGCCCCAAGTCGGTCGTCCACCGTATGGGTGGCAGCCCGACCGAGCACGACTACCCGCAGCGCAGCCGCGGCGAGGCACTGGACATCCAGCTCGCCGGGCACCTCGCGGCCCTGCTCGCCGTGACCGACGAGCTGGGTCTCGGGGGCGAAGAGGGGGCCGCCGCGATCGCCGCCCAGGTCGCGCGGCTGCGGGGGGCCCAGCCGGCCCGGGTGCCGTCGCCGCAGCCGGACGCGGCCCCGGTCGGGAACAGTGCCGGTGCCGCCGCCCTGCACCAGCGTGCGCACGACCTCGCCGCCCGCGCGCTGCTCGTCGCCGCGTCGCGCGCCGACACCACCGTTGCGATCCTCGCCGCCGAGCGGATGGACGCCCACGCCGCCGCCCTCGCGTCCCTGGACTCCCGGGACCTGGCCGGCGCCCACTGACGGCCCCGGTCCGGGGCCGCGGAGGCTCCGGACCGGGTGCCATGTCCCTGCGGGGCTTGGCGGGTTCCGTTCTGCGGTGCGGCGCCGTTGCTGGGGCTTTGCCCCAGGCCCCCTACGGCGCTCCGCGCCCGCGCCTCAAGCGCCGGCGGGGCTGAAAGATCCGGGGCTCCGCCCCGTACCCCGCGCCCCACACGCCGGCGGGGCTGGGTGGCGTGCCTCACGCCGGACCCATGCAGCTCAAAGATCCGGGGCTCCGCCCCCTACCCCCGCGCCCCACACGCCGGCGGGGCTGGCGTGGGTGCCTCTCGCCGGCCTGTGCGGCTCAGTGGCTGGACGGGGCTGGGCCTGCGGCGCGGCGGCTACGGCGTTGTCGTGAAGGTCGCGGCCGCGACTCCGCACCAGGGGGTGGTCGCCGGGGGCCAGACCGGGCCTACCGCCTCCGCGCGTTCCGTTGCGTCCGTGGCCACGCCCGGGAGCTTCACCAGGGACTGGGCCGCGCGGCCGGTCGGGTCCGGTGGGGGCGAGTCGCGGAACTCCACCGTCACGATGTACTCACCCGGGCCCTCGCGGCGGCCCGTCGCCTCCACCGGGGCCACCACGCGCCGGCTCGCCGGATCGATTCGGCAGCCGGTGACCCGTACGTACTCCACCGCCGCCCGCGGCTCCGCCGCGACCGGGCCGCCGCCGCCGGCCCATACGTACAGCGCCAGCGGGGCGAACACCAGCAGTCCGGCCAGCGTCACCAGACCCACCAGCCAGCCCTGCCACTTCAACGCGCTCGTGCTCACGCCCATGGCACGATCCTCCTCGGCCACCGCCCCTCCCACCAGCACCCGCGGGCTCACACAGCATTTCGAAGTGGGACCGCCTGGACACCTGACGTTCATTCAACCCACCGCGGAATGTGGGTTTCCGCGAGCACGCTGCACCCGTGAGACGCAACCTAGGAATCGTCCTGGGCCTCCTCCTGATAGGCGGCGTCATCTTCGTCGCCTTCTTCAAGGGGCAGGAAAACCCAGACAGCACGGCAACGAAGACCGTGCGTGGCGTCATCGGCTCGGAGAAGTCCGAATTCTTCCGCGACCCCGACGTCGTCAAGGCCCTTGCCGCCAGGCGCAGACCCTGCGGTCGGCGTTCGCGCAGATCTACGAGACGCTGGACGCGATCGACACGTTCAAGGTGCAGGCCGCGGAGAGCATGGCCGCCACGGTGGAGTCCCTGACAGGGGAGCTCCAGACGGCTTCGGCGTATCTGGCGCGGACGCGGACGGATGCTGCGGGCGCTCTGGAGGGTGGCCAGTGAGCGGGGTCGAGCAGGGTGGGCGGCGTTGGGGGCCGCTGCGCGGAGCCATTCCCCACCCCGCCCCTTCCCGAAACTGGGGCTCCGCCCCAGATCCCGCGCCTCACACGCCGGCGAGGCCGGGTAGAGGTTGGGCCGGCGCGCTGCTGGCCTTCTGCGTGCTCGCGGCCGCGAGCGGGTGCACCTCCTCCGACGAGTCCGTCGCTCCGAAGCCGGCCGCCTACAAGGAGGGCAC
Source organism: Streptomyces sp. ISL-94 (assembly GCF_018614075.1). Lineage (GTDB taxonomy): Bacteria > Actinomycetota > Actinomycetes > Streptomycetales > Streptomycetaceae > Streptomyces. Next base: position 95,629 of record NZ_JAGGOZ010000062.1, on the reverse strand, counting down.
CCTGCGGATACTGGCCTCCAGTGAGCTGGCCGATATGCAGCCGGTGCTGGAGCAGGCGAAGAAGGCGACCGGGGTCACCGTGAAGCTCACCTGGTCGGGGACGCTCGACGCCGCCGAGCAGGTCGCGTCCGGGAAGGCCGACGGGGCGTACGACGCGGTCTGGCTCTCCTCCAACGACTATCTGCGGCTGCGCCCCGAGGCCGCCGGGAAGCTCGCCAACGAGACCCCGGTGATGTCCTCGCCCGTCGCCCTCGGTGTGAAGCCGGAGGCGCTGGCCCGGCTCGGATGGACGCCCGGGGACGTGACCTGGTCGGCGGTGCACCAGGCCGTCGCCGGCGGGAAGCTGACGTACGGGATGACCGGCCCGGTGCGCTCCAACTCCGGTTTGTCGGCACTTGTTTCGGTGGCCTCAGGGCTGTCGGGGGCGCAGTCGGCGCTGACCGAAGCCGATGTGCAGAAGGCGCAGCCCCGGCTGAAGGAGTTCTTCGCCGGGCAGAAGCTGACCTCCGGCTCCTCGGGCTGGCTGGCGACCGCGTACGGCAAGCGCGGGGACGTGGACGCGCTCGTCAACTACGAGTCCGTACTGCTGTCCATGAACCGGAACGCGCACACGGACCTGACGGTGATCCGGCCGCGGGACGGCGTGGTCACCGCGCACTACCCGCTGACCCTGCTGGCCTCGGCCCCGGCCGGGGCCCGCGAGTCGGGGCGGGCGCTGACGGAGTACCTGCGCGGGCCCCAGGCGCAGAAGGCGATCACCGAGCAGACCTTCCGCCGGCCGGTGGCCGCCGGGGTGACGCCGGCTTCCGGGCTGGACGCTTCGATGCGGCGCGAGCTGCCCTTCCCGGGCTCGCGGTCGGTCGCCGACGGGCTGCTGGCCTCGTACGAGAACGAGCTGCGCCGGCCCTCGCGGACGGTGTACGTCCTGGACACCTCGGGCTCGATGGCCGACGAGGGCCGCATCGGGCGGCTGAAGACGGCGCTCACCGAGCTGACGGGCACGGGCGGTTCGGGGACCGGGCAGCGGTTCCGGGACCGCGAGGAGGTGACGCTGCTGCCCTTCGGTGACAAGGTGAAGCAGGCGCTGACGCACGTCGTCGAGCCCGGCAATCCGGGGCCGGCCCTGGACGCGATCCGGGGCGACGTGAAGTCGCTGGAGCCGGAGGGGGGTACGGCCGTCTACAGCAGTCTGGAGGCGGCGTACCAGCACCTGGGGCAGGGCAACGCGGACGCGTTCACCTCGATCGTGCTGATGACGGACGGGCAGAACACGGCGGGCGCCGGGGCCAAGCACTTCGACTCCTTCTACGCGGCGCTGCCCGAGGGGCAGAAGCACACCCCGGTCTTCGCGGTGCTGTTCGGCGACTCGGACCGCAAGGAGCTCGCCCACATCACCGAACTGACCGGCGGGCGGCTCTTCGACGCCACCGACGGGAACGGTTCGCTCGACGGAGCCTTCGAGGAGATCCGTGGCTACCAGTAGAACCGCCAGAGCTGCCAGAGCGGCCAGGTCCGCCGCGGCGGGCAAGGTGCTCGGCTACCTGGAGTCGAAGAAGAACCTGGCCGGCTCCGCCTGCGGTGTGGCCGGCCTGGGACTCGGTTTCGCCGGGGTGGGCGGTACGTACTGGCCGGTGGTGGTCGCCGGGCTGTACGGGGCGGGCGCGCTGATCGCCCCGCCGGACGTGGCCGAGAAGCCCGAGCCGCCGGACCTGCGCGAGGAACTCGGCGTACTGCGCGAGGACTTCGCGCGGCTGCGGGAGTACCTCGCCGCGGTGGAGCTGCCGCCGGCGGCGGGCGGCAAGCTGAGCGAGCTGCTGGAGCTGTACGGTGCGCTGCTCGATCCGGGCTGGGTGGCCGAGGTCCTGGCGGGCGACGCGGAGTCGGCGCACGTGCTGTCGCGGGCGATCCGGCGGGACCTGCCGGACTGCGTGGACGCCTACAACCGGGCCCGCTGGTGGAACCGGCTGACGCCGGGGACCGAATCGCCCGAGCGGCATCTGGAGCGTCAGCTGTCGGTGCTGTTCGACGAGGCGGCACGGCTGACGGCGGCCCTGCGCGATGCGGATTCCCGCCGTCAGCAGACGCACACGGCCTATCTGGAGGACCGGGGCAGGTCCTGACCGCCTCCCCGGCGGCGCACGGCGGGCCGGGCGCACGGGGGCACGGGGCGCGGGGCACGGGGCACATGAAGAAACGCCCGGCGGGAAATCCCGCCGGGCGCTCTCACGTGGACCGGCCCGGGTGTTCGTGCACCCGGGCCGGAGTCTCGGTCAGCCCAGGCGCTCGACGAGCGCGTGGTACTGGTCCCACAGCTCCTTGGGAGTGTGGTCGCCGTAGGTGTTCAGGTGCTCGGGGACCAGGGCGGCCTCCTCGCGCCAGACCTCCTTGTCGACGGTGAGGAGGAAGTCCAGGTCCTCGGCCGGGATGTCCAGGCCGTCGGTGTCCAGGGAGTCCACGGTCGGCAGGATCCCGATGGGGGTCTCGACGCCCTCGGCGGTGCCGTCGAGGCGGCCGACGATCCACTTCAGGACGCGGCTGTTCTCGCCGAAGCCGGGCCACACGAACTTGCCCGCGTCGTTCTTGCGGAACCAGTTCACGTAGTAGATCTTCGGGAGCTTGCTCTGGTCCTTGTCGGCCGCGACCTTGACCCAGTGGGCCATGTAGTCGCCCATGTTGTAGCCGCAGAACGGCAGCATGGCGAAGGGGTCGCGGCGCAGCTCGCCGACCTTGCCCTCGGCGGCGGCGGTCTTCTCGGAGGCGATGTTCGAGCCGACGAAGACGCCGTGGTTCCAGTCGAAGGACTCGGTGACCAGCGGCACGGCGGAGGCGCGGCGGCCGCCGAAGAGGATCGCGGAGATCGGGACGCCCTTGGGGTCCTCCCACTCGGGGGCGATCGTCGGGCACTGGGAGGCCGGGACGGCGAAGCGCGCGTTGGGGTGGGCGGCGGGGGTCTCCGAGTCCGGAGTCCAGTCGTTGCCCTTCCAGTCGATGAGGTGCTTCGGCGCCTCTTCGGTCATGCCCTCCCACCACACGTCGCCGTCGTCGGTGAGCGCGACGTTGGTGAAGACGGTGTTCGCGTACATCGTCTTCATGGCGTTGGCGTTGGTGTGCTCGCCGGTGCCGGGGGCGACGCCGAAGAAGCCGGCCTCGGGGTTGATCGCGTACAGGCGGCCGTCCTCGCCGAAGCGCATCCAGGCGATGTCGTCGCCGATGGTCTCGACCGTCCAGCCGGGGATCGTGGGCTCCAGCATGGCGAGGTTGGTCTTGCCGCAGGCGGACGGGAACGCGGCGGCGACGTAACGGGCCTCACCCTGCGGCGGGGTGAGCTTGAGGATCAGCATGTGCTCGGCGAGCCAGCCCTCGTCGCGGGCCATGACGGACGCGATGCGCAGGGCGTAGCACTTCTTGCCGAGCAGGGCGTTGCCGCCGTAGCCCGATCCGTAGGACCAGATCTCGCGGGTCTCGGGGAAGTGCGAGATGTACTTGGTGGTGTTGCACGGCCACGGCACGTCGGCCTGGCCCTCGGCGAGCGGAGCGCCGAGGGTGTGGACGGCCTTGACGAAGAACCCGTCGGTGCCGAGCTCGTCCAGGACGGGCTTGCCCATGCGGGTCATGGTGCGCATGGCGACGGCGACGTAGGCGGAGTCGGTGATCTCGACGCCGATGGCGGAGAGCTCGGAGCCGAGGGGGCCCATGCAGAAGGGGACGACGTACATCGTCCGGCCCTTCATGGAGCCGCGGAAGATACCTTCCTGCCCCGCGAAGTCCCTTCCTTCCCCAGTGAAGACGGCCTTCATCTCGGAAGGAGCCTTCCAGTGGTTCGTGGGGCCCGCGTCCTCTTCCTTCTCGGAGCAGATGAAGGTCCGGTCCTCGACGCGCGCGACGTCGGACGGGTCGGAGGCGGCGTAGTACGAGTTCGGGCGCTTGGCCGGGTCGAGCTTCTTGAAGGTGCCCTTCGCGACGAGCTCCTCGCAGAGGAGCTCGTACTCGGCCTCGGAGCCGTCGCACCAGACGACGCGGTCCGGCTGGGTGAGGGCTGCGATCTCGTCTACCCAGGAGATCAGCTCCTGGTGATTCGTCGGGACGGAAGAGGTGGGAGCCGCGTTGTCGCGCGCCACGATTGCTCCTTGTTGAGGGGTTTGTTTGGTGTATGCCCCGTGGGGGCCGCGACCCGGACGCTTCGCGCTCCGCTCATCCGGTGTCGACCGCACTCATCTGATCATCCGGTGCGTGTGCGCATATGTCCAGAGGGCCTCTCACGTGAGCATCGCCACGTCCGTCAATCTTCCGTAAAGAGGACCAACCGAAACCTACGGACCCGTAGGTAACATGTGGGCCATGACTTCTGACGCCGCCGCCGTGCCGGCCGAGCCGGAGGCCAAGCCGCTGATGCGCGGCTGGCTGCACACCGGGATGTTCCCCGCTGTCGTGGTCGCGGGCCTGGTACTGATGGCCTTCACCGACTCGACCCGGGAGCGCGTGGCCTGCGGGGTCTACATCCTCACGGCGTGCCTGCTCTTCGGCGTCAGCGCGGTCTACCACCGCGGTACTTGGGGCCCGCGCGGCGAGGCCATCCTGCGGCGCCTCGACCACGCCAACATCTTCCTGATCATCGCGGGCACGTACACCCCGCTGACCGTCCTGCTGCTCCCGCCCTCCACCGGGCGGACGCTGCTGTGGGCGGTGTGGATCGCGGCCGCCGCCGGCATCGCCTTCCGCGTCTTCTGGGTCGGCGCCCCGCGCTGGCTCTACACCCCCTGCTACATCGCCATGGGCTGGGCGGCCGTCTTCTTCCTTCCCGACTTCATGCGCACCGGCGGCATCGCCGTCCTGGTCCTGGTGATCGCCGGCGGCCTGCTGTACAGCGTGGGAGGGGTCATCTACGGGATGAAGCGGCCCAACCCCTCCCCGCGCTTCTTCGGCTTCCACGAGGTCTTCCACTCACTGACCCTCGCGGCCTTCGTCGCGCACTACGTCGGCATCTCGCTCGCGGCGTACTCGCACTAGCCAGGGCCTGTCGGGGCCCCTGCTCCTGGCCGCCCTGCCCCGCCTGCCCCGCCCCTCGGGGGCTCAGCAGGCGTAGCCGTCGCGGTCGGGGTCGAGGCGCAGGGGGTCGCTGCCGTTGACCTTCATGCGCTTCGGGTACTGGTGGGAGGCCAGCCAGTCGCAGCGGGCCTTCGTCGTCTCCTTCACCTCCGCCGGGAAGCGGGTCGGCACGCACTGGTTGACCGTGCCGTAGTGGCGGTCGCAGCCCGCCACGCTCGGCGCGACCGGGACCGAGTCCCGCCGGGCCGGGTTCTCCTTGGCGGGACCGAGCTTGTCCGCGAAGGTGTGCTGGTGCGCCGAGGGCTGCTCCTCGGCGGCCGCCAGGGCCGGGGCCCCGCCGACGTGCACCCACTGCGCGATCGACGGGATGCCGTTCGCGTCGACCGCGAAGAGCATGTACCAGCCGGGCGGCGCCAGGTTCGGGTTGCTGGTGAGGTTGAGGTCGATGGTGGTGCCGTTGACGACCGTCATCGGCAGGTCCACGAACCGCTGGTTCGGGTCGGAGGAGTGGGTGACCGCCGCCGGACGGATCAGCTCCGCCTTGGCGACCGGCCGGTTGACGGTGATCCGCTGCGTGTCCCCGTACACCCACTGCGTGTCGATCACCGAAGTGATCTGCGGGCGCGCGCCCTTGAAGAGGTAGGGCGGGGTGTAGACCGACACGTTGTGGTTGTAGGTGCCGTTGCCCGGGTTGTCGCCGACCGACATGACCCGGCCGTCCGGCATCAGGAAGGACGCCGAGTGGTACGTGCGCGGGATCGGGTCGGCGGCCAGGCCCGCCTGGTAGGTGTTGGTCACCGGGTCGAAGAACGAGGCCTCGTAGACCGGGTCGGCCCGGTCGTGCAGCCCGCCGCCGGTCTCCAGCACCTTGCCGTCCGGCAGCAGCACGGCGGACACGTACATCTTGCCCTCGGCCCCGGTCTGCGGCCGCTTCCCCGTACCCGTGTCGGCCAGGCCCTGCGGGAGGTCCGGGCCGGCCGTGTAGGCGGGGCTCGGCTTCTTCAGGTCGATGATGTCGGTGATCCGGTTCGCGGCCGGGTTGGTCTCGTTGTTGCCGCCGCCGATGGTCAGGACCCGCTGGTCCTGCGCCGGGGGCAGCAGCACGCTCGCCGACTCGTCGCGCTCGTCCTTCTTCCGCAGGCCGGGCACGTCGGTGATGGTGTTGGCGCTGTAGTCGTAGATCGAGGATCCGGAGCCGGCGGTGTTGTTGCCGAAGGTGTGGCTGCCCGAGTAGAAGAGCCGCCCGTCCTGCATGAGGATCATCGACGGGTACAGGCCCCAGTAGGACCAGGTCTGGTTGACCTCGTTCATCGGCAGCCACTTGCCCTGCGCCGCCGAGAACTTCTCCGCGGTGACATTGCCCGTGGAGTCCTCCTTCAGGCCGCCGAAGGAGATCACGTCCCCGTTGCCGAGGATCGTCGCCGACGGGTACCAGTGCCCGCCGTTCATGTCGTTGGCCTTCGTGTACGTCTCGGTGGCCGGGTCGAAGATGTACGAGTCCTTCAGCCCCTGGTAGCCGATCTTGCCGTCGGCGGACGGATAGCCCTTGTTGCCGCTCATCACCAGCACCCGGCCGTCCGCCAGCTGCACGTGGCCCGAGCAGAACATGTCCACCGGCGTCGGGACCGTCTTGAAGGACCCGTTCGCCGGGTCGTAGACGGCCGAGGTGAAGGTGCCCGCGTTGAACTGGGCGATGTCGTTGCCCGAGCCCGCGATCAGCAGCACCTTGCCTCCCCCGGAGCCTCCGGCCTGGGAGGTACCCCCCTTCAGGACGACGGCGTGCATCGAACGCACCGGGTTCTTGGCGGGGATCACCTCCCACCTGCCGTTGGCGCACTCGTCGGCCGTACCCGAGCAGGCCGGCTGGGGCGGCGCCGCCCCGACCTCCTCCAGCGCGTAGTCGTCGGTGGTGAGCGTGCCCACCCCGTAGACCGACAGCCCCCACGCGATCTTGTCGGTGTTGGGCGGGACGGCCGGCGTACGGACCTCCGTGCGCGCCCATCCGGCGCTGACCGGGGGATTCTGCAGGTCGGTCCAGTACTGCCAGGTCCCGGTCGTGGCTTCGCGCCGGAACACCGTCACCGAGACGTCCGGGGTGTTCGACTTGTACCAGGCGGAGAGGTCGTACTGCCTGCCCGGTGTGACGGCCGGGGCGCAGGTGGAGTTCTCGGTGACCAGGGCCTTGCGGTCGCCCTCCACGCGGCGGGTGAGCGAGACCTGCATCGCCTTGGTCCCGCCGTGCGCGTCGGCGACGGTGGTGAAGGTGAAGTCGTTGTCGCCCCAGCCCGATGTGGACCAGCAGGACGGCATGTCGGCGCCGGGCGCGCCGGCGGTCTCGAAACCGGGATTGGCGAGCAGATTGGGCGCTCCGGCCGTGGCCTGCTGCGGTGTGGTGAGCAGCAGGCCCGCGGTCATCGCCCCGACGGCCAGCAGGGCGGCTCGCCGCCCGGCCCTCCGCCGGATCTTCAGACGCATCGAAAGGTTCCCTTCTGTGCGGCTCAACTCTTGGCGTGGCGCCCGGCCTTGAAGGCCTTGCGCGCCTTGCGTGGCAGGTAGACGAGCGCCTCGGTGGCCGCGAACCGCAGGACGAAGGTGGTGACCAGCGCGAGCGCGGTGGCGGGCAGCACCGCCATGCCGAGTGTGGCGACGAACACCGCGATGAGCGGGATCCGCAGCAGCAGGTCGGCATTGGCGAGCAGCGCGAAACGCCCGGCCCGGTCCGCCCCGTGCCGGTGCCGGCGCCGGTCGCGGAAGAGCAGGGCCTCGATGAGGAGGAAGTTCCACAGCACCCCGGCCTGGTTGGCGACGATCTCCGCGGGCAGGTAGTGCATCCCTGCGTGCGTGAGCAGCCAGAGCGCGGCCAGGTTCGGCACGAAGCCGGAGAGCCCGATCAGGCCGAAGCCGATCATCCGGGCCGGCCGGGTCGCGGAGCGCAGCGCGGCCAGGTGGGCCAGGAAGCGCATGCCCTCGCGGGCGGTGGACTTGGACGCGCCGGAGTAGCGGTCCTGGAAGACGAACGGGATCTCCGCCACCTCGGCCGGGCGGCAGCGCACCGCCAGCTCCAGCAGGATCTTGTAGCCGAGGGGCCTGAGGGCTTCCGCGGTGACCGCCGAGCGGCGCATGGCGAAGAAGCCGCTCATCGGGTCGCTGATCCCGCGCAGCGCACGCGGGAAGAGTCCCTTGGTCAGCCAGGTCGCACCGCGCGAGACGGCGATCCGGTAGCTCCCGGCGAGCCCGGCCCGGCTGCCGCCGCTGATGTAGCGGGAGGCGACGACGAGGTCGGCGCCGGTGCGCTCGCCCTCACCGACGAGCTCGGGCACCAGGTGGGGCGGGTGCTGGAGGTCGGCGTCCATGACGACGATCCAGTCGGTGTCCGCCCTCTTCACCCCTTCGACGACCGCCCCGCCGAGGCCGCCTTCGGCCACCTCCCGGTGCAGGACCGCCACCGGGAAGGGGTGGTCCGCGGCCGCCTTCTGGATGACGGCCGGGGTGTCGTCCGTGGAGTCGTCCACGAACAGCACCGCGCAGGGCAGGTGGTCGGGGAGCGCGTCACCGAGCCTGCGCAGCAACTCGCGGATGTTCCCCGCCTCGTTGAAGGTCGGGATGATGAGGGTGACCGTGCCGGCCAGAGACTGCGGAGCGGTCAGTTCCGTATCGATCGGGGCATGGGGGGACCACAGGTCCTCGCTCATGGCGGTTCAGCTCCCATTCTCGCGGTCGGTCCGGCGTATCTCGATGCGGTCCTCGCCCGAGCCGAAGACGGCCACCACCGTCGAATGCTCCAGTGCGGCCTTCACGTTCGGCAGGTCCGCCGCGTCGCGGCGCACCGTGGGCGAGGAGACCACGTAGTCGATGTCCCGCCAGCCGCCCGGCAGGGTCTTGGTGACGGCGGGGTCGAGATCGGCCTTGTAGAACCAGATGACACCGAGCCCGGGCTCGAAGCCGCGGTGGACGGCGTCCAGCCACAGCGCGTCGTCGAGCAGGACGCGGGTCTTCGCCGGCTCGGCCACCTCGCTGCCGAGCCAGGCCGCGGCCTGCCGGTACGGGGCGTTCGCGTCGGCCGTGAGCGCGGTGCGGTTGCCGTCGTACCAGCGCGGCAGGACGTACACCGCGGCGGACGCGGCGAGTACGACGACCAGGGCCCGGCGCGCCCACACCAGCTGCCTGCGCTCCCCGGCCGAACGGCGGCGGCGCAGCAGGGCGTGCGTGATCCCGGCCGCGCCGCCCGCGAGGACCAGGGCCAGGAACGGCAGCGCCTGGATCACGTACATCGCCGGGAGGTAGCCGGAGGGCCGCATGGCGACGAGGCCCAGGATCACGGCGGCCAGTGCGGGCCCGGCGAGCGCGCGGGCGGTGACCGACACGGGGGTCCCCCCTGCTCGAGCGAAGCCGAGAGCTTGGGGGAGCATGGTGGCCGTCAGCAGGACGGCGCAGGCCAGGCCGCCGAGCGGCAGGACCGTGTCGTAGTAGAGCCAGGACCGCAAGACTCCGTTCGAGCCGGAGCCGGGGGTGAGGATGAAGCCGGAGCCCGGGCGGCTCATCTGGTAGGTGATGCCGTCGACGAGCGAGACGTGGCCGGCGCCGGGCACCAGCTCGCTGTTGAGCAGGGCGAACAGCGGGTACGTCAGCCCGATCAGCACGCAGGCGGTGATGGCTCCGGTGACGGCGAACTTGCGGGTGTCGCGGTGGCTGTGGCGCCACATCGTCACCAGCAGCGCCGGGAGCACCACCAGCATCGTCTCCTTGGTCAGGACGGCGGTGGCGGCCGCCAGTCCGGATGCGAAGTGGTGCCACAGGTGGCGGCTGGGCGACGCGGCGAGGCAGAAGGCCAGCAGCATCCACATCACGGCGAGGTTGTCGAGGAAGATCTCGCGCTGGAGCACGACGGAGAGCGGGGACAGCCCGAAGAGGGCCATCGCGAGGCCGGCGGCCCAGCGCGGCAGCCACAGCCGGCGCGCGAGGACGTACATCAGGACGGAGCTGGCGGCGGACACCGCGAGCATCGAGAACCGCATCGGCGCGACGGTCATCCAGTCGGGCACGAAGAGGGACGGCAGGTAGGTCAGGCCCGCGATCTGGATCCAGCCGAGCGGCGGGTGGTCGTACCAGTACGTGTAGTGGGCGAGGCCGTCGCCCTGCTGGACCGCCCACGCCTGGCCGAGGTAGGTGCCCTCGTCATCGCTGAGGGTGGGGAAGTGGGTGATGTTCCACCCCTGGACGAGGACGATCACGAGCAGCAGGGCCCCGCACAGGAGCAGGTCCGGGCGGGAGCTGCGGAAGCGCACGAGCGGTCGGGCGGGCGCGGGCGGCCGGACGCCGAGTCCGCCGCTGCCGGTGCCGCTGCCGCTGCGCTGGGCGGGGACGCGCGGCTCGGTGGCGGTGGCGGTGGCGGTCGGGGACGTGGGATCAGTGGCCGTGGGCAGGGTGGCGGTCACTGCTGGATGTCCTCTCGGATCGCGGTGGCGGAAGCGGAGGCAGAGGTGGTCGCCCTCGCAGTCGCGGCGGCGGCGGCGGTGGCCGGGGCAGCGGTCGCGGTCGCGGTGACGGCCGGGGCTCCAGTCGCGGTGACGGCCGGGGCTCCAGTCGTGGTGACGGCCGGGGCTGCGGTGGCGGTCGGGGCCGGCGTCAGGTGGGCGCCGGTGTGGCTGGTCAGTTCCCACTCGCCCTGGCCGCGCTGCTCGCGCCAGACCGCGCGGATCGCGGCGCCCGCGAGCAACACCTGGTAGAACGGGCCGCCGACCACGAGCTTCACGTAGTGCACGAAGCGGACGCGCAGCCCGTACTGGCGGCCGAAGTCGTGCAGGCCGACGATCTCGAAGACGAAGGTCACCCTCGCCGTCAGCATCGGGAGGAAGGTGATGATCGCGATGCCGACCGGGACGTCGAGGAAGACCGCGACGGCGCAGTTGATCGGGATGATCACCCCGGAGGCGGCCTGCAGGAACGGGGTCATCAGCGTGTAGCGGGCCAGCCAGCGCTGCCCGCGGCCGGGCAGCTGCTGCCAGTCCTTCTTCCGGTAGACCTGGAGGAAGCCCTGGTTCCAGCGGGTCCGCTGCTTGAGCAGGCTCATGAGCGAGCCCGGCGTCTCCTCGCGGGTCACCATGTCGGAGTCGTAGGCGACGACCACCTTCTTGCCGACCGACGAGAGCCGCACCCCCAGGTCGCAGTCCTCGGCGAGGCAGTCCTGGTCCCAGCCGCCCGCCTCGCGCAGCACCTCCGTGCGCACGAAGACGGTGTTGCCGCCGAGCGGGATGAAGCCCTTCTCGGCGTGCAGGTGCAGCCGGGAGCGGAACCAGAAGAAGTACTCCAGGCAGTTGCGCAGGCTGTACCAGCTGGAGTGGAAGTTGATGAGCTGGACGCCGCCCTGGACCACGTCGGCGCCGGTGGAGCGGAAGGCGTGGTCGACGTGGGCGAGGAGCTCGGGGTGGACCTGGTCCTCGGCGTCGAAGACCCCGACGATGTCGCCCCGGCAGTGCGGGAGGGCGGTGTTGAGGGCCTTCGGCTTGTTCTTGGTCCCGTGGTGGTCGACGACGACGCGTACGAGTCCCGGCGCCCGTTCGGCGGCCCGTGCGGCCGAACGCTCGGCGACGGCGGCGGTCCCGGGGTCGTCGTGCCCGACGATCACGATGATCTCGTAGTCGTGGTGGCTCGACTCCAGCAGCCGGTCGATGGTGTGCTCCAGGACCGCCTGTTCGTGGCGGGCCGGCAGCAGCAGGGAGAAGGCCAGCCGGCCGCCCCCGTCGGGACGGTCGAACCGGGTGGACGCGAGCGTCTCGGGCGTCCGCCACGCGTGCATCTGCCACCAGAGCGTGAAGGCGGCGATCCCGAAGAGCGCGAGCGAAATCACGGAAATAAACACAGAAGTGTACAAACTGTCCCCCACAGACGTGCCGCAACCCCAAGCGGCGGACCGTGAAACCCCCCGGAGGCTCACGGCGGGCCCCCCGGCCCGCCGCCTCCGCTTCCCCCTGCGCGCACCCCCCAGTGCGCTGTCTCGGTGTGTACCGAACGACACGAGACTAGGCAGTGAACATGAAAGTCAGGAGCCGTGCAGATAAAACCCGCGTTCCTGAACAGACGGGCCGACAAATGGAATTGACGGTACTCCGGTCACTTCAGGGACGAACCGTACCCAACTGCTCCGCCAACTCGACCGGATCCGTCGTAGGCCGCGCGCAGACGAAATGTCGACACACATACGCCGTCGGAAGGTCGTGTACGAGTGTGCGCTCGGCCAGAAGGGGGAACTCGCCCCCGCTGCCGTCCTCCGCACGCGGCATTCCGGTGGCCACCACGGCCCCGGGAGCCGTCCCCAGCAACGCCGTCCGGTGCAGCAGGGCCCGCGCCGGGTCCTCCAGATGACCGACCACCGCGATCTCGCGCGGCCCGTCGAGGAGCGCCTCGGCGACCGCCAGCCCGTGCCCGATGAAGCGCGGGGCGCGCGGTCCCAGGGCGTGCACCACCGCGAGCGCCCGCTCGGCCGCTGTGCGGTGCGCCTCCGACCCGGTGTGCGCGGCGTACGAGAGCAGCGCGCCGGCGGCGGCGGTCCAGCCGGAGGGAGCGGCGGTGTCGGTGGGGTCCTGGGGCCGCCTGATCAGCTTCTCGGCGTCGTGCGCGGTGTCGTAGAGGGACCCGTCCTCGGCCGTGAACCGGTCGAGCACGAGATCGACGAGGAACCCGGCGAACTCCAGCCAGACCCCCTCACCGGTGACGGCGGCAAGGGCCAGGAACCCCTCGGCGACATCCCCGTAGTCCTCCAACACCCCGGCGTTCGCGCCCACATGACCGTCCTTGCTGGTCCGCGCCAGCCGGGCCCGCCCGTCCATGTGCACGCGGACGAGCAGATCGGCAGCCTCGGTGGCCCGCTCGACGAGGTCCGGCCGCTCGAAGAAGGCCCCGCACTCGGCCAGGGCGGCGATGGCCAGCCCGTTCCAGGCGGCGACGACCTTGTCGTCCCGCCCGGGCGCGGGCCGCGCCTCCCGCGCGGCGAGCAGCCGCGCCCGGATCAGGGCGATCCGCTCCGCGTCCGCCGCCGGCCCGTCCTGGGGCAGCTGGAGGACGGACTTGCCGTGCTCGAAGGTCCCCTCCTCGGTCACCCCGAAGTAGGCGACGGCCAGATCCCCGTCGTCCTCCCCCAGCACCTCGCGCAGCTGGGCGGGCGTCCACGCGTAGTACGCCCCCTCGACGTGCCGGCCGCTCTGCGGCTCCTCGCTGTCGGCGTCGAGCGCGGAGGCGAAGCCGCCCTGCTCGGTCCGCAGCTCCCGGACCATGAAGTCGGCGGTCTCCAGCGCCACGCGCCGGGCCAGATCGGAGCCGGTGGCCCGCCACAGGTGCGCGTACACCCGGCACAGCAGCGCGTTGTCGTACAGCATCTTCTCGAAGTGCGGTACGACCCACTCCCGGTCCACGGAGTACCGCGCGAAACCGCCCCCGAGCTGGTCGTAGATCCCGCCCCGCGCCATGGCCTCACACGTGTCGGCGGCCATCTGCAACGCACCCTCGGAACCCGTCCGCGCGTGGTGGCGCAGCAGGAACTCCAGCACCATGGACGGCGGGAACTTCGGCGCCCCGCCGAACCCGCCGCGCGTGGCGTCGTACTCCCGCGTCAGCGCGAGCAGCGCCTGCGCCAGTTCCTCGGGGCCGGGCGTGCCGCCCTTCCCGTAGTCCAACTGCCGCCCGGCCAGGTCCCGTACGATCCGCTGCGCCACGTCGGCGACCTCCTCGCGCCGCCCCACCCACGCGGCCCGCACCCCATCGAGCACCTGCATGAAGGAGGGCATGCCGTGCCGCGGCTCGGGCGGGAAGTAGGTCCCGAAGTAGAACGGCTCGGCATCGGCGGTGAGGAAGACGGTCATCGGCCAGCCGCCCTGCCCGGTGGCGGCCTGCACGGCCTCCATGTAGATGGCGTCGACGTCGGGGCGCTCCTCGCGGTCCACCTTGATGTTGACGAAGTGCTCGTTCATGTACGCGGCGGCCGGCTCGTCCTCGAAGGACTCGTGGGCCATGACATGACACCAATGACACGCAGAGTAACCGACGGACAGCAGTACGGGTACGTTGCGCCGCTTCGCCTCCTCGAACGCCGCCTGCTCCCAGGGCCACCAATCCACCGGATTGGATGCGTGCTGGAGAAGGTATGGCGACTGCGAGTTGGCCAGGCGGTTCATATCTGCATCGTCGCACGAGCCGGACCGTCAAGCCCAGCTTGCGGGGCCGCAGGAGCAAGAAGCTGCATACAGTACGTGATCAAGGGGGCTCCGCAGCGTCACCGTGTCACGAAATGGACCGCAGCCGGCCGTGGGACTGGCGCTGGAGTTGATCGATGGCCTGGGCCGTTTGGTCGCACTCGGGGAGGAAGATGACGAGCTGCTGGTCGTCCATGGGCAGTTCGAGCGTCTCTCGGAGCAGTCGTAGCTGGGGCCCTGCCGGGTGGTTGAGCCTGAGGACGCCGCGGCGCGGCACTTCATGGCGGCAGAGGCGGTTGGTGAACTCGGGTCCGGCGATGGGGAGGAGCTCGGAGATGAGCCATTCGAGGTTCTCCAGGGACGGCGCCTGCCACAGGTCGAAGCCGTGCTCGTCCGCAATGTCGTCCCAGTCGGCGAAGAACGTCCGGGCGCGGGGGTCGGTGAACAAGTAGCGGTTGAGGTTCGGCTCGGCGCCGTCGAGCAGTCCGGTGCCGCTGGTGATCGCCTGGTAGCCCGTGGTGTGGGCGAGGATGTCGCCGAGCCGGTTGGTCACGACGGCGACGCCGGGTTCGAGAAGGCAGAGTGTCTGCAGGACGGACGGCCGCACGCGTCGGGGCGGTGGCACGGGCCTGATGTGGACCGAGCATTCGTCGCCGGAAATCTTCGCGAGGTAGCGCAGATGGTTGCGCTCCGAGGGGTTGAGGCAGAGTGCATCGGCAAGCGAGTTGATGACTGTGGGCGATGGGTTGCGGTCGCGCCCTTGCTCGATACGGGCCAGGTATTCGACGCTGATACCGGCTCGGGTGGCGAGGTCCAGGCGGCGCAGCCCGGGTGATCGGCGGCGGCCGTGTCTCTGCAGGCCGAGGAATTCCGGCTGGATGCTGTCGCGCTTGGCCCGGATGAAGTTCCCCAACGGCGTGCCCATACCGCCAGGTTACCGGTGTCGGCGGGTCAGCCGAGGCGGCTCACGAGGACTGCCTGCCGTAAGGTCCGGGCGGCCTGGGGCTGTCCGCGGATCTCGCCCTGCCTCATGGTGCGGCGCCGAGGGTGGCCCTGCGGGGGCTAGCTTCAGTACGGCCTGGTTAGCGCCACCGTGAGACTTGATGATGACGGTCATGGAGAACAAATCGACACGCCGTTCCGGACAGGCATTACTGGTGTGGGGGTTGCTCGTGGCAGCAGCCAACCTCCGGGCGAGTTTGACCGGTGTCGGGCCGTTGCTGGATCGCGTGCAGGCCGACCTGGGGTTGGCCCCGGTCGCCCTCGGCCTGCTGAACACACTGCCGTTGCTGGCGTTCGCGGCGCTGTCTCCGATGGTGCCCCGGCTTGCCGCGCGGTGGGGACAGGAGCGGCTCCTGGGCGGTGCGCTCGTCGTGCTGACGCTGGGGATCGCGGTTCGGTGGGTGCCCTCGGCGGTCGGTCTGTTCGCGGGAACCGTGCTGATCGGGGCGGGCATCGCCGTGGGCAACGTCCTGCTGCCGAGCCTCATCAAGCGTGACTTCCCCACCAAGGTGGGGCTGCTGACCAGCGCCTATGCGACGGTGATGGGTGGTGTCGCCGCGGTCGCGTCCGGGGTGGCGGTGCCGATCAGCGAGATCGCTCCGGGTGGCTGGTCCACCGCCTTGGGGTGCTGGGTCCTGATCGCGCTGGTGGCCGTGCTGCTGTGGCTTCCTCAGATGCGCACTGCGCCGCCCGGGCCGCAGGCGGCGCGCGGGCAGCACCGGCTGCCCTGGGGGTCCGGCCTCGCGTGGGCGGTCACGGCGTTCATGGGGCTGCAGTCCTTCGGCTTCTACGTGGTCGTGACGTGGCTGCCCCAGATCTTCCAGGACAACGGTGCCAGCGCGGCCACGGCCGGATGGCTGCTGTTCCTGTTCCAGGCGGTCGCGGTGCTGACCAGCCTGGCGGTGCCGGGCGCGCTGCGCTGGGCACGTGACCAGCGGGCGCTGGCGACGATCTGCTCGGCCATCCTGCTCCTCGGCTACCTCGGGCTCCTGGTGGCCCCGGACTTCGCGCTGCTGTGGAGCGTCGTCCTCGGCTTGGGCGGCGGTGCCTGTCTCGTGCTCGCGCTGGCGTTCCTCGGCATGCGTGCCCAGGACGCGGCAGGGGCGGGCGCGCTGTCGGCGATGGCGCAGTCGATCGGCTATCTCCTTGCCGCCGCCGGACCAGTGGTCATCGGGCTGCTGCACACCGTCAGCTCCGGCTGGACGGCGCCGCTGGTGCTGACGTGCGTGGCCGCGGCCGCTCAGACGGTGGTTGCGCTGGTGGCCGGGCGTGGCACGGTGCGGCCGGCCGAGGTTCAGGAGCCCGGTCGGGTACCTGAGGCGCCGGAGCGCGCCTCGTCGCCCGGGCACTGATCGTCCGGAGACCGGGCGATCCCATGCACCGCAAACGGGGGAAGGACGTTGTGAGATGAGCGTGCTGACCGAGATCGTGGCCGGAGTCCGTGCGGACCTGCGGGAGCGCATGGCCGAGGTGAGCCCGGAGGTTCTGCGGCGCAGGGCCGAGTCACGCGACGCCCGGATGACTCCGGAGGCCGTGGGCGCCGCGCTGCGCGGCGCCCACGGGGTACGGCTGATCGCGGAGGTGAAGCGCATCAGCCCGGCCCGCGGGCTGCTCGCGGCGATCGGCCGGCCGGGGGCTCTTGCCGCCGAATACGCGGCGGGCGGTGCGGCCGCGATCAGTGTGCTGACCGAGCCGAGGCACTTCGGCGGCTCGTTGGACGATCTGCGGGCCGTGCGAGCGGCAGTCGACATTCCCTTGCTGCGCAAGGACTTTGTCGTGCACCCCTACCAGCTCGCCGAGGCCGCCGCCGCCGGGGCCGACTTGGTGCTGCTGATCGTCGCGGCTCTGTCCCGGCCGGAGCTGGAGATGCTGGTGCGCCAGGCCGGGGAGTACGGCCTTGCCGTGCTGGTGGAGACGCACACCGAGGAAGAGGTGGACCGGGCGCTGGCCGCCGGCGCCCGGATCATCGGGGTGAACGCACGGGACCTGGCCTCGCTCCGCGTCGACCGTGACGTGTATGCCGGGCTTGCCGCCCGGATACCGGGCGATGTGGTCACCGTGGCCGAGTCGGGGGTGCGGGGCCCGGCCGATGTCCGGGCCTATGCCCAGGCCGGCGCCGACGCGGTGCTCGTCGGCTCGGCGCTCGTCACCGACGCCCGGCCGACCGATGCGGTGGCCGCGATGCTGGCAGCGGGGCGGCGGGAGGGCCTGACGTGACCGGCCGCGCGGCCGGCCGGTCCGGAGTGGCCGCCGCGTTCGCGGACGAACTCCCGGGCCACGCCGACCGCTTCGGGCCGCCCCGGCCACCGCGGGGCCGGGGGTCCGTTCACCCGGCCGAGGATGCCGCGCTCTCTGCCGGTTTGGCCGTCACCCTGGCCCACCGGCCGAGGAGTTCCGCGGCATCGCCGCTGTCGACGGCGCGGGCGGCCCGCGTCATGGCGGCCCCCAGCCGTTCGGTGACCGTCGGTTCGTCGAGCCCGTCGTCGCCGCGGAAGACGAGCGCGGAGCGGTTACGGCGGGCCCGTACTCCGGCGATGATCGGGGCCATCCGGGCGTCGGCGACACCGATGGCGGCTGCATCAGGCGCCGCCGGATTCGTCAGGGGGCCCAGCACGTTGAAGGTCGTCGGCACACCGAGTTGCCTGCGCACCGATGAAGCGTGGCGCATCGCGGGATGGAACACCGGGGCGAAGCAGGAGGCGGTGCCCCCTTCGGCGAGCACCCGCGGCACCGTCACCGGCGGCAGGTCGATGACCACGTCCAGTTCTTCGAGCAGGTCCGCCGAACCGCAGGCCGAGGACGCGGACCGGTGGCCGTGCTTGACGATGCGCGCGCCCGCCGCCGCAGCCACGATCGCCGGGACGGTGGAGATGTTCACCGTACGGGCCATGTCTCCGCCGGTGCCGACGATGTCCAGGAGCGGCCCGTCGGCCCGGACCCTGACCGCGTGCGCGTCCATGGCACGGACAAGGCCGTCAAGCTCCGCGACGGACTCTCCCTTGGGCCGCAGGCCCACCAGTAAACCGCCGAGCCTGGCATCGTCGGCGGCGCCGCGCATGACCTCGCCCATGGCCCACTCCGTGTCGACTCCGGTGAGGTCGCGTCGGTCCGTGAGCGCCGAAAGGATGTCCGCCCATCGTTTCCGAGGCGTGTCGGATGCGGTTTCCTGTCCGGTCATCGCTACTCCTTCACTGCCTGTTCGCACGGAGTGTCGCAGCCGACAACGGCGTCGAACAAGTCCATTCCACTCTTCCGTAAGCGGGCCAATTCCGCGCTGAAGAGAAGGTAATCCCTGACCGAAGGTCCGCACCCAAGAAGCCGGATCTGCCGCGGGGATTTAGCGCCGACCGGAAGGCCGGCGCCAACGGGGGAAGAATGCTACCGATCGCGATAAACCGGAAGTTACCGCTGTCCATGACCACGCAGATTCAGGCGGCCATCCGCGAACGAATAAAAGACGGGACCCTGCATCCGGGTGTCCGATTGCCATCGAGCCGGAATCTCGCCGGAGATCTCGGGGTGTCGCGCAGTGTCGTGGTCCAGGCCTACGAGCAGCTGGTGGCCGGAGGATATCTGAGGTCCACTCAGGGCTCGGGCACCAGGGTGGCGACCCACCTGCCGCACACCGACCGCGGCGCGGCCGAGCCGGCCCGGCGCGCGGAGGCCCGCTACGACCTACGGGTCGACGCGACGAGCTCGGCGCTGTTCCCTTCCCGTGAATGGCTGCGGGCCTACGAGTTCGTGGGGCAGTCGATCGGCGGCGCCGGCCCCTGGCGGTATCCCCTCGGTGTTCCGGAACTCCGGGAAGAACTCGCGGCCTACCTCGGCCGTTCGCGGGGGGTCCTGACGACCGCCGCCGACGTCGCTGTCACCGCGGACTTCGACCACACCGTCGACGTGGTGTTCCGTGTCCTGCACGACCTCGGTGTCGACCACATCGCCGTGGAGAGCCCCGGCGCGCCCTGGCAGGTCAGGATCGCCGAGCGGGCGGGGCTGCGGGTCAGCGGAATCCCCGTGGACGACGAGGGCATCGACGTGGACGCCCTTGCCCGGTCCGGAGCCCGCGCCGTGCTGGTCACCCCGGTGTCGCAGGTGCCGACGGGGGCCGTGCTGTCGCCGGGGCGCCGGGAGGCCCTGCTGCGCTGGGCCGCCGACGTGGACGGCTGGGTGATCGAGTACGACCGGGACGGGCACTTGTGGTTCGGCGTCGGCAGCGGCCCCCTCGCCCTGCAGCGGCACCGTCCGGAGCGCGTGATCTACGTCGGGACGACCGGGGCCATGTTCGGCCCGTGCATAGGGCTCGGCTGGGTGGCGGCGCCCGCCGTGGTGGCGGAGCGGCTCGGCCGGACACCGTTGGGCGTCCCGGACCCGCTCACCCAGCTGACCTTCGCCCACTTCATCTCGTCCGGCATGCTGGACCAGCACATCCGGGAGATCCGGACCGTCCTGCGGGCACGGCGAGCGGCGCTGCGGGACGCCGTCGAGAAACACCTGCCGGGCGCCCGGATGACCGGCGAGCCGACGGGCATCCACGCCTACATCCAGTTGCCCCAGGGCGTCGACGACGTCCGCCTCGCCGCCCTCGCACGGGCGAAGTCGGTTCTCGTACATCCCGGCAGGCACTTCCAGTTCGGCCGCCGGTCGCCCTCGTCCGGGGTGGTGCTCGGCTACGGCGCGGTGCGCCGCAGCCTGCTCCCGGAGGCGGTCGGTCTGCTCGCCCGGGCCATGGGCCAGGTCACCGGGAAGCCGGTGACCTGACGCCGGCCAGGAAGTTCGCCGGCATCGTGAGGCCGTCGCCATCGGGTGTCCGTCGTCGGTCGACCGTGCCGTGCACAGGAGTTCCGCGGGCAAGGGCAAGTGCGTTCGCGGGTGTCTCCACGGAAATCGCGGTCACGGTAACGCTCAGTAATTCGGTCATCACGGAGATGGCGCATCTCTATTGTCAGCCGCAAAAGTAAACAAGGGCTGAATACCTCGGATCACCAGCGTTGTGGCTCGGGAACTATGCCATCGTCCCGGTGATCGTTGGCCAGACCATTGACCGCTCCATCGACCGGACCACTTGAGGAATTCATTGCGCCCCGGACGGAGATCGTGTTGGTCTGCGTTCATGACGAATTCCGACCTGCTCGTCTCTTGGCGCGACGCGCCCGAGACGCACCAGCCGGAGTGGCCGGACCGTGCCGCTCTGGAGGACGTGATGGCCCGGCTGTCCGCCGCGCCCGGCCCGGTCAGCCCCAGCGCATGCGACGGTCTGTGGTCGCGGCTCGCCGCGGCGGCCAACGGTGAGGCGTTCGTGCTGCAGGGCGGTGACTGCGCGAGCCAGTCTCTCGACCTGACCTTCGACATCGCCGAACTGCTGTGACCGCGTGACCGGCAGCGCGCCCGGTGCGAACCGGGTGCGTCGGCGCGACCAAGCCTGCCCGAAACATGGAGGAGACAGTGAAAACCGTAGGGGTCGTGGGGGCCGGCGTCATAGGAGCCTGCATGGCTTTCAGTCTTGCCCAACGCGGAATGCGGGTGCACTGCGTGGAACCCGCGCAGCCCGGCGGCCTGACCACCGATGTCAGCTTCGCGCGACTGAGTGCCTTTCAGCAGCCGACGTACGCGAGGTTCGAACTGAGTCACACCGGAATGATCGAACACCTCCGGTTTGCCGCGCAGTTCGACTCTGCCCCCTGGTGGCATCCCACCGGAAGCCTCGCCTGGGGCGACGAAGAGGACGGCGGCGACGCCGGCGGCCCGTCGTTCGCGGACGTGGCCCACCGCCTCAGCGCCTGGGGCTATCGGACGGTCTGGTGTGACGCCGCCCGGGTGAACCGCGAATGGGAGCCGGGCATCGCGTTCCCGAACGCCCGGACACCGGCCGTGCTGTTCCCGGACGAGGGCTGGATCGACGGGCCGAAACTGGTCTCCGAGATGCTCGCGGCGGCCAAGGACACCGGGCGCCTGACCCTGTGGAACGGCGCGGTCGACGGCATCGAGGTCCACGACGGAGAAGTGCGGGCCCTCCGCCTCGAAGCCGGCGACCGTATCGAGGTCGACGCCGTCGTCAATGCCGCCGGGCCAGAGGCGCCCACGGTGGCCGCGATGCTCGGAACCGCCCCGCTCGAGGGCGTCGCGACCCGCAGCAGCCTCGTGATCGACCTGCTCACCGACGGCGATCCGGTGCGGCACATCCTGCGCGGCGCACAGGCCCACGCCAGGTCGGCGGGGCCGGGGCGCGTGCGCGTGCGGTCCGAACAGGTCGACGCCCGCCTCCCGGCCGGAATGCGGTCCGATCCCGGCGACGAGCTCGTCAAGGACCTGCTGGAGCGCGCGTACCGCACGATTCCGGCGCTCGAGTCGGCCACCGTCGACCGGGTGCGCATCGGTACCGCCGTGTTCCCGGCGGATGGTTTTCCGAGCGTCGGCGCGCTGTCCGCCGTTTCCGGCTACTACGAGGTTTTCGCCAACAGCGGTATCACCCTCGCCCCGTTCCTCGGGCGGACCCTGACCACCCACATTGCCACCGGGGAGATTCACCCGCTGTGGTCCCGATGCTCTCCTGACCGCTTGAGGACGGCATCGTAAACATTCCGGAACCACCAAAAAGGTTCTGGAACACCAATTCACGGCAGCGCCGCAAATCGAGCGAGAGGGAAACAATGTCTGCATTTCCGGAGCTCCGGGAGCTGATCGCGAGCTTCATATCCAAAGAGCCCCCAGAGATCCATGAGATACGCACGGGAACCCTTCCCGAGCTGCCCGGGTCGTACGGCCAGTACTTCACCGCCTGGGATTTCTCGAACAGCATCGTTCGCGACTACTCGATGAATCTCTACCAGTTGACGAGGATGGCGACGGACGAGAGCCTCTCCGTCGAGAACGTGCTGACGGTCTTCCGCACGCTGGACCCCATCTACAGCACCTTCCTCGGCTACAACGGATTCCCGACCCTGGCGGAGTACGCAGATCAGGTCGGGCAGCCCGCGGACAACCGGGGCGAGCTCGTGGACAGGCTGGCCACGTTCACCGAATACGCGAACCGGCTCACGGCCTGGTCGCACCATTACTTCCCGTGGGACCTGGGCGAGCACTACCGCTACCCCGCGAACGGTCCCGCGGTGCTGCCGGAGTACACCCCCGCGCCGCTCTCCGTCGAGGATCCGCTCCAGCGGATTCCGGTCAGGCTCACCTGGCAGCCCTTGGGGGTGGAAGTCGATGCCGAGCTTTACTGTGATCTCAATCAGCAGCTCTGCATGGACGTCCTCAAGTCCCTGCCGTTCACGGTCCTGCAGGACCACGCGGTCGTCAGCGGTGAATCCATGTATGCCTGGGCGCCCTTGGTGAGCGTGGCGCCGACGCCGGTGCGCGAGCGCATCTGCGACGCGCCGGTCGGCCGGCTCAGGTTCAGCCAGGCGACGGGCAACAAGGTCATCGTCCAGTACGGGCCGACCTCGGAGACGCTCAGCAGCCCCGTCCTCGGCAAGGTGATCGACAGCCACACCGACAGGCTCGCCGAGGTCGGAAAGGCCGTATGGGAAAGCACATTTCGCTCGAAGGAACTCATCTGGCTCACGGTGGAACGCCTCTGACCACGGCCAGGTGGGGCGGGACATGCGGCCAGTCAGAAAGGGTTAAGGAATGACGAGTTCACCAAGCAAACCGACCAGGGACCTACTGTTCCCCGAACTGAGCGACTCCATTGAATCGCGGATCGCCTGGTTCCAGCACATGCAGAAGAATGAGCCATTACGCTTCCGCCCGGAATACAACCTGTGGGAAGTCTTCCGGTACGACGACGTGCAACACGTACTCAAGAACCCCACCGACTTCTCGGTGACCAACAAGACCCACATGGGCCTGCCGTTCTCCTTCGGCCGAGCGGACATACCGGACCACCGCTATCTGCGAGGGTTCGTGGCACGCTCGTTCCAACCCGGCAGCATCGAAAAACTGGCGCCGGAATTCACGGCCATGGTCGACTCGCTCCTGGAGCCCGCCCGCACCTCCGGAAAAATGGAGATGCTCGGCGAGCTCTGCTATCCGATCATGGAGCGTGCCGTTGCCCACATGTTCGGCCTCCGCATCCCCGGCGCCGACCGTTTCCGGGAATGGTCCGACCAGATGTTCGGCCAGCTCATCGGGGTACGCTCCCCGGACCACGCCGACGTGGTCGACCTGTTCAAGGACCAGCTCAACGAACGCAAGCGCAACCCGAGCGACGACCTCATGAGCGAGCTGCTCGCGGAGCGGCGCAAGGACGGACGACTGGCCGAGGAAAAGATCGTCCACATGTGCCTTGACCTGGCGACCGCCGGCAACGCCCCCCTGGCGCTCATGCTGGGCTACGCCTTCGACCGCTTCTGCCGAGACCCGGAGTTCTTCCAGACCCTGCGGCGCGACCCCTCACTGATCCCAGGGGCCATCGAGGAGATCCTGCGCTTCGACTTCTCGTGGTTCAACCTCTGGCGCACGGCCCGGCACGACACCGTACTGGGCGGCCACGAAATCAAGGCGGACCAGTACGTGGTGGTCTGGGACTCGTCGGCCAACTTCGACGAGAACTACTTCCCCCAGGCCGACCGATTCGACATCAGGCGCTCGCCCAACCCCCACATGACCTTCGGGCAAGGCATGTACATCTGCCTCGGCCTGCCCCTGGTACGTGTACTGGGGCGCGTCGTGCTGGAACGCATCGTCGCCACCTTCTCCGATATGCGCTCCGACCCGGAGAACCCCATGCAAACCCTGGACCAGATGAAGGACTACATCGTCTCCCTCGACGTAGTCCTGACACCGTCGAAGGTGCCCGTCCCCTGACACACGGCCCGGATTCTCCGGGCCGAGCAGGCCGCTTGCGCCGGTACGGAAGGCCACCGCAAGCGGCCTGCGCACCTTGGCAGATCGGATCAGCGCCGAAGGAGTGGGGCCAGGTCGCGGATCCATGTGTCGCGCGTGCGCATCCAGGCGGCGGAGCAGTCGGCCCGGGCAGGGGTGGCGAGGTCCGGGTGGCGGGCGGGGGCGGCGCCGTAGACGGCGCAGCGGTGGGATTCGGCGCGGGTGGCGGGCGGGGCGTGTTCGTCCGCGGGGTCGGGGGCGGGGTCGGCCGCGGCCTCGACGTCGTAGGAGCGGGCCGCGGCGAGGAGGGTCTGCTCCCCCTCCGGGCGGCCGCCCAGCAGCATCAGCTGGGCGAAGCGGTCGGCGGCGTCCTCCTCGGCGCGGTCGTCGCGGGTGAGGTGCAGGGCGTCCGCGAGGGCGTGGCCCGCCTCGTGGTGGAGCGTCTCCCGCACGATGTCGGCGAGGTCTTCGTCCGGCCGGCCGGAGCCCGACCGCTCGATGAGCTCGCGTTCCTCGGTCAGGTCGTCGTAGCAGAGCTCGATGCGGTCCTCCTGGGGGTCGTAGCCGGTGCCTTCGCCTTCGCAGGAGCGGGCGACGACCATGACCCGGTGCGGCAGGCGGACGTACGCGTTGAGGTCGGAGAGGACGGACTCGGCGAGCGCCCGGTCCTTCAGGAAGCGCTGGTGGTCCCGGTCGGCCGCCGCCGGCTTCTCGTAGCGGAGGGTGAAGCCCTGGTCGGGCGGCTGCTCCGCGCATCCGGTCGCGAGCAGCAGGAGCGCCGCCGCGCACGCCGCCCTTCGGCGGCCGGCGGTCATGCCCGGGTGCAGACGTGGGTGGTGGTGCTGCCGCCGGCTTCGATGTGGCGGATGCGGAGGGTGTTCTTCGCGTACTCGACGGACAGCTTCTGGCCGTCGTTCGTGTCGGAGTGGCCCGGGGGCTTCCACGGCAGGGTGAGGGAGACGCTCTCGCCGACCGTCGCGGGGACGGTGAGGGCCTCGCCGCCGGTCAGGCGCTGCACGCCCTTGGGAGCTTCGTAGACGTCCAGGACCAGGTGGCCGCCGCGCAACAGGAAGCTGCCGTGCCAGGTGCCTCCGTCGCCGTCCCATTCGATGGTCCAGCCGCCGTTGCCGCCGCCGTCCGCGTTGACCGTGGCCTTGCCGCGCCCCGTGTCGCCGCCGGGGGTGGTCGATTCGATGGTCCAGCTGCCCTTGATGAAGGCGTCGAAGGCTCGACCGGCCACGGTGGGGCTGGGGGCGGGCGCGGTGGGGGCGGGCCCGGTGGGGGCAGGCACGCCGGTGCCCTGTGCTTCCGGGCCCGGCGCCGCAGCCGGGTCCGGGTCCTTGCCGGCGCAGGCGCAGGCGGCGAGCATCGATGCCCCGACTCCGACGGCCAGGTAGCGCAGCGCGTTGCGGCGGCCGATGAGGCGGGCTGCCGCGCGTATCTCTCGTACCGTCACCGGGGTCCCCGTTCATGCTCGTTGTTCACGCCCAATGATCATAGGAGCTCCAACTCCCTCTGAACTAGCTCAGATTCTCTCGCGCTCACGCGCGTCCCGACGGACACTTGGGGCACGTTGCCGGAGCTCTCCGAGGGGATGCCGATGCGGGACAGCCATCGCAGTGAGGCCGAGCGGCTGTTGGAGCGGGCCGTGGACGAGGAGGTCCGGCGGGCGGCGGCGGGGGCGCCGGCCGACAAGGCGGTGCTGCTGGCACGGGCGAGGGAGGCGCTGGATTCGCTCGCCGCGAGTGCGGCGCCGGAGTACGAGGCGTACGTACGGGCCCTGGACGAGGCGGCGGCCGGTGAGCAGTCCCTCGGCGAGGCCTTCCGCCGCGGGAATCCATCAACGGCCCTGCTCGTCACGGCGGTTGCGGCGGCGGCGGCCGTCGGCGCGGATCTGGCGCTCGGCGTGGCGGCCGGCACGGCACTGGCCGCGGGGGCAGCGGCGGGCGTCGCGGGGGCGGTGGCGACGGTGGCGAAGGTGACGGCGCTGCACCTGCCGGCCGCGAACCGGCGGGCCGGGGAGCTGGGCCGGCCGGGCGGGCCCGAGCAGTTGAAGCTGCAGTGGCTGTCGGCGCTGGAGGTGCGCGGCATACGGCCCTTCCTGGAGCAGCAGCGCGCGGTGGCCGCGGCGGCGCGGGCGCCGAGGGCCGCGGCCCGGACCGCGCCGCCGCTGCGCGGGACGGACCGCAGCGCGGAGGCCCGGCGGCGCAGCGTGCTGGAGCAGTCCTTCGGGCAACTCCCGGACCCCGCCGGGCCGTTCGTGGGCCGGAAGGCGGAGCTGACCCGGATCGCGCAGTGGGTGCAGGCGGCCCGGGCCAGCACGGAGACCCGCCCGGTGGTGGTGGTCCTGCACGGGGAGCCGGGCGTGGGCCGTACGGCGCTGGCGCTGCGGACGGCACACGGGCTGCGGGACCAGTTCCGGGGCGCGTGCGTGGTGGACCTGCGGGGCGGGGACCCGGGCGGTGCGCCGCTGTCGACGCGGGAGGCGCTGCTGCACCTGCTGAACCGGCTCGGCGCGCCCCGCGAGCAGTTGCTGTTCCGCGAGGGGTCCTCGGCGGAGCAGCAGGTGCGGCGGCTCGCCGAGCTGTACCACCAGCACCTCCAGGGGCTGCCGGTGACGGTGGTCCTGGATGACGCGGTGGAGGCGGCGCAGGTGCGGATGCTGGTGCCGGAGCGGTCCGAGAGCCTGGTGCTGGTGACGGCGCGGGAGCCCCTGGAGCTGCCGGCCGATCTGGCGGCGTGGGTGTACCAGCTGCCGGTGGAGCGCCTGTCGGAGGCGGAGGCGACGGAACTGGTCCGGGTGGCCGCCGCTGCGGAGTCGGATGCCGGTCCCGGCGTCGCCGTGGATACCGGTACGGACACGCATGAGGCCGTCGCCGCCGCCGTGTCGGCCGCCGTGTCGGCCGCCGTCGAGCTGAGCGGCGGCCTCCCGCTCGCGCTGCGGATGCTGGCCCCGCCGGCCCGCGAAGGCCGGGCCCCCGCCGCCTCCGCGGACGGCCACCCGGTGGAGCGCGCCCTGCAGGCCGCCGACGCCCGCCTGCCCGCGCCCGCCCGCCGGCTGTTGCGGCGGCTGCCCCTGGCCGGGCGGGCCTCCCTCGGCGGCGCGGCCGCGGCCGCGCTGGCCGACGTACCGGAGCAGGCGGCGCTGCGGGCGCTGGAGGAGCTGTGGGAGGCCGGGCTGATCGAACGGGTGCGCGGGCAGCGGTTCCGCATGCACGACGCGGTGCGCGCGTACGCCGCGGCCCGGCTGGCGGCGGAGGAGGACCAGGCGGAGGCCGTGGCGGCCCAGGAGCGGCTGATCCGCAACTACGCGCAGCTCGCGGACGCGGTGATCCGGATGGTCGACGGGAAGATGTCGACGCGGGCGAACACGCTTCTCAAAGGATCCGTCGGCGGCCACGGTTTCACCTCGCTCGACGCGGCCCTGCGCTGGCTGGACGACGAGTCGAGCTTCATCACGGCGGCGCTGCGGCATTCGGACGGGGTCGACCAGCAGGTGGTCCTCGACCTGCTGGGGGCGCTCTGCGACTTCTGCCTGCTGCGCGGCGACCTGTACCGGCTCGGTGAGATCGACGAGCTGACCCGGGCCGTGGCGGCGGGCCGGCAGGGCGAGCAGGGGCGGCTCGTGCGGTCGGTGCAGTGGCGTACGGGTATCGCCGCGCGCCAGCTGGGCGAGCTGGACAAGGCCCGCACCACGCTGACCTCGGTGGTGGACGGGTACATGGAGGCGCACCAGGAGGCGGGGGCGGCGATGGCCCTGGTCTCGCTCGGGATCACCCTGCACCACCAGGGGAGCCTCCCGGAGGCGGCGGCCCGCATCCGCGAGGCGCTGGTGCTCCAGGAGCCGGCGGAGCTGGCGGGCGACCGGGCGTGGGGCCTGCACGCGCTGGCGGCCGTGGAGCGCGACCTGGCGCACCTGGCGGAGGCGATGCGACTGCTGGAGCAGTCCCTCGCCCTGCACCGGGAGAGCGAGAGCGTGCACGGCGAGGCGTGGGCGCACTTCCAGCTGGGCCAGGTGTTCCTGCGGGCCGGCGACGTGCCGCGGGCGGAGGCCGAACTGCGCCTGGCCCTGGACCTGTACGGGCGTACGCGCGACGACCGCGGCGAGGCATGGGCGCTGACGCAGCTGGGCCGGGCCCGGGTGGTGGACGGGGATCCGGCGCCGGCGTTGGAGCGGCTGCGGGAGGCGCTGGCCCGGCACCGGGAGGCGGAGGACGCGCGCGGCGAGGCGTGGACCCTGTACTACCTGGGGCAGGCGCTGGAGGAGGGCGGCGAGCGCGACCAGGCGGTACGGGAGCTGGAGCGGGCCCGGACGATGTTCTCGCGGATGCGGGACGTGTACGGGCTGGCGCACGCCCGGCACCATTCGGGCCGGGTGACGCGCGACCAGCGGGCGGCGCAGACGGGGAATCTGAAGAACTCCGGTTTCGCCCGCCAGCTGCTGGTGGACGCGCGGGCGGACTTCCGGCGGATCGGGCTGGCGCACGGCGAGGCGTGGACGTGCCTGGAGCTGGCGGTGGTGGACGCGGGCAACGGCCGGCTCTCGCAGGCGCTGGGCCTGTGCGAGGAGGCGGTGCGGCTGTTCATCTCGTACGGGGACCGGCGCGGGGAGGACTGGGCGCGCTTCCTGCGGTGCACGATGCTGCCGTACGCCGACTTCGCAGTGCCGTCCGCCGCCGAGGAGGCGCGGGCGGAGCTGGCCCGGCTGGCGCAGGCGCCGCATCCGGCGCGGGACGGCCGGCTGGAGGACTGCCTGGAAACGTACGGGGTGATCCTGGGCCGGGGCGTGGATCCGGCGGAGGGCTGGCAGGCGTGGCGGCTGGGGCTGGTCCCGAACCTGCACTCGCGGGAGATCATGGGCGTGCCGATGCCGTGACCCTGCGGGGCTGCCGGGACCTCACGGGGTCCAGGCCTGCTCCCCACCCGGTGGTCGTGCCCGCGCCGGAGCCGCCGTCCAACCCGTCTGCGGGAGGGACGGCGGTCACTGCGGCGGTATTACGGGGCCCGCTCCGGCGAGGGGGCGGCGGCGCCCGGCTCCGGGGCCTCCTCGAAGTCGACCCGGCCCATGTGGCGGCTCATGGACTTCATCAGGGCCCACACCCCGAGGGCGAGGGCGGCGAAGACGATGAAGCCCAGGATTCCGGGGGTCACCTTGTTCTTGTCGAAGGTGTCTCCGGCCAGCGGGAGGAGCTGGGCGATTGCTGCCTGCGTAGCGCTCATAGCTACGCATTCTCCCGGATGCCCGCGAAGAGGTCGGACTCGGGGAGGGAGGTGTCGACGAGCGACTTCGCGAGCTCGTACTCCTCCGTGGGCCAGACCTTCTTCTGGATCTCCATCGGGACGCGGAACCAGCCGCCGTCCGGGTCGATCTGCGTGGCGTGCGCAATGAGCGCCTTGTCACGGATCTCGAAGAAGTCCGAGCACGGCACGTGCGTGGTCAGGGTCCGCTCCTTGCGCTCGAACTCCTTCCACCGCTCCAGCCACTCCCCGTAGGGGGACTCCATGCCGCGCTCCAGCAGCGCCTCGTGCAGGGCGATGGTGCGCGGCTTGTTGAAGCCCTGGTTGTAGTAGAGCTTCTGCGGCTGGTACGCCGGGCCGAATTCGGCCTCCGGGTACTTCTCGGTGTCGGCCGCGCCGTCGAAGGCCACTATCGAGATCTTGTGGGTCATGATGTGGTCGGGGTGCGGGTAGCCGCCGTTCTCGTCGTAGGTGGTGATGACCTGCGGCTTGAAGGCGCGGATCTTCTTCACCAGCTCGCCGGCGGCCTCGTCGACGTCCGCGAGGGCGAAGCAGCCCTCGGGGAGCGGGGGCAGCGGGTCGCCCTCCGGCAGGCCGGAGTCGACGTATCCCAGCCACTCCTGCTCGATGCCGAGGATCTCGCGGGCCTCGTCCATCTCCTTGGCGCGGACCTCGTGGATGTTCTCCTCGATGTACTTGTCGCCCTGGAGCTTGGGGTTCAGGACAGAGCCGCGCTCGCCGCCGGTGCAGGTCACGACCAGCACGGGCACCCCCTCGGACACGTACTTGGCCATGGTGGCCGCACCCTTGCTCGACTCGTCGTCGGGGTGGGCGTGGACGGCCATCAGTCGGAGCTGCTCGGTCAAGACGGGATCCTCTGCGATTCGGCGTGACGGTCGACCTCTATATTGACCGAATCGGGGGTTGGAAAATTCCGGGGCGGGTCCGCAGGGATCCGGCCCCGCCCTCTCGGAAGGAACGATCGATGAGCGCGGTACGCGAGGGCCTGCCCGAGGGCCGTTATGGCCGGTCGGCGGACGAGCGTGCGGACCGGAAGCTCAAGATCGTCGGGGCTGGGCTCGGCGCCGTGCTGCTGGGTGTGGTCGGCTGGATCGGCTGGGACTACGTCGCCGGGCAGCGCGTCAGCGCCGAGGTGATCAAGTTCCAGGTGGTCTCGGACACCGAGGTGAAGGTGCACCTGGAGGTCCGCAAGGAGTCCTCGGTCACCGGGGTGTGCACGCTGAGCTCGCAGGACAAGGAGCACGGCGAGGTGGGCCGCGCCGACTACACCTTCGCGCAGCGCGAGGGCCGGGTGGACGAGGTGGTCTCCCTGAGGACGACCAGCCGGGCCACGATGATCGAGCTGGTCGGCTGCCAGCCGGCGGCCGACGCCCGCTGAGGGCAGCGGCAGGGAGCCCGCCCCTGCGTTGCCGGCCCGCCCGTGGGCACGCGCCTCGGGGTGACCGTTTCCGAGCGCGGAGAGTCACTGGGGGCGCATCCGCGTCACCCCTGATGACACACTTCATAGACATGACGTCCTCCCCCTTTTCCTGCCGAATTGTTAGGCTCGTGGTTTCGCCCGCCGCTGGCGGCCTGTAGTCCCCTGTACCGACGAGGAGCACCCGTGACCCAGACGAGCGAAAGCGTCACCTGGCTGACCCAGGCGGCGTACGACCAGCTGAAGGCGGAGCTGGACTACCTCTCTGGTCCCGCCCGCACGGAGATCGCCACGAAGATCGCAGCCGCCCGCGAGGAGGGCGACCTGCGTGAGAACGGCGGTTACCACGCGGCCAAGGAGGAGCAGGGCAAGCAGGAGCTGCGCGTGCGCCAGCTCACCCAGCTGCTGGAGAACGCCAAGGTCGGCACCGCGCCCGCGTCCGACGGCGTGGTGGCCCCCGGCACTCTTGTCAAGATCGCCTTCGACGGCGACGAGAGCGACACGATGGAGTTCCTGCTGGCCTCCCGTGAGTACGCCTCCTCGGACTTCGAGACGTACTCCCCCCAGTCCCCGCTGGGCACCGGTGTGATGGACAAGGCGATCGGCGAGGACGCCGAGTACGAGCTGCCGAACGGCAAGAAGGCCTCGGTCAAGATCCTCGACGTCAAGCCCTTCACCGGCTGATCACCCCTGATCACCGTTTTTCTCACGTACGACGATGCCCGGCCGGGCGCCTTCTCCGGCCGGGCATCGTCGTACGTACGGGCTTACGGGCTTACGGGCTTACGGGCTGTGCGGACGGACCTACGCGGTCGCCGAGCGGTACTTGCGGACCGAGAGGGTCCGGAAGACCGCGATGATCAGCAGCGACCAGAGCACGGACGCCCACACCGGGTGCTGCATCGGCCAGGCCGCCGGAGCCTCGTACCCGGGCGGCAGGTTGCCGAAGAGCTCCCGGGCCGCCTGGACGGTGGCGCTGAAGGGGTTCCACTCCGCGATGTGCCGCAGGAAGGCCGGCATGTTGTCGGAGGGGACGAAGGCGTTCGAGATGAAGGTCAGCGGGAACAGCCAGATCAGCCCGCCCGAGGTGGCCGCCTCCGGGGTGCAGACCGACAGGCCGATCAGGGCGCCGATCCAGGAGAACGCGTAACCGAGCAGGAGCAGCAGCGCGAAGCCGGCGAGCACCTCGCCGATGCTCGTGTGGGTACGCCAGCCGACCAGCAGGGCGACCACGGCCAGGACGACGAGGGTCAGGGTGGTCTGCACGAGGTCGGCCAGGGTGCGGCCGGTCAGGACCGCGCCGCGGGCCATGGGCAGCGAGCGGAAGCGGTCGATCAGGCCCTTGTGCATGTCGTCCGCGATGCCCGCGCCCGCTCCGGCGGTGGCGAAGGTGACGGTCTGGGCGAAGATGCCGGCCATCAGGAACTCGCGGTAGGCGGCGGGCGAGGTGTTGCCGCCGACGCTGATCGAGCCGCCGAAGACGTAGCTGAAAAGGACGACGAACATCACCGGCTGGATCACGCCGAAGATGATCATCTCGGGGATCCGCGACATGCGGATCAGATTCCGCTTGGCGATCACGAGGGAGTCGCCGGCGCCCTGGACGATGCCGCCGCGCGGGCGGGGTGCGGCCAGTCCCTGGGTCGCGGAGGGGGTGGTCGTGGGGGTCACTTCGCCTTCTCCTTCCGCGCCGCCTTGCGGCCCCTGGGGTCGGCGTCGGCGGGGCTCGCGCCGTCGCCGTTCTCCTCTGCCGCCAGCTCGGCCGCGTGGCCGGTCAGGGAGATGAACACGTCGTCGAGGGTGGGCCGGCGCAGCCCGATGTCGTCGATCTCTATGCCCCGGCCGTCCAGTTCGCGGATGACCTCGGCGAGCAGCTTGGCGCCGCCCGACACGGGCACGGTGAGCTTGCGGGTGTGCTCCTCGTAGGTGGTCTCGCCCTTGCCGAAACCTGCGAGCACCTCGCGCGCGGTGGGTATGTGCTCCCGCTCGTGGACGACGACCTCCACGCGCTCGCCGCCCGTGCGGGCCTTGAGCTGGTCGGAGGTGCCGCGGGCGATGACCTTGCCGTGGTCGACGACGCAGATGTCGTGCGCGAGGTGGTCGGCCTCCTCCAGGTACTGGGTGGTGAGGAGGAGGGTGGTGCCGCCGGCGACCAGTTCCTGGATGATCCCCCACAGCTGCTGGCGGTTGCGGGGGTCGAGTCCGGTGGTGGGCTCGTCCATGAACATCACGGGCGGGCTGACGACGAGGGCGGCCGCGAGGTCCAGGCGCCTGCGCATACCGCCGGAGTAGGTCTTGGCGGTGCGGTCGGCGGCATCGGAGAGGTTGAAGCGGTCCAGGAGTTCGGCGGCCCGGGCCTTGGCCGCCTTGGCCTTCATCTGGTAGAGCCGGCCGACCATCTGAAGGTTCTCGCGGCCGGTCAGGTACTCGTCGACGGCGGCGAACTGGCCGGACAGGCCTATCGCGCGCCGGACCTCGTTGGGGTGCTTGAGGACGTCGATGCCGGCGACGACGGCCTTGCCGCTGTCGGGCCGGAGGAGGGTGGTCAGGACGCGCACGGTCGTGGTCTTGCCCGCGCCGTTGGGGCCGAGCAGGCCCAGGACGGTGCCTTCGGGGACATCGAGGTCCACGCCGTCCAGGGCCCGTACATCGCCGAAGGTCTTGACCAGACCTTCGGCGTAGATCGCGCCTGGCATATGGATTCTCCCAGTGTTTTCTGGTGTTTCCTACGCAAATCGTATGGGCGCCGGGCACACGTCGCCCGGCCGAACGGGGGACACGCCGCCGCTTCCCCGCCGCCCGGAGGGCACGCTATCGCGTTATATCGCGTACCGCCACGGGAATGCGATGCCTGGCTTTCTCCAGCCCTTAAACCGACGGCCTCGGACCGGCGGCCTCGGACCGGCGGCCTCGGACTTCCGGCTAGCTCATCACCCTGTACCCCGCGTTGTGCAGCGACCGCGCGACCTCCTTGCAGTGCTCCGGGCCCTTCGTCTCCAGGTGCAGCTCCACCTCCACCTCGGTGAGCCCGAGCCGCGGGTCGGTCCGTACGTGGCTCACGTCCAACACGTTCGCATCCACCACTGACAACACCCCCAGGAGCCCGGCGAGGGCTCCCGGCCGGTCGGCCACGCGCAGCCGCAGCGAGAGGTACCGGCCCGCCGCCGCCATGCCGTGGCGCAGGATCCGCTGGAGCAGCAGCGGATCGATGTTCCCGCCGGACAGGACGGCCACCACCGGGCCGCCGCCGTACAGTTCGGGCTCGCTCAGCAGGGCGGCGACCGTGCTGCACCCGGCCGGCTCGACCACCATCTTGGCCCGCTCCAGGCAGAGCAGCAGGGCGCTGGAGAGCGCGTCCTCGGAGACCGTGCGCACGTCGTCGAGGAGTTCGCCGATGATCCGGAAGGGGATGTCCCCGGGACGGCCCACCTTGATGCCGTCCGCCATCGTCATCGGGTTGTCGATCGACACCGGGTGCCCGACGAGCAGCGAGGGCGGGTAGGCGGCCGCGCCCGCCGCCTGGACGCCGATGACCTTGACGTCCGGACGCAGCGCCTTCACGGCGACCGCGACTCCGGCGGCGAGACCGCCGCCGCCGATGCCGACGAGGATCGTGCGGACCTCGGGGCACTGCTCCAGGATCTCCAGGCCCACCGTGCCCTGGCCCGCGATGATGTCGCGGTGGTCGAAGGGGTGGATGAACACCGCCCCGGTGCGCTCCGCGTAGTCCTGGGCGGCGGCGAGGGTCTCGTCGACGACGTGCCCGTGCATGCGCACCTCGGCGCCGTACTCCTGGGTCGCGGCCACCTTCGGCAGCGGCGCTCCGACGGGCATGAACACCGTGGAGCGGACCCCGAGGAGGGAGGAGGCCAGGGCCACGCCCTGCGCGTGGTTGCCCGCGCTGGCCGCCACGACGCCGGCGGCGCGCTGCTCGGGGCGCAGGCCGGCGATGCGCACGTAGGCGCCGCGCAGCTTGAAGGAGCCGGTGCGCTGGAGGTTCTCGCACTTGAGGTGGACCGGGGAGCCGGTGAGCGAGGAGAGGTGCCGACTGCCCTCCATCGCGGTGACCCGGGAGACGCCGGACAGCATCTTCTGGGCTCCCCGGATGTCGTCGAGGATGACCTGCGGGACGGGCTCGGGCACGCGGTAGTTCATGCCGCCAGTCTCGCAGCCCGCGCGCGGCCCGGCTGGGGGCCGCGGAAAGGGTCGAAATCTCGCCATCCGGGACGGTGGCGGAGCGGCCTCACGAACGGGCCGTATCAGTTCTTGTACGAGGCGTACGAGCCGCCGCACGGCCGCGTACTCTGTCCCCCATCCTTGTCGGACCCACGCGAAGAGAGCCCACGGCCATGCCTTCCACCCAGGCCAATTCCGACCTGCCCTCGGCGGCCGAAGCGCCCGCCGGAGGCGGTCTCCTCGACGCGCTCCAGCACCAGGTGGCGGTTTTCGCCCGCCGTGCCGAGCAGACCCGCCTGGGCGGTGTGGGCCAGGCCCGCAACTCGATGGACCGCGCCGCGTACCTGCTCCTGAACCGGCTCGACCTGGAGGGCCCGATGGGCGTCAAGGCGCTCGCCTGCGGCATGGGCATCGACTCCTCCACCGTGACCCGGCAGGTCGCGCCGCTGGTCGACAGCGGCCTGGTCAAGCGGACCTCCCACCCGGAGGACGGGCGGGCCGTGGTGCTCGCACTGTCCCCGCGGGGGCTGGCACGGCTGGAGGAGGTCCGCTCTTCGCGGCGCGAGCTGATGGCGCGCGTGACGGCGGGCTGGAGCGCGGAGGAGCGCGAGTCCTTCACCGCGCTGCTGACCCGCTTCAACCTGTCGCTGTCGGAGCTGATGGCAGCCGTCGCGGACGCCGGTCCGGCGTCCTGAGCCGGGCCCGTCCGACCCCTTGACCTGGGTACTCCCGCTGCCCGCACTATGTGGGCTATGCGGGAGGTCGACCCCGGGGGCCAACAGGCGGCCCGCTATGCGGAGTTCGAGGCCTTCGTCGCGGGTGCGGCGGGGCGGCTCCTGTATGTCGCGGTCCTGCTGACCGGCGAACCGGAGCCCGCGCGCCGGCTGCTGGCGGGCGCGCTCGCCCGTACGTACGCCAACTGGCGGCGCCTGCGCGGGGACGACCCGTACGACTTCACCCGCCAGGAGCTGTGCACCGCGTTCGCGCGCACCGGGTGGCGCCATCACGGGGGCACCGGGGTGCTGGGCCGGCTGAGCCCGCAGGAACGCCTCGTCCTCGTCCTGCGGATCTACGAGGGGGTCGCGGAGGAGGTCACGGCGGCGCAGCTGGGGCTGCCGGCCGAGCGGGTACGGGTGCTGTGCAATCGGGCCGTGGCCGTGCTGCGGTCCTCCCGGGAGGCGGCGTGAGCAGCTTCCCGGACCGGAAGGAAGCGCAGGTCAGGCGGCTGCTGGAGGGACCCTACCCGGCGGTCCCGGCCGGCCTGGCCGCGGGCGCCGCGGCCCGCGGCGACCGCCTCCTGCGCCGCCGCCGGGTGCTCCGCCGGTTCGGCTGGGCCGTCCTCTTCGCGGCGGCGGCCGCCTTCACGGTCTGGGCCTCCCTGACCCACCCCTGGACCACCCCGCCGAGCGGCATCTCACCCCCACTGGAGGGCTGGTAACCGCCGAAGTCCTGTGTGCGGCGCCGCTGCCGGGGCTCGGGCCCCGCCGGGCCCGGGCGGAGCCCGGCGGGGGGCGGGGGCTAACCCAAGGCCTGGGTGAGGTCCGCCAGGAGGTCATCGGCGTTTTCGATGCCCACCGACAGGCGAACCAGGTCCGCCGGGACCTCCAGTGCCGAGCCCGCCACCGACGCGTGCGTCATACGGCCCGGGTGCTCGATCAGGGACTCGACCCCGCCGAGGGACTCCCCCAGCGTGAACAGCTTCGCGCGGTTGCAGACCTCGACCGCCGCCTCCTCACCGCCCACGACCTGGAAGGAGATCATCCCGCCGAAGTTCCGCATCTGCTTCGCCGCGATCTCGTGCCCCGGGTGCTCGGCCAGCCCCGGGTAGAGGACCTTGTGCACCTTCGGGTGCCGGGTCAGCAGCTCGGCGACCTTCGCCGCGTTCTCCGCGTGCCGGTCCATCCGTACCGCCAGCGTCTTGATGCCCCGCAGCACGATCCACGAGTCGAACGGCCCGGCCACCGCGCCCATCGCGTTCTGGTGGTAGGCCAGCTCCTCGCCGAGCGCCGCGTCCGCGGTGACGAGCGCGCCGCCCACCACGTCCGAGTGCCCGCCCATGTACTTCGTCAGCGAGTGCACGACCACGTCCGCACCCAGCGCGAGCGGCTGCTGGAGGTACGGCGACGCGAAGGTGTTGTCCACGACCAGCTTCGCACCGGCCGTGCGCGCGATGTCGGCGACGACGGCGATGTCGGTGATGCCGAGCAGCGGGTTGGACGGGGTCTCGACCCAGATGACCTTGGTCTTCGGGGTGAGTGCGGCCCGTACGGAATCCGCGTCCGACGTGTCGGCCACCGACCACTCCACGCCCCAGCGGGAGACGACCTTCGCGAAGAGGCGGAAGGTGCCGCCGTACGCGTCGTTCGGGATGACCACGTGGTCGCCCGGGGAGAGCAGCGTACGCAGCAGGCAGTCCTCGGCGGCGAGACCGGACGCGAAGGCGAGGCCGCGCCGGCCGCCCTCCAGCGCCGCGAGGTTCTCCTCCAGCGCGGTACGGGTCGGGTTGGCACTGCGGCTGTACTCGTAGCCGCCGCGCAGGCCGCCGACGCCGTCCTGCTTGTACGTGGATACCTGGTAGATCGGGGGTACGACCGCGCCGGTCAGCGGGTCCGCCGTGTTGCCCGCGTGGATCGCGCGGGTCTCGAAGCTCTGGTGCTCGTGGCTGTCGTCGCTCATGGGCAGAGCCTATGCCCCGCCTGGCCTGCGCTCCTCTCTTGGCCCGCCATTGGCCTGCGGCCCCCTCAGTCTGGTTCGCTTGGCGGCATGGAGATTATCTGGGTCCTGATGGGGTTCGCCCTGCTCGCCGCCATGACCGTTTCGTACGCACGGGCCCGGCGCGGGGGCGGCATCCGCCAGGTCGCGCCCGGCAGCCCCGACGCCGCCGACCCCGCGAACTACGGATTCGACCGCCAGGAGGACCTCGACATCCGCATCCCGGGGCCCGACAACGACCTGATGGACGCCCTCGACAACGTCCGCCGCACCGGGCAGTGGCAGGCGGCCTCGCAGCTGCTCGCCGGGACCCCGAAGGAGGGCGAGCAGCGCTGGCAGCGCGTGCAGGCCTTCGGCGGGGCGGCGGCGCTGGAGCTGGTACAGCAGCCCGGTGTCGGCGCACAGTGGCTGAAGGCCTGGCGGCTGGAGGCGGAGAAGGACGCGGGCGGCGCGCAGGTGCACGCGGAGCTGCTGGTGCAGCAGGCGTGGCGGGCCTCGGGCGGTGTCGGCTCCGCCGACCACCGGATCATCCTGGAGGAGGCGCGGGAGGCGTGCCGCAAGGCGGCGCTGCTGTCGCCGGGCGACCCGGTCCCGTACATCACGGAGCTGGCGGTCGCGCGGGGACTGGCCTACTCGGAGGCGGAGTTCGACGAGCTGTGGGCGAAGGTCATCGACCGGGCGCCGCAGCACATGGGCGCGCATCTGGCGGCGCTGCACTACTGGTGCGAGAAGTGGCACGGCTCGCGGGAGAAGGCCGACGCCTTCTCGCACGCGGCGGCGGCCCGCGCCCCGCAGGGCTCGCTGCTGGCGGCGCTGCCGCTGTTCGCGCTGTACGAGAACCTGCCCGACGTGATCCTGACCGGCGGCTTCTACCAGAGCGCGGTCGTGACACGGGCGGTGGAGGGCGCGCTGTACGCGGTGCACACGGCGCGGCAGGACGACCCGATGCTCGCGCACGTACGGCACTTGCTGCTGCTGTTCCTGGTCAACATGGAGCGCTGGGCGGAGGCGATGGAGCAGGTGCGGCACGTGGACGGCTACGTGGGCGCCCTGCCGTGGTCGGCCTCGGAGGACCCGGCGGCGCAGTACGCGATCTACCGGGCGCTGGCGGTCGCCGGGTACGAGGCGAACGGCGGCTCGCCGGCGACGCTCCCGCACTGAGCGGACGGACCACCCCCTCACCAGGAAGAATCCCGGGCCAATAAGGTTGCCGTAAGTGACCACCGGACCGCATGATGCGGCGGTGGCGGCGCGTTCACGCATGCACCCGCGCCCGTACGCACGCGTACGCACGCGTACGTACGGGCGCACGTGTGCGCACACGCAGCCGCCCGCGCGCGAACGTGACGCGCACACTTCAGCACCGCTTTCATCCCGTGGGGGGATCTGTCCATATGGGCGCTTCACTGCGCGCGTTGCGCGCGCTCGTCCTGCTCGCCGGCTTCTATCTGCTCGGCGTGGTCCTG
This sequence comes from Streptomyces sp. ISL-94, assembly GCF_018614075.1. GTDB lineage: Bacteria > Actinomycetota > Actinomycetes > Streptomycetales > Streptomycetaceae > Streptomyces. The sequence goes on along the minus strand of NZ_JAGGOZ010000062.1, from coordinate 56,543 downwards.
CTGGCCGCCTTGGCCGGCATCGACTACGCCGCCGTCGCGGGCGGCCTGCACGGCCCGGCCGCGGCCAAGCTCGTCATCGTCTCCGTGGTCCTCGCCGTCCCGATCGTGCGCGGCCTGTTCATGCTGCGCACCCCCAAGGGCGAGCCGCCGGCCGGCGTCCCCGTCACGGAGGCGCAGGAGCCCCTGCTCTGGCAGACCGTCCGCGAGATCGCGCGGCAGGTGGGCACCCGTGCCCCCGACGAGATCGTGCTGATCGACGAGGTCAACGCCGCCGTCAGCGAGGACGCCCGGCTGCTCGGCCTGCGGCCCGGCACCCGCCGCCTCTACCTCGGGCTGCCCCTGATGACCGGCCTGGACGAGATGCAGCTGCGCGCCGTGCTCGCCCACGAGATGGGCCACTACGCCAACCTCGACACCCGCCTCACCCCGCTGATCGCCCGCGGTCGCGCCCAACTGATCCGCACCATCGGCCACTTCCACGAGCGCGCGGACAACAAGGTGGCCAAGGAGCGCGCGAAGCAGGAGAAGCAGGCCGAGAAGCGGATCGCCAAGGGCAAGAAGGCCAAGGCGGTCGACACCACGGGCCAGGGCGCGATGTACCGCGCGATGGCCAAGATCTACACGGCGTACGGCACCTTCTACATGCGCGCCACCCTCTCCTCCGCCCGCCGCCAGGAGCTCGCCGCCGACCTCGCCTCGGTGCGGGTCGCCGGCCGCGACGCCGCCGCGTCCGCGCTGCGCGAGCTGAACGCCCTGGACTCGGCGCACGACTTCTACATGAGCTCGTACGCCACCCTCGGGGTCGGCGCCGGCCTGCTGCCCCGCCCCGGCGAGGTCTTCGGCGGCCTGCGCCGCCTCCTCGACGCCCGCTCCGGCGACCTGGACGAACTGCGCCGGGAGCTGTCCACCGAACCCTCGTCCCCGTACGACTCCCACCCCGCGCTCGCCGAGCGCGTGGCCCGCATCGAGGCCCTGCCCGACGACGGCCGGGCCGGCCAGGGGGCCCGCCCGGCCATGGAGCTGCTCTCCTCGCCCGAGGCGGCGCTGGCCGCCCTGGAGCAGGCGGTCCTCACCCCGCAGGCCCTCGCGCTGGAGCGGATGGACTGGGACGACCTCGTCCACGAATCGATGACCCGGTACGTCGGCCAGGGCGCGGAGGACATCCGCGAGGCCCTCACCGCCGAGGGGGCGGGCCCTGAGCTCGCCGCCCTGCTGGACGCGGTCGACGCCGACCCGGCGGTGCGCTGGCGGATCGCCGACCGCTTCCCGAAGTCGGAGCAGGCGGCCGCCGCCACCGGCCGCGCGGCCCGCGAGTTCGCCCGCCCGGTCGTCCGGCGCGCTCTGAACCAGCTGGTCACCGCCGAGCTGACGGCCCGCGGCGCCGCCCGCTGGCAGCTGTCCTGGTCGGAATCGGCGACCCTGCGCTACCAGGCCGAGGGCTTCGAGGACCAGCTCGGCCTGGCCCTGGACGCGGTCGTGGCGGACCAGCCCGACACCGAACTGCTGCGAAAGCTGGTGCTTGCCCCGTGATCGGCCTCATCATCCTCGGCGTCATGCTGCTGAGCGGCGCCTACAAGCTGTGGAGCAAGGGCCGCCAGGGCCGCAAGGCGGAGGGCCGCGGCCCCAGCGGCGGCGACGCCCGGACCGCCGTCGAGCAGGGCTTCGTACCCGCCGACCTGCTGGACACGGAGAACCGGGCTCCGGTCTCCGCCGACCAGCAGGCAGCCGTGGCCGCGGCGAAGTCGGGCGACTGGCAGACCTGCGCGGCCTGGGTGGACGCGGCCGCAGCGGACTGGGACGAGCGCATCCGGCGCGTACAGGTCCTGTCCGAACTGGCGGCGGTGGAGGACGACTGGCTGCTCGCGTGGCGGGCGGCCCGGCCGCAGGACCCGACGGCCGCGGTGGTGCACGCCGACGCCGCGGTGCAGGTGGCGTGGAACGTCCGCGGGTCGCTGAGCGCGAGCCGGACCACGCAGGAGCAGTTCCGGGTCTTCCACCAGCTCATCGCGCAGGCCCAGGAGGCCGCGCACGAGGCGCAGCGCATCGCCGATCCGGCCGACCCGGTCCCGTACATGGTGGAGCAGCCGATCGCCATGGCACTGGGGTACTCGCACGAGCGGTACCGGGAGCTGTGGGCGCAGATCGCCAAGCGCGACCCGAAGGTGCTGTCGGCGCACGTGGGCGCGCTCCAGTACTGGTGCCGCAAGTGGCGCGGCTCGCACGAGGAGGCGCGGGCCTTCGCGCGGGAGTCTGCGGCCGCGGGCGCGCCGGGCGACCTGCTGACGCTGCTGCCGCTGTACGCGCACCTGGAGCAGGAGATGGCCACCCAGGACGCGGACCCGGACGTCTACTACAAGCAGCCGGAGGTCGTCGCGGCCGCGGACGCGGCGCTGGCGGACCTGGCGGCGGCGCGGCCGGACGACCAGCGGGCGGGGCGGTTGCGGCACATGCTGGCGTGGGTCCTGTACTGGCAGGACCGGTACGAGGAGGCGCTGGAGCAGTTCCGGGCCGTCGACGGGTACATCGGCGCGACGCCGTGGACGTACGTGGCGGACAGCAAGGCCCGCTACCTCAAGGCGCGGGACTTCTGCGTGCGCCAGGTGGCGAAGAAGGCGTAGCGCGCGACGAGAAGGGGGCCGGCCGGGGAATCCCGGCCGGCCCCTGTCCGTTGTCACTCCCACAAGAAGGGAATCGATTCCATGTTCTCGTACCGCCGCACGCCCGAGCTCCCCACCCGCGAGGAGGCCCTGACGGGCCGCGCGGAGCCGCTGTTCTCCGTCCCCGACCGCCACACGGTCCTCGCCAACCCGCTGGCCGGCCCCTACCCGGAGGGCCTGGAGGTCGCCGACTTCGGTCTGGGCTGCTTCTGGGGCGCCGAGCGCAAGTTCTGGCAGACCCCGGGGGTGTGGACCACCCTGGCCGGCTACCAGGGCGGCTTCACCGAAAACCCGACGTACGAGGAGGTCTGCTCGGGCCTGACCGGCCACACGGAGGTCGTCCGCGTGGTCTTCGACCCGGCCCAGGTCTCCTACGCGACCCTCCTCAAACTCTTCTGGGAGTCCCACGACCCCACCCAGGGCTTCCGCCAGGGCAACGACGTCGGCACCCAGTACCGCTCGGCGGTCTACACCCACTCCCCCGCCCACCAGGCCGCGGCGGAGGCCTCCCGCACGGCCTACCAGCAGGTCCTGACCTCCTCGGGCCACGGCCGGATCACCACGGCCGTCCTCCCGGCGGCGGACCGCCCCTTCTGGCCGGCAGAGGCCTACCACCAGCAGTACCTCGACCGCAACATTAATGGCTACTGCGGCATCGGCGGCACGGGCGTGGCCTGCCCCATTGGCATCACCGAGGCACCCGGAGAGTGACCGCCCCGCTCGCCGACCCCGCACATGAGCGGCTGACCCGGCTGTGGCAGGACTGGACACCTGCCGGGCCGCTTCTCCCGCATGAGCTGAAGACGGCATACACCGACCGGTGGGTGCGCTTCCACAGCCTGCCGGAGTCGAAGCGCTACGCGGAGGACGAAGGGGAGTACGCGATTCTCCTCGACCGGTACAACACGGTCCTCGACGAGCTCTTCGCGGGCGGCGAGGTGTATGTGGTGACCACCGACTGGGCCGATCCGTCCGAGCCGACGCAGTGGTCGGAGCACCGCCGTGCCCTCCACCCGGAGGGCACGCTGTGGACCACCCTGGACGACACCGACGATCCGGATCCGGAGTTCCACACCCGCTGGTACTTCTACGCCGACCGCCGCCGCTGGCAGAGCGACTGCCTCGACCCGCTGCTCCGCGCGGCCGCCGACGACGCACTGCCCGGCGTATTCGTCACGGACACCGACCTCACCCGGATCCACCACCCATACGACGGCGGCGCGGACGTCATCCTCGCCACCCCCGCGGGACGGGACCGGATGCGCGACCGGCACACCGCCTGGCACCCCTCGGGGTACTGATCAGGACGGGTCGTAGCCGTAGACCCGCATCGCGTCCAAGTGGAGCTCGTACGGGCCAAAGCAGTCCGCGACGAGCGTGGCCACCCGGGCGCCACAGGGGCAGGCACGGTTGAGTCCGCTGTCGCCGGACGGACCGCAGCATCCAGCGCTGTTCTCCCAGTCCGGCAGCGGCTGGAGGTCAGGCGCGTCTTCAGGGTGTACCACGACGTTGTTGCGCGGCCCGGCCGAGACCATTGCCACCCCTTCATCACTCCGCCACGGCCCACGCGGCTGCGCAGGCGCGCCGTCTTCCTGGTCTGGATGCGGCACGTATGGAGCACCCCATGGTTCGGTCTCGATCGCGTAGTGCCCCTGCGGCAGCGTGGCCGGCGCCAGCCGACTCTCCTTGTCCCGTTCTTCGTCGTCAGGCACTGAGGGAACGGCAGGCAGCGGCGTCAGGTTTGGCGTAAGACTGCCGCCGCACTTGGCACACAGGAAGACGGTCATGCTGCCGTTGTAGCCGCCGCGTACGTCCCAACGCATCCTCGATTCCAACCGAGAAGGCTTCTTTCCTGTTCTGGAAAGGATCAGCACTTGACCCCGCCGTGACCGGCTCGGGAGCATCGAACGCGACAAGGGTACGCCGACATGTGGGGGCAAGAATGCTGCGGAAGCTGTCCGGTGACCCGGAGTGCAGGAACGGAGCGTGCCCGACGCTGTGGGGCACCGAGGACGCCAAGGACTACGTGGTTCAGGGCTACGTCATCACCGACCCCGAGCGGCTGGCGCAACTCGACCTGCCAGAGGGCGAGACCGCCGTCGTAATCCCGGCCGCGGTGCTGGAGGAGTACTTCCGTGCTCAGCGGTGAGGAGTTCGGTCGACTCTTCGAGACCTTCGAGCGGACCGCCTTCCGACTGGAGACACTCGCCGTCTACGACGTGGAGGAGGAGCGCGAGGACTTCGAACGCTTCTTGGCGGGCGGGGACATGGGCCCAACCTGGGACGACAATCCTTGGGTCCGGTCGATGACCGACAAGGGCAAGAACGTCTCGCGTGTCCACGTACTCCGGTCTCCACTGACCGACTACCTGCGGTACGAGCTGGCCTCCTACCCAGGCAACATCACGGCCGGCGAGACCATCGGCATCATCGACCAGGCTGAGCAGGACGTGATCGGCCTGCCTGATCACGACTTCTGGTTGTTCGACGACCAGGACGTGTACCGGATGCACTACACACCCGAAGGCGCGTTCCTCGGCGCCGAACTGCTCCCTGCCCACAGCCTTGCCGAGTATCAGAATCACCAGGACCGCGCCCTGGCCGAAGCGGTGCCGTTCGCGGACTACTGGGAGCGGCACCACTGACCGCCGATTCGATGGGGAAAGCCCTGCGGGCCCTGCGCGACGCATCCGGACTCACGGGTGACTCGGTGGCCCGCAGGGCTTCCATGTCTGCCGGGAAGCTGTCGAAGATCGAGACCGGCAAGGTACGACCGACCGTGCAGGACGTGGACCTGGTCCTCACCGCCATAGGCGTGAGCCAGGCGGTCAAGGCAGAGTTCCTCGCGGCAGCCCGCGCTGAAGCCACCGAGGCCACCGCATGGCGACTGCTGCGCCGCATGGGCCCGTGGAAGCATCAGAAGACCATCCGGGCCATTGAGGCCGGCACCGCCACGCTCAGTCTCTTCCAGGGCCAGCTCGTCCCTGGACTCCTCCAGACACCCGAGTACGCCTCTGCCATCTTCTCCCTGCCTCCGGCCCTGCCGGAGGAGACCAGGGCCAAGACCGTGGCCGCTCGGCTCGAACGGCAAGCGGTCCTGTACGAGCCCGGCCGCTGCTTCCGCTTCCTGATCTGCGAGCACGTACTCCGGTGGCGTATTCGTCGTGGAGGCTGAAGCAGGTCATGGGGAAGTCCGGCATCCGGCGGGCGGTACCGCCACCGCGGCGAATCGTTCGAACGCGTCGAGGTAAAGCTGTACGTCCTTCGGGTCGGGTTCTTGCCCCAACAGGAAAGGTCCTAGAACGAGCTGCTCAGCGGGTGAAGCATCAGCGGTGCCGACCCCGAGGGAGGGAATCCCAGTGAGCAGCCCCAGCACCACGATGGACCCGCCGGTTCAACTGTCCCTCCCTCGCACACCGCCCGGACCTGCGCCGGGCTGCGGTGTCTGCGCCGCCCTCGCGAAGCAGCGCACCGCGGCGTACGGCAACGGGGACCTGTCCGCCGTCTCGGACTGCAACGTCGAGTTGGCCGCGCACCCCAAGAAACACCCCGAGGTGCAGTAGTGGACATGCAGACGTGGAGAGACGGACACACAGCGGCCGTGAACGCCTCCGAGGCCATGCGCGAGGTTTCTCGCCTCCCTGGGCCTGCCGGAGAGCGCCTACGCGGCGATGCGGCCGCAGGTGACCCCCAGGGACCAGCCGCTCGTGCACCTGGGCTCGATCCCCGCTGCTCACGTCGAGCAGATCGCAGAAGCGCTGCGAGGCACCCGGACACCCCGCGAGCGGGACAGCGGTGCCCTTCCCATCTGAATCAAGGAGGACCAGATGACCGACCTGTACAGCCTCGACATCGACGGAGCCCAGTTCAGCAAGGCGTGTGGAGGCAACACCCACCCGGACGGCGAGGCGTGCGTGACCCTCGCGAAGATCGGGCCGGACGCGTGGGCCATGGGCGATAGCAAGTGCCCGGACGCCGAGCCGCGTACGACCCCCCAGCGGTGGAGCGGCGGGTCAGATCGTCGACGCGTCGATCACGAAGCGGTAGCGGACGTCGCTCGCCAGGACGCGCTCGTATGCCTCGTTGACCTGGTCCGCGGTGATCAGTTCGATCTCCGCGCCCAGCCCGTGCTCGGCGCAGAAGTCCAGCATCTCCTGGGTCTCGGCGATGCCGCCGATCATCGAGCCGGCGAGGGTCTTGCGGCCGGTGATGACGGAGAAGAGGTTGAGCGAGACCGGCTCCTCCGGGGCGCCGACGTTCACCAGGGCGCCGTCCACCTTCAGCAGGCCGAGGTGCGCGTCGAGGCCGATCGGCGCGGAGACGGTGGACAGGATCAGGTCGAAGCTGCCGGCCAGCTCCTCGAAGGTGGTCTCGTCGTTCGTGGCGTAGTAGTGGGAGGCGCCCAGCTTGAGGCCGTCCTCCTTCTTGCGCAGCGACTGGGACAGGACGGTCACTTCCGCGCCCATCGCCGCCGCGATCTTCACTCCCATGTGGCCGAGTCCGCCGAGGCCGACGACGGCGACCTTCTTGCCGGGGCCCGCCTGCCAGTGCCGCAGCGGGGAGTAGAGGGTGATGCCGGCGCACAGCAGCGGGGCGGCGGCGTCGAGGGGGAGGGCGTCGGGGATGCGGACGGTGTAGTTCTCGTCGACGACGACGTGGCTGGAGTAACCGCCGTAGGTGGGCTCGCCGTTCCTGTCGAGGGCGTTGTAGGTGCCGGTCATGCCCTCGGCGCAGAAGTGCTCCTGGCCGGCCAGGCAGTACGCGCACACGCGGCAGGAGTCGACGAAGCAGCCGACGCCCACCCGGTCCCCGACCGCGAACCTGGTGACGCCCGGGCCGACTTCGGTGACGACACCGGCGATCTCGTGGCCGGGAACCATGGGGTAGATGCCCTCGCCCCAGCCGTCGCGGACCTGGTGGATGTCGGAATGGCAGATGCCGGCGTACTTGATGTCGATGAGGACGTCGTACTCGCCGACGGGGCGGCGCGGGACGGTGATGCGCTCCAGCGGGGCCTTGGGGGCGGGGGCGGCGTAGGCGGCGACCTGGGTGACGGACATGGGTGCTCCTCGGCGGTGACGCTGGTTCTCAAACGATGAGGGTGGTGATTGCCGCCGCGGCGCGAAGAGCGTCCGCGCCGCGGTGACGGTGCCCAGACTGCCGGGCCGGGCGGCGCCCACCCAGCCCCCTGTCCTGCCTAGGACTGGCGAACCTACCCTTGGCGGGGTCAGGAACAAGCCGGCGCGGCGGCCCGCCGCCCGGCGATACTGGCGCCATGGACCAGCTTGATCACGGCGCATGTCTCGGCGAGTTCCTCCGCTCCCGCCGCGCGCGGCTGCGCCCCGAGGACGTGGGCCTGCCGGACTACGGGCGCCGCCGGCGCGTCCCAGGGCTGCGCCGCGAGGAACTGGCGCAGCTGGCGGGGGTGTCGGTCGCGTACTACACGCGCCTGGAGCAGGGCGCCGGGCACAACGTCTCCACGGAGGTCCTGGAGGCGATCGCGCGGGCGCTGCGGCTGACCGCGACCGAGCAGTCGCACCTGATGCACCTGGCGCGCCCGACTCCGCGCAGGCGCCGCCAGAGCCACCGCCCCCAGCAGGTCCGGCCGGAACTGCGGGCCCTGCTGGACGCGATGGACGGCGTACCGGCGTACCTCGTGGGGCGGCGCCAGGACGTCATCGGCTGGAACCGGCTGGCGGCCGCGGTGTTCGGGGACTTCGGGGCGCTGCCGCCGCAGGAGCGGAACCTGGTGCGGCTGGTGTTCCTGGACCCGGCGACGGCGGAGCTGTACGCGGAATGGGAGTGCCGGGCCTGCGAGGTGGTAAGCAATCTGCGCATGTACGCGGGCCGGCACCCGGACGACGAGCGGCTGTCGGCGCTGGTCGGGGAGCTGTCGGTGAAGAACGAGGAGTTCCGGCGGCTGTGGGCGGCGCACACGGTGGCGGACAAGACGCACGGGCTGAAGAAGCTGCGGCATCCGCTGGTGGGCGCGCTGGACCTGCATTTCGAGACGCTGACGCTCCCGGGCGATCCGGAGCAGTGCCTGGTCACCTTCCACCCGGCACCGGGTTCGCCGTCCGAGGACGCCCTGCGCCTGCTGGCGTCGTGGAGTTCCCCGTCGGCGGCCCCACCCGGCCAGACCGCCACGGCCGCACCTGCTGTCCCGGCTGTACCGGTTGCCCCGGCCGCCTCCTAGCCGAGGGGCCCGCTGCCGACCCGGATCCTGGAAGGGCCGCACGACGACAGACGGACGGCGGGGAGCCCGTGAGGGGCTCCCCGCCGTCCGTCTTCAGGAGGTCGCGCGGGTCGGGCGGATCAGACGGCCGCGCCGGCCTTCCACTCCGCCCAGCTCATGTTCCAGCCGTTGAGGCCGTTGTCCGGCTTGACGGTCTTGTCCGGGGAGTTGACGACGGTGACCACGTCGCCGATGAGCGAGTTGTCGTAGAACCAGGCGGCCGGCTGGTTCGGGTCGTTCGCGCCCTTGGCGTCGTTCAGGCCGACACAGCCGTGGCTGGTGTTGACACTGCCGAAGATCGAGTCCGAGCCCCAGTAGTTGCCGTGGATGAAGGTGCCGGAGGTCGACAGGCGCATCGCGTGCGGTACGTCCTTGATGTCGTACTCGCCCTTGCCCTCTTCGTTCTTGAAGCCGACGGTGGAACCGTCCATCCGGGTCTCCTTGAACTTCTCGGAGATCACCATCTGGCCGTTGTACGTCGGGTTCTCCGGGGAGCCCGCCGAGATCGGGATGGTCTTGAGGACCGCGCCGTCCCGGGTGACCGTCATCTTCTTCGACTTCGCGTCGACCGTGGAGACCTGGCTCCGGCCGATCTTGAAGGTGACGGTCTTGTTCTGGACGCCCTGGACGCCGGGAGCGCCCTGGACACCCTCCAGCGCCAGCTTCAGCGTGACGGTGGAGTTCGCCTGCCAGTACTGCTCCGGGCGGAAGTCCAGCCGCTGCGAGCCGAACCAGTGGCCGACGATTTCCTGGCCGCTGCTGGAGGTGACGGAGATGGCGGCCTGGACGGCCTTCTGGTCCTTGATCGGCTTGTTGAAGGTGATGGAGACCGGCATGCCCACGCCGACGGTCTGGCCCTCGTCCGGGATGAACGAGCCGACGAAGCTGTTCTCCGGGGAGACCGTGGTGAAGGAGGCGTTCTCGTGCGCCTCGCGGCCGCCGGCGTCCTTCGCCGTCGCCGACAGGGCGTACTTGGTGGAGCGCTTCAGCGCCGCGTCGGGCTTCCAGCTCTTGCCGTCGGCCGCGATCTTGCCGGCCACGGCCGTGCCTTCGGAGGTCTTCAGCTCGACGCTGGTGAGCGTGCCGTCGCTGACGGCGACGTTCGTCGCGTCGTTGAGGCCGACGTTGGTGGCGCCGTCCTTCGGCGTGATCGTTATTCGGGCCTTGGAGGCGTCCTTGGCCGCCGCCGCGTCGACCTCCGCCTGGGACTTGCTGGTCTCGGCTGCGCCCGGCTTCCCGTCGTCTTCGCCACCGCACGCCGCGAGCATCAGTACACCGCCGAGCACGGCGGATACAGCCACCAGGGACCTTTTCCGCCGCTTGCTGTCCGTCCTCACACGCCACTCCATCGTTGCCGGAAACCCCGGGGCTGCCGTCCCGGGGTTGGCCGGGCAGGGGGAAACGCCCCCCTGCCTCGTCCTGACAACGCGTTAACGGCGCGGGTCGGTTCCACATTCCGGTGGGATGTGGGCTACCACACGGTCAGGCGTTGCCGGTTTCTTCGTCGAAGTCCCCATCTTCCTCGTCGAGGTCCCACTCCATGGACTCGGGGTCGTATTCCACGGGCTCGCTGCTCCATGAGGCCTGCGCCAGCTCCACGCCGGGGATCTCCGCGACCAGGTCAGTGGGGTCGACCAGGTAGGCGAGGGCCTCCGATTCGTCCTCGCGGACGGCGGACTCGGCGTGGCCGCGCTCCTCCTCCGGCATGAACTCGTCGGCCTCGATGTGGGTGAGGGCCGCTCCGGTCAGTGCATCCGGATCCGGAACCTCCAGTACCAAATCCACCCGAAGGCGGATGAATCGTGATGTCTCAGAAGGGTTCATACGACGGAGAGTAAGCCCGCGGAACCCCCGGCTTTCCCACGACCCGCCCCTTTCCGTAGCATCACCGCACACGGCCAATTCACTGCTGCCACAAGGGGGATCGCACCGTGTCCGCACGCCGTCCGCTGCTCACCGCTCTCGGAGCGACCACCCTCCTCGGCGCCCTCTGGTTCGTGCCCTCGGCCAATGCGACCGCGCCCGGGGCCGCAGGAGGCCCTTCGGGCGTCCCCGCCGCCGCGAACGCCGCGAGCGCCGACAGTGCCGCGCCCGCGGCCGGGCCACGGACCCAGACGGGCTCCCAGCCGGTTCCGCTCTCGCTCGCCGACACCGGCTCGACCGATACCACCCCGTACCTCCTGGGCGGTACGGTCTGCCTCGGCATCGGGGCCGGCTTCGTCACGTTCTCGGTACGCCGCTCCCGCGCCCTGTAGGGCCCGCGCACGGCGAAGGGCCGCCCCGGTCGGGACGGCCCTTCGGCTGCGGTGTCGACTCCGTCAGGCCAGCGGGCCCGTCACGCCTTCCACCGCGGCGACGAGAGCGCCCGTACGGACGAACTCGTCAGCGGCGGCCAGGTCAGGCGCGAGGAAACGATCCGGCCCCGGGCCCTGCACGCCCGCCGCGCGGGCGGCCTCGATCGCCGCCCGGCTGGCCGGGGCCGCGGTCAGCCCGTGGCGCAGCTCGATGGCGCGGGTGGCCGCGTACAGCTCGATGGCGATGATCCGGGTCAGGTTGTCGACCGCCGTACGGAGCTTGCGCGCGGCCGACCACCCCATCGAGACGTGGTCCTCCTGCATGGCGGAGGAGGGGATCGAGTCGGCGGAGGCCGGCACCGCGAGCCGCTTCATCTCACTGACCAGGGCGGCCTGCGTGTACTGGGCGATCATCAGACCGGAGTCCACGCCGGCGTCGTCCGCGAGGAAGGGCGGCAGGCCGTGCGAGCGGTTCTTGTCGAGCAGCCGGTCGGTGCGCCGCTCGGCGATGGAGCCGAGGTCGGCGGCGGCGATGGCCAGGAAGTCCAGGACGTACGCGACCGGGGCGCCGTGGAAGTTGCCGTTCGACTCCACGCGCCCGTCGGGCAGGACCACCGGGTTGTCCACGGCGGCGGCCAGCTCGCGGGAGGCCACCAGGGCGGCGTGCGCCATGGTGTCGCGGCCGGCGCCGGCCACCTGCGGCGCGCAGCGCACGGAGTAGGCGTCCTGCACGCGCGGGGCGGACTCCTCCTGGAAGTGCCCGGTGAGGCCGGAGCCCTTCAGGACGGCGGCCATGTTGGCGGCGGAGGCGCCCTGGCCGGGGTGCGGGCGGATGGCGTGCAACTCGGGCTGGAGTACCTTCTCGGTGCCGAGCAGGGCCTCCAGCGTCAGCGCGGCGGTGATGTCGGCGGAGGTGTAGAGCTTGCCGAGGTCGGCGAGGGCCATGATCAGCATGCCGAGCATGCCGTCGGTGCCGTTGAGGAGGGCGAGGCCCTCCTTCTCGCGGAGCTCGACGGGCTCGATGCCGGCCTCGGCGAGCAGCTCGCCGGCGGGGCGGACGATCCCGTCCGGGCCCTCGGCGTCACCCTCGCCCATGAGCGCGAGCGCGCAGTGGGAGAGCGGCGCGAGGTCGCCGGAGCAGCCGAGGGAGCCGTACTCGTGGACGACGGGGGTGATGCCGGCGTTCAGCACGTCGGCCATGGTCTGGGCGACGGAGGGGCGCACGCCGGTGTGCCCGGAGGCGACGGTCTTGAGCCGCAGGAACATCAGCGCGCGGACGACCTCCCGCTCGACGCGCGGGCCCATGCCGGCGGCGTGCGAGCGGACGATGTTGCGCTGGAGCTGGGCGCGCAGCTCGGGGCTGATGTGGCGGGAGGCGAGCGCGCCGAACCCGGTGGACACCCCGTAGACGGGCTCGGGCTTGGCGGCGAGCGCGTCGACGATCTCGCGGGCGCGGGCGAGCGCGTCGAGGGCCTCGCCGGACAGCTCGACCCGTGCGTTGCCGCGGGCGACGGCGATGACGTCCTCGGCGGTGGTCCCGGAGGTCCCCACTACGACAGTGTGCATATCCATATTCAGCACCCTACGGATTGAATCGCTTCATGTCACCCCCTCCCGGCCCGGGCCCCGGAACAGCCACCTCCCCCCTGCGGGGCATGTCCACCGGGCCCGCCCAGCGCCCCGATCGCCGGCGAGGCTGAACGGGCCGGGCGCGCCCCCCTTGCGGGTCACCGCCGGGGCTTCCGCCCCGCACCCCGCGCCTCAAACGCCGACGAGGCTTGATTCGGCCGATGCCACAGCCCGCGTGCGGGCCAGAGCCTGGGGCCCCGCCCCGCCCCCCGCGCCTCCATCGCCGGCGGGGTTTGATTCGGCCGACGCCCGGCTCCCGCGCCAAACGGACGGCAGCAGCCACCAGCAGCCCCGCCGGCGATGGAGGCGCGGGGGCTGGGGCAGAGCCCCAGGACGCGGACCCGCAGGGGGCCTGGGGACGCGGGGCCGTCATGGGCGGCCTCGGAACCGGCGGCGTTCGCCCGAGGCGGCTTCGGCGGCGGCGTCGGCCAGGCGGACCACCGCGGTGTCGCGCCCCGCGACGACCGGCTTCGCCGAGCGGGCCGCCTTCGCCTTGTACTGCGCGGCGTCGGCGAGGCGGAACAGCCGCCGGGAGGACTTCACCAGCCCGATCGGATCCCCGGTGGACGCCACCCCGCAGGCCACCCCCTCCCCCAGCTCCAGCTCCGCGGCCCGCGCGCACACCTCCTCGGTGACCCGTACGACCTCGTCCGCCGTCGGCCCGACCCCGACCAGGCAGAACTCGTCACCGCCCAGCCGCGCCACCAGCGCACCCGGCAGTATGGCCCCGCACAGGCTCAGCACCGACCCGAAGCGCTCCAGCAGCCGGTCGCCCATGGCGTGGCCCAGGGTGTCGTTGACCTTCTTCAGGCCGTTCAGGTCGCAGACGACGAGGCTCACCACGACCCCCGTCCGCCGGTGCTCCTCCAGTGCCTCGTCGAGCCGCATGTCGACGGCCCGCCGGTTCGCGAGCCCGGTCAGCGGGTCGGTGAAGGCGAGCCGCCGGGCCTCCTCCAGCCGCTCGTTCTGCGCGAGCCCGGCCGCGACCACGGCGGCCAGCACGGTCGCGAACTCCGCGTCGTCCTCGTCGAAGTCGGGCAGCCCTTCGTCCCGGGCGACGTACAGCTCGCCCCAGGCCCGCCCGCTCAGCACCACCGGCGCGACCACGCAGGTCCCGCGACCGCGCCGCCGCAGGGCCTCGCCCCGCCGGCCCGGCCGGTCGCCGACCGCGTTCTCCACCCAGGCGTGCGGGCCGCCGCCGCCCGCCCACCGCTCGTGCAGGAATTCGGTGATCTCGGGGAAGTCGTGCACCGGGTAGGACTCGTCCTCGGGGAACTCCACCTCCCCGGGCCGCCGCTCCCCCTCGTTCACGAGCACCCGCAGGCGCCCGCGCTCGCGCTCCCAGGCGGAGATCGCGGCGAAGGAGCCGTCCAGGGCCACCCGCGCGCCCCGCGCGGCCGCCCGCACACTGTCCCGCGGAGCGTTGGCCGCGGCCATCGCCTGCGCGAGGCCCACCACGGCTCGCAGCCGCCCGTCGACTCCCATCACCCCAGGTTAGGGAAGTTTGTCCGATTTAGTGATAATTGGCGCGGCTTTCGGTGACAGCAAGATCACGGGCCGTAAGCGGCAGCCCCCCGCTACTGCCCGGGCCAGTTCGGCTTGCGCTTCTCGTTGAACGCCGCCACGCCCTCCGCCCGGTCGCCGGAGAAGGCCACCGTCCGCCAGGCCGCGTCCTCGATCTCCAGACCGGCCGTGAGGTCCATCCCGTGCCCCAGCCGCAGTGCCCGCTTGGCCGCCCGCAGGCCCACCGGGGAGTTCGCCGCCATCCGGGCCGCCAGCGCCAGGGCCTGCTCCCGGTCCTCGCCCGCGGGAACCACCGAGTCCACCAGGCCCAGGGACAGCGCCTCGGCCGCCTCCACCCGGCGCGCCGTGAAGATCAGCTCGGCTGCCCGCGCCGCCCCCACCCGGCGCGGCAGCAGCTGCGTGCCGCCGCCGCCCGGGATCACGCCCACCGACACCTCGGGCAGGCCGACCACGGCCGTCTCGTCGGCGACGATCACATCGCAGGCCAGGGCCAGCTCGAAGCCGCCGCCCAGCGCGAAGCCGTGCACGGCGGCGATCGTGGGCATCGGCAGCTCCAGCACGCCCCCGTACGCCCCCCGCGTGGTCGGCCGCTGCCGCACCAGCTCGGCATCCGACAGCGAGTTCCGCTCCTTGAGGTCCGCACCGACGCAGAACGCCCGTTCCGCGGTGGAGGAGAGCACGACCACCCGTACGGAAGCGTCCGCGGCCAGGTCGGCGCAGGCAGCCCCGATGGCGCGGGCCATCTGCGTGGACACCGCGTTCATCGCCTTGGGGCGGTCCAGGACCAGCTCCGTGACCCCGCCCTCGTGCCGGCGTACCGCCACGAACTCCGACTCGACTGGCTGTGACTGCACTGGCACAGGACCCTCCCGGTTAACGAACGTTATCCGGGGATCTTAGGCTTCCTGCGCGTCAGCGACCAGGGCTCCACGACACCCAGCCCGCGCACCGGCCGCTGCCACATCGGCTGGAGCGCGAAGCGGTACCCGCCGCCGCCCTCCTCGGACTCGGCCTCCTTCTCGGAGACCGGCGCGGCCCCGGTCCGGCCCAGCTCCTCGGCCATCGCCCCGTCCACCAGCACCGCGTCCTTCGGCGCTATCGACGTCAGCCGGCTCGCGAGGTTCACCGTGGTCCCGAAGACGTCGCCCATCCGCGTCGTCACCGTGCCGAAGGCGATCCCGACCCGCAGCTCGGGCATCTGCGCGTCGGCCTCCATCGTCTCGATGAGCCGCAGCGCGATCTCGGCCGCCGTCGCCGCGTCGTCGGCGCAGTACAGCACCTCGTCACCGAGGGTCTTGATCAGCCGGCCGCCGTGCGCGGCCACCAGGTCCGCCGACGTGGTCTCGAAGGACTCGACGAGCTCGCCGAGCTGCTCCTCCTCCAGCCGCCGCGTCAGCCGGGTGAAGCCCACCAGGTCGGCGAAGCCCACCGCGAGGCGCCGGTCGACCATCTCCTCGTCGTCCGCCACCTGCACCACGCGCCCGGTGGCGGCCGCCAGCTGGCGCCGCCACACGTAGACCAGGAACTCCTCCAGCTCGGGCAGCAGCAGCTCCACCAGGGGGTACGTGACCTCCGTACGGGTCATGCCCGGCTCCGGCGGCTCCGTGAGCCCCTCCAGGAAGGAGTCGATCTGCCACTCCGCCAGCCGCGCCGTGGTCTGCCCGGTGGACCGGGCCACCTGCACCGCCATCGGCTCCGACAGCAGCCCGGCCTCCACCAGGCCGGCGAGCCGGCGCAGCGCCAGTACGTCGGCTTCCGTCAGCGCCTTGGCCTGGCCGATGTCGGCGAAGCCCATGGCCCGCCAGAAGCGCGAGGCGAGCTCCATCGAGACCCCGGCACTGCGGGCGGCCTGGAAGGGCGTGTAGCGGCGCTCGGCGCCGAGGATCAGCTGCTCCAGCCGGATGGCGAGAGGGTCCGCCGTGGGCTGCACCGTGTGGTCGACCTCGTGGTGGGGGGTGTGCTGATCCCGCCCGATCGGGGTGCCCGGACCGGTGTGCCCGTGGTTGGGCGCGCTGGACGTTGAATCGCCGACGGTCAAGGGCCGCCTCCTGTCCATTCCGTGCGCAATGCCCTGCCGAACCGGTTGATCACCGCGAGCACCGGGATCGCCTAAACCATACGGCAGGTGTGCCGTAGCTCACTCCCCCTCCCCGTTTCTTCGGGGAAGGGGGAGTGCGGCCGGACGGCGGACGCGGCCCGCCCGGGCGGCGCCGGGGTGCACGGGATGCAGGGGTCAGTGCACGGACCGCAGGTGGACGACGTCCCCCGCGCCCACGGCCTCGTGCTGCCCTTCGGCCGTACGGATCACCAGGCGGCCATCGGTGTCGACCGCTTCGGCCGTTCCGGTGAGCGTGCGGCCGCCCGGGAGCTCCGCGCGGACATGGCGGCCGAGGGTGGCGCAGCCGGCCGCGTAGGTCTCCTGGAGGCCGCTGGCGGCGGGGTCGCCGCCGACCGCCCGCCAGGTCCCGTACCACTGCTCCAGGGCCCGCAGTACGGCCCTCAGCAGCGGATCCCGGTCGGTCACGGTGGCCTTGGCCAGGGCGAGGGACCCGGCACCCGGCACCGGCAGCTCGTCCTCGGTCAGGGTGACGTTGAGCCCGATCCCGATCACCACGCCGTCGGCGACCCGCTCGGCGAGGATCCCGCCGGTCTTGCGCTCCTCACCTTCCACGGTGACCAGCAGGTCGTTGGGCCACTTGAGGGAGGTGTCCACTCCCGCCGCCCGGGACAGCCCGGTCGCGGTGGCCACCCCGGCCAGCAGGGTCAGCCACCCCCACCGCTCCTGGGGGACGGCCCCGCCCGGCTTGAGCAGGACGGAGAAGAACAGCCCGGACCGGGCGGGCGCGACCCAGCTCCGGTCGAGCCGCCCGCGCCCGGCGGTCTGCTCCTCGGCGACGAGCACGGCCCCCTCGGGCAGCTCCGCGGCCCGCGCGGCGAGGTCCGAATTGGTCGACCCGGTGGCGGGCACCACCTCCAGGGAGGTCCACAGCCCGCCCTCGCCGACCAGGGCCCGTTTCAGGCCGGCGGCGTTGAGGGGCGGCCGGTCCAGGTTCGACCAGCGTCCGTCGGAAGCTCCTGCTGATGCATCTGATGGCGTCATGCAAGCCAATGTAGGTGTGTCAAACGCCGCACTGCCGAGCGCCATGCCCGCCGATACGCTACGCACCAGTAGCCAGCCGTAGTCATTCAATTGACCAGGCAGTTGACACCACGCAGGGAGCCGCGACCCCGATGTCACAACCGTCAGAGCCGATCGACATGCACACCACCGCGGGCAAGATCGCGGACCTGCAGCGCCGCATCGACGAGGCCACCCACGCCGGATCCGCGCGAGCCGTGGAGAAGCAGCACGCCAAGGGCAAGCTGACGGCGCGTGAGCGGGTGGCCCTGCTGCTGGACGAGGGCTCGTTCGTCGAGCTGGACGAATTCGCCCGGCACCGTTCCACCAGCTTCGGGCTGGAGAAGACCCGCCCCTACGGCGACGGCGTCGTCACCGGTTACGGAACCGTCGACGGCCGCCCGGTGGCGGTCTTCTCGCAGGACTTCACCGTCTTCGGCGGGGCCCTCGGCGAGGTCTACGGCCAGAAGATCATGAAGGTCATGGACTTCGCGCTGAAGACCGGCTGCCCGCTCATCGGCATCAACGACTCCGGCGGCGCCCGCATCCAGGAGGGCGTCAGCGCGCTGGGCATGTACGGGGAGATCTTCCGCCGCAACGTGCACGCCTCCGGGGTGATTCCGCAGATCAGCCTGATCGTCGGACCCTGTGCGGGCGGCGCCGTGTACTCCCCCGCCATCACCGACTTCACGGTCATGGTCGACCAGACCTCGCACATGTTCATCACCGGACCGGACGTCATCAAGACGGTCACCGGCGAGGACGTGGGCTTCGAGGAGCTGGGCGGGGCGCGCACGCACAACAGCACATCCGGCGTCGCGCACCACATGGCGGGTGACGAGAAGGACGCCATCGAGTACGTGAAGTCGCTGCTCGCCTACCTGCCGTCGAACAACCTCTCCGAGCCGCCCGCCTTCCCGGAGGAAGCGGATACCGAGGTGACCGACGCCGACCGCGAGCTGGACGTACTGATCCCGGACAGCGCGAACCAGCCGTACGACATGCACACCGTGATCGAGCACGTGCTCGACGACGCGGAGTTCCTGGAGACGCAGTCGCTCTTCGCGCCGAACATCCTCACCGGCTTCGGCCGGGTCGAGGGCCACCCGGTGGGCATCGTCGCCAACCAGCCGATGCAGTTCGCCGGCTGCCTGGACATCAACGCCTCCGAGAAGGCGGCGCGCTTCGTCCGTACGTGCGACGCCTTCAACATCCCGGTGCTGACCTTCGTGGACGTGCCGGGCTTCCTGCCGGGCACCGATCAGGAGTACAACGGAATCATCCGGCGCGGCGCGAAGCTGATCTACGCGTACGCGGAGGCGACCGTGCCTCTGATCACCGTCATCACCCGCAAGGCCTTCGGCGGCGCGTACGACGTCATGGGCTCCAAGCACCTCGGCGCGGACCTCAACCTGGCCTGGCCGACCGCGCAGATCGCCGTCATGGGCGCTCAGGGCGCGGTGAACATCCTGCACCGGCGCGACATCGCGGAGGCGGAGGATGTGGAGGAGACCCGCGCACGGCTCATCGCCGAGTACGAGGACGCGCTGCTCAACCCGTACACGGCCGCCGAGCGCGGTTACGTCGACGCGGTGACCATGCCGTCCGAGACCCGGGCGCACGTGGTGAAGGGGCTGCGGCAGCTGCGCACCAAGCGGGAGTCCCTGCCGCCCAAGAAGCACGGCAACATCCCCCTCTAGCCCCCAGGAGGTCTCTGTGGTGATCAAGGTCGTCAAGGGCAATCCGACCCCGGAGGAGCTGGCCGCCGCACTGGCGGTGGTCCAAGCGCGCGCGGCGGCGCTGGCCTCCGCGCCGTCGGGCGCGCCCCGGGTCGCGGACGAGTGGTCGACGCCGGCCCGGGTGGCGGGGCGCCGGCTGCCGCGGCCGGGGCCGCGCGCGTGGGGCCGTACGTACTGGCCCGGCTAGGCCCTCAGCCCGAAGCGGAATATGACGCGAACGGACGGTGGCGCCTGAGTACCCGTACTCAGGCGCCACACGCGTCTGCGGGGACAGGATCGGGGCATGCTCTGGTCCGATCCGAAGAACGAGCCGCCGAAGGACATGCGCGACGCGCAGGCGATGATCCGGCGGATGACCGTGGTGCTGGCCCTCGCCATGCTCGTCGTCGTCTACGTCCTGGGCGTGGGCTTCTAGGAGCCGTGGCGGCGGGTGGGCGGCCCGGGCGGGCCGCTGATGCCGGGGCCTTCCGGAGGGGCCCGCCCGCGCCCCTACGATGGCCCCATGACCGTCACTCCGCTGCCCGCGAGCGGGCGCAAGCTCGTCCTCGCCTCCGCCTCCCCCGCCCGGCTGAATCTGCTGCGGCAGGCCGGGCTCGCCCCCCACGTGATCGTCAGCGGGTTCGACGAGGACGCGCTGGACCACGACGAGCCGGCCGCCCTGGCCCTCGCGCTGGCCGAGGCGAAGGCGGCGGTCGTGGCGGCCTTGGACGAGGCCGCGGGCGCGCTGGTGATCGGCTGTGACTCCGTACTGGAGCTGGACGGCGAGGCGCTGGGCAAGCCGGCGGACTCCGAGGAGGCCACGGCGCGCTGGAAGGCGATGCGCGGGCGGTCCGGGGTCCTGCGCACGGGGCACTGCGTGATCGACACGGCCAACGGCCGTCAGGTCTCGGCGACGGCCTCCACGACGGTCCACTTCGGCGAGCCCACGGACGCGGAGGTCGCGGCGTACGTGGCGAGCGGCGAGCCGCTGCACGTGGCGGGCGCGTTCACCCTGGACGGGCTGTCGGCGCCGTTCATCGAGGGCATCGACGGGGACCCCGGCAACGTGATCGGGCTGTCGCTGCCGCTGCTGCGCTCCCTGCTGGCCGAACTGGGCGTGTCCATCACGGACTTGTGGGCTTGAGCTCCCCGAGCGGCGGCGGAGGCGGCGGCGTGTCCCGTACGTCGCCGTCCGGGGCTCCGGTTTCGCGCCGCCCGGCGTAGAGCGTCAGGGTCAGTACGAGGAGACACAGGATCAGCATCATCACCGCGAAGGCGCCCCAGCCGACCAGGGCGACGGTGAGGACGCCGAGCACGCCGTGGGTGACGGCGGCGGAAACGAGCGCGATGCGGGCGAAGCGGCCGGGTTCCCGGTCGCGTACCGCGGCCAGGGCGGCGAGTACGGCGCACAGGAGAAGGAAGGCCCCCATGCCCGCCCCCATGGCGTAGGTTGCCTTGGACATGACATCCGGATCACTGCCGGCGATGGACATCGACTGGTTCGCCGTGGTCCTGCCCAGCACGATGTGCACGAGCACGAGCACGGCCGCTTCCGCGACGAGCACGATCGCGGCCAGTCCGGCCACGAGTCTGCGCAGCACGACGCCCCACCCCCCACACGTCACAAGCCTGTTCGACGCCTGGAGGCTACTAACGGGTAAACGTGCGGACAAGGGGTCGCGGCCGCTTCGTTACGGTAGGACCCGCCGCACGGCGATCAAGCAAAGAAAATGTGGGCCGTTCGTAGGGACTCGACAAAGAATCACCCGGGCCCGCTGACCGGCCGGACAGAGACCTTGGATACATGACGGGGTTACTGTGCAGGCGGGGATCCCCCTGACCTGGGCCGCCATAAGGGTTTCCCAGCCCACCGGGCCTCGCATCACATTCTGTGTGGGCAAGGTCACCACTGGGGAAGGGTCGAAAGGCCGTGTGGGCTGTCCCTAAACTCAGCTTGTTTCAAGGAGGGAGCCATCGTGCGCAAGGTGCTCATCGCCAACCGTGGCGAAATCGCTGTCCGCGTTGCTCGGGCCTGCCGGGACGCCGGGATCGCGAGCGTAGCCGTCTACGCCGACCCGGACCGGGACGCTCTGCACGTCCGCGCGGCCGACGAAGCTTTCGCGTTGGGCGGTGACACCCCGGCCGCCAGCTACCTGGACATCTCCAAAGTCCTTCAGGCCGCAGCCGACTCCGGTGCGGACGCCATCCATCCCGGATACGGCTTCCTCTCCGAGAACGCCGACTTCGCCCAGGCCGTCCTGGACGCGGGCCTGACCTGGATCGGCCCGCCGCCGCAGGCCATCCGGGACCTCGGCGACAAGGTCGCCGCCCGGCACATCGCCCAGCGGGCCGGCGCGCCCCTGGTCGCCGGCACGCCCGACCCGGTGTCCGGGGCCGACGAGGTGGTCGCGTTCGCCAAGGAACACGGCCTGCCCATCGCCATCAAGGCCGCCTTCGGCGGTGGCGGCCGCGGCCTCAAGGTCGCCCGTACCCTCGAAGAGGTGCCGGAGCTCTACGACTCCGCGGTCCGCGAGGCCGTCGCCGCCTTCGGCCGCGGCGAGTGCTTCGTCGAGCGCTACCTCGACAAGCCGCGGCACGTCGAGACCCAGTGCCTGGCCGACTCCCACGGCAACGTGGTCGTCGTCTCCACGCGTGACTGCTCGCTGCAGCGCCGCCACCAGAAGCTGGTGGAGGAGGCTCCCGCACCGTTCCTCTCCGAGGCCCAGAACGCGGAGCTGTACGCCGCCTCCAAGGCGATCCTGAAGGAGGCCGGCTACGTCGGCGCCGGCACGGTGGAGTTCCTGGTCTCCGCCGACGGCCTGATCTCCTTCCTGGAGGTCAACACCCGTCTGCAGGTCGAGCACCCGGTCTCCGAAGAGGTCACCGGCATCGACCTGGTCCGCGAGATGTTCCGCATCGCCGACGGCGAGGCGCTCGGCTACGGGGACCCGGTCCTGCGCGGCCACTCCATCGAGTTCCGCATCAACGGCGAGGACCCGGGCCGCGGCTTCCTGCCCGCCCCGGGCACCGTCACCAAGTTCGCCCCGCCCTCGGGCCCCGGCGTGCGCCTCGACGCGGGCGTCGAGTCCGGCTCGGTCATCGGCCCGGCCTGGGACTCCCTGCTGGCCAAGCTCATCGTCACCGGCGCCACCCGCGAGCAGGCCCTGCAGCGCGCGGCCCGCGCGCTGGCCGAGTTCGAGGTGGAGGGCATGGCCACCGCCATCCCGTTCCACCGCGCGGTCGTCGGGGACCCCGCCTTCGCACCGACCGACGGCACCCCGTTCACGATCTTCACCCGCTGGATCGAGACCGAGTTCGTCAACGAGATCCCGGCGTTCGTGGCCCCGGCCGCGGAGGACACCGAGGACGAGCCGGGCCGCGAGACGGTCGTCGTCGAGGTCGGCGGCAAGCGCCTGGAGGTCTCCCTCCCGTCCTCGCTCGGCATGACCCTGGCCCGTACGGCCGCCGCGGGCGGCGCCAAGCCGAAGCGCCGCGCGGCCAAGAAGTCCGGCCCGGCCGCCTCCGGCGACACCCTCGCCTCACCGATGCAGGGCACGATCGTCAAGGTCGCGGTGGAAGAGGGCCAGCGCGTCGAGGAGGGCGAGCTGGTCGTCGTACTCGAGGCGATGAAGATGGAGCAGCCGCTCAACGCGCACCGCTCCGGCACCATCGTCGGCCTCACCGCCGAGGTCGGCGCCTCCCTCACCTCGGGCGCCGCCATCTGCGAGATCAAGGACTGATCACGGCAGGTCGCACGAACGACGTCGGCCCCCAGGACCCTTTCGGGTCCTGGGGGCCGACGTCATGTCATGTCAGGCTCCCGGCTGCTACCAGGTGCCGGCCGGCGCCTCCCAGCTCTTCAGGGGGTTGTCGAACCCGCCGTCGGTGCGGGCCTTGAAGGTGAAGGCCGCAGTGCCTCCGGCGTAGTAGTTGTACATGATCGCGATGTCGTCGCGGCCGTCCTTGTCGGTGTCGCCGGACACCGGCATCCCGGCGTTCTCCCCGTACCAGTTCCCCTCCGGGGTGTCCCAGCTCCTGACGTCCTCGTTGACCCCGCCGTCGGTCTTGCCGGTCAGGGTGAACAGGGCCGAACGGCCGTTGTCGTACCTGAACATGATGGCGGCGTCGGCGCGGCCGTCGCCGTTGTAGTCGCCCGAGGTGAGCTTGGACCGGTTGTAGTCCCAGTTGCCCGGGCTCCGGTTCCACGACCGGAACGGAGCCGCGAAGCCGCCGTCGGTCTTGCCGAGCAGGGTGTACATCTCGACGGAACCGTCGCCGTGGCCGTACAGCGCCAGGATGTCGTCGCGGCCGTCACCGTTGAAGTCACCGGTGACCTGCTTGGACTCGTTCCAGCACCAGCCGCCGTTGGAGGAGCGCCAGCTGCTGGTGAAGTTGTTGAACGTGCCGTCCGCCTTCGAGAGGAAGGTGTGCGTGCCGGTGGAGCAGCTGCCGTGGTCGTACATCATGGCCACGTCATCGCGCTTGTCGCCGTTGAAGTCACCGGCGACGATCTTGGCCGCGTTACCCGACCAGCCGCCGGGGGCGTAGTAGGCGCTGCGCCCTAGGCTGGTGAAGGTTCCGTCGGCGTTGCCGAGGAAGGTGAACAGGCCGTTGCCGCCGTCGCTGTAGGCGTACAGCGCGGCGAGGTCCTCGCGGCCGTCGCCGTTGAAGTCACCGGCGGTCCACTGCGCGTGGGAGTTGTTCCAGTTCCCCTTGCCGGTGACGTAGCCGAGGACGGGGGCACTGAATCCGCCGTCTTCCTTGGCGGGCACGATGTAGAGCGCCATGGCATCGCTGCCGTAGTCGTAGACGGTGGCCATGTCGGACCGGCCGTCGCCGTTGAAGTCACCCGCCAGGTCGGTGCGCTTGTCCGCGGTGCGGTCGTTCGCCTTGTGCTCGACGCTGACGCCCGTGGTGTGGTTGTGGCGGATGTAACCGCCCGAGAAGTCCTCGCGGGGGCCGCCGTAGACGTCGTACTCGTCCGACTGCGGGTATCCCAGGAAGCTCTTCTCGGCACCGAGCGCGAGCCACTTGACGCGGATGGTGCCGCGTACGGACCAGGCCTTGCCGGTGGTCGTCGTCCAGTAGATCGACGCCGTGTCAGCCGTCTCGCCCCGGTGGCGGAAGTGGTTGTAACGGGCGATGCCGTCGGGGTGGTTGGTCTCGTCGGTGGTCGGGTAGCCCAGGTAGCCGCTGGGACCGCCGAGCTCGATGTACTTCTTGTAGACGGTGCCGTGGATGGACTTCGAGCCGAATTCGGGCGCCCAGTAGATGGCACCGTTGCCGCCGGATCCGCTGAAGGTGGAGAACGCCCCCACCTGGTCGAAGGTGCGGTTCTCGTCGGACGTCGGGTAGCCCATGAAGCCGGTCTCGGCACCGAGGCTCAGCCACTTCGTGCGGATGCCGTTGACGACCGTCCAGGCGCCGGTGTTCGGGTGCCAGTAGATGGAGCTGGTGTCACTGCTCTCGCCGTCCCGGCGGAAGTGCACGAAGCGTCCCACGCGGTCGGTCGATTCGGTGACGTCGCCCATCGGGTAGCCGAGGGCCGCGGTGCCGCCCTTGGCGAGGAACTTCGCCAGGATCGGCCCACAGAGCGAGCGGGGGGTGGTGCTACCGGGCTTGGTGAACGACTGGCACTCGGACCACGGCGTGCCGCCGAGGACCAGCTTGCGGCCGGGACCGAAGGCTGAGCCGCTGGTCAGGAGGCGGCCCGGGAACTCGGTGATCTGACCGTTGCCGTCACGCGACCACAGGTCGGCGTAGCCATCCTTCTCGAAGTCGCCGTCGGTGGACAGGTGCAGGTACGCGGCGCCGGTGAAGCCCGTCCCGATGGAGGTCGTCCGGACGGCCGCGTCCCCGTACACCGACAGGTCGATCCACGCGGCCGACGTGGTGTCGGCGGTCTTCTTGCTGCTGTACTGGTGGATCTTGCCGCTGACCGTGTCGCGGACCCAGATCTCCGGCAGGGAGTCGCCGTTCAGGTCACCGGGAGCCATGACCGTCATGTTCTGCCAGTCGGCGTTGCCGAGCAGGATCGGCTCAAGACCGGGGAGGTCGACGAAGCCGTCCGGCTGCCCGAAGTAGAGCCACAGCTTGGCGCCCTCCTTGACGAGGAGGTCGGGCTTGTCGCTGTCATCGACCTTGCCGTCGCCGTTGTCGTCGTTGACGCTGCCGACCACGACGATCTGGTCCGCGGTGGTCCAGTGCTCGTTCTCGTCGGTGTAGGTGTCCAGCTCGAACGCGTTGGCGTCGACGGGCTGGAGGTCGCCGTCACCCTTGCCGGGGTAGACCCACACGGTGTTGCGGCTGGGGTCGCTGTTGCTCGGCCGCAGGGCGACGAGGTCCTCGTAGTAGTCCGTGTCGTTCCAGGAGCCGCGGTGGCCCAGCGACTTGGTGTTGGCGAAGGAGCCGCGTTCCAGCTTCCTGGACAGGTCGAACGAGCCGTCGCCCTTGCCGGGGTGCATCCACAGCTGGGCGGAGCCCGGGTCGATGCTCCAGATGTCGACGCTGCCATCGCCGTTGAGGTCACCGGGCTTGTCGCGGACCGGCTGGCGCTTGGCGTAGAAGAGGTACGACTTCAGGTTGGACCGGTTGGCGGAGGCGTCCAGGCTGCGGACGTACAGCATCTGCGGGCCGGCCGTGGTCGGGGTGTACTTGACGATCACCGAGCCGCCGGCCGCGGCCGGGCTGGCCTCGCGGACCGTCGGGTCGGATTCCGTCCACCACTGGTACTTGGTGATGTCCTTCTCGCCCCCGGCGTTCAGGGTGAACGTTCCCTCGCTGCGGGCGTAGGCGGTGTTGTCCGGATCGTTCTCGGGGAATTGTGTCGACGTCACGCCCGGTAGATGGCTGGGGGCGGTCCGGTCGATGGTGAACAGGCACTGACCGGCCCAGGGGCCGTTCGCCGTCCCGTCGTTGCCCCGTACGTCCCATCGGTAGGTGTCACTGCCGAGCGGTGCGGCGGGGATCCTCAGCTGGGCGACGTTGCCGCTGGTCACAGGGACCTTGACGGACTTCAGAGTGCCGCTGTAGTCGCTGGCCTTCCAGTAGTGGAACTCGGCGGACAGGGAGTTGTCCTCGGCGTCGGCGATGCGGGCGCGCAGGACGATCTCGTCGGTCGTGCCGATCTGGCCGCCGGTGCACGGGACCGACGGGTCGGTGGTGCGGTCGCTCGGGGGCGCGGGCAGCGTGTTGAACCGGGTCGAGATGCGGGCGCTGTCCGGGTTGAACTTGCGCCAGGACACGTCGACGGTGTCGTTGGCGGACTTCAGGCCCAGGGTCCACGACGACCAGTGCAGGCGGGCGGCGTCGGCGACCGCGGAGGTCACGCTCAGCTCGATGGTGTCGCTGTCCCCGGGGCAGTTGCGCCCACCGAAGGACTGGCCGGAGGAGTCGACGAGACGGCTCCAGCTGGGCTGGTTGTTCCAGGTGGTGGACCGGCTGATGGTGCCGGTGTCCCAGATCTGGAGCTGACCGGACTGGCAGCTCCAGGAACCCGCGGACTTCTGCTGGATGCGGAAGGTGGAGTCGAGGATCTGCTTGTCCCAGAGGCTGCCCATGCCGACCTGGAAGAAGGTCTTGGCACAGACGGTCCCACCATTGGCCGCGTCCTTGGCGCAGCCGACGCGACCCTCCTTGCTGAGCGTGCCGCCGTTCCAGTAGTTGGTGTTGGCGGAGTTCGCGAAGGCGGTGTGCTTGTAGGCGACCGTCCAAGCCGACTTCCAGTCGTCCCGCCACACCGGGTCGATGACGACCGGGTAGGTGGTCTCCGCGGCCGTGAGCAGCTTGCGGTCGGGCGTCAGGGTGAGCTTGGAGCCCTTGAGGTCGACACCGAGGTCGGCCTGCTTGGAGCCGGTGGAGATGCCGTCGACGGCGGGCACCGGGGGTGCCGCCGGGTGCGGGGCCTGGGCGGCGGGGGCGGTCTGCACCTCGGCGCCGGAGAGGGCCTGCGGGGAGGAGGTCTTGGGAGTGGCGGCCTTACCGGCCGGGGTCGGGGCCGGCGTCGCGGCCGTCGTCCCGGCGGTGGCCTCGGGGAGGATCTTCTCGGCGCCGGAGTCCCACATCTGCGGCTTGGCCGCGCTGAACAGCGCCTTGCCGGCCGGATCCAGCGCGCGCAGCTCGCCGTTCGCCTCCTTGCGGATCGTGACGCCCTTGCCCTCGAGACCGAAGTCAAGGGTGGCGAGGGCCGGGTTCTCGGCGGCCTTGCGCGTCTTGACCACGATCTGATGCGAGAAGCCGTTCACATCAGCGACGACCCGCAGGTCCACCCCGTCCAGAACGTTGGCGTAGGTCGCGCTGTTGCCCTCCAGCTTCGGCGCGGGCAGCGCCTTCGGCCAGGTCAGGGAGACGTCGCGGCCGTCCTTGCGCATGGTGACCAGGGCACCAGTGCCCCCGCCGGAGAAGGAGAGGCCGACGGCGGTGGCCGCCGGGGTTATCCGCCCGTCCGCCGCCTTCGCGAGCGTGGTGTCCGCATCGACGAGCTTGCCACCACGGTAGACGCGTACCGGAACCAACGCGTGGTTCGCAGTGAGCGTTCCATCAGGGTTCGCCCAAACGTCGTCCGTCTCCGTGCGCTTGGAGGGGATCTCGACCGGCTTGCCGGACTTCTTGGCCTCGCCCTTCGCCTTCGTCTCCGCGGCCGCGTCGGCCAGCGGCTCCTTGCCCTTGTCCGACGCGGCGGCGGTGACAGGCACGGCGCCGAGCAGTGTGGCGGTCAGCGCGGCGGTCAGCACGGTCGTCGTGGCGACGGCCGACCTTCTGCGGGAGGGCGGATCGTCGACGCGGGCACGCGTCGGTAGTGGTCTCACTGACAGGTCCTCAAGTGTGATGCGGTGGCCCCGCCGAGACGGCGACCGACCGGGTGGTTGAGACGACCTCATGCCGCTGGCCCTGCTACTGCCATCCTGGCAATCGATCACCGATTGTTCGAATGATTTCTAGCAGCTTGGGGAAGGTTTTCAGATGGGAATCCCGCCTCGACCCCGGCGTTGACGGGGTCCCACAAGATCTCCGCCGAAAGTTCGACGTCCTCGCCGCACAACTTTTTCGCGGAACGCTGACCTCCACTTTTATGCTGAGAAGCCGTCAGTCCGCTCTCGGGGAACCCTTCGACGCGCCACCTGATCGCTTGTTAGATTCAGCGCCGTTGTCCCTATAGCACGGTGACTGGTTCACCGCGCGCGACGGCTTGGAGTGTTCGAATCTTGAGAAGATCCCAGGCGCACGCTCTGCGTGCGCCTTTGAGGCGTGTCTGGCGGTGGCCGATACCGGTGCTGGCGCTCAGCATGCTGACCGCCGGGCTCACCGCCACCCCCGCCATGGCGGGCGAATCCGATCTGAAGCGGCCGGGCTTGCAGAAGCTCACCAAGGTCGGCGGAGCGCCCGTCACCGGCAAGCCCGCAGCGGGCCCCGCCGAATCGCAGAAGAAGTCGTGGAAGGCCTCCGCGCCGAAGATCGCCTGGCCGAAGGCCGGCTCGGCTGAGATCGCCCTGCCCGACGCGGCCGCACCGCCGGTCGTCAGCCTGAAGTCGGCCCAGGGGACGGCCGGGGCGTTCGCCCTCGGCCCGTCGAAGGCCCCGGGCAACCCCGTCAAGGCGGGCACCCTCCCGGTCACCTTCGCTGCGCTCCCGGCCTCGGCGGCAGCGGGCCCGAAGTCGTCCGCTCTGAAGGCCGCTCCGCAGGCCGACACGGCGACTACCGACCAGGTGAAACTGCAGGTCGACTTGCACGACCAGGCCGCTGCGAAGAAGGCCGGTCTGGCGAACAGCCTGCTTCTGTCGGTGAAGCGCACCGACGCCGGCACGACCGCGGCGCCCGTTTCGGTAGAGCTGGACTACAGCGCCTTCAAGAACGCCTACGGCGGCAGCTGGGGTTCCCGGCTCCGCTTCACGGCGATCCCCTCATGTGCGCTGACCACTCCGAACAAGCCCGAGTGCAAGGGCAGCGTTCCGGTCACCACGAAGAACGACCCGGTGACCGGCAAGCTGATCGCCACCTTCGCGGCACCGGCTGCCAACGCTCCCGCTCAGTCGGCCGCCTCGTCCGATCAGGCCGGGATGAACCTGTCCTCCGCCCCCTCCGCGGTCAACGCGACCGCTGCGAGCACCGGCGGCATGACGCTGGCCGCGAGCCCGGGTGCCGATGGCGCGAACGGCACGTTCAAGGCCACCTCGCTGAACCCGTCGGGTTCCTGGCAGGCCGGCGGCTCGGCGGGTGACTTCTCCTGGTCCTACCCGATGGACATCCCCGCCTCCCTCGGCGGCCCGAGCCCCTCGCTGTCGCTGGGCTACTCCAGCGCGCAGATCGACGGCCGTACGTCGGCCTCCGCGCAGCAGACCTCGTGGGTCGGCGACGGCTGGGATCTGGCCTCGAACTACATCGAGCGGGGCTACGTCCCCTGCAGCCAGGACAAGGCGGCCGGTTCCGGGTTCAACAACCCGAAGGACGACACCGGCGACCTCTGCCACGGCGCGCCCATGGTCACGATGTCCCTCAATGGCGGCTCCACGCAGCTGGTCTTGGACGACGCCACCAAGAAGTGGCGTCCCGCCAAGGACGACGGCTCGCGGGTCGAGCTGCTGCAGGGCGCCTCGAACGGCGACAAGGAGGGTGACCACTGGAGGTTCACCAACCCCCAGGGCATCCAGTTCTACTTCGGCCTGAACAAGGTCCCGGGCTGGACGACGGGCAAGCCCGTCACCAACTCCACCTGGAACGTGCCGGTCTACGGCAACCAGCCCGGTGAGCCCTGCTACAACGCGGTGTTCGCCGACGCGGTCTGCGACCAGGCCTACCGCTGGAACCTCGACTACGTCGTGGACCCGCGCGGCAACGCCATGACCTACTGGTACCAGAAAGAGGTCAACTACTACGGGTCGAACTACAAGATCGCAGGCGGTTCGACCGCCCGTGCGTACGACCGTTCCGGCTGGCTGGACCACATCTCCTACGGCCTGCGCAACGACAACCCGTTCACCGAGGCCCCGGCCCAGGTCAACTTCACCGTCGCCGAACGCTGCCTCGTCACCCCGACGTTCGACTGCGACCCTGCCAAGCTGAAGCCCGAAGTCGCCTGGGACATCGCCAAGAACTGGCCCGACACCCCCGGTGACCAGCTCTGCGCGGCGGGCGAGGAGTGCAAGGGCAGGTTCACGCCGACCTTCTTCACCCGCAAGCGCCTGACCGAGATCAGCACCTCCGTCTGGAACGGCAGCCAGCGCAACCCTGTCGACAGCTGGAGGCTCACGCAAGACTTCCCGATGACGGGTGACGGCTCGGACTACCCGCTGTGGCTCGGCGAGATCAAGCACAGCGGCAAGAACGGAGCGGACACCCCGCTGCCGCCGGTGAAGTTCCGCGGCAAGCAGCTCTCCAACCGCGTCGACGGCGCCACCGACGGCAAGGTGCCGTACCTGCGCTACCGCATCGAAGCCATCGACAGCGAAACCGGCTCGACGATCCTGGCCCACTACAAGGACCCCGAGTGCCGCGCCGCCGACCCGCGCGTCATGCCGGCCTCGCCGGAAACCAACACGCTGCGCTGCTATCCGGTGGTCTCGGAGATCCCGGATCCGAACGATCCGGCGCACGAGAAGAAGCTCTACGTCACCGACTGGTTCCACAAGCACGTCGTCGACTGGGTCCAGGAGGAGGACCGCAACGGCAACTCGCCGCCGCGGCGCACCGAATACCAGTTCCTCGGCAACCCGGCCTGGGCCTACGACGACGAGACCGAGACCATGCGTCCCAAGACGCGCACCTGGTCTCAATGGCGCGGCTACGAACGCGTCCGCACCTTCATCGGCTCCGCCCCCGACAAGCGATCCCAGACCGAGACGCTGTTCTTCCGCGGCCTGGACGGTGACCGGGCGACGCCCACGGGCGGCAAGCGATCGGTGAAGGTCACCGACTCCGAAGGCAACCAGATCGCGGACCACCGCCTCTACGCCGGCCAGACCCGCGAGGTCCTGGCCTACAACGGCGAAGGCGGCGCGCTCGAAGCGGCCACGACCTACACCCCGTGGATCTACGGCCCCACGGCGACGCGCCTGCGCAAGGGCGCAACTGCCGAAGAGGACATGGAGCCCCAGCAGGCCTTCGTCCAGCAGACCACGGGCGTCAACTCCCGGATCCTGCTCTCCGACGGCCGCGGCTGGCGCCGCACCGCGATGGAGACCAAGTACGACACCCGAGGCTTCGCCCAGTCGGTGTCGGACCTGGGCGATGTCACCGATCCGTCCGATGACAGTTGCACCCGTTACGAGTACGACTCGGACGAGACGCGCTGGATCATCGCCCGCCAGAAGCGGGTCGAGTCGGTGGCCAAGGCGTGTGACTCCACCACCTTGCAGCGCCCGGCGGACGTCACCTCAGACATCCGCATGTCCTATGACGCGGCTGGCAACGTGAAGTCCACCGAGTCGCTGTCGGGGTACTCCAACGGCGCTCCGGTCCACACCACGGACGGAAGCGCGACCTTCGACGCCTACGGTCGTATGAAGACCACGACCGACGTGTTCGGGAAGACCTCCAAGGTCGACTACACACCGGCCTCGGGTCAGATCGTCACCAAGGTCGTCACCACCAACTCCGCCGGTCACACCGAAACGACGGAGACCGACCAGGGCCGCGGCTCAATCCTCGCCAAGCAGGACACCAACGGCCGCCGCCAAGTCATGCAGTACGACGGCCTCGGCCGGCTGCTGAAGGTTTGGTCCCCGGACCGCGACCCGCTCTCGAAGTCCCCGGACGGCGAGTTCTCCTACGACGTCCGCACCGACGGTCCGGTCGTCATCAGCAACAAGAGCCTGCTGGACGACGGCACCTACCGCACCAGCTACGACATCTACGACAGCAGCCTGCGCATCCGCCAGACCCAGATGGAGGCACTCGGAGGCGGCCGGCTCATCTCCGACACCTTCTACAACAGCCTCGGCCAGGTCTGGAAGAGCAACGGCGCCTACTACACCGACGGTGCCCCCTCCGGTATCCAGTGGGACCCGAAGGACAACGAGGTCCCGTCCTCGACGATGACCGAGTACGACGGCTCCGGCCGCTCGACCGCGCAAATCTCCCGCAAGTTCGGCCAGGAAACCTCCCGTACGACCACCACGTACGGCGGCGACAACATCACCGTCGACCCGCCCAAGGGCGAGACCCCCACCCGGGCCTTCCTCGACGGCTCAGGCCGCAAGACAGAGCTGCGGTTCTACCGCTCCGACTCGCCGACCGGCGCGTACGACAAGACGCTCTACTCGTACAACCAGCGCGGCATGCTGGAGTCGGTCGTCAACCAGGCCGGCGACAAGTGGAGCTTCGAATACGACCTCCGCGGCCGCCAGACCAAGCAGACGGACCCCGACAAGGGCACGTCGACCATGACGTACGGCCAGGGCGACCGCCTCGCGACCGTCACCGACGCCCGCGGCAAGGTCATCGCCCCGGAATACGACGACCTCGGCCGGACCATAGCCACCCATGAGGGTTCGGTGACGGGTCCCAAGCTGACCTCCACCACGTTCGACACCCTGCCGGGTGCCATTGGCCTGCCGGTCGCCTCGACCCGCTACGTCAACGGCAACGCCTACACGCAGGAGGTCACCGGCTACGACAGCGAGTACCGCCCCACGGGGACGAAGATCACCATCCCTGCTTCGGAAGGTGCTCTCGCAGGTACGTACAGCTACACCAGCGGGTACCGGCCCAACACCGGCCTGGCCGCGTGGACGAGCCAGCCCGCGGTCGGCGGCCTGCCCGCCGAACTCACCAGCATGAAGTACAACCACCTGGAACTGCCCACCATCATGGGCATCCAGGGCAAGACCTTCGTCGGCAAGGTCGACTACTCGCCCATGGGCGACGTCCTGCGCACCGAATCCGGACCAGCGGGATCCCAGGTCTACGCGACGCACTTCTACGACGAGCAGACGCGAGACCTCACCCGGACGGTCAACGACAAGGAACAGTCGCCCAGCCGCATCAACGACACGTCGTACGACTACGACGCGGTCGGCAACATCCTGAAGATCACCGACAAGGAGGGCCCGGAGGCAGCTCCGACCACCGACGTCCAGTGCTTCGCCTACGACTACCTGCGGCGCATGAACGAGGCGTGGACCGCGACGGACAATTGCGCGGCCCAGCCGGGCGCCGCGGGTCCCGGCTCGAAGCCGCAGGTCGGCGGGCCGAGCGCGTACTGGAGCTCCTACAGCTTCGACGCGGCGGGCAACCGCACCAAGGAGGTCCAGCACAACCCGACCGGTGACCTCACCAAGGACGTCACCCGCACTTACACCTACGGCACCCCCGGCCAGGCCGGCGCCAACGGTCTGAAGAAGGTCGACACCACCGGACCGAGCGGCACCCGCACCGAGTCCTACACCTACGACGCGGCGGGCAACACCAAGACCCGCACCATCCAGGGCGACACCCAGACCCTGGACTGGGACTCCACAGGCCAGCTGACGCAGGTCACCAAGGGCACCGAGTCCACCGAGTTCGTCTACGACGGCGGCGGCGACCGTCTGATCAAGCGCGAGCCGTCCGGCACCACGCTGTATCTGCCGGGCACCGAGGTCAAACTCACCGCAGCGGGCAAGCTGGAGAGCACGCGCTACTACGCCCACCCGGCCGGCCCGATGATGGTCAAGACGGCCAAGGACGGCGTCATCACGACGTCCTATCTGATGGGTGACCAGAACGGCACGGCGACCACGTCCGTGGACGCCACCACCTCGGCGGTCACCCGCCGCAAGTTCACACCGTACGGTGAGGTCCGCGGCGCGGTCCCGTCCATCTGGCCGGGCAAGAAGGGCTTCGTCGGCGGAGAGGTCGACGAGTCCACCGGCCTCGTGCACCTGGGCGCGCGTGAGTACGACCCGGCGACCGGCCGGTTCATCTCGGTCGACCCCATCGTCGACTACAGCGAGCCCAAGCAGCAGAACCCGTACGTCTACGCGAACAACTCGCCGGTCACGTTCAGCGACCCCAGCGGTCTCTCGATCGCACCTCCCACGATGCCGATCAAGGACTTCTCGGACGCCGAGGCGGCCTGGGCCAACATGATCCAGGGCAAGAGCGCCCTGGACATCGCACTCGAAGTCGCCATGGGCATCCTCAAGGACGCCTCCGGCTACAACGACATCCGCGACTGCCTCGGCGGCGACTGGGGCGCTTGCGCCGGCCTCGCCCTGGATGCGGCACTGCCCTTCGCGGGCCGCGCCAAGCGCATCCTGAAGGCGCTGGATCGTGCGTGGGACGCCTTCAACAGCTGGGCACAGAAGCTATCTCTGGCGCGCGACATCCTCAGGCGGGTCGAGCGCTACCAGCAGGCGATGGCCAAGTACGCCGAGGACCTGGCCGAGTGGAAACGGCAGATAGAGGAGGCCGCCGAACGAGCGAGAAAACTGGAGGAAGAAGCCGCGGCGGCCCGAAGAAGGGTCCAAGAGGCAGCAGCAGCGGCTGCCAAGCGAGCCGACGAGGCCAAGGCAACCGCGGCGAAGCAGGGCAAGGCCTCCGCGACGAAGGCCAAGAAGGCCGACGGTGACGGCAAGGCGTCCAAGTCCTCGGAAACGAAGAAGTCCGACGGCCCGAAAAAATCGGCCTCCAAGGACAACGACAGCGGCGGCGACATGAAAGCGCCCGCCCCCGGTTGCAACAGCTTCGTTCCTGGCACGAAGATCCTGATGGCTGACGGCTCTGCGAAGCCCATCGAGGACGTCCAACTCGACGAGCGGGTCCTGGCCACAGAAGCCGAAACCGGCAGCACCACCGCCGAGCCCGTAGCTGCGCTGATTGTCGGCCAGGGACAGAAGCACCTGGTCGAGATCACTATCGACACCGACGGCGACAGCGGCAACGCTTCCGAAAAGGTGACTGCCACCGACCATCACCCCTTCTGGGTCGCGTCAGTGGGCAAGTGGCTGGATGCCACGGACCTCAAGCCCGGCCAATGGCTGCGGACCTCCGCAGGCAGCTGGGTCCAGGTCACTGAAGTCGAGCAGCGGACGCAGCAAGAACGAGTCCACAACCTCACGGTTGCCGACAAGCACACGTACTATGTGCTCGCGGGTGCCACCCCTGTTCTCGTCCACAACGCCGATCCGGGCTGCGCGAACAAGCTGAGAAAAGCCATGAACGCTGCTGGCGACATGGAGCCGAGCACGCCTCACTCGCCTCATCACATTGTTGCGGGCAATTCCCCAAAGGCGGCTGCCGCCAGGGCCCAGCTCGACAAATTCGGTATCGGCGTAAATGATGCCGAGAACGGCGTATGGCTGCCGCGCAGCAGCAGCTCACCCAACCCTAACGGCATGTCAGTGCACTCGAAGATCCATACGGACGAGTACTACAAGTACGTGAATAAGTTGATGGCTGGGGCAAGGAACAGGAATGAGGCCCTGGATGTCATAGGACACGTCAGACGACAGTTGCAGGGAGGCCACTGGCCGTAGGAAGGTGATGATCGCTGCCTGCCTGTCTCGGATGAGACCTCCGGCACACAGGAAGGCAGCGGCGACACGGCACGTCACACGAGGAGGGCATTCATGCCGGAAAGAAATCAGACGGAAGGGGCTTCAGGAATCGCACATGCGCTCCTGAAAGAGGTCGATCGATTCGACCGACCTACCGACCGAGGCTTTGCCGAGCTAGTCCACCGGTTCTCTCGCATTGAATTCGAGGTGCCAGAGGCATCGGATTCAGACGGATACCTGTGGCAATATGGGCCGGTGGACTGGTTCCCTGAGCCGACGTTCGTCTGCAACGTGATTCGCCAACTTGAAGTTGCAGACTCTTCGGGGGAGCATGAATGTTACGTTCACGTCCAGTTTGAGTTCAGATACCAGCTGGACAAGGAACTCGAGAATGTCGGGAGCGGATCAAAATGGTGGTTTCCTGAGGGGGAAGAAACACTGAATTCCTGGCTCGATTCACTGATGCGAACTCCTGCCATGAATCTACTTGCCTTGAGGATCCCGCGAGAGTTTGAAATCTCTCAAGACTACGCTTGATCCCTCCAAAGGTTCGCCCGAGCTGCGCTTCGGGATCGACTGATTCCTCGTGGCCGTGTACGAAAGAGGCCCTGCCGGTTTGCCCGGCAGGGCCTCGCTCGTTCTGGAACCAGGATGGTCGGTCAGCGGCCTTCAGCGCCGCCGCATGTCCGCCACCCGTGCCCGTTCCCCCGGCCGGGGTTCCGGCCCGGGCCCCGCGCTGCGGAGTTGAGGGCCGCCGCGGAGGCGCCCCGCCACCGTGATCTGGACGCCCTGGTCCGCCGGGGCGTGGAGATCCGTCACCGCCCGTTCATCGTGCGGCGGGGACTTATGACACGGCCCCCAGGACCCGAACGGGTCCTGGGGGCCGTGTCATGTGCGGCTCCCGGTGGTTACCAGGTGCCGGCCGTGGCCTGCCAGCTCTTCACCGGGGCTTCGAACCCGCCGTCGGTGCGGGCCTTGAAGCCGAAGATACTGGTGGCTCCGGAGCCGTAGTTGTACATGATCGCGACGTCGTCGCGGCCGTCCTTGTTGGAGTCACCGGACACCGGGTTCCCGGTGTTCTCCAGGTACCAGGAGTTCTCCGGGCTGCTCCAGCTCTGGAAGTCCTCGTTGACCCCGCCGTCGGCCTTTCCGGTCAGGGTGAAGATGGCCGAGCGGCCGTTGTCGTACCTGAACAGGATGGCGGCGTCGGCCCGGCCGTCGCCGTTGTAGTCGCCCGAGGTGAGCTTGCTCCTGTCGTAGCTCCAGTTGCCCGGGCTCCGGTTCCACGAACGGAAGGGAGCCGCGAAGCCGCCGTCGGTCTTGCCCAGCAGGGTGTACATCTCGACCGAGCCGTCGCCGTGGCCGTACATGGCGAGCATGTCGTCGCGGCCGTCGCCGTTGAAGTCACCGGTGACGTGCTTGGACTCGTTCCAGCACCAGCCACCCGCCACGGAACGCCAGCTCGGGAAGGAGAGGTTGAACGTACCGTCCGCCTGCGAGAGGAAGGTGTGGGTGCCGGTGGAGCAGCCGCCGTGGTCGAACATCATGCCCACGTCGTCGCGGCCGTCGCCGTTGAAGTCACCGGCAAAGATCTTGGACGACTTGGCGCTCCAGTTGCCCGCGCCGGTGTAAGCGCTGCGCGCCAGGGGCTTGAAGGTTCCGTCGGCCTGGCCGAGGAACGTGAACATCCCGTTGGAGCCGTCGTCGTAGCCGTACAGCGCGGCCAGGTCGTCGCGGCCGTCGCCGTTGAAGTCACCGGCGACCCACTG
This sequence comes from Streptomyces sp. ISL-94, assembly GCF_018614075.1. Classification (GTDB taxonomy): domain Bacteria; phylum Actinomycetota; class Actinomycetes; order Streptomycetales; family Streptomycetaceae; genus Streptomyces. The sequence goes on along the minus strand of NZ_JAGGOZ010000062.1, from coordinate 19,127 downwards.
CGACTGGCTGACGCGCCAGTTCCACACGCCGCTGTTGTGGGCGAGCACGGGGGCGGCGAACTTGCCGTCGGTGCTGCCGGGCGCGACGTAGAGCGACATGGTGTCGTAGCCGTAGTCGTAGACGGTGGCGATGTCGGCGCGGCCGTCGCCGTTGAAGTCACCCCCCAGGTCGGTGCGCTTGTCCGCGGTGCGGTCGGTCGCCTTGTGCTCGACGCTGACGCCCGTGGTGTGGTTGTGGCGGATGTAGCCGCCCGAGAAGTCCTCGCGGGGGCCGCCGTAGACGTCGTACTCGTCCGACTGCGGGTATCCCAGGAAGCTCTTCTCGGCACCGAGGCTGACCCACTTCTCGCGGATCGTGCCGCGGACCGACCAGGCCTTGCCGGTGGTCGTCGTCCAGTAGATGGACGCGGTGTCGGCCGTCTGGCCCCGGTGGCGGAAGTGGTTGTAGCGGCCGACGCCGTCGGGGTGGTTGGTCTCGTCGGTGGTCGGGTAGCCGAGCGGGCCGCTGGGACCGCCGAGCTCGATGTACTTCTTGTAGATGGTGCCCCGGACGGACTGGCCGCCGAAGTCCCACGTCCAGTAGATGGCGCCCCCGGACCCGTCAGGTCCGCTGAAGGTGCTGAACCAGCCGACGTTGTCGAAGGTGAGGGCCTCGTCGGAGGTCGGGTAGCCCATGACGCCCTTCTCGGCGCCCAGGCTCATCCACTTCTGGCGGATGCCGTTGACGACCGTCCAGGCGCCGCTGCTCGGGTGCCAGTAGATGGACCCGTTGTCGCTGGTCTCGCCGTCCTTGCGGAAGTGCACGAAGCGTCCCACGGCGTCGGACGATTCGGTGATGTCGGTGGTCGGGTAGCCGAGGGTCGCGGTGCCGCCCTTGGCGAGGAACTTCGCCAGGATCGGCCCGCACAGCTGGCGGGCGGTGGTGGTACCGGGCTTGGTGAACGCCTGGCACTCGGACCACGGCGTGCCGCCGAGGACCAGCTTGCGGCCGGGACCGAAGGCGGAGCCGCTGGTCAGGACGCGGCCCGGGAACTCGGTGATCTGGCCGTTGCCGTCGCGCGACCACAGGTCGGCGTAGCCGTCCTTCTCGAAGTCGCCGTCGGTGGACAGGTGCGGGTAGGCAGCGCCGGTGAAACCGGTGCCGATGGAGGTCGTCCGGACGGCCGCGTCGCGGTACACCGTCAGGTCGATCATCGCGGGCGACGTGTTGGTGGTGGTCTTCTTGCTGGTGTACTGGTGGATCTTGCCGCTGACCGTGTCGCGGACCCAGATCTCCGGCAGCGTGTCGCCGTTCAGGTCACCGGGAGCCATGACGGTCATGTTCTGCCAGTCGGCGTTGCCGAGCAGGATCGGCTCGAGGCCGGGGAGGTCGACCAGGCCGGTCGGCGTCCCGAAGTAGAGCCACAGCTTGGCGCCCTCCTTGACCAGCATGTCGGGCACGTCGCTGTCGTCGATCTTGGCGTCGCCGTTGTCGTCGTTGACGCTGCCGATCGACACGACCTGGTCGGCCTGTGCCCAGTGGTTGTTCGCCGCGTCGTCGATGGCCGACACCTCGAACGCGTTGGCGTCCAGGGGCCGGAGGTCGCCGTCACCCTTGCCGGGGTAGACCCACAGGGTGTTGCGGCTGGCGTCGCCGTTCTGCGGCCGCAGGGCGAGGAGGTCCTCGTAGTAGTCCTCGTTCCAGCTGCTGCGGTGGCTCAGCGACTTGACGTTGCCGAAGGAAGCGTGGTTCAGCTTCCTGGACAGGTCGAACGAGCCGTCGCCCTTGCCCGGGTGCATCCACAGCTGGCCCGAGCCCGGGTCGACGCTCCACAGATCGACGGTGCCGTCGCCGTTGAGGTCACCGGGCTTGTCGCGGGTCGGCTGGCGCTTGGCGTAGAAGAGGTACGACTTCAGGTCCGAGCGGTTGCCGGAGGCGTCCAGGCTGCGGACGTACATCACCTGCGGGCCGGCCGTGGTCGGGGTGTACCTGACGTCCACCGAGCCGCCGGCCGCGGCCGGGGTGGCCACCTGGACCTTCGGGTCGGACTCGGTCCACCACTCGTACTTGGTGATGTCGGTCTCGCCGCCGGAGGTCAGCTTGAAGGTTCCCTCGGTGCGGGCGTAGGCGGTGTTGTCGGGATCCCCGGGGAACTGCACCGAGGACACGCCCGGCAGAGAGCCCGGGCGGGTCGTGTCGATGGTGAACAGGCACTGGCCGGCCCAGGGGCCGTCCGCGGTTCCGTCGTTGCCCCGCACGTCCCACCGGTAGGTGTTACTGCCGAGCGGTGCGGCGGGGATCCTCAGCTGGGCCATGTTGCCGCTGGTCACGGGGACCCGGGCGGTCTTCAGCGTGCCGTAGTCGTTCGCGTTCCAGTAGTGGAACTCGGCGGACAGCGAGTTGTCCTCGTTGTCCGCGATGCGGGCGCGCAGGACGATCTCGTCGGTCGTGCCAATCGGTGCGCCGCCGGTGCAGGAGACCGACGGGTCGGAGCTGCGGTCGTACGGGGTGGCGGGCGGCGTGTTGTACCGGGTCGAGATGCGGGCGCTGTCCGGGTTGAACTTGCGCCAGGACACGTCGATGGTGTCGTTGGCGGACTTCAGACCCATGGTCCACGCCGGCCAGTGGAAGCGGGCGGCGTCGGCGACCGCGGAGGTCACGTTCAGCTCGATGGTGTCGCCGTCGCCGGGGCAGTTACGGCCGCCGAAGGACTGGCCGGAGGCGTCGACCATGCGCTTCCAGGCGGGCTGGTTGTTCCACGTGGTGCCGCCGCCGATGGCGTCGGTGTCCCAGATCTGGAGCTGACCGGACTGGCAGCTCCAGGAGCCCGCGTACTTCTGCTGGATGCGGAAGGTGGACTCGAGGATCTGCTTGTCCCACACGCTGCCCATGCCGACCTGGAAGAAGGTCTTGGCGCAGACGGTCCCGCCGTTGGCGCTGTCCTTGGCGCAGCCGACGCGGGCTTCCTTGCTGAGGGTGCCGCCGTTCCAGTAGTTGGTGTTGGCGGAGTTGGCGAAGGCGGTGTGCTTGTACGCGATCGCCCAAGCCGACTTCCAGTCGTCCCGCCACACCGGGTCGATGACGACCGGGTAGGTGGTCTCCGCGGCCGTGAGCAGCTTGCGGTCGGGCGTCAGGGTGAGCTTGGAGCCCTTGAGGTCGACACCGAGGTCGGCCTCCTTGGACCCGTTGGAGATGCCGTCGACGGCGGGCACCGGAGGGACCGGCGGGACCGAGCCCTGAGCTACGGCCTCGGCGGCCGGGGCCGCCTGCAGGGCGGAGGTCTTGGGGGCCGCGGCCTTCGGGGCGGCGGTCTTCGGGGCGGCGGTCTTCGGGTCCGCGGTCTTCGGGTCCGCGGTCTTCGGGTCCGCGGTCTTCGGGTCCGGGGCCGTGGACGGCGTCGGGCCGGTCGTCCCGGCGGTGGACTCGGGGAGGATCTTCTCGGCGCCGGAGTCCCACATCTGCGGCTTGGCCGCGCTGAACAGGGCCTTGCCGGCCGGGTCCAGGGCGCGGAGCTCGCCGTTGGCCTCCTTGCGGATCGTGACGCCGTTGCCCTCGAGGCCGAAGTCGAGGGTGGCGAGGGCCGGGTTCTCGGCGGCCTTGCGCGTCTTGACCACGATCTGGTGCGAGAAGCCGTTCACGTCGGCGATGACCCGCAGGTCCACACCGTCCAGGACGTTCGCGTACGTGGCGCTGTTGCCCTCCAGCTTCGGCGCGGGCAGCGCCTTCGGCCAGGTCAGGGAGACGTCGCGGCCGTCCTTGCGCATGGTGACCAGGGCACCGGTGCCCCCGCCGGAGAAGGAGAGGCCGACGGCGGTGGCCGCGGGGGCTATCCGCCCGTCCGCCGCCTTCGCGAGCGTGGTGTCCGCATCGACGAGCTTGCCGCCACGGTAGACGCGTACCGGAACCAACGCGTGGTTCGCAGTGAGCGTTCCATCAGGGTTCGCCCAAACGTCGTCCGTCTCCGTGCGCTTCGAGTGGATCTCGACGGGCTTGCCGGACTTCTTCGCCTCGCTCTTGGCGTTCGTCTCCGCGGCGGCGTCGGCCAGGCGCTCCTTGGCCTTGTCGGCCGCGGCGGCGTTGGGTGTGCCGGCCGCGGCGGCCGGCAGGCCGCCGAGCAACGTCGCGGTCAGCGCGGCGGTCAGCACGGTTGCCGTGGCGAGCACCGGTGTTCTGCGGGAGTGCGGATCATCGACGCGGGCACGCGTCGGGAGTGGTCTCACTGACAGGTCCTCAAGAGTTGATGCGGTGGCCGCACGGGGCGGCGACCGGTGGCTGAGACGACCTCCCACCAATGGCTTGTTTTAAGCCATGCTGGCGATTGGTCACCGACTGTTCGAATGATTTGTAGCAGCCGGGGCAACAGTTTCCAGCCGGAAGACTTTCATGGGCCCCGAGCATGAGCAGGCCCGACAAGAACCCCGCCCAAATTTGATCAACTTCGCTGTACAACCTTTTGGCACGTTGCTGACCGGGCAATCTCTGTTAAATCTGCGTCATCAGACGACCCGTCACCCTTCGACGCACAGCGGGTTCGCTTGTTAGGTTCAGCGCCGTTGCCCACTAGCGCGGTGTCCTGTTTCGCCGCGCGCGACGGCTTGGAGTGTTCGAATCTTGAGAAGATCCCAGGCGCACGCCTTGCGTGCGCCTTTGAGGCGTGTCTGGCGGTGGCCGATACCGGTGCTGGCGCTCAGCATGCTGACCGCCGGGCTCACCGCCACCCCCGCCATGGCGGGCGAATCCGATCTGAAGCGGCCGGGCTTGCAGAAGCTCACCAAGGTCGGCGGAGCGCCCGTCACCGGCAAGCCCGCAGCGGGCCCCGCCGAATCGCAGAAGAAGGCGTGGAAGTCCTCCGCGCCGAAGATCGCCTGGCCGAAGGCGGGTACGGCGGAGATCGCCCTTCCCGACGCGTCCGCACCGCCGGTCGTCAGCCTGAAGTCGGCCCCCCAGGGGACGGCCGGGGCGTTCGCCCTCGGCCCGTCGAAGGCCCCGGGCAACCCCGTCAAGGCGGGCACCCTCCCGGTCACCTTCGCTGCGCTCCCGGCCTCGGCCGCGGCGGCCGGACCCAAGGCCGCCCAGAAGTCCGCGCAGGAGGCCGCGCCGCAGTCCGACGCGTCCGCAGTGCCGGTGAAGCTGAAGGTCGACCTGCTCGACCAGGCCGCCGCGAAGAAGGCCGGCCTGGCCAACAGCCTGCTGCTGAACGTGAAGCGCACCGACGCCGGCACGACTGCAGCTCCGGTCTCGGTGGAGCTCGACTACAACGCGTTCAAGAACGCCTACGGCGGCAGCTGGGGTTCCCGGCTGCGCTTCACGGCGATCCCCACGTGTGCGCTGACCACGCCGAACAAGCCCGAGTGCAAGGGCAGCGTTCCGGTCACCACGAAGAACGACCCGGTGACCGGGAAGCTGATCGCCACCTTCACGGCGCCCTCCGCTACCGCTCCCGCCCCGCAGGCCGCGTCGTCCGACAAGGCCGGCATGAACCTGTCCTCGGCCTCGTCGGTGACCGCGACCGCTGCGAGCACCGGCAGCATGACGCTGGCCGCGAGCCCGGGCGCCGACGGCGCGAACGGCACGTACAAGGCCACTTCCCTGAACCCGTCGGGTGCCTGGCAGGCCGGCGGCTCGGCGGGTGACTTCTCGTGGTCCTACCCGATGGACATCCCCGCTTCGCTGGGCGGTCCGAGCCCCTCGCTGTCGCTGGGCTACTCCAGCGCGCAGATCGACGGCCGTACGTCGGCCTCCGCGCAGCAGACCTCGTGGGTCGGTGACGGCTGGGATCTGGCCTCGAACTACATCGAGCGGGGCTACGTCCCCTGCAGCCAGGACAAGCTGGCCGGCTCCGGGTTCAACAACCCGAAGGACGACACCGGCGACCTCTGCCACGGCGCACCGATGGTCACCCTGTCGCTGAACGGCGGCTCCACGCAGCTGGTCCTGGACGACGCCACCAAGAAGTGGCGCCCCGCCAAGGACGACGGCTCGCGGGTCGAACTGCTCCAGGGCGCCCAGAACGGCGACAAGGAGGGTGACCACTGGAGGTTCACCAACCCCCAGGGCATCCAGTTCTACTTCGGTCTGAACAGGCTGGCCGGCTGGGCGACGGGCAAGCCCGTCACCAACTCCGCCTGGACGGTTCCGGTCTACGGCAACCAGCCCGGTGAGCCCTGCTACAACGCGGTGTTCGCCGACGCGGTCTGCGACCAGGCCTACCGCTGGAACCTCGACTACGTCGTGGACCCGCGGGGCAACGCGATGACCTACTGGTATCAGAAGGAGGTCAACTACTACGGGTCGAACTACAAGATCGCGGGTGGCTCCACCGCCCGTGCGTACGACCGTTCCGGCTGGCTGGACCACATCTCCTACGGCCTGCGCAACGACAACCTGTTCACCGAGGCCCCGGCCCAGGTGAACTTCACCGTCGCCGAACGCTGCCTCGTCACCGCGACGTTCGACTGCGCGCCGGAGAAGCTGAAGCCGGAAGTCGCCTGGGACATCGCCAAGAACTGGCCCGACACCCCCGGTGACCAGCTCTGCGCGGCGGGCGAGGAGTGCAAGGGACGGTTCACGCCGACCTTCTTCACCCGCAAGCGCCTGACCGAGATCAGCACCTCGGTCTGGGACGGCACCGCCCGCAAGCCTGTGGACTCCTGGAAGCTCACCCAGGACTTCCCGATGACCGGCGACGGCACGGACTACCCGCTGTGGCTCGGCGAGATCAAGCACACCGGCCAGAACGGGGCCGACACCCCGCTCCCGCCGGTGAAGTTCCGCGGCAAGCAGCTCCCCAACCGGGTCGACGGCGCCGCAGACGGCAAGCCGCCGTACCTCCGCTACCGCATCGAGGCGATCGACAGCGAGACCGGCTCGACGATCCTTGCGCACTACAAGGACCCCGAGTGCCGCGCCGCCGACCCGCGCGTCATGCCGGCCTCGCCGGAAACCAACACGCTGCGCTGCTACCCGGTCGTCTCCGAGATCCCGGACCCGAACGATCCCTCGCACGAGAAGAAGCTCTACGTCACCGACTGGTTCCACAAGCACGTCGTCGACTGGGTCCAGGAGGAGGACCGCAACGGCAACTCGCCCACGCGGCGCACCGAATACCAGTTCCTCGGCAACCCGGCCTGGGCCTACGACGACGAGACCGAGACGATGCGTCCCAAGACGCGCACCTGGTCTCAATGGCGCGGCTATGAGCGGGTGCGCACCTTCATCGGCTCGGCCCCGGACAAGCGCTCGCAGACGGAGACGCTGTTCTTCCGCGGCCTGGACGGTGACCGGGCGACGCCTACGGGCGGCAAGCGGTCGGTCAAGGTCAAGGACTCCGAGGGCAACGAGATCGCGGACCACCGCCTCTACGCCGGCCAGACCCGCGAGGTCCTGGCCTACAACGGCGAAGGCGGCGCGCTGGAGGCCGCGACCACGTACACCCCGTGGATCTACGGCCCCACCGCGACCCGCCTGCGCCCGGGCGCGACCGCCGAGGAGGCGATCGAACCTCAGCAGTCGTTCGTCCAGCAGACCACGGGCGTCAACTCCCGAATCCTGCTCTCCGACGGCCGCGGCTGGCGCCGTACGGCGATGAGCACGGTCTACGACAACCGCGGCTTCGCCCAGTCGGTATCGAACCTCGGGGACATGGCCGACCCGTCGGACGCCAGCTGCACCCGCTACGAGTACGACTCGGACGAGACGCGCTGGATCATCGCCCGCCAGAAGCGGATCGAGACGGTCGCCAAGTCCTGCACGGCGACAGACGTCAAGCGCCCCGAGGACGTGACCTCGGACGCGCGGATGTACTACGACGCTGTCGGCAATCTGAAGTCCACGGAGTCGCTGTCCGGTTACTCCAACGGCACCCCGCTCTACACGACGGACGGAAGCGCGACCTTCGACGCGTACGGCCGTATGAAGACCACGACCGACGTGTTCGGGAAGACCTCCAAGGTCGACTACACGCCCGCCTCGGGTCAGATCGTCACCAAGGTCGTCACCACCAACCCGGCCGGTCACACCGAGACGACGGAGACCGACCAGGGCCGCGGCTCCATCCTGGCCAAGCAGGACACCAACGGCCGCCGCCAGGTGATGCAGTACGACGGCCTCGGCCGGCTGCTGAAGGTTTGGTCCCCGGACCGAGACCCGCTTTCGAAGTCGCCCGACGGCGAGTTCTCCTACGACGTCCGCACCGACGGTCCGGTCGTCATCAGCAACAAGAGTCTGCTGGACGACGGCACCTACCGCACCAGCTATGACATCTACGACAGCAGCCTGCGGATCCGCCAGACCCAGATGGAGGCCCTGGGAGGCGGTCGGCTCATCTCCGACACCTTCTACAACAGCCTCGGCCAGGTCTGGAAGAGCAACGGCGCCTACTACACCGACGGTGCCCCCTCCGGCGTCCAGTGGGCCCCGAAGGACAACGAGGTCCCGTCCTCGACGATGACCGAGTACGACGGCTCCGGCCGCTCGGTCGCGCAGATCTCCCGCAAGTTCGGCCTGGAGACCTCCCGTACGACCACCTCGTACGGCGGCGACAACATCACCGTCGATCCGCCCAAGGGGGAAACCCCCACCCGGGCCTTCCTCGACGGCGCGGGCCGCAAGACGGAACTGCGGCTCTTCCGCTCCGACTCGCCGACCGGCGAGTACGACAAGATGCTCTACTCGTACAACCAGCGCGGCGCCATGGAGTCGATCGTCAACCAGGCGGGCGACAAGTGGGGCTTCGAGTACGACATCCGCGGTCGCCAGACCAAGCAGACGGACCCCGAAAAGGGCACGGCGACCATGACGTACGGCCAGGGGGACCGACTGGCCACCCTGACCGATGCCCGCGGCAAGGTCATCGCCCCCGAGTACGACGACCTGGGCCGTGTCATCGCCACCCATGAGGGTTCGCTGACGGGTCCGAAGCTCACGTCGACCACCTACGACACCCTGCCGGGTGCCGTCGGCCTGCCGGTCGCATCGACCCGCTATGTCAACGGCAACGCCTACACGCAGGAGGTGACCGGCTACGACAGCGAGTACCGCCCGACGGGGACGAAAATCACCATCCCCGCGTCGGAAGGTGCCCTCGCCGGTTCGTACAGCTTCTCCAACGGATACCGGCCGAACACCGGCCTGACGGCCTGGACGAACCAGCCCGCCGTCGGCGGCCTGCCCGCCGAGCTAACCAGCATCAAGTACAACCACCTCGAACTGCCCACCATCATGGGCATCCAGGGCAAGACCTTCGTCGGCAAGGTCGACTACTCGCCCATGGGCGACGTCCTGCGCACCGAGTCCGGCCCGGCCGGATCCCAGGTCTACTCGACGAACTTCTTCGACGAGCAGACCCGCCGCCTCACCCGGACGGTCAACGACAAGGAACAGTCGCCCAGCCGGATCAACGACACGTCCTACGACTACGACGCCGTCGGCAACATCCTCAAGGTCACCGACAAGGAAGGCCCGACCGCCACTGCCGACGTGCAGTGCTTCGCCTACGACTACCTGCGCCGTATGAACGAGGCGTGGACCGCGACGGACGACTGCGCGGCCCAGCCCGGCGCATCCGGTCCCGGCTCCAAGCCTCAGGTCGGCGGCCCGAGCGCCTACTGGAACTCGTACAGCTTCGACGCGGCGGGCAACCGCACCAAGGAGGTCCAGCACTCCCCGACCGGTGACCTCACCAAGGACGTCACCCGCACCTACACCTACGGCACTCCCGGCCAGGCCGGCGCCAACAGGCTGCAGAAGGTAGACACCACCGGACCGGGCGGCTCCCGCACCGAGTCCTACACGTACGACGAGACGGGCAACACCAAGACCCGCACCATCCAGGGCAACACCCAGAACCTGGAGTGGGATGCCTCGGGCAAGCTGGCGAAGGTCACCAAGGGCACCGAGACGACCGACTTCGTCTACGACGCCGGCGGCAACCGCCTGATCAGGCGCGAGCCGTCGGGTACCACGCTGTATCTGCCGGGCACCGAGGTCAAGCTCACGACGGCGGGCAAGCTGGAGGGCACCCGCTACTACGCCCACCCGGCCGGCCCGACCATGGTCAAGACGGCCAAGGACGGCGTCATCACGACGTCGTACCTGATGGGCGACAAGAACGGCACGGCGACCACCGCGGTGGACGCCACCACCATGGCGGTCACTCGCCGCAAGTTCATGCCGTACGGCGAGGTCCGCGGTGCGGCCCCGTCCATATGGCCGGGGAAGAAGAACTTCGTCGGCGGAGAGCTCGACGAAAGCACCGGGCTCGTGCATTTGGGTGCACGTGAGTACGACCCGTCCACGGGTCGGTTCCTGTCGGTCGACCCCGTCGTCGACTTCAACGAGCCCAAGCAGCAGAACCCGTACGTCTACGCGAACAACTCGCCGGTCACGTTCAGCGACCCCAGCGGCCTGTCGATCGCACCTCCCACGATGCCGATCAAGGACTTCTCGGACGCCGAGGCGGCCTGGGCCAACATGATCCAGGGCAAGAGCGCCCTGGACATCGCGCTCGAAGTCGCCATGGGCATCCTCAAGGACGCCTCCGGCTACAACGACATCCGCGACTGCCTGGGCGGCGACTGGGGCGCATGCGCCGGACTCGCCCTGGATGCCGCACTGCCCTTCGCGGGCCGCGCCAAGCGCATCCTCAAGGCGCTGGACCGAGCCTGGGACGCCTTCAATAGCTGGTCGCACAAACTCGCCCTCGCCCGCGACATCCTCAGGCGGGTCGAGCGCTACCAGCAGGCCATGGCCAAATACGCCGAAGACCTCGCCGAATGGAAGCGGCAGATAGAAGAAGCCGCCGAACGCGCGAGAAAACTGGAGGAAGAGGCAGCGGCGGCCCGAAGAAGGGTTCAAGAGGCAGCCGCCGCAGCCGCCAAGAAGGCCGATGAGGCCAAGGCGGCGGCGGCCAAGCAGGGCAAGGCCTCCGCACAAAAGGCCAAGAAGGCCGACGGAGACGGCAAGGCGTCGAAGTCCTCGGAGACGAAGAAGGCCGACTCCCCGAAGAAGTCGAACGGCAAGGATTCCGACAGCGGCGGCTCGCAGCAGGGCGAAACCTGCAACAGCTTCGTGCCCGGCACGAAGGTCCTTATGGCCGACGGCTCGTCCAAGCCCATTGAGGACGTCGCCATCGGCGACGAGGTCGTGGCCACCAACGCGGAGTCCGGTGCCACCACGGCTCAGCCGGTCGTCGCGCAGATCATCGGCGAGGGTCAGAAGAACCTGGTCGAGATCACGATCGACACCGATGGCGCAGCAGGTGACGCCTCCGAGAAGCTGACCGCAACCGACGGTCACCCCTTCTGGGCCCCGAGCCTGGACAGGTGGCTGAAAGCTACCGACCTCACGGCCGGCCAGTGGCTCCAGACCTCCTCCGGTACCTGGGTTCAGGTCACCGAGGTCCAGCGCTGGACCCAGCAGAAGAAGGTCCGCAACCTCACCGTTGCCAGCGAGCACACGTACTACGTGCTCGCCGGGGCCGCTCCAATCCTTGTCCACAATTGCAACGTGGCATTGGGGCAGAAGGGGGAGGGAACCTACGCTTGGGCGGAGAGCAAGGACTTCAAGCACTTCGGCAAGCTCGGCAAGGATGAGTGGCAGGGGCCTGTGGAGGCTGCTATCCGGGACACGTCCAACAACCTTCATGTGAACATGAAGGGTATGGGCAGCTTCAAAGAATCGGCCATGGACGGACTCAAGCCGGGGCACCCATATGCCACGGATGTGGAGTTCGGCATGATAGCCAGGGCCGTCGTACACGGTGGCCGTAAATGGTCATCCATCACATTCTATCGACCAAACGCCAAGGGAGTCCTCGAGCCTTTCTCGATCCCGGAGCCGGATTGGTCGACGATGGGTAGGATCAGGCCTTATATCAATTAGGTCTGTGAGCACCGTGTCGAGTTCGGAGGGAGGCTCTGCGATGACGGAATCGATCAAGGGCGATCTGTATCCTGACATCGTCGCGATGGGTGGTCTCATCTCGGCGATGGAGGGTGTCGCCCGAAAGAAGGGCATCGACTTGGGTCGGGTCTACAGTCAGTACACATCGGGGCCGGGGCTTTTCGTCACGGCTGAGGTCGATTCATCTCGAGGAAGGATCTCCGTGTCGCTGGGCGACTGGAGCAGAGCATTCCACCTCGGGATCCAGGAGAATCGATTCATTTGGGCCGATGGCGTGACTGAGGACCTCGAAGAGGTGGTCATGGCATGCACCGCATGGCGCGACGGTACGCCAGTGGAAAACTTCGCCGAGAAGTTCCACTTCATGACTCCCGGTCGGCTGGCCAGAGCTCGCGAGACAGGTGAATCGACTCCGGCTCAGTGGAAATGGCTGCGAACCTCGGAGATGTTCGCCGAGGAGCGCCCCCTAGTGGAAGCATTTCGCGCGGATGGCCGATTCAATGACCTCTTCCCCAACCTCAGCCACGGGACTCTGCGACTCAGCACGAATTACGGGATTGAGGGGTCCCAGGAAATACATGTAATCCCGACACCCGGAGGCACCTACCGAGTGGAGGACACTGCAGCCCCAGGTCCGGGCAGGCTCGCCGCCTCTCTGGAGGAAGCTCTTGCAGCAGCCGCCGAATCCCTGAGTGGCGACTGATCTGGGGTTTCCGGTACTCCAACCGAACAGCAACGAAAGGCGATGCCTGTAGGTCTGGGCAACACGGGCTCGTGTTGCCCAGACCGCGGGCCGTTCATGCAGACGCCCGGCTGGGGTTTCCCAGCCGGGCGTCTTGCGTGGGCGGCCGTCGACGAGCGGCAGCACGACCCTCATTCGTATGGCCTCACAGCCGAAGCCCTCTGCGCGGACGCCCCTCACCGCCGCCGCATGTCCGCAACCCGCGCCCGTTCCCCCGGCTGCGGCTCCGGCATGGCGCCCGCGCTGCGGAGCTGGGGGCCGCCTCGGCGTTGGACCGGGAGGGGGGAGTCGCGGCGGGGGCGGCGGCCCGGGGGGATGCCGTCGCCGGAGGACGCGCCGGGCATGCCCGCGCCGGCCACCGTGATCTGGACTCCCTGGTCCGCCAGGGCCTGGAGTTCCGTGGCCGCGCGGTCGTCGTGGGGCGGGGGCTCGTCCGTCACCAGGCGGGTCATCACGTCGGTCGGCACCGTCTGGAACATGGTGTCGGTGCCGAGCTTCGTGTGGTCCGCGAGGACCACCACCTCCGCCGCCGCCTGGACCAGGGCCCGGTCCACGCTCGCGGAGAGCATGTTGGACGTGGACAGGCCGCGCTCCGCGGTCAGGCCGCTGCCCGAGAGGAAGGCGCGGGAGACGCGGAGGCCCTGGAGGGACTGCTCGGCGCCGCTGCCGACGAGGGCGTAGTTGGAGCCGCGCAGGGTGCCGCCGGTCATCACCACCTCTACCCGGTTGGCATGGGCCAGCGCCTGGGCGACGAGCAGCGAGTTGGTGACGACGGTCAGTCCGGGCACCCGGGCGAGCCGGCGGGCCAGCTCCTGGGTCGTGGTGCCCGCGCCGACGACGACGGCCTCGCCCTCTTCGACGAGGGAGGCCGCGACATCGGCGATGGCGGTCTTCTCCGCCGTCGCGAGATGGGACTTTTGCGGGAAGCCGGATTCACGGGTGAAACCGCCCGGCAGCACCGCACCGCCGTGCCGGCGGTCGAGGAGTCCTTCTGCCTCCAGTGCCCGCACGTCCCGCCGTACGGTCACTTCGGAGGTCTGGACGACGCGGGCGAGCTCCCGGAGCGACACCGCTCCGTTGGCCCGCACCATTTCGAGGATCAATTGGCGACGTTCTGCAGCGAACACGAAACTGACAGTAACCCCAACGACCGTCTGCTTTCAGCTCCTTGCGCCGGAATACCGAAGTTGTCCATATGGCCGGGCGACTAGTGGTATACGCGGCCCGAGAGGCGGGTGAACACCCGGCGCCGGGACGGCCCACCGCCCCAAAGCCCTTGCAGTATGGGGCGGTTGGGGCGGATCAGGCCTCCCCGGCCGCCTTCCGCGTGTGCAGCTGGCGGGCCACCTCGGCGATCGAACCCGACAGGGAGGGGTACACCGTGAACGCGTTTGCGATCTGCTCGACCGTCAGGTTGTTGTCGACCGCGATCGAGATCGGGTGGATCAGCTCGCTCGCGCGCGGGGAGACGACCACACCGCCGACGACGATGCCGGTGCCCGGGCGGCAGAACATCTTCACGAAGCCGTCCCGGATGCCCTGCATCTTGGCGCGCGGGTTGCGCAGCAGCGGGAGCTTGACGACCCGCGCGTCGATCTTGCCGGCGTCCACGTCGGCCTGGGTGTAGCCGACGGTGGCGATCTCGGGGTCGGTGAAGACGTTCGACGACACCGTCTTCAGGTTCAGCGGGGCCACCGCGTCACCGAGGAAGTGGTACATCGCGATCCGGCCCTGCATGGCGGCCACGGAGGCCAGCGCGAAGATGCCGGTGACGTCGCCGGCCGCGTACACGCCGGGCGACGACGTACGCGAGACCTTGTCGGTCCAGATGTGCCCGGAGTCCTTGAGCCGGACCCCGGACTCCTCCAGGTTCATGTCCTTGGTGTTGGGGATGGCGCCGACCGCCATCAGGCAGTGGGTGCCCGTGATCACCCGGCCGTCGGAGAGGGTGACCTCGACCCGGTCGCCGACGCGCTTGGCCGACTCGGCGCGGGAGCGGCCGATGACGTTCATGCCGCGCCGCCGGAAGACGTCCTCCAGGACGGCGGCGGCGTCGGGGTCCTCGCCCGGCAGCACGCGGTCGCGGGAGGAGACCAGCGTCACCCGGGAGCCGAGGGCCTGGTACGCGCCGGCGAACTCGGCGCCGGTCACACCCGAGCCGACCACGATGAGCTCCTCGGGGAGCTCGTCGAGGTCGTAGACCTGGGTCCAGTTCAGGATCCGCTCGCCGTCGGGCATGGCGTCCGGGATCTCGCGGGGGTGCCCGCCGGTCGCGATCAGCACGGCGTCGGCGGTCAGGATGGTCTCCGTACCGTCGGCGGCCGTGACGATGACGTCCCGCGTGCCGTCGATGCCCTGCGGGCCGCCGAGCTTGCCGCGGCCCCGTACGACGCGGGCGCCGGCCCGGGTGACGGAGGCGGTGATGTCGTGCGACTGGGCGAGGGCGAGGCGCTTGACACGCCGGTTCACCTTGCCGAGGTCGACGCCGACGACGCGCGCGGCCTGCTCGATGTGCGGGGTGTCGTCGGCGACGACGATGCCGAGCTCCTCGTACGACGAGTCGAAGGTCGTCATGACCTCGGCAGTCGCGATGAGGGTCTTGGAGGGTACGCAGTCGGTCAGGACCGAGGCCCCGCCCAGGCCGTCGCAGTCCACGACGGTCACCTCCGCGCCGAGCTGGGCCCCTACCAGGGCCGCCTCGTACCCGCCGGGTCCGCCGCCGATGATCACGATCCGGGTCACGAAAACTCCGCCTCACGTCTACCCGGCCGGCTGCCGCCCCGGCCGGTGGTCCGGGGGGTCTCCCCGGGGGATGCATTCCGTGCCCCATTGTCCCGCACGCTTCAAGGTGCTTCTCCCCCGGTCCGGCCATCCGGGCGCCGTCCCGGCAGCATCCGGGCGGATCCGGGCACGCGGTCGGCCCCGGCCCTCCCGTACCCTCGACCTCATGTCGCTCTACGCCGCGTACGCCGGCAACCTCGACCCGCGGCTGATGACGCGCCGCGCTCCCCATTCGCCGCTGCGCGGCACGGGCTGGATCAACGACTGGCGGTTGACCTTCGGCGGCGAGCAGATGGGCTGGGAGGGTGCGCTGGCGACGATCGTCGAAGCGCCGCGCCACCAGGTCTTCGTCGCCCTGTACGACGTCGCGCCGCTGGACGAGGACTCGATGGACCGGTGGGAGGGCGTGGGCCTCGACATCTACCGCCGCATGCGGATCCGCGTCCACACGCTGGACGGCGAGGAGGCGGCCTGGGTGTACGTCCTGAACGGCTACGAGGGCGGCCTGCCGTCGGCGCGCTACCTGGGCGAGATCGCCGACGCCGCCGAGTCCGCGGGCGCGCCGCACGACTACGTGATGGAACTCCGCAAGCGCCCCTGCTAGTGCTGTGACCGGAAAG
>NZ_JAGGOZ010000062.1:0-3059 GCF_018614075.1 Streptomyces sp. ISL-94 | reverse complement strand
ACCGGACGCCGCGCCCCGGCACACCCTTCCGGCCACAGCACTAGCCCCCTGCGGGGCGCCCCGCAGGGGACCGCGCCGGCCGGGGCAGAGCCCCAGGGGTGGTGACGCGGGGAAGCGGCGGCTGTTGACGCCCGGCGGGGAATGATTGGGCGGAAACGACAAGGCAACGATCCGAACACCGTGAGCTGTGCCATCTACGCGCGTAGGGATTGAGCGGCTACGCTCATCTGCGTGAACGCATCTGTTACCGACCCCTTCGCCGACGCCACCGCCGCAGCCGCCCGCCTGCGTGAGCTGACCGGCGCCGAAACCCACGATGTCGCCCTCGTCATGGGCTCCGGCTGGGCCCCCGCCGCAGAGGCGCTGGGCGCCCCCGAGGCTGAATTCCCGGTCACCGAGCTGCCCGGCTTCCCGCCGCCCGCCGTCGAGGGCCACGGCGGCAAGATCCGCTCGTACAAGATCGGCGACAGGCGTGCGCTGCTCTTCCTCGGCCGGACCCACTTCTACGAGGGCCGCGGCGTCGCCGCCGTCGCCCACGGCGTCCGCACCGCCGTCGCCGCCGGCTGCAAGACCGTCGTCCTGACCAACGGCTGCGGCGGCCTGCGCGCCGGCATGAAGCCCGGCCAGCCGGTCCTGATCAGCGACCACCTCAACCTGACGGCCACCTCGCCCATCGTCGGCGCGAACTTCGTGGACCTCACCGACCTGTACTCGCCGCGGCTGCGCGCGATGTGCAAGGAGATCGACCCGACCCTCGAAGAGGGCGTCTACGTCCAGTTCCCCGGCCCGCACTACGAGACCCCGGCCGAGATCAACATGATCCGCGTCATGGGCGCCGACCTGGTCGGCATGTCCACCGTGCTGGAGGCCATCGCCGCCCGCGAGGCCGGCGCCGAGGTGCTCGGCATCTCCCTGGTCACCAACCTGGCGGCGGGCCTGTCCGGCGAGCCGCTGAACCACGAAGAGGTGCTCCAGGCCGGCCGTGACTCGGCCGCCCGCATGGGGACGCTGCTGACCCAGGTTCTCGCCCGCATCTGAGTGACCGTACGAGAGGTAAGGCGGAAGTAGTGCAGGAAGCGCAGGACGACCTGATCGCACGGGCCCAGGCCTGGCTGGCCGAGGACCCGGACCCGGAGACGGCGGCCGAGCTCGCCGCGCTCGTCGAGGCCGGTGACACCGCCGCGCTCGCGGAGCGGTTCTCCGGCACGCTCCAGTTCGGTACCGCCGGACTGCGCGGCGAGATCGGCGCGGGCCCGATGCGGATGAACCGCTCCGTGGTCATCCGGGCCGCGGCGGGCCTCGCGGCCTACCTGAAGGCCCAGGGCCACGCCGACGGCCTGGTCGTCGTCGGCTACGACGCGCGCTACAAGTCCGCGGACTTCGCCCGCGACACCGCGGCCGTGATGACCGGCGCCGGGCTGCGCGCGGCCGTCCTGCCCCGCCCGCTGCCGACGCCCGTCCTGGCGTACGCCATAAGGCACCTGGGCGCCGTCGCCGGCGTCGAGGTGACCGCGAGCCACAACCCTCCCCGGGACAACGGCTACAAGGTCTACCTCGGCGACGGCTCGCAGATCGTCTCCCCGGCGGATGCCGAGATCGCGGCGGAGATCGGCCGGGTCGAGACCCTCGCGTCCGTCCCGCGCCCGGACTCCGGCTGGGAGGAGCTCGGCGACGAGGTCCTGGAGGCCTACCTGGCCCGTACGGACGCGGTCCTGACCCCCGGCTCCCCCCGGGGCGTGCGGACCGTCTACACGGCCATGCACGGAGTCGGCAAGGACGTCGTGATGGCGGCCTTCGCCCGGCACGGCTTCCCGACGCCGGTCCTGGTCGCCGAGCAGGCGGAGCCGGACCCGGCGTTCCCGACGGTCGCCTTCCCCAACCCGGAGGAGCCGGGCGCGATGGACCTTTCCTTCGCGAAGGCCGCCGAGGTCAGCCCGGACATCGTGATCGCCAACGACCCGGACGCCGACCGCTGCGCGGTGGCCGTCCCGGACGACGCGGCGGCCACCGGCTGGCGGATGCTGCGCGGCGACGAGGTCGGCGCGCTGCTGGCGGCCCACCTGGTGCACAAGGGTGCGCAGGGGGTTTTCGCCGAGTCGATCGTGTCGTCCTCCCTGCTGGGCCGGATCGCGGACGCGGCGGGCGTGGGCTACGAGGAGACCCTCACGGGCTTCAAGTGGATCGCCCGTGTGGAGGGCCTGCGCTACGGCTACGAGGAGGCGCTCGGCTACTGCGTGGACCCCGAGGGGGTCCGCGACAAGGACGGCGTCACCGCCGCCCTGCTGGTGGCGGAGCTGGCCTCGGAGCTCAAGGAGCAGGGCCGCACGCTGACCGACCTGCTGGACGACCTGGCGATGGCCCACGGCCTGCACGCCACGGACCAGCTGTCGGTGCGCGTCTCGGACCTGTCGGTGATCGCCTCGGCGATGGCGCAGCTGCGCGCGGAGCCGCCCACCGCCTTGGCGGGCCTGCGGGTGGTCTCGGCGGAGGACCTGACGCGCGGCACGGAGAAGCTCCCGCCGACGGACGGTCTGCGCTACTACCTGGACGGCGACCACAAGGCCCGGGTGATCGTCCGCCCGTCGGGCACGGAGCCGAAGCTGAAGTGCTACCTGGAGGTCGTGGTCCCGGTGACCGAGGCCTCCGACCTGGCCCCGGCCCGCGCCCGCGGCCAGGAGATCCTGGACGCGATCAAGAAGGACCTGGCAGCCGCGGCCGGCATGTGAGTTCTTCCCGCGCCGCTCGCGCGGCTCGGCCCCAGGGGCCTCACCGGCTTCGCACCGCTACCGCTGGGGGCACCTCCCAGCGGTAGCTGGGGGAGAGTCCGTCCGTCCGGCCCGCGGCCGGGGCCCCGGCCCGCTTGACCCGGCCCTCCGAGCTCCCGCTCGGGGGGCCGTCGGCGTATCCGGTCCCCGCGGGGCCTTCTTCCGGCCCGCCCCGTCCCGAAATCCGGCTCCGCCCCGGACCCGCGCGGGTCCAATCCCGCACAGCGTGCACAGGCGAGCCGGCATCAGCCACATCCAGCCCCGTCGGCGATCGAGGCGTGGGGGTCCCCCCGG
>NZ_JAGGOZ010000061.1 GCF_018614075.1 Streptomyces sp. ISL-94 | reverse complement strand
ATTTGCCGGTCGGTCTAAGGAGGATCTCGCCGATCTCGCCGATCTCGCCGACCTCGCCGGGCTTCCGAGGCCCTGCGGCGGCGACGAGAACGTCCGCCTGGTGGTCTGGTTCGGCTGAGCCGGCCCGCCCCGGGCCCCGGCCGGAGCCGGGCGCCGACCCGGCCTGAAGGGGCGGTCCGCACGTGCTGCCCAGAAGGCCGGCAGCCGCGGGATCTCCGTCGTCTACCGCACCCGCTCAGGGAGATTTCCGACGCCGCGCGGCGCCGGGAGCGCCGGGTAGTCGGTGTAGCCCTCCGCCCCCTGTACGTGCATCAGGTACTCGGGACGGATCTCGTTGAGCGGCGCGCCCGTGCGCAGCCGCTCCACGAAGTCGGGGTTGGCGAGGAAGCCCCGGCCCAGCGCCACGAGGTCGGCGCCCTCCGCCAGCAGGCGTTCGCCCCGCCGCTTGCCGCCGTCGGCCGCGAGCTCCTCGCGGGAGAGCACGGGGTTGGCGATCAGGGTGCCGGGCCAGTCCCGGCGGATCTGCGCGAAACGGGGGCCGTCGGGGTCGGTGTGGACCTGGTGCAGGTAGACCGGCGCCAGGTCGGCAAGGGCCTTGACCAGCGCCGGGTAGATCTCCTCGGTGTCGCCCTCCTCGACCCCGTTGACGGCCACTCCGGGCGAGATGCGTACGCCGACCCGCTCCGGACCGATGGCCTCGGCGACGGCCCGGACCACCTCGACGGTGAACCGGATGCGGTTCTCGACGGAGCCGCCCCACTCGTCGGTGCGGCGATTGGTGTTGCGGGAGAGGAACTGGTGCAGCAGGTGGCCGTTGGCGGAGTGCACCTCCACGCCGGCGAAGCCCGCCGCGACCGCGCCCCGGGCGGCGCTCGCGAAGTCTGCCACGGTCGACCTGATGTCCTCGGCGGTCATCTCGCGCGGT
This sequence comes from Streptomyces sp. ISL-94, assembly GCF_018614075.1. GTDB lineage: Bacteria > Actinomycetota > Actinomycetes > Streptomycetales > Streptomycetaceae > Streptomyces. The sequence continues at coordinate 31,855 of NZ_JAGGOZ010000061.1, read as the reverse complement.
ATGACGCCGTCCCGCAGACCGCCGGGGGTGATCAGCTGCTCCGGGAAGGGCACCGCGGACGGGGCGAGCGGCACCCGCCCGCTGGTCTCGGGGTGCCCGACCCGGCCGCCGTGCTGGAGCTGGAGGAACATCCCCCCGCCCCCGGCAGCCCGCACGGCCTCGGTGACCCGGCGCCAGCCGGCGATCTGTGCCGGGGTGTGGATGCCGGGGATGTGCGGGTAGGTCTGCCCGACGGCGTTCGGGGTGGTGGCCTCGGCGATGATCAGGCCGGCCGAGGCGCGCTGCGCGTAGTAGGCGGCCATGAGCTCGCCGGGGACACCGTCGGCCCCGGCGCGGTTGCGGGTCAGCGGGGCCATCACCAGGCGGCTGGACAGTTCCAGGCCGCCGAGACGGGCGGATTCGAAGAGGCGCGAAGCGGCGGGACCGTGCTGTGTCTGCGTCATGCCGGTACCGTAAAAGCTGACATTGATGTCAGATTCAAGAGATTCAAGAGCTGGGGTAGGGCATGCGGATCGGCGAACTGGCGGCGCGCACCGGGGTCGGTGAGCGTTCCCTGCGCTACTACGAGGAGCAGGGCCTGCTGGCTTCGGACCGGACGCCCGGCGGCCACCGGGACTTCCCCGAGCGCGCGGTCGACCGGGTCATCCGGATCCAGGAGCTCTACGTGGCCGGCCTGCACAGCGCGAAGATCGCCCAGATCCTGCCCTGTATGCGCGACGAGGACGGCGGCCCGTCGGTGCGCGCCACCCCGGCGCTGGTGGCCGAACTGACCACCGAACGGGAGCGGATCGACCGGATGATCGGCGATCTGATCCGCTCCCGCGAGGTGCTGGACGAGGTCATCGAGGCGGCGGCGGGCCGCACGACGGCTCCCTAGACGCGGCCCCTGGAACCCTTGGGGGCGCAGGCCCGCCCCCAGAGCCCGCCGCCCGAGGCCGAGCCCGCCGCCGCCGCCGAGGCTGTCCGCGCGTTCGGCCCTGTCCCGGGCCGAACGCGGAACCCTCGATCCGCCGGGTCTACTGGTGGCGCTTCAGCTCCCGCCGCGCCAGCGACCGCTGGTGCACCTCGTCCGGACCGTCGGCCAGCCGCAGCGTCCGCGCCGCCGCCCACAGCCCGGCGAGGGGGAAGTCCTGGCTCACCCCGCCCGCGCCGTGCAGCTGCACCGCGTCGTCCAGGATCCGCACCACCGCCCGCGGGGTCGCGATCTTGATGGCCTGGATCTCGGTGTGGGCGCCCCGGTTCCCAGCCGTGTCCATCAGCCAGGCCGTCTTCAGAACCAGCAGCCGCAGCTGCTCCACCGTCACCCGGGCGTCCGCGATCCAGTTCTGTACGACGCCCTGCGCGGCCAGCGGCTTGCCGAAGGCGGTACGGTCCAACGCGCGCCGGCACATCAGCTCGATGGCCCGCTCCGCCATGCCGATCAGCCGCATGCAGTGGTGGATGCGGCCCGGCCCGAGCCGTGCCTGGGCGATGGCGAAGCCGGTGCCCTCCTCGCCGATCAGGTTCGCCGCAGGGACCCGGGCCCCGTCGAAGACCACCTCGGCGTGGCCGCCGTGGTCGTGGTCCTCGTACCCGTACACCGTCATGGCCCGGCGCACCTCGACCCCCGGGGTGTCGCGCGGGACCAGGATCATCGACTGCTGGCGGCGCGGATCGGCGCCCTCCGGGTCGGTCTTGCCCATCACGATGAAGATCTTGCAGTCCGGGTTCATCGCCCCGGAGATGAACCACTTGCGGCCGGTGACCACGTAGTCGTCACCGTCGCGCTCGATCCGGGTCTCGACGTTCGTCGCGTCCGAGGAGGCCACCTCGGGCTCGGTCATGGCGAAGGCGGACCGGATCTCCCCAGCCAGCAGCGGCTGCAGCCACTGCTTCTTCTGCTGCTCGTTCCCGAACTGGGCGAGCAGCTCCATGTTCCCGGTGTCCGGGGCCGCGCAGTTGGTCGCCATCGGCGCCAGGTGCGGGCTGCGGCCGGTGATCTCGGCGAGCGGGGCGTACTGGAGGTTGGTCAGCCCGGCGCCGTACTCGGCATCCGGGAGGAAGAGGTTCCAAAGGCCCTGGCGGCGCGCCTCGGCCTTCAGTTCACCGAAGACGGCCGGGGTGTCCCAGGGCGAGGCCAGCCGCGCGCGCTGCTCGGCGGCGACGGCTTCCGCCGGGTAGACGTACTCCTCCATGAACGCGAGCAGCCGCTCGCGGAGTTCCTCGGTCCGGGCGTCGAATGCGAAGTCCATGCTGATCGGCTCCTCAGCCTTCCTGGCGGTTCTGGAATGTGTGGGGGGCCTGGAGGGTGGTCAGTCCGTGCTCGATGAAGACGGGCACCAGCTCGCCGATCCGGTCGAATCCCGCACCGACGGTCTGCCCGAGCGTGTACCGGTAGTGGATGCCTTCGAGGATCACCGCGAGCTTGAACCAGGCGAAGGCCGTGTACCAGGCGATGGCGCCGGTGTCCCGGCCGGAGCGGGCGGCGTACCGCTCGACCAGCTCGGCGGGGGTCGGATGGCCGGGCGCCCCGCTCGTCGTGCTGACCGGAGACTCGGTCAGGCCCAGGTCGGAGCTGTACATCACCAGCAGCCCGAGATCGGTGAGCGGATCGCCCAGCGTGGACATCTCCCAGTCCAGCACCGCCCGGATCGTGTCGTTCGGCTCGCCGATCAGCACGTTGTCGAGCCGGAAGTCCCCGTGCACCACGGTCGGGGCGGGGGAGTCGGGCAGCGCCCGGCCGAGCGCGCCGTGCAGCTCGTCGATTCCGGCCAGCTCCCGTCCCCGCGAGGCCGCGAGCTGCTTGCCCCAGCGGCGCAGCTGCCGGTCGAGGAAGCCCTCGGGCCGGCCGAAGTCGCCCAGGCCCACCGACTCCGGATCCACCGCGTGCAGGTCGACCAGGGTGTCCACCAGGCCCAGCACCGCCCGCCGGGTGCGCTCCGGCCCGATCGCGGCGAGCTGGCCGGCCGTCCGGTACGGCACCCCCTCCACGTACTCCATGACGTAGAACGGCGCCCCCAGCACCTCCTCGTCCTCGCACAGCAGCACCGGCTCGGGCACCGGCACGGCCGTGCCGTGCAGCGCCTCGATCACCCGGTGCTCGCGGCGCATGTCGTGCGCGGTGGCCAGTACGTGCCCGAGCGGCGGCCTGCGCACCACCCAGCGGGCGGTCCCGTCGGTGATCTCGTACGTGAGATTCGATCGGCCGCCTTCGATCAGCCGGCCGCGTAGCGCCCCGGCCACGAGTCCCGGCCGCACCCGGTCGAGATGACCGCGCAGCCGCTCCAGATCGAGGCCCCGGGGGTCGGCTGAGGCTGAGGTCATGGTGCGCACCTCCGTAGCGGAGTTGACGATGTCGGATGGAACGATGCCATCATGCCGACCAGTCGGTATGCCGTCCATAGCGCGGACCGAAAGAACCCTTCCGGGGCCCGCAAATGTCACGTCATGTGGCCTCGCACGGCATCGCGAAGCGTCACATCGCGGCGGCGGCGCGCCGTGCTGTGCGCGACAGAGTGGCAAAGGATCGGGGTCCTGCCGTTCATGCCACGGGGCGGGGGAGCGGGACCCCGGCCGCCGCGGCCGCCTCGCGCAGGGCAGGCGCCCGCCGCTCGGCGGCGGCGGTGCCGACGAGCAGGGTCCGGCGGCCGTCGCTCACGAAGCCGGCGTTGTCGAGGCGCCGGCCGCCGTCCGGCTGGACGTAGGCGTACACCCCCGGTGCGGGCCGGATGAGGTACGGATCGTCGACGGGCATCTGCGCTCTCCCCGGATCGCATGGACAGGCGGTCGGCATCCTGTCAGCCGTCGCGACCCGGAGGGAGGGCGGGTACCGCTCCTGACCGGATCCTCAGTCAGGGGCTTTACAGGCCGATGGCGTCAGTGGTCGTCGTAGTGGCCGTCGTGCTCGGCGTGCCGGTGCCCGTCGTGCACGTAGTCGACGTGGTCGCCGTGCGGGACGGCGTCGTGCCCGCAGTCCGAGCCGTGGCGGTGCGCGTGTTCGGAGTGGGTCGTGTGCCCGGGGCTCTCGCACTCGTCCCAGTGCCCGGAGTGCTCCCGGTGCAGGTGGCCGTCGTGCGCGTAGTCCACGTGGTCACCGTGGGGGACCGCCCGGTGGCCGCAGTCGGGCCCGTGGGCGTGCTCGTGCGTCGCGTGCTCCTGGTGCATGGTCGTCATGGCGCCGAGGCTAGTGCGGATCATTCGCCATCACCCGTTATGTCGCTGTGGCGCGAAGAAGCCCGATCATCCGACCATCAGCCCGGACGGTCGGCTCAGACGATCACAGCCATCGCGAACAGCGCCAGCGCCACCGTGCACGCCACCGCCGCCACCGCCGCCCGCGGCGCGAGCCCCGGGGGTCGCCCGGCCGCCAGTTCGCGGATCCGCCGGTGCGCCACCCCCAGGAACGCCAGCCAGACCAGCGCGATGATCGCCGCCCCCACCACCTCCACCGGCCCGCCGGACCCGCGCAGCGCCTGCCGCAGCGCCAGCACCGCCACCACCGAGGAGGCCAGCGTCGTACGCCGCCACGCGAGCCGGGTCCGCTCCGGCTGGAGCCCGGCGTCGCGAGGTTCCCCGTACCGCGTCACCGCCCGGTCGTCCAGCCCAGCAGCACGACCACCAGCATCACCACCGCGACCAGCCCCACCCCCGCGCTCAGCACCACGGGGAACCGCGACACCGGGAGATCCTCACCCCGCCGCATCGCCCGCTCGCACCGCACCCAGTGGTTCACGGCCCGCAGCGCGCACGCCGCACCCACCGCGAGCAGCGCGAAGGCCATCCCGACCCGCACCCCCCATCGCAGGTCCGGCAGGAACTGGTCGACCGCGAAACCGCCGCCCACCAGGGCCAGCGCGGTCCGGATCCAGGCCAGGAAGGTCCGCTCGTTGGCCAGCGAGAAGCGGTAGTCGGGGGTCTCGCCCTCGTCGCGGAGGCGCTGCGGCGCGAACCAGAGGCGCAGGTCACGCAGGAATCCGCCCTTCGGGGAATCGATCACCCCCGCAATCTACGCCGGGCCGCCGCCCGCTACCGCCCGGGCCCGGGGCCCGGGTCTCCACCCGGGCCGCCCGGCGCCCGGAACTCCCGCAGCCGCCGGTACGCCTCCAGCCCGTCGGGCACCCAGGTCCACGAACCGCCGGCCACCCGCCGCTCCAGTTCGTCCTCGTCCACGAAGTCGTGCCAGGCCACCTCCGACACCTGCGGCCGTACGGGCAACACGCACCGCACTTCGTGCACGTACGACCACCAGGCCCCGCCCGGCCCCTCGTACAGGAACTTGAACAGCGGCACGGGCTGCGGCAGCCCCCGCACCCCGAGCTCCTCCTCGGCCTCCCGCAGCGCGGCCCGCCCGTAGCTCTCCCCGGCGCCTAGCACGCCGCCCACGAACATGTCGTAGTGCGAGGGGAACACGAGCTTCGAAGCGGTCCGCCGGTGCACGAAGATCCGCCCCCGCGCATCCCTGGCCTGAACGAACACACACCGGTGCAGCAGCCCGCGGGCATACACCTCGCCGCGCGGGGCCCGCCCGGTCACCCGGTCGTCGCGGTCCACCACGTCCAGCACTTCATCAGCGGCACTCACACCCGTCATCCAACCACCGCTGTTGACTGGTTACCGCTCCGTAGCCAAAGATCTGCCCCACCACCGACGGAGGACGGGTATCGCATGACGTACGACGCAGACGTGATCGTGATCGGGGCGGGGCTCGCCGGCCTCGTGGCCACCGCCGAACTCGTCGACGCGGGCCGCAAGGTCATCCTGCTCGACCAGGAGCCCGAGCAGTCCATCGGCGGCCAGGCCCACTGGTCCTTCGGCGGGCTGTTCTTCGTGGACTCGCCCGAGCAGCGCCGCATGCGGATCAAGGACAGCCGCGCGCTCGCCCACCAGGACTGGCTGGGCACCGCCGGGTTCGACCGCGAGGAGGACGCCTGGCCGCGCCGCTGGGCCGAGGCCTACGTGGACTTCGCGGCCGGCGAGAAGCGCCCCTGGCTGCACGCCCAGGGCGTCCGCTTCTTCCCCGTCGTCGGATGGGCGGAGCGCGGCGGCTACGACGCCGACGGCCACGGCAACTCCGTCCCCCGCTTCCACATCACCTGGGGCACCGGCCCCGGCCTGGTGGAGCCCTTCGAGCGGCGCGTCCGGGCCGGCGTGGCCCGCGGCCTGGTCCAGCTGAAGTTCCGCCACCGGGTCACCGGGCTCTCCCGCACGGCCGGCGCCGTGGACACCGTGACGGGCGAGATCCTGGAGCCCTCCGACGCCCTGCGCGGCACCGCGAGCAGCCGCGAGGCCACCGGGGACTTCTCCCTCCGGGCCCAGGCCGTGATCGTGACCAGCGGCGGCATCGGCGGCAACCACGACCTCGTACGGGCGCAGTGGCCCGACCGGCTCGGCACTCCGCCGGAGCGGATGCTCTCCGGGGTCCCGGCGCACGTGGACGGCCTGATGCTCGGCGTCGCGGAGGCGGCGGGCGCCAGCCACATCAACAAGGACCGGATGTGGCACTACACCGAGGGCATCGGGAACTGGAACCCGATCTGGGCCAGGCACGGCATCCGCATCCTGCCCGGCCCGTCCTCGCTGTGGCTGGACGCGACGGGCAAGCGGCTGCCCGTACCGCTCTTCCCGGGCTTCGACACCCTCGGCACCCTCGACCACATCATGAAGACCGGCCACGACCACACGTGGTTCGTCCTCAACCAGCGCATCATCGGCAAGGAGTTCGCCCTCTCCGGCTCCGAGCAGAACCCCGACCTCACCGGCAAGTCGGTCCGCGACGTCATCACCCGCGCACGGCAGGCCGTACCCGCCCCGGTCAGGGCCTTCATGGACAACGGCGCGGACTTTGTCGTCGAGCGCGACCTCGCCGCCCTGGTGCGCGGGATGAACGCCGTGACCAAGGAGGACCTGATCGACGAGGACGCCCTGCGCCGCGTGGTCACCTCCCGGGACCGGGAGATCGCCAACCCGTTCAGCAAGGACCTCCAGGTGACGGCGATCCACGGGGCCCGCAAGTACCTCGGCGACAAGCTGATCCGCACCGCCGCCCCGCACCGGATCCTGGACCCCGCGGCCGGTCCGCTGATCGCGGTACGGCTGTCGATCCTGACCCGCAAGTCCCTGGGCGGCCTGGAGACCGACCTGTCCTCGCGCGTCCTGACGGCCGGCGGCGAGCCGCTGCCCGGCGTCTACGCGGCGGGCGAGGCGGCAGGCTTCGGCGGCGGGGGAGTCCACGGCTACCGCGCCCTGGAGGGCACCTTCCTCGGCGGCTGCATCTTCTCCGGGCGCGCGGCCGGCCGCGCGGCGGCCCAGGCGGTGGACTGACCCGGGCCGGCCCCGGCGTACGGCCGGGCCCCGGCCGCCTCCCCCGAGGCCGGGCCGGCCTCAGCCGAGCCGCTCGACGATCCGGAACCGCTCCGCCACCACCGGCGTATCGTCGTCGACCGTGAACCCCGGATCGCCGAGCAGCCCGCGCAGTTGCGCCCCGTGCCAGAACCGCTCGTGCGAAGCGCGCCATTCGGCCACCGACGCATATCCCTCACCTTCCGCCAGTGCGTGCCCCACGTCCACCTCGCCGAGCCGCAGGATCCGTACGGCCGTCACCTCCAGGACAGCCACCGGACACTCCGCGGAGTCCGTGAGCGCCGTCCGCTGCCCGGTCTGGGGCAGCGGCTCGCCCTCCGCCTCATAGGCCGCGAGCAACCCCGTCGTCGCTGTCTTCGCCCCGCTCAGCACGGCCGCGGCCAGCCTGTCGCGCAGCGGCCCGGGAAAGCCCGGCAGGTACGGGGGAAGATCGTCGTATGCCGTCACGGGGCCACTCTGCGGATCCGCGCCGACGGCCCCCGCGAACCGGCACAACCACCCCAACCCACACCATCCCCGCAGCAGTTGAAAATCGCCACCCGCTGGACTGGACCTTGACTCGGAGCTGTACGTACCGGTTTGCTGTCCGTGATCACCGGTGCGCTCACCGGCACGATCTCCGATGTGCCCGGCCTGACCAGCCGGTCACGCCGCGCACGTGCACGCTGCACGTTTTTGGCCACTGCTCACCGTTCAGCGCTCACCCCGGTCCCGGCCCGCTCCACCCCGTCCCCGTCCGCCCGCGTCCTGGAGGGAAACCCGCGGATGTCCCCGCCTCCGCCGCCCCTCGGCCGCGCCCGCAAGCGTGATGCCCAGCTCTTCGACCCGGCCCTGTGCGACGCCGAACTCGTCGACGTGCGGACCCAGTTCACCCAGGGCCGCTGGTCACGGGCCCGGTCCCTGCTCGTCGGAACCGGCGACGACTGGGACCGCCGCGGCCACCGCGTCGTCGTCCTCGCCCAGACCCCGGCGGCCACCGCCTGGGCCCGCGAATGGCTGCTCGCCGAACCCGAGAGCGCCGATGCCGCCACCCTCCTCGCCTGCGCCGCCGTCTTCAACGCCCTGCGCGGCAAGGGCACCCCGGCCGCCGCCGAGCAGGCCTGCCGGCGCGCCGCCGCCCTGCTCCCCGCCGACCCCACCCCCTGGCTCGGACTGCTCCTGCTCTCCCGCGCCTTCGGCACCGAGGAGGAGTTCAGCCGCCACTTCGACCAGGTGCGGGCCCGCCACCGCGAGCACCACCACGCCCACCACCTGATGGTCGCCAAGCTGGCCGAACGCACCTCCGGCTCCGGCCAGGACCCGCTCCACGAGGTCTACGACTTCGCGGCCTGGGCCGCCGAGGAGTCCCCGGCCGACTCCCCGCTTGCCGTGCTCCCCGTCATCGCGCACGCCGAGCGCTACCGGGTGCTCGCCGCCCGGCACGGCCACCACCCCGACGGCGCCGCCGCCCACTGGTCCGGCCGCCGTGCCCGCCAGGTCCTGCGCTCCGCCTTCGACTGGTGGCTGGAATGGGAGCGCGAGGACCACCCCCGCAACCGGGTCGACCTCAACTTCCTCGCCCACGCCAAGCTCTGCGAGGGCCGCTCCGCCGAGGCCGCCGCCCTCTTCCACCGCATCGGCCGCCACGCCACCCGCGCCCCCTGGTCCTACCCGGACCTCGACCCGCACCAGGCCTTCCTCGCAGCGCGCAGCGCCGCGCTCGGCACCGCCTGACACCGCAGTCCGAACGTCCGCACCCCCGCACCCCCGCACCCCCGAACGCCCGCACCCCCGAACGCCCGAGCCTCCGAGAGACCCACCCCCGAGAGGCCCCACCCCGAAAGGACGCCCCCATGCCGACGGGCAGATCCACCACGCTCCAGGACCCGGCCGAGATCCGCACGTACAAGGGCCAGGACCGGGCCCTGCGCGCCAACCGCCTCGGCACCGCCGGCCTGCTGCTCTCCGTACTCGCCGCCAGCGCGCCCCTGATGGTGGTCGCCGGCGTGATGCCCACCACCTTCGGCGTCATGGGCATCGTCGGCCAGCCGCTCCTCTTCGTCGTCCTGGGCCTGGTCCTCGCCCTCTTCAGCATCGGCTACGCCGAGATGAGCCGGCACGTCCACAACGCCGGCGCCTTCTACGCGTATATCGCCCGCGGCCTCGGCCCCACCGCCGGCGCGGGCGCCGCCCTCGTCGCCCTCGTCGCGTACAGCGCCATGCAGGTCGGCGTCTTCGGCATCCTCGGCTTCGAGATATCCGGCCTCTTCGCGACCTACCTCGAGATCGAACTCGCCTGGTGGATACCCGCGCTGCTCGCCGTCGCCGCCACCGGCGCCCTCGGCTGGCTCAAGATCGACCTCAACGCCAAGGTCCTCGGCGTCCTCCTCCTCATCGAGTGCGCCCTCGTCGTCGTCTTCGACCTCGCCGCCCTCGGCAAGCCCGGCCCCGAAGGCCTCTCGCTGCACGCCTTCAACCCCGAGACCCTCAGCGGCCCCGGCCTCGGCACCGCCCTCTGCTTCTGCATCGCGGCCTTCGTCGGCTTCGAGCAGTCCCCGGTGTACGCCGAGGAGACCAGCAAGCCGCACATCGTCGTCTCCCGCGTGATGTTCCTCGCCGTCGGCTTCGTCGCCCTCTTCTTCGCCCTCAGCGCCTGGGCCCTCACCGTCGCCACCGGCCCCGCCGAGGTCGTCAAGACCTCCGCCGAAGCCGGCCCCGGCCTGCTCTTCCAGCTCACCGAGGACCGCCTCGGCGCCACCTTCACCGACGTCCTGCACGTGCTCTTCGTGACCGGCATGTTCGCCGCCATGCTCAGCTTCCACAACGTGGTCGCCCGCTACGCCTTCGCCATGGGCCGCGAGGGCCTGCTCCCGGCCGCCTTCGGCCGGACCAACGCCGGCACCGGCGCACCCGGCACCGGCTCCCTCCTCCAGACCGGCATCGCCGCCGTCGTCGTCATCGCCTTCGCCGTCACCGACGACCTGCCCGCCGGCGACCCGACCGCCCCCGTCCTGCACCTGTTCACCTGGATGGGCAGCGTCGGCGCGCTCGGTGTGACCCTCCTCATGGCCGCCGCCTCCTTCGCCGTGATCGCCTTCTTCGTCCGCCGCGGCACCGCCGGCGCCCAGGTCTGGCGGCTCGTCGCAGCCGGCGCCGCCGGCCTCGCGCTCCTCGGCATCGCCGTCTACACCGTCAAGGACTTCGGCGTCCTGGTCGGCGCCGAAGAGGGCTCCGCGCTCAGCTGGGCCCTGCCCGGCATCATCGGCGCCGCCGTCGTGACCGGCCTGGTCCACGGAGCGGTGATGCGCAGCCGCCGCCCCGAGGCACACGCCCGCATCGGCCTGGGGAACGAGGCCTTCCGCCTCGACCAGGCGGCGTCGTCCACCCCGGGCGACTGACCCGCCAGACCTCGCTTTCAAGCCCCTGCGAAGCCCCCGGCACCCCTTTCCAAGGTCGTCGGGGGCTTCGACGCGTACGGGGCCGATTTTGGCGGGTAGCGGAACCCCGTGGTCTATTTGGGGCGACGAAACCACCGGACCGCAGCTCACGGGACACCACCCCAGCTCCCCTGCGCGGCCGTCCGCACCTGCCTGTCCCACCCACGAAGGCGAAGTCATACATGAGTGACCGCACCTTGACCGAGGCCACCGCCCCGGCGTCTTCCCGCCATGTCGACGCCGGCGACGAGGGCTACAGCAAGGACCTCAAGTCCCGCCACATCAACATGATCGCGATCGGCGGAGCGATAGGCACCGGCCTGTTCCTCGGCGCCGGCGGCCGCCTCGCCGGCGCGGGCCCCTCCCTCGCGATCGCCTACGCGGTGTGCGGCGTCTTCGCCTTCTTCGTCGTACGGGCCCTCGGCGAGCTCGTCCTCTACCGCCCCTCCTCCGGCGCCTTCGTCTCGTACGCCCGCGAGTTCATGGGGGAGAAGGGCGCCTACACGGCCGGCTGGCTGTACTTCCTGAACTGGTCGACGACCACCGTGGCCGACATCACGGCCGCCGCGACCTACGCCCACTTCTGGTCGCTGTTCACGGACGTCCCCCAGTGGGTCCTCGCCTTCATCGCCCTCGCCGTCGTCCTCACCGCGAACCTCATCTCCGTGAAGTACTTCGGCGAGATGGAATTCTGGTTCTCCCTGGTCAAGGTCGCCGCCCTGGTCGTCTTCCTGATCGTCGGCATCTGGCTCGTCGCCACCAGCCACCAGATCGACGGCCACACCCCGGGCCTGGCCTCCATCACCGACAACGGCGGCCTCTTCCCCTCCGGCGTCCTGCCGATGCTCCTGGTGATCCAGGGCGTGGTCTTCGCGTACGCCTCCGTCGAGCTCTGCGGAGTCGCCGCCGGCGAGACCGAGAACCCCGAGAAGATCATGCCGAAGGCCATCAACTCGATCATGTGGCGCGTGGGCCTCTTCTACGTCGGCTCGGTCGTGCTGCTCGCCCTGCTGCTCCCGTACACGGCGTACTCCTCCGACCAGAGCCCCTTCGTCACCGTCTTCGACAAGCTCGGAGTCCCCGGCGCCGCCGGCGTCATGAACCTCGTCGTCCTGACCGCGGCCCTCTCCAGCCTGAACTCCGGCCTGTACTCCACCGGCCGCATCCTGCGCTCGATGGCCATGTCCGGCTCCGCACCGAAGTTCACCGCCCGCATGAACAAGGGCAAGGTCCCCTACGGCGGGGTCCTTTTCACCGCCGCCTTCGGCCTGGCCGGCGTCGGCCTGAACAAGCTGATGCCCAAGGACGCCTTCGAGATCGTCCTGAACTTCGCCTCGCTCGGCATCCTCGGCACCTGGGCGATGGTCATGATCTGCTCGCTCCACTTCTGGCGCCGCGCGCAGCAGGGCAGGCTGGAACGCCCCTCCTACCGCCTGCCCTGGGCCCCGTACACCCAGCTCGTGACCCTGGCCTTCCTCCTCGCCGTGCTGATCCTCATGTGGTGCGACGGCGGCGTGGGCCGCACCACGGTGATGTGCGTCCCGGTCATCGGCGCCGCCCTGGTCGGCGGCTGGTTCCTGGTCCGCCGCCGGGTGGCCGAACTCGCCGCCTCCCGCGGCTGACCGTCCGGGCCCGAGAGCGCAGCCGCCTTGCCCAGGACGAACGTACTTGTCGTCGGCTGGGCACGGCGGCCTCGGCCTCACCTCCTCGCCACGTTTGCTCGTCCCACCCAATGACAAAGACATCGAAGGCGCCCTCGACTGCATTCAATGGTCACGGTCCGGCCGTCGCGGCACGGGCGGACGGACTGCGCCACGGGCACACGGGGTGCCGCGATCCGGGCGAACGGATTTCCGCACCCTCTCGATACCGAATCGCGATACGAGGCTGCGGAGGCCAGCCGGGAGTCAGCCTCCGAGGGTGAACGCGAGGTCCCCTTCGCGGAGCTCCTGCTCCGTCTTGGTGAGAGCGCCGCGATGCGACACCTCGACGCGATACAGCTTCGACCCCTCGGGGATGCCCTCCACGGTGAACCGGAGCATGCACGCCGTGCCGACGATTTCGCCTTGGCCCAGGCTCCCGGCCGCGACGACCTTGCCGGCGGCGTCGGTGACCGTGACCTCGGTGCCGGCCCCTATGTCCTTGTAGCCGCCCTTGCCTTCGCAACCTGTGCCCGCCGAGAGGTAGCCGTCGCGGTCGGAGAGGATCAGCCCTCCCGTGGTGCTGAAGGTGTCCGGGCCGCCGCCGAAGTCCGCGGCGGTCAGGCCCCAGGCGAGGCCGACCAGTCCCGCACCGACGGCTCCGCCGAGGAGCAGAGCTTTCACCGGGGGCAGGGAGCGGACCTGACGCGCGAGGCGGGATCCGGACGCCTGTGCCGGTGCGGCCTGCGGGACCACGGGCATTGCGTCAGGCATCGGCGGAAGGGGCGGCGCCGTGGGGGCGGTTTCGGCAGCGGGGGGAGCGGGTTGCTCCTCATGCTCGGGCTCGGTCATGGACCTGAGTTAAGCAGGGCGGTGAAAGCATCGTCAATCATGTTGACTGGATTCGTGGCCGCTGTAAGGTGTTCACTGTCCCCACCGTCCGGCAGGAGAGGCACAGGACCCCACGCCATGCCCCACACCATGCCCTCACCGGCGACTTCGCCGACCGGCGCGCCCCAGGTCACAGCAGCCGAGATCTCCCGGATCGCGGGAGTCACACGTGCCACCGTCAGCAACTGGCGTCGCCGCCACGAGGACTTCCCCACGCCGGCCGGCGGCACGGAAAGCAGCCCGCTGTACGACCTTGAGGCCGTACAGTCATGGCTGCAGGGGCGCGGTCAGGCCTCGGCAGCCACCCCGGCCGAGGAGCTGCGCACCACCCTGCGCCTCCACGCGCCCGGCTCGGGCATCGCCGCACGCCTCGTCCCCCTGGTCCTCGCCGCCGGCCGCACCGGCGGAGACCCCACTCACCTCTCCGGCCTGCAGGACAGGGAAGTCCTGGCCTGGGCCGAGAGGTCAGCGGAACAGCTGGATTCCGCTGTCCCGACCACTGGACCCGCCCACTACGCGCCGGACGACGCCCCGGCCGTAAAGGCCCTGGTGGCTTGCGTACGGGAATCAGGAGCGCGCGCCGCCCTGGACGTCCTGGCCGAGCGAGAGCTGGACGAGAGCGCCGCCACCGGTACGTACCAGACCCCCGCCGAGCTGGCCGCGCTGATGGCCCGCCTCCTGCCGCCCGGCACCGCCCGCGTCCTGGACCCGGCCTGCGGCAGCGGCACCCTCCTGGCAGCTGCCGCCTGCCAGGGCGCGACCGAGGTGTACGGGCAGGACAGTGTCCCCGTACAGGCGCTGCGCACCGCCGTAAGTCTCCTGCTCGACGACGCCGCGCACGTCACCGTCAAGGCGGGCGACAGCCTCCGCGCCGACGCCTTCCCCGACCTCACCGCCGACGCCGTCCTGTGCAACCCGCCGTTCGGTGACCGCGACTGGGGCCACGACGAGCTGTCGTACGACCCGCGCTGGGCGTACGGAGTGCCCCCGCGCTTCGAGTCGGAGCTGGCCTGGGTGCAGCACGCGCTCTCCCACGTCGAGCCCGGCGGCTACGTGGTGATGCTGCTGCCGCCCGCGCCCGCGTCCCGCACCGCGGGCCGCCGGATCCGCCTGGAACTGGTCCGCAGCGGAGCCCTGCGCGCTGTCGTCGCGCTGCCCGCGCGCGCCGCGATGCCCCTGCACATCGGGCTCCAGGTGTGGGTCATGCAACGCCCCGAGCCGGGCGGGCCGGATCGCGGCCCGGTCCTGTTCGTCGACACCGACGGCGAATCGGAGGGCACACCACGCCACACCGGCGCCGCTGACGCCCGTACCGCGACGGTGCCGGGCCGCCGCGCCCCCGTGGACTGGGACCGGCTCACCGAACAGGTCCTCACCCTGTGGGCCTCCTTCACCCACGCCCCGTCCGACTTCACCGGCGAACCGGGCATCGCCCGCGCGGTCCCGGTCGTAGACCTCCTCGACGACCAGGTCGACCTCACCCCGGCCCGCCTGGTCCGCGCCACCCCCACGAACGTCGACCCGGTCGCGTACGCCGAGCATGTCGACGAGAAGCTCACGCTGCTCGCGTCCTACGCCGCCGAGCTCGCCGCCGCTCCGGCCCGCGAGCCATGGCCCCCGGCCGGGGAGACGGCCCGCGCCTGGCGGGCGGCAACCGTTGCCGACCTGGACCGGGGCGGAGCCCTCACCCTCGTCCGCGCGAAGCCCCTCACCGCCCGCGAATCCAAGAGCGGCCACGAACAGTCCGCGGCCCCGTCCGACCGTCCGGTCCTCACGGCCCCGGACATCTCGTGGGCATCGCCCCCCTCAGGCGGCACCGAGGATCTGGTGGCGCAGCCGCCGGTGACGGTCCAGGAAGGGGACGTGCTGGTACGAGGCCTCGCCTCCGACCGCGCACAGGGCGTACGGGTGCGGGTCGCCGACGCCCAGGACGCCGGCGCCCTCCTCGGCCACCTCGTCCACCTGCTGCGCCCGGACCCGGCCCGGCTCGACCCGTGGTTCCTCGCCGGGTTCCTGGGCGCGGAGGACAACCAGGCCGCCGCCTCCACCGGCAGCACCCTCGTCCACGTCAACCCCGGCCGCCTGCGCGTTCCCCTCCTGCCGCTGGACGAACAGCGCCGGTACGGAGAGGCCTTCCGCCGGGTTCACGCTCTGCGAACGGCCGCGCGGCACACCGCCCGTCTTGCCGAGGAGGCGGCGGACCTCCTGTCCAGGGGCCTCACCGGCGGCATCCTCGCGCCGCCACCCTCGCCCGCCGCCGACCGGATCACCTGACTCGGCGGCGCTTGCTCCACCGATCGACCACACTTGTCACCCTCCGCCCGACGCCTGGGCAGATGTTCTGGAAGGAAACCGGGGAACTCTTGAACAGCAGCAAGCACACGGAGATGGCGAACCACGCCTGGTCCGTCGCCGACCTCCTGCGCGGCGACTACAAGCAGTCCGACTACGGCAAGGTCATCCTGCCGTTCACGGTGCTGCGCCGCCTCGAGTGCGTTCTGGAGCCGACCCGGGACAAGGTCGCCGAGACCGCAGCCCGCTTCGAGGGCCAGGACATCGACACCGACCACTTCCTGCGCCGCGCCTCGGGCCACTCCTTCTACAACAAGAGTGCCCTGACCCTGAAGAAGATCGCCGCCGACCCGCAGAACGCGGCGAAGAACCTCCAGGTGTACGTCGGCTCCTTCTCCGACAACGCCCGCGAGGTGCTGGACAAGTACGAGTTCTCCCAGCAGATCAAGAGGCTCGACAGCGCTAACCAGCTCTACAGGGTGATCGGCAAGTTCACCGACCTGGACCTGCGCCCCGAAGTCGTGCCCAACCACAACATGGGCTACATCTTCGAGGAACTGATCCGCCGCTTCGCCGAGCAGTCCAACGAGACCGCCGGTGAGCACTTCACCCCGCGCGAAGTCATCAAGCTGATGGTCAACCTGCTGATCGCGCCGGACGGCGACGCGCTCAGCCTGCCGGGCGTCGTACGCACGGTCATGGACCCGGCCTGCGGCACGGGCGGCATGCTCAGCGCGGCCGAGGAGCACATCCTGGCCCTCAACCCCGACGCCACGGTCGAGGTGTACGGGCAGGAGCTCAACCCGGAGTCCTGGGCGATCTGCCGGTCCGACCTCATGATCAAGGGCCAGGACCCGGAGAACATCGCCTTCGGCAACTCCTTCTCCGACGACGGTCACCGGCGGGAGAGGTTCGACTACCTCCTGGCCAACCCGCCGTTCGGCGTGGAGTGGAAGAAGGTCAAGGAGGAGGTCGAGGACGAGTACAAGAACCTCGGCGACGCCGGCCGCTTCGGCGCGGGCCTGCCGCGCATCAACGACGGCTCGCTCCTCTTCCTCCAGCACATGCTGTCGAAGATGAAGCCGGTGGACGCGAACGGCGGGGGCGGCTCGCGCGTCGCGATCGTCTTCAACGGATCCCCGCTCTTCACGGGCGCGGCGGGTTCGGGGGAGTCGGAGATCCGCCGCTGGATCCTGGAGAACGACTGGCTTGAGGCGATCGTCGCCCTGCCGGACCAGCTCTTCTACAACACCGGCATCTCCACGTACTTCTGGATCCTGACGAACCGCAAGGCGCCCGACCACAAGGGCAAGGTCGTCCTCCTCGACGCGCGCGACCAGTGGCAGAAGATGCGCAAGTCGCTGGGCGACAAGCGCAAGGAGCTGGGCGACGGCACGAACGGCAAGCCCAACCACATCGCCGACATCACACGCCTGTACGGCGAGGCGGTGAACGCCGCCGCCGACCCGGAGCACCCGCTCCACGGCAAGGTCAAGGTCTTCGACAACTCGGCCTTCGGCTACCAGCGCATCACGGTCGAGCGCCCGCTGAAGCTGCGCTTCGAGCTCACGGAGGAGACGTTGACGGCGCTCCTGGCCGCGAAGCCGGTCCAGAAGTGGGCCGAGGAGCGGTTCCTGCCGCGAGTCCCGGACGTGGCCGCGAAGGTCAAGGCCCGTCGGAAGCTCACGGACGAGGAGGAGGCGGAGTTCCAGGAGCAGATGGACGCTGAGACGAAGCTGCTCGCGGACGCGCTGGGCCCCCTGATGGACTCGCAGTGGGCGACAAAGTCCGAGGCGCAAATGGCGTTCAAGGGCGCGGTGGCGGGGGCCGGCCTCCACGGACCCACCGGGGCACCGTTCGCGAAGGCGTTCCGGGATGCCATGGGCGTACGTGACCCCGAGGGCGAGGTCCAGAAGATCAAGGGCGAGCCGGAGCCGGACTCTGAGCTGCGGGACTACGAGAACGTGCCGCTGGGCGAGGACGTCGAGGAGTACCTGAAGCGCGAGGTTCACCCGCACGTGGCGGACGCGTGGATCGACCACACGAAGACGAAGATCGGCTACGAGATCCCCTTCACGCGGCACTTCTACGTATACGAGCAGCCGCGTCCGTTGGCGGAGATCGACGCGGAGCTGAAGGCGCTAGAGACAGAGATTCAGACGCTCCTGGGCGAGGTGACGGAGTGACCTCGTATCGAATCAAGGATGTGGCGCGTATCAACCGCCATACACTGCCGGAGGACACCGACCCGGACTTCCGGTTTCGGTACATCGACATCAGCGCGGTGGACGGGATCGGCGGCGTCACCGTTCCAGATGATGACACCGTGTTTTCTTCCGCACCCTCCAGGGCGCGACGTACGGCACCGCCTGGGTCTGTCCTCGTGTCCACGGTGAGGACCTATCTGCGGGCCGTCGCCGTGGCGCCCCTACATGAATCCCCTCTGGTCTTTTCCACAGGATTCGCGGTCCTGGACGCCCAGTCGAAGGTCGACAGTCGCTTCCTCGCTTACTACTGCCGCTCGCAGCCGTTCATCGACGAGGTCGTTGCCCGGTCGACCGGTGTGAGCTATCCAGCGATCAACCCTTCCGAGATCGGGAACTTGCCGATCTCGCCTCCCCCGCTGGAGGAGCAGCGCCGCATCGCCGATTTCCTCGACGCCGAGACCGCCCGCCTTGATCGCCTTCGGAGTGCGATGGAGGCCCAGGACGGTCTACTCGAACAGCGTCGGCTTCTCGTCCTCGACTCAGTCAGCCAAGCAGTCCACCACACCTCCGGGGCTCGCCTTGGATACTTGAGCAGCCTCGTGACGAGCGGCTCTCGTGGTTGGGGCGACTATGTAGCTGATGCTGGCCCACTCTTCTTTCGCAGCGCCAACCTGCACTCCAACCAAACCAAGCCAAAGCTGAACAACCTCGCCTACGTGCAAGTACCTAGGGCTGCCGTAGCGGAGGCCCGAAGGTCCCGCATTGAAATTGGTGACGTTCTTATTGGAATCACCGGGGCCAACGCGGGTTGGGTGTGCCTCGCCGATGGTGACGTAGCTGGCGGACACGTAAGCCAGCACGTGTGCCTCGTCAGGCCTGATCCTCATCAGCTTAGCGGGGAGTGGCTCGCCCTCTTCATTGCTTCCCCGTCCGTGAAGGGAGTCTTGATGGGTAGTCGGTATGGCGGCACGAAGACTCAGCTCTCCTTGCCAGATATCCGCGAGATCCGGATTCCGAAGATTCCGATCGAGCGTCAACTTGAGGTAGCCGAATCTGTCAGACGGCAGGCTGAAGCGCTAGACAGGCAGCGCGCGTTGCGCCTGCAACAGCTCAAGCTGCTAGCAGAACGCCGTCAGGCACTGATTACTGCTGCCGTGACCGGCCAGTTCGACGTATCCACCGCCAGCGGGCGCAACGTACCGGACGGAGTGCAGCCATGAGCCCCATCCACCACGAGTCCGCCTTCGGGGACGCCATAGTCGCCGCGATGACCGGGCGCGGCTGGCGCGAGGCGCGGCCCGAGGACTACCAGGCCGACCTTGGGCTTGACACCAACGAGCTGTTCACCTTCATCGGGGAGAGCCAGCCCCATGAGTGGAGCGAGCTGCTCGCCGTCTACGGCGGTGACCCCAACGAGGCCCAGCGCGGCTTCGCCCGCCGGCTCGACAAGGCGATCAGCGACGACGGGCTGCTCACCGTCCTCCGGAACGGCGTCAAGGACCGCGGCGTCCGCCTCCGCGTCGCCTACTTCAAGCCGAACCTCGTCGCCGACGACTCCGTCCTCGACGGCTACCGCGCCAACCGCCTCACCGTCGTCCGCGAGCTCCGCTACGCCACCAAGCAGGCCGACTGGGGCAACAAGCTCGACCTCACCCTGTTCCTCAACGGAATCCCCATCGCCACGGCCGAGCTGAAGAACCCGCTCACCGGCTCGGGCGTGGAACACGCCAAGGAGCAGTACCGCACCGACCGCGACCCCACCGAGCTGATCTTCACGCGCCGCGTCATCGCGAACTTCGCGGTAGACCCGGACCTCGTCTTCGTCGCGACCCAGCTCCGCGGCACCAAGACCCGGTTCCTCCCCTTCAACACCGGCTCCGACGGCCCCGGCCAGCCCGGCGGCGCCGGCAACCCCGCCCCCACCGCCTACGGCACGTACGCCACCTCCTACCTCTGGGAGCAGGTCTGGGCGCGGGACAACTGGCTCGACCTCCTCCAGCGCTTCGTGCACCAGCACAAGACCAAAACCCCCGGCGGCGGCACCACCAAGTCGACGATCTTCCCGCGCTTCCACCAGTGGGACGTCGTGAAGAAGCTGACCGCGCACGCCGCCGCCCACGGCGCTGGCCAGAACTACCTGGTCATGGCCTCGGCCGGCTCCGGCAAGTCGAACACCATCGGCTGGCTCGCCCACCGCCTCAGCGACCTGCACGCGGACACCGACCCGCGCACCATCGCCCCCGAGGCCCTGGCCACCGGCCGCCTCAAGCCCGGCGAACCGGTCTTCGACAAGGTCATCGTCATCACCGACCGCCGCAACCTGGACGCCCAGCTTCGGGAGACCGTCGGCAGTTTTTCCCAGACCGACGGCCTGGTCGTGAAGGTCGACGAGAAGCACGGCGCGAAGAGCGAACAGCTCGCCCGGGCCCTCTCCCGCGACACCGGCAAGATCGTCACCGTCACCCTGCACTCGTTCCCGGCACTGCTGGACTACATCCAGCGCAACCCGACCGAGATCAAGGGCACCACCTTCGCGATCATCGTGGACGAGGCCCACTCCTCGCAGTCCGGCGACGCCGCCACCGCCGTACGGGCCGCCCTGCGCGACCTCGGCCTGGACTCCGACTCGGACGACGCGGGCGCGACCACCGTCACGCTCACCGAACAGCTGAAGAAGAAGGCCGAGGATCGCTCCCAGGCCGCGAACCTCTCCTACTTCGCCTTCACCGCCACCCCGAAGGCCAAGACCCTCGAACTCTTCGGCACGCTCCAGGACACCGGCGGCGAAGCCACCTACCGCCCCTTCCACACGTACTCCATGCGCCAGGCCATCGAGGAAGGCTTCATCCTCGATCCCCTCCGCAACTACGTCACGTACAACACGTACTGGAAGCTGGTGAACCAGAACCCGGACGAGCGTGAAGTCGACCCCTCGAAGGCCAACAGCCAGCTCGCCCGGTACGCGCTCACCCACGAGCACACCGTCTCCCAGCACGCCCAGGTGATCGTCGACCACTTCATCACCCACACCCGCGGCCGGCTCGGTGGACGGGCCAAGTCCATGGTGGTGACGGCCTCCCGGCAGTCCGCCGTGGAGATGGCGCGGGCGATCAAGAGCTACATCCAGGACCGGGAGTACGACACCAAGTTCCCGGACTTGGGCGTTCTGGTGGCCTTCTCCGGCTCCCTCACCATCGACGGCGAGGAGACCACCGAGCCGAAGGAGAACGGCGGGATCGCGGAGAGCGCGCTGCCGAAGGCGTTCGCGTACACGCGCGTCGACGACAAGGCCGTCGCGGCCGGCGGTCGCGGACAGCAGGAGTACAAGATCCTGGTGGTCGCCGAGAAGTACCAGACCGGCTTCGATCAGCCGCTCCTGACGACCATGTACGTCAACAAGAAGCTGACCGGAATCTCAGCCGTGCAGACCCTGTCCCGCCTCAACCGCACCGCCGAGCGCAAGAACCAGGCCGACCTCGCCGTCCTGGACTTCGCCAACGAGGCCGAGGACATCCGGGACGCCTTCCGACCGTACTTCGAGGAGGCGATGACCCTCCCCTCCGACCCGAACCTCCTCTACACCGCCCAGAGCCGGGTCATGTCGGCGCCGATCCTCTCCGAGCCGGAGATGGACCAGTTCGCCGCCGCCTACTTCGCGGCGAAGGAGAAGGCGGCCGGATCGCAGGCCAAGTGGGAGAAGCTGCACGCCGAGCTGTACCGGCTGCTCTCCCCGGCCGTCGCCCGCTTCACCCCTCTGCTGGAAAGCGAGGAGGAGGACGACGTTGAGACGGCCGAGGACTTCCGCGCCGACCTCAACGACTACGTACGCAAGTACGGCTTCCTCGCCCAGATCGTGCCCTACCGTGACGCCGAGCTGGAACGGCTCCACCTCTACGGCCGCTACCTCCTCAACCGGCTCCCGCGCCGCGCCGACGGTGGCGTCGACATAGGCGAGATCGACCTCAGTCACCTCCGTGTGGAGAAGACCGGCGAGTACGACGTGTCCCTCACCCCTGAAGGCGCGGCCGAACTCAAGGGCTTCGGTGAGGGCGCGGGCGGCGCGGCAGAGGCCGAGAAGTCCCTGCTGTCCGAGCTGATCGACAAGTTCAACGCCAAGTTCGGCACCGACTTCACCGAGCAGGACGTCATCCAGCCGTTTGAGGAGGCCAAGGCCGACGTGAAGGTGCGGGCGGCGGCGGTCGTCAACGACGAGGACAACTTCGGCAAGGTCTTCGACAAGGTCTTCGCCGACAAGATGGCCGACCACATCGACACCATCGCAGGCCTCGGCCGACAGTACTTCGGCCCCGACAAGGGCTTCAAGTCCAGCCTGGACCGCAGCGCACGTCGCGCGGCGTGGCGGATGATCCGCCGCGAGGAGGGCGTGGACGACGCCGCGTAACCCGCCACACACGGGAGGGTCCCGCCGTGCGCCCGTGGGGCGCGCGGCGGGACCCTCCCGTCGTTACGGCGCCTCAGACGGCAGCGGCCAGTCCCACGAACCCGGCCCAGGCCGCCGGGCCCACGGTCAGCACGGGGCCGCCGAGTTGCTTCGAGTCCCGGACGAACACGTGCGTAGTCAAGGCGGCGACCTCCAGGCATTCGCCACCTTCGGCCCCGCTGTAGCTGCTCTTGAACCAAGCAAGCTCTTGCGCGGCAGAGACATCGGTGGTGTTCATAGCTCTCCCAGCAACTTCTCGATGAATCCCAGCGACTCCCGCGGAGTGAGAGCCTGGGATCGGATGATCCCATAGCGTGCCGCTACGGAGCGCACCTCGTCACGGGCGGTCAGTAGAATGCTGCGCCCTTGAACCTCCAGGTACGCGACCTGATCCCCGCCTTTGCGCGTAATCAAAGTGAACGGCCCATCCACCCCAGCGTTGTCCTGGTTGTCGATCGGCATGACCTGGATCTCCACATTGCGCTTCTGCCCGACGAGGAGGATCTGTTCAAGCACACCACGCAGAACGGCCTTCCCTCCGAACGGACGGCGCAGAACCGCCTCCTCGATCACGAAGCTCATCAGGGGCGCCGGCCATCGATTGAGGATGTCCTGCCGCGCGATACGAGCTGACACGCGTTGCTCGATGGTGTCCTCGTCCAGCAGCGGTCGACGCATCGCGAGCAGAGCGCGCGTGTACTCCTCTGTCTGCAGAAGTCCGGGCACGGCTTGCACCGCGTACAGGAACAACTCCAACGCCTCGGCCTCCAAGCGCGCCGCGTCCCGGAAGAACGCCGGATACTGCGCCCGCGCAACCTCCTCCTTCAGCGCCTTCAGCAAGCCACCGGCCTCCAGCACTTCATCCGCCTTGTCGATGAGCCTCGGGGGCGGAATCCGCCGCCCCTGCTCGAACGACGCGATCGACTGCGCCGCGTACCCCACCCGCTTGCCGAACGCCGTCCGGTCCAGCCCCGCCCGCACCCTCAGCAGCTTCATCTGGAGTCCGAACGCCGTCACCACCCCTTGGCCCGGCTCGTCCTCCGGACGCTGCCCGGGCCCCGCCTCCGCCTCGGCCCACTCGCCCTCGTCCCGCGTCACCACCGCCGCCTCTCCCATGAACCCCACGCACGTACACGCCGTGCGCCGCCGCGTACAACCCGGCCGCGACGGCGCGTCACCCCTGGTCACGCTACGCCACAGACCGTCACCGTGGAGGCATGACCAACAACCCCGTACGCCTCACCGAGACCACCCAACCCGCCACCCCCAACCACCACTTCGCCATGCGCTTCAGTTCGACTCCCCGCGGCGCCCGACTGGCCCGGCGCCTGGCCGGGGAACGCCTCCACGCCTGGGGGATTCCGTACGACACCGACGCCCACGACGCGCTCACGCTGATCGTCGCGGAGCTCAGCGCGAACGCCGCAACCCACGGCCGCGTACCCGGTCGCGACTTCCACCTCCGGTTGACGGCTACCGAAGCGGCCGTACGGGTGGAGGTCACCGACACACGCGGCGAGAAGCTCCCCGTCACGACCGAGCCCGCCGACGACCGGGACACCGGCCGTGGCCTGCTTCTGGTGGCCGGACTCGCGGACAGCTGGGGCTGGCATCCGCGCGTCGAAGGGCCGGGCAAGACGGTGTGGGCCGTATACGCCTCCGCCTGGCCTGAAAGCGATGTACCGCCGAAGGCGTAGCCGCCGTACATCGCAACATCGCTGGACGGAAGATCACAGAACCGGCGAGACTTGACCCGGATCAAGTCGAGGCCGGTGCCGCAGCGCGCACTCCGGCGAGCAGACGTACGTACGGGGGCACAGTGCCGGAGCAGCCGATCGCCGGTCGTTACGAACTCCTGGAGGGGCTCGGCAGCGGCGGCATGGGAGAGGTGTGGCGCGGCTACGACGCCGTGCTCGACCGGCCCGTCGCCGTGAAACTGATCAGCCGCCAGGCCATGGCCAACGCCCCACAGCTGGCCCAGGAATTCACCAAGCGCTTCCACCGCGAAGCCCGCATCACCGCTCGGATCCAGCACCCCGGAGTACCGCAGGTGTACGACGCCGGGCTCGACGACGCGTACGAGCGGCTGTTCCTGGTGATGGAGCTGGTCGAAGGGGTCCCGCTCTCCGCCTACGTCCGACCGGACCGGCCCCTGCCGGTGAGCTGGGCGGCGGCCGTCGCGGCGCAGGTCGCCACCGTGCTCTCACACGCCCACGAGGTGCCGGTGATCCACCGCGACCTCAAGCCGGGCAACATCCTCGTCGCCCGCGACGGGACGGTGAAGGTCCTCGACTTCGGCATCGCGGCCATCCTGCGGACCGACGTCACCAAGCTGACCTCGACCGGAAGCCCCATGGGCACCTCCCAGTACATGTCGCCCGAGCAGGTGCGCGGCGGGCGCATCACCCCGCAGGCCGACCTGTACGCACTCGGCTGCGTGCTGCACGAACTCCTCAGCGGGCGGCCGCTCTTCTCGGCGGACAACGAGTACGCGCTGATGTTCCAGCACGTCAGCGCCGCCCCCACTCCGCTGCGCGCGCTGCGCCCCGACGTTCCGACTGCCCTGGAGGAACTCGTCCTGCACCTGCTGCTGAAGGCGCCGGAAGCGCGGCCCGCCGACGTGCAGGAGGTGTACGAGCGGCTGCGGCCGTTCCTGCCGCCACCCGGCCAGAAGCCCGCGCCCGGCGAGGCGGGGCCCGACGGGGCGCCCGACCCGACCGGGATCTTCCGCAACCCCTACGCGCCGCGCGCCCGCCGGCAGGCCGGGACCGGCGCGCAGCAGCCCGTCCAGCCCGACCTGAACGGCGTACCGGCCGCGCCCGCGCCGGTTCCGGCCCGGCTGCGCGAGGAGATCAAGGAGGCGTACGCGCACTCCGACGCCCTCCTGGAGGAGGAGCGGTTCGCGCAGGCTGCCGAAGTGCTCGGGGAGATCATCGAGCCCGCCGCACGCGCTCTGGGCTCCGAGAACAGGCAGGTCCTGGAGCTGCGGACCCAGCGGGCCGCGATCCAGCTGCTCGGCGGCGACTACCGCGCCGCGCTGCCCGAGTTCGACGCCCTGGCCGACGCCTATGCGCGCACGGGCGGCACCACCGGCGAGCAGGCGCGCGCCTGCCGGGCCCAGGCCGCCCGCTGCCGCGCCGAACTCGGTCAGGTCACGGCCGCACTCACCGCGCTGCGGGGCGTCCTCGACGTCGTACGGGCCGTCGACGGAGACGTCAGCGAGGAAGCCGTCGAACTGCGCCGCGACATCGGAATGCTGCTCCTCGCCCAAGGACAGGCGGCCGAGGCCCGCCTCATCCTCGAACCCCTCCACGAAGACCTGCGCGTGGTGTTCGGGCCCGGCGACGAGATGACCCAGGAGATCGCCGAGGCGCTGGCCCTGATCCGCCTCGGCCTCGACGGTCCCGCCACCTGAGCCGCCCACCCTGCCCCACCCCCTCCCGGAGAGTCCGCACCATGCCCCACCTCGCCTTCGACATCGGTTTCTGCGCCCAGCTCGGCAAGCTTCAGGGCACCGTCAAGCAGGGGGTGTTCGACGCCTGGGAGAAGTTCGAACGACTCACTCTCGACCAGCTGTTCAAGGACCCCGGTCTGAAACTGGAGACCCTGAAGCGCGCCCGCGACCCGCACATCCGCACCATCCGCATCGACCAGGGCACCCGGGGCGTCGTCCTGGCACCCGACACCGGCGACACGTACGTCCTGCTCCGGGTGATGCCGCACGACAAGGCGATCGACTGGGCGATCAAACAGAAGGCGAGCATCAACACCGTCACGCAGGCAGTGGAGATCCGCGACATCGCGATGCTCGACGAACTCACCCCCGCCTACGAGCGCATCGCCCCGGCGCCCGACCAACGGCTGTTCGCGAACGTCTCCGATGGGGACCTGGCGGCGCTCGGTATCGACGAGACCACCCTGCGCCAGGCCCGCGCCCTCACCGACCTCGAACAGCTGGAGATCTTCGCGCCGTACTTCCCGCAGGACCAGCGCGAGGTCCTGGAGTACCTGGCCGCCGGTTTCACGGTGGAGGAGGTGTGGCGGGACGTGGTCTCCGTCAACCTCGCCACGGCCTCCGACGAGCCGGTGGACACCGCCGACTACGCCACCGCCATCCACCGCACCCGTACCCGCATCGCGCTCGTCACCGCCTCTGAGGAACTGCGAGAGATCCTCGACAAGCCCTTCGAGGCCTGGCGGGTCTTCCTCCACCCCTCCCAGCACAAGGTCGCCTACCGGGCCTCCTACTCCGGCCCGGCCCAGGTCACCGGCGGTCCCGGCACGGGCAAGACCGTCGTCGCACTGCACCGGGTGCGCCACCTGCTGAGGCACCTGCGCGACGGCGACCGCATCCTGCTGACCACCTACACCCATGCCCTCGTGGCGGCGCTGCGCACCGGCCTGGCCACCCTCGTGGAGGACGAGGCCCTGCGTGACCGCGTGGACATCATGACCGTCGACGCGTTCGCCGGCCGTGTCGTGTCCACCTCACGAAGGCCGCTACGAGGCGCCGAGGAGGAGACCCGCTGGGCGCAGGCCGCCCGGGCCACCGGGTTCGCCGGCACCGCCCAGTTCCTCGCCCAGGAGTACAAGCACGTCGTACTGGCCCAGAACCTCCGCACCCGGGACGACTACCTGGCCTGCGAGCGGCGCGGACGCGGCAGCGCCCTCCCCGCCGCCGCCCGCGCCCTCGTATGGGGCGCCATCGAGGAATTCACCGACCGGTTGACCGCCGACGGGGTGCGCACCTACCTCGGTACCTGCGCCGAGGCCGCCGACATCCTGGCGGTGGGCGGCCCGCGCTACCGGCACGTCGTCGTCGACGAGGCCCAGGACCTCCACCCCACCCAGTGGCGGCTCCTGCGCGCCGCCACGCCCGCCCGCCCCGACGACCTGTTCATCGCGGGCGACCCCCACCAGCGCATCTACGATTCGAAGGTGTCCCTGAAGACCGTCGGGATCAAGGTCACGGGCCGGTCGGCGAAGATGCGCAAGAACTACCGGTCCACCCACGAGATCCTCAGCTGGTCCACCGCTCTTCTGGTCGGCCGCCCCTTCGAGCAGCTGGCCGACGACGCCGGAAACGAGACGCTGCTCGGCTACCGGTCGGCCCTGCACGGCAAGGGGCCGGAGGTGTACGGGGCGGACTCGGAGGAAGCCGAACTCAACGCGCTCGTGGAGCAAGTACGCCGATGGCTCGACGCGGGGATCGCCCCAGGCGAGATCGGGGTGAGTGCCCGGTTCAACAAGAACTGCGACCGGGCCGCGGAGTGGCTCAAGGCGGCCGGCATCCCCGTGGTACGCCTGCGGGGTGAGATCCCAGCGGACTCGGAGGCCGTGCAGATCGGCACGATGCACTCCTTCAAGGGGCTGGAGTACCGGTATGTCGCCGTCATCGGCGTGAGTGACGGAGCCCTGCCGTACCCGAGGGCGGTGACCCCGGCCGACGTCGACCGCCTCCAGCACGACGCCGACCTCCTCGCGGAACGCTGTCTCCTGTTCGTCGCGTGCACACGTGCCCGGGACGGGCTGTACGTGTCATGGTCGGGCAAGCCGAGTGAGTACCTGGTGGAGGCCGACGCGGTGCGCTAGGCCTGCTTCGGGGAGTCAGCCAGGTCGCGTAGTCACCGACGAACTCGCCCGCCGCCCCGAGCGGCGACGGGCTCAGCCTGCATCCCGAGCGGTCCTGCCGTGTTCTCTGGCGGAAGCGGGCAGTCGCACACGTGTCGGCACGTAATTTCCACTGCAGGCCGTCACATCGATGCGGATGACGGCCGGGGCCGTGGCGCTTCGCGGCCCGCGACACCGCATGGCGGGCCGCGGCGGCCCGTTCCCCGCCGCCCGAGCCGCGTCGCCCGGCTTGCCGCGTCCGTCACCCCATCGAGACAGGGACGCACACCAGCGAGCCGTACTCGGTCCAGGAGCCGTCGTAGTTCTTCACGTCCGGGTAGCCGAGTAGTTCGTGGAGCGCGAACCAGGTGTGCGAGGAGCGCTCGCCGATGCGGCAGTATGCAATGACCTCGCGGTCGGGCGTGATGTCCTTCCCCAGGTAGAGCTCCTTGAGTTCAGCAGCCGACTTGAAGGTCCCGTCATCGTTGGCCGCCTGCGCCCAGGGGACATTGGACGCGCCGGGGATGTGGCCCGGCACCTGAGCCTGCTCCTGCGGCAGGTGAGGAGGTGCCAGCTTCTCTCCCCGGAACTCCTCCGGGGACCGGACGTCGACCATGTGGACGCCGGAGCCCAGACTGTCCAGCACCTCGCCGCGCAACGCGCGGAACTGCGGGTTCTCCTGGCCGGTCACGGTGAAGCCGGTGTGCTTGTACTCCGTGACCTCCTTCGTCATCTCGCGACTCTCCAGCTCCCACTTCTTGCGGCCACCGTCGAGCAGCTTCACCTTGTTGAAGCCGCGCAGCCGCAGGATCCAGTAGGCGTACGCGGCGAACCAGTTGTTGTTGCCTCCGTAGAGGACGACGGTGGTGTCGTACGCGACGCCGGCCTTGTCCAGCAGCTGTCCCAGCGCGTCCCGGTCCAGGTAGTCCCGCCCGACTGCGGCGTGCAGGTCCGTGGTCCAGTTCCAGCCCACTGAGCCCGGGATGTGGCCCTGCTCGTAGGCGGTGGTGTCCTCGTCCACGTCGATGACGCGCACCGTACCGTCGTCGAGGTGGGCTGCCAGCCATGCAGAGTCGACGAGTGTCTCCGGATGCGCGTAGCCGTTGGCTCCCATGGTCTCCTCCTCTCGGTCCCTCTCCGTCCCTCTCCGTCCCTCTCCGTCCCTCTCCCCTTCTTCCTCTCCCTTTCTTCCTCTTCTGTTCCGTTCCCAGGTCATGCGGCCGGCATCAGGTCCCCTACACCGCCCGTGACCACCGCCGTCACGGGGATGCCCGCCAGGTCGAGCAGACTCGCCGCGATGGTCGCCCGGCGGCCGCTGCCGCAGACCGTCCAGATCTCACGGTCTCGGGGCAGCTCGCCCAGCCGCCGTGGCAGCTCGGCGAGGGGCACGGCGAGCGTGCCCGGTATTCCGCCCTCGGGGCGCTCGGGGCGCACGTCGAGCACCCGCCTTTCGGCGGTGCGGCCGGCCAGCTCGGCCGCGTTCGCGGTGCGGAAGCTGCGCAGCGGCCGGCCGGCGGCGGCCCAGGCACCGATGCCATCGGCCAGATATCCCGCGACGTTCTCGTATCCGATCCGCAGCAGCTGAAGCATCGCCTCATGTGCCGCGTCCTCGGCCGGCTCCGGCAGCACCAGAACCAGGCGGGTGCCGAACGGCACGACCTCACCGACCAGATTCGCGAAGCGGTCGTCCAGCTCGTCGCAGAGCGAGCCGGGCAGATGGGCCGCGGCGAACGTCCTGCGGTCGCGCCCGTCGATGATCTGCGCGCCGCCACCGGCCAGCCCTTCCACCATCGACGGTGTGAGCGGTCGGAGGATGGGCGGCCCACCGAGCACGTCCGGCCCGGACCGGTTGATCGGCGCCATGTGGTGGAAGTACGCGGGGTACGGCGCCAAGCCCGGCAGCCGCCGGCTGACGAATTCCTCCTCGTCCTGCAGGGTCAGGGCTGGGTTGGCACGCCGCTCCGCGCCCACTGTCGTGGTCCGCTCCCCCGACACCGGGCCGGCCGAACAGGAGCTGCCCGCGCCGTGCGTCGGCAGCACCCGGGTAGCGTCGGGCAGCAGGGCCAGCCTCCGCAGCGTTCGGAACTGTGCCCGGGCGAGCTCCTCGGTGTGGTCGTCACCGGCCAGGTCGGTGCGGCCGACGTTGCCGACGAGGAGGCTGCCTCCGGTGAACACGGCCGTCGGCGCCTGCCGGGTGTGGTCGAGAGCGTTGTCGTACACGAGGTAGGAGGTGTGCTCGGCGGTGTGCCCAGGTGTCTCCATCGCCCGTACGGTCGCGTCCCCGACGACGATCTCGTCGTCCTCCGCCAGCCCCAGATGGTCGAAGGCGTACGGCGCGCGGGCCGGGCCGGCCACCGTGGCCCCGGTCGCCGCGCGGACTTCCAGCGCGCCGGAGACGTAGTCGTTGTGCACATGCGTCTCCAGGACGTACCGCATCCGCACCCCCCTGGAGGTACAGGACTCCACCAGATCCCAGCTGTCCCGCTGTGGATCGACCAGCGCGGCCTCGTCACCACTGACGAGGAGATAACTGGTGTCACCGAGCGATGCGGTGGTCATGATCTCGATCCGGTTCATCCCGTCACGCTCCTGAGCCGCTCATACGATCGCCACCTCGACGGCTGCCACAGGGTTGCAGCCGTAGCCGTGGGCGTTCCACGGCGCCCGCGACGGCTGGGTGTCACCGTGCGCGTCGGTCGCGCGGGCCAGCAGCCGGTACCGGCCAGGCCGCTGAGGGGTCCAGGCGTACGACCAGCCGGTCCAGGCGTACGGCCCGCTCGGCGACTCGAGCACGGCGTCGTGCCAGGCCGCGTCGCCCTCACCGGTAAGGTGCTCACCTTGGTGGCCGTCGTCGCGTTGGTCTTCGGCCCGCACCTCGACGCGCCGGATCGGCACACCGCCGCCGGACCAGGCCCGTCCGCACACCACGGTCTCGTCACTGCGGCGCAGTGCCGAGCCCGGCTCGGGTGCGGTGATGAGCGACTTGATCCTCACCGTGGTCACGGGTCCGTCGGGGGTGCCGCGCGAGGCGACGTAGACGTACTCCTCGGCCTGGAAGACGCCGGCGAAGGGCTCCGTGACGGCCCGCACCTCGACCAGCCACTTCACGTCGGCGACCGCGTACCGGCCGGGGACCACGAGGCGGACCGGGGCCCCGTGCTCCGGCGCGAGCGGCTCGCCGTTCATGTGGGTGACGAGGAGGGTGTCCGGGTGCAGAGCCACGGCGAGCGGGAGGCTGCGTTCGAAGGCCGCCCGGCGGCCGTGGACCGTACCGGAGTCGGCTCCGGCGAAGACGATCTCCACGGCGGCCGGCTCGATCCGGGCCTGGCTGGCGAGGGAGCGGAACGGCACGCCTGCGAAATGTGCGCACCCGACCGCACTCTCGCCCCATGGCAGACCCTCCGGACGGGGTCTCATCAGGCTGCGGCCGTTGCCCGCGCATTCCAGTACGACGTCGAGCTCCCGGCCCGGCATCGCGCACAGGTCGACATAGCTGATGTCGAACGGCGCGGCGACGGCGCCGCCGAGCCGCAGCCGCCAACGTCGGGGACTCGTCCGCGGTATGCCGAAGTGATCGCGTACGAAGAATGCACCGACAGGTGTGACCGGCTCGGCCAGTGCGGCCGAGGGTGTCTGAGCGTTGTACGGGTCGGCCGTGACTGTCTCAGGTGCCCAAGCCGTGGCACCGGACCCGCGTGCAATCGGCGATGCGGTCATGCCAGCACCTTCCGTCGGGCTCTCTGGCGAGCACGACGCGGGGTGCTTTCAGTTTACGTCCCGGGTCCGTGCCGGCGACGGCCGGATCTCCCCCTCGGAGCGACCTGCGTATACCCCTTGAACAGTAGGACGCCGGGGACTGTTTCTGTCCGTAGGCCCCTCTCTGGGCGTCGAGGTAGCCGCGGCGCCACCGGGCAGCGCGATGCGGGACTCGACGCGCGCCTCCTGACCAGCGATCTGGCCCTGCGAAGCAGCAGGGGCCAGATCGCTGGTCAACACAACAACAGAGCCGGTCAAAGCGAC
>NZ_JAGGOZ010000060.1 GCF_018614075.1 Streptomyces sp. ISL-94 | reverse complement strand
GACACGATCATTGAGATTCTCCTGTGGCTCAGTGGCTGGGTGGTGCGGTCTGTGCCGGCAGGAGCGGAAACGCAAGAGCGCCCCGGTCCTGTCGGACCGGGGCGCTCTGGGAAGTCAGCGGCTCAAGCGAGCATCACGATGACCCATGGCGACCGGACCGGCCGGTGCCATAGGTAAAGAGGAAGCTCAGCTGCTTGCGCATGAAGAGAATTATTACCTTCCGTCCCCCTCCGGGCCAAGCGGGTTCGGATGGTGAGACGAAGACCGGTGTGGGTCCCCCGTTAGAATCGACAAAACAGCCACCTCTTCCGCCGGAAGGCCGTCCCGTGCCAGAAGCACCCTCCGCCGCCCACGACAGCGCCCCGGACACGGTTCTCGTCGTCGACTTCGGCGCCCAGTACGCCCAGCTCATCGCCCGCCGAGTCCGCGAGGCACGGGTCTACAGCGAGATCGTCCCCAGCACGATGCCGGTGGCCGAGATGCTGGCCAAGGACCCCAAGGCGATCATCCTCTCCGGCGGTCCCTCCTCCGTGTACGAGGAAGGCGCCCCGCGCCTGGACGACGCCCGCACCCTCTTCGAGGCCGGCGTACCCGTCTTCGGCATGTGCTACGGCTTCCAGCTGATGGCGACCACCCTCGGCGGCCAGGTCGACAACACCGGCGCCCGCGAGTACGGCCGCACCCCGCTCGCCGTCTCCAAGGCCGGCTCCACCCTCTTCGAGGGCACCCCCGAGCACCAGTCGGTGTGGATGTCCCACGGCGACGCCTGCTCGGCCGCCCCCGAGGGCTTCGCCGTCACCGCGTCGACGAACGTCGTCCCGGTCGCGGCCTTCGAGAACGACGCGAAGAAGCTGTACGGCGTGCAGTACCACCCCGAGGTCATGCACTCCACGCACGGCCAGCAGATCATGGAGCACTTCCTCTACCGCGGCGCCGGCCTGGCCCCCACCTGGACCACCGGCAACATCGTCGAGGAGCAGATCGCGGCCATCCGCGAGCAGGTCGGCGACAAGCGCGCCATCTGCGGCCTCTCCGGCGGCGTGGACTCCGCGGTCGCCGCGGCCCTCGTCCAGAAGGCCATCGGCTCGCAGCTGACCTGCGTCTACGTCGACCACGGCCTGATGCGCAAGGGCGAGACCGAGCAGGTCGAGAAGGACTTCGTGGCCGCCACCGGCGTGCAGCTGAAGGTCGTCGACGCCCAGGAGCGCTTCCTGAACGCGCTGGCCGGGGTCTCCGACCCGGAGACCAAGCGCAAGATCATCGGCCGTGAGTTCATCCGCGTCTTCGAGCAGGCCCAGGCCGAGATCATCGCCGAGGCCGAGGGCGGCCCGGACGTGGCCTTCCTGGTGCAGGGCACCCTGTACCCGGACGTCGTCGAGTCCGGCGGCGGCACCGGCACCGCCAACATCAAGTCCCACCACAACGTGGGCGGCCTCCCCGAGGACATCGAGTTCGAGCTGATCGAGCCGCTGCGCCAGCTGTTCAAGGACGAGGTCCGGATGGTCGGCCAGGAGCTCGGCCTGCCCGACGAGATCGTCCAGCGCCAGCCCTTCCCCGGCCCCGGCCTCGGCATCCGCATCGTCGGCGAGGTCACCAAGGAGCGCCTGGACCTGCTGCGCGAGGCCGACGCCATCGCGCGCCACGAGCTCACCGCGGCCGGCCTGGACCGGGAGATCTGGCAGTGCCCGGTCGTCCTGCTCGCGGACGTCCGCAGCGTCGGCGTCCAGGGCGACGGCCGCACCTACGGCCACCCGATCGTGCTGCGCCCCGTCTCCTCCGAGGACGCGATGACCGCGGACTGGACGCGCATGCCGTACGAGGTGCTCGCGCGGATCTCCACCCGCATCACCAACGAGGTGCCGGACGTGAACCGCGTGGTCCTGGACTGCACGAGCAAGCCCCCGGGCACCATCGAGTGGGAGTAGTCCCCACCGGTACACGACGAAGCCGCCGCTCCCCGCCCGGAGCGGCGGCTTCGCCGTTTCTCTGGCCACTTGACGGCCGCGCCGGTACCTTGCGCCGCGAACCGAAGGAGGGCCCATGCCGGATCAGCCCGTACCCGTCCCCGTGGAGCGGCTCGGCTTCGAGATGCCGCCCGCGCACGGCACCGTCGAAGCGGCGCGCGAGCACCTCAAGGCGCGGCTCGCCGAGGCGCTGCGGCTGCTGGGGCGGCTGGGCTACGGAGAAGGGGTGGGAGGCCAGGTCACCGCGCGGGATCCCGGGTTCGAGGACTGCTACTGGGTGAACCCCTTCGGGCGGGCCTTCGGCGGTCTGGGCCCCGGGGACCTGCTGCTGGTCGACGGGGACGGGCGGGTGGTCCGCGGGGAGCGCAGGGTCAACGAGCTCGCCTTCGCCGTGCACGCGGCGGTCCACCGGGCGCGCCCCGAGGTGGTGGCCGTGGTCCGCGCGCAGGGCCCGTACGGCCGCGCCCTCGCGTGCCTCGGCGAGCTGCTGGCCCCGATCACCCAGGAGGCCTGCGCCTTCTACGAGGACCACGCGCTCCTGGACGAGTTCACCGGGGGCGGGGAGGGGGACCCGGGGCGGATCGCCCGCGCGCTGGGCCCGTACAAGGCGCTGATCCTGCGCAACCGCGGGCTGCTGACGGTCGGGGACTCGGTGGACGCCGCGGTCTGGTGGTTCGTCGAGGCGGAGCGGGCGGCCCAGGTGCAGCTGATCGCGCGGGCGGCCGGGAAGCCGGTGCCCATCGACCACCGCAGCGCGGTCGCGACCCGCGAGCGGTTCGGGTCCGATCTGGCCGCCTGGGTGAGCTACCAACCGCTGCGCCAAAGCGGTGACACGCCGGTGGCGTCAACATCATGAACGGTTAATCACCTGCTCTGACATCGTGCGCAATCCGGAACACTGCCGCAGTGGTGCACAATTCGCTGGCATTGCACCGTAGTTCAGAGAGGCGGCACGCGCGTGGCTGTCCAAGAGATCTCCCGAAGTCCCCATACCGCCGCCTGTACCTGCGAGGACTGTGTGCGCGAAGGGCACCGCCGCGCCGTCGCCGCGTTCCTGGAGAAGCGCGACGAGTTCGCCTCCGGGCAGGGCGTGCCGGCCGCCGTGGCCCACTCGCTGGGGGCGTCCCGCCAGTGGGTCTCCGACGAACTGACCCTGTCGGCCCGCTCCGTCGCCGACCGGGGCCGGGAGGCCGGGAACTCCTGGCTGTACCTGTTCTCCCGGCGGGCCGTCCTCGCCGTGTGGATCGCCGCCGGCGTGCTGCTGCTCGTCCAGGTCGGCACCGCGCTCGGCACCGGCTGGTCCACGGCCCGCACCGCC
This sequence comes from Streptomyces sp. ISL-94, assembly GCF_018614075.1. GTDB lineage: Bacteria > Actinomycetota > Actinomycetes > Streptomycetales > Streptomycetaceae > Streptomyces. The sequence goes on along the minus strand of NZ_JAGGOZ010000060.1, from coordinate 55,865 downwards.
GGGCTGCTGGCGGCCCTGGTGCTGGCCGGGCTGCTCACCGTCGCCGCCCGCGCCCAGTCGGTGCGCGGCGGGCTGCTGGCCCCGCTGGTCGGCGAGGACAACCGGCTGTCCACCTCGAAGGCCGTGCCGAGCGCCTGGGTGGTGCTGACGGCGTTCGCCGCGCTGCTGCCCGCGCTGCGGCTGGCGGCCTCGGCGCCCGGGCCGGAGCGGCAGCTGCTGTACGCGGGGTTCGCCCTGGACCGGGCGCTGCCGCTGCTGGCGGTGGTCGCCCTGACCTCGGTGGTGGCCGTGCTGGTGCGCCGGGTGGTCTCCGTACGGATCATGGGCCAGCGGCTGCAGAAGCTGCCGGCGGACCGGCCGCGCGGGGTGGACCTGCTCACGGACGACGCGGGGCGCGGGAGTTTCCCGGACGCCCAGTACGTGCTGGTCTCGACGGTGGTGCTGGCCTACGCGGCGGTGTCGCTGGCCCGCTTCCCGGAGCGGCTCCCGCAGCTGCCGTGGGCGCTGGCGCTGCTGGTGGCACTGTCGGCCGTTGTCTACCTGGCCGCCAAGTACGCCGAGGGCACCCGCCCGCTGGTGCTGTCGGTGGTGCGCAGACGGGAGCCCGGGGATCTGGACGCGGCCGTCCGCCCCGGGGACGACATCGAGATCCGGGGAGTGGGCTTCGTGCCGCCCGGGGCGCAGACGCCGGAGATGCTGGCGCGGCTGGTGGTGCGGATCGGGGCGGTGCACGTGCACGTGCCGCTCGTCCCGGTGGCGGGCGGGTTCACCAACCCCTCGGACACCGTGCTGACGGTGCCGGTCCCGGCGGAAGTGGAACCGGGCCGCATCGAGATCCAGGTGGTGACCGCCGCAGGAGTGGAATCCAACCGCTGCAGCATCGACGTGGCCGAGTGACGGGGGTACACATGACGCGTGACCCGAACCGACGTTTCTGATGCCCCCCGGCTGAGCGACTCCCCGATCAAGGAGCAGGCGGTCCGCTATGCGCTGCTGCCGCTGAGGATCTTCCTCGGCGTGACCTTCTTGTACGCGGGCCTCGACAAGCTGACCGACTCCGCTTTCCTCTCCGCCGGCGGCGAAGGCTCCATCGGCGACCTGATGCGCGGGGTGCGCGACACCTCCGCGGTCCCGGCCCTGGTGGACCTGGCGCTCAAGGCCCCGGTCGGCTTCGCCGTGTGCCTGGCGATCGGTGAGATCCTGGTCGGCCTGGCCGTGCTGGCCGGTCTGCTGACCCGAGTAGCGGCCGTCGGCGGAGCGCTGATCTCGCTCAGCCTGTGGCTCACCGTGTCGTGGGCGGTGACCCCGTACTACTACGGCAACGACCTGATCTACCTGGTGGCCTGGACCCCGCTGATCCTCGCCGGGGCCTCCTACCCGTCCCTGGACTCGCTGATCCGGTCGCGCCGGTCCCGCCGGACGGCGTAGGTGGTCATCCCGGCGAGCGCGGCGAGCGAGAGCCCGCCCATCGTGATCGGGATGACGAGGAACCAGGGCACGTCCGCCGCGCCGGTGCTGTCGAGCAGGTAGAGCACGCCCGCCGTCAGCAGGGCCAGGCCCGCGATCAGCCGTCCCGGCTGGAACTCATGACGCCGCACGGGCCACCTCCACCTGTCCCACACCCGCGCTGAGGTGCAGCTCGATCGTTCCGCCGGCCTCGGTGCCGGCGGCCGGCGACAGCGTCGCCCGCTGGTTTTGCCCGCCGAGGTGCTCGATCCGGTCCGACCGGTCCCCGGGCAGCTGTACGTCGCCCAGCCGGCGGATGGTGAGGTCGGCCTCGGCGGTGACCTCCCGGGGCAGGATCACCTTGAGCCGGCCCGCGTCGATGGAGGCGCGGACGGGGACGGTGGTCCCCTTCGGCACGTCGAGGCCGCTCAGGTCCAGGGTGGCGAGCCCGGTGCCCGCCTCGTAGACGGGCCGTACGTCGGCCACCGCGGCCGGACGCCAGGCGACCTCCCGCCAGTCGGTGCCGATCTCGCGGGGCATGACGGCCGCCCCGGCGAGCAGGCCCGCCGTGAGCAGGGACAGCAGGATCGTGCCGAATCCGGTGCGCCCCAGCAGGGAGCTGACCACGAGGCCCAGTCCGAAGACGGCCAGCGTGGCGGCCAGACCGGTCTGCAGGGCCGTGCCCATCGGGTGGCCCTGCCAGGTCGCGCCGGTCGCGCCGATCCCGGCGAGCAGGGCCAGGACGAAGACCCGGCCGCCGATGCCGCCGCGCGGGCGGGCCGGGGCGGCGGGCCTGCGCACGGCCGGGGCCGGAGCCGGTACCGCCTCGGCGTCGTCGAGGGGCCCGTCGTCCGGGCCCCACAGGTAGCCCGTGGCGCCGACCGGGCCGGTGGTGCCGTCCTTGACCAGCGGGTCCCGCCACCAGGACGGGCCGCCGGGGGCCGGCGGAGCCTTCGTCTCCGGCGGGGCGGGGGAGTGCGCGGCCGGGGTCTGCGCCTCGGGCGAGTGGGTGTGCCGCCGCCGCTGCGACCAGTACGAGGCCCCGCCCAGCGCCAGGATGACCAGGACCGAGAAGACCGCGAGGCCGCCGTTGTCCAGCATCGACAGGAACAGCGCGCAGCCCACCAGGGCGGCGAACACCGCCGCGAGGGTGGCGCCCTCGACACGGCCGGTCAGCATCTTCTTCGCCTCGCTGTCGTCCTCCCCCTCCACGGGGAGCAGCAGCCACGCGAAGCCGTAGAAGATCAAGCCGACGCCGCCGGTGACCGCGAGGACGCCGAGGACGATCCGGAAGACCACCGGGTCCAGATCGAAGTACCGGCCCAGGCCCCCGCACACGCCCGCGAGGAGCTTGTCGCGCTTGCTGCGGCGCAGGGGAGGGCGGGCGTCCGGCGGGGACGGGGCCCCCGGGTCCGCCGGCGGGGCGTCGTGTACTTCGGTCATGGGTCCATGGTGACGGGCCGCCGGGGCCCGCGGCACCGGGCCCGACCCTGGCGCAACCCTGATATCCCCCCGACAGAACTGGGGGGATGCCCTGATGCCCGGCTGCTCCCGCCCGTGTGACCATCAGTGGCATGCCGTCGTCCGCAGCCGCCCCCCGCACCCCTCTCGCGCCGGATCCCGAAGAAGCGCCGCAGCGCAAGCTCTACCGCAGCGCCGACGGCCGGATGCTCGGCGGTGTCGCGCGCGGTCTCGCCGGGCACCTCGGGCTGCCCGTGGTCTGGGTCCGGCTCGCCTTCCTCATGCTGTTCATGTGGGGGGACGGCCTCGGCATCCTGCTCTACGCCGCGTTCTGGGTCTTCGTACCGCTGGGCGTCGGCGGCCGCACCGGGCACCGCTCCTTCTTCGAGTCCCTCGCCGACGGCAGCCGCCGCCTGCGCAAACCCGACCGGGGGCAGATCACCGCGCTGATCGCGTTGTTCATCGGCGCCGGGATCTTCATCGCCAAGGTCCAGGTCGGCGGCGCCTCGGGCCGGTACGTGTGGCCCACGCTGCTGGTCGGGGCCGGTGTGGTCCTCGTATGGCGGCAGGCCGACAACGCGCGCCGCGCCCACTGGAACGAGGCCGTCGGACGGCACGGGCGCCTCCTCCAGGTCGGCCGGGCCCTCGCGGGCGTCGCCCTCGTCTGCGTCGGCCTCACCGTCTTCATCGTCGTACGGGGCTCCGCCGCCCAGCTCGGCAACGTCCTGACCGCCACCCTCGCCGTCCTCGTCGGCGTCGCACTGCTCGCCGGACCCTGGCTGATCCGCATGACCCAGGACCTCTCCGAGGAGCGCCTGATGCGCATCCGCGCCCAGGAGCGCGCCGAGGTCGCCGCCCACGTGCACGACTCCGTGCTGCACACCCTCACCCTGATCCAGCGCAACGCGGAGGACGTCGGAGAGGTGCGCCGGCTCGCGCGGGCGCAGGAGCGGGAGCTGCGGAACTGGCTGTACAGGCCCGAGGGCACCGGCAAGGACGAGGCCGAGGAGCCGGCCACCCTCGCGGAGGCCGTCAAGAAGACCGCCGCCGAGGTGGAGGACCACCACGGCGTCCCCATCGAGGTCGTTCTCGTCGGCGACTGCCCGCTCGACGAGCGGCTGGCGGCCCAGGTCCAGGCCGCGCGCGAGGCGATGGTCAACGCCGCCAAGTACGGTGGCGACGGCGGCCCCGTGCAGGTGTACGCGGAGGTGGAAGGGCAGACGGTGTTCGTGTCCGTACGGGACCGGGGACCGGGCTTCGACATCGACGCGGCACCGGACGACCGCATGGGCGTACGGGAATCGATCATCGGCCGGATGCAGCGCAACGGCGGGACCGCGATGCTGCGGCCCGCGCCCGACGGCGGCACGGTAGTCGAACTGGAGATGGAGAGGGCGGCGAACGCGGCATGACCGAGGACAACGCTGTAACGGAGACCAGGAGGGTCCGGGTGGTCCTCGTCGATGACCACCGGATGTTCAGGACGGGCGTACAGGCCGAGATCGGCGACACGGAACGGACCGGCGTCGAGGTCGTGGGCGAGGCCGCCGACGTGGACCAGGCCGTCACCGTCATCACCGCCACCCGGCCCGAGGTGGTCCTGCTCGACGTGCACCTGCCCGGCGGCGGCGGGGTCGAGGTGCTGCGCCGCTGCGCCCCGCTGATGGCGGCGGCCGAGAACCCCGTACGGTTCCTGGCCCTGTCGGTGTCGGACGCGGCCGAGGACGTCATCGGCGTCATCCGGGGCGGCGCGCGCGGCTACGTCACCAAGACCATCACCGGCACCGACCTGGTGAACTCGGTGTTCCGGGTGCAGGACGGGGACGCGGTGTTCTCGCCGCGGCTGGCGGGCTTCGTGCTCGACGCCTTCGCCTCAACGGACGCGCCGCCGGTCGACGAGGACCTCGACCGCCTCACGCAGCGCGAGCGCGAGGTGTTGCGGCTGATCGCGCGCGGGTACGCGTACAAGGAGATCGCCAAGCAGCTCTTCATCTCGGTGAAGACGGTCGAGTCGCACGTCTCGGCGGTCCTCAGGAAGCTCCAGCTCTCCAACCGCCACGAGCTGACCCGCTGGGCCACGGCGCGCCGTCTGGTGTGACCGTCCGGCGTTCCGGCAGGCCGGGTGTGATCCACGACGCAGGGGGGAGGGGCAACCGGACGGCGTCGCGCCGCCCTCTTGGGTGACGTGATGAGCCTGACGGGGACCCCCCTCTTCGCGACGGTGGCCGCGCTGGCCGCGATCGCCGTCGTCCTGCCGCTTGCCGTGTGGGGCAAGGTGCGCGGCCCCGCCGCCGTGCGCGTCGCGACCCGCGGCCTCATGGTGGTCTTCGCGCAGGTCACCGCCATCGCGCTGGTGTTCGTGGCGGTCAACCGGGACATGAACTTCTACGCGTCCTGGGGTGACCTGTTCGGCACCGGCACCTACGTCACCGCCGCTCCCGACCTCGGCCCGGACGGGCTCGGCGGGAAGAAGGCCTCGGAGGTCAAGGCCGAGCCGAAGGTGAAGCAGGCGTTCCAGCCGGTCGAAGGGCTCGGCGGCCGGGTCCGCAAGACCGAGCTGGACGGAAAGATCTCCGGGGTCAAGGGCGACGTCATGGTGTGGCTGCCGCCGCAGTACGACGACCCGGCCTTCAAGGACAAGAAGTTCCCGGTGGTCGAGCTGATCCCGGGCATACCCGGAACGGGCAAGTCCTGGTTCCAGGGGCTCAAGGCGCACGAGGTGCTGGAGCCGCTGATGAAGAGCGGCAAGGTGAAGCCGTTCATCCTGGTCTCGCCGCGCGCCATGCTGCTGGGCAGCGCCGACACCGGCTGCGCCAACATCCCCGGCAAGGTCAACGCGGACAGCTGGTTCAGCGTCGACGTCCGCAAGATGGTCACCGACAACTTCCGGGTCTCGGACGAGGCCCGCACCTGGGGCGTCGCCGGGTACTCGGCCGGCGCGTACTGCGCCGCCAAGCTGGCGATCGCCCACCCCGACCGCTACAGCGCGGCCGTCTCCCTGTCCGGCTACAACGACCCCGGCCAGGAGCCCTCGTCGCTGATCGCGCAGGATCCGGAGCTGCGCCGCACCCACAACCTGAAGCACGTGCTGAAGGCCGCGCCCGTGCCGCCGGCGGTCTCGCTGTGGATGTCGGGAGCGGAGCAGGACGGCTACCTGTCCGGCATGGACCTCAAGGCGATCGCGCAGAGCCCGACCGTGGTGCACGCGGAGAAGGTGACCGGCGGCCACAACCTCGACTCGTGGTCGAAGCAGCTGCCGCAGACCTTCGACTGGCTGAGCAAGACGGTCAAGGCGCCGTAGGCGTTGCCTGTCTTACCTTCTTGGTGGGTTCGGACCGCTCATTCGTGATCGGCGGAGCCCAGGGGCTCTGGGTATGGCTCGTTCGCCGGCCCGCTCGCGGCGTGCCGCGTCGCCGTTACGGTTACGCCCGCTACGCCGGGCGGGCGGCGCCGGCCCAGGGCATCGAGTCCACCGGGGCCACCCGGACCGTCGAGCCCGGACGCGGGGCGTGGATCATCTGGCCGTTGCCGATGTAGAGCCCGACGTGGGTGATCCCGGAGTAGAAGAACACCAGGTCGCCGGGGGCCAGCTGATCGCGGGAGACGCGGCGGCCGGCGTTGATCTGGGTGTAGGTGGTGCGGGGGAGTGAGATCCCGGCCGCGCGCCAGGCCGCCTGGGTCAGGCCGGAGCAGTCGAAGGATCCCGGGCCCGTGGCGCCCCAGACGTACGGCTTCCCGATCGCCCCGTGCGCGAAGGCCACGGCGCGGGCCGCGCGTGAGCTGTCGGCGGGCGGCGGGGGAGCGGACTGCGGGGTGCCGGTGGGGGCGGCGGCTCCCGCTCCGGCTCCGGCTCCGGCTCCGGCTCCGGCCGAGCGGGCCTCGTACGCGGCACGCTCCTCGGCGGTGAGCCGGGCCAGCAGCCGCTTCGCGGTGTTGAGCTTGCCCTCGACCTCGGCCTTGCGCTCGGCCAGCTCGTCGCGCCGCGCGCGCAGGTCGGCGAGCCGTCCGGCGGCCTGCTCCCGCAGCTTCCCGACCTCGTCGAGCCGGCGGCGCACGGTGCTGATCCCGGCGGCGTTGCGGTCCCCCGCGCGGGTGATGAAGGAGGCGTGGGAGAGGTACTCCTGCGGATCGGCGGCGGTCGCGAGCGTGACCGCGGTGCCGAGGCTCCCCCCGCTGCGGTACTGGGTGGCGGCCAGCGAGCCGAGCGCGCCGCGGGCGGTGTTGAGCTGGTCGGTCTTGCGGGCGGTCTCGTCGCGCAGGCCCGTCAGCGCGCGCTCGGCCTCCTCGGCCTTCTCCTTCGCCCCGTTGTACCGCTCGGTCGCGGCCTCGGCCTCCTCGTAGAGCCGGTCCACCTCGGACACGACCTGTGAGGGAGTCATGCGGGGGTCGGCCTGGGAGGTGCCTTCGAAGGCGGTCGCGGTGGCAGCGCCCGCGAGGGCGAGGGTGGTGGCGGCGGTCCGTACGGGGCCGCCTGCGAGCGGGCGCTGCCTGGGCTTTCGATGACTGGCCACGAGGGCCTCACGTCCTTCCTCTCTCGGTGCTTGGAGGAGGACGCTAGAGCGGAGATAACGGGCCGATGACGGGATGATCGTAAGTGGTCTGATGCGACCGCAGATGGCCGACCGGGACCGATGCGGATCAGTGCCAGAGGACGGCGATGAAGATATTGATCACGGTCAGTCCGCCGACCGCGCCGAACAGGGCTTTCTCCACCCGCTCCTCGTCGCGCTTGACGTAGACGAGGGCGAGGGCCACGAAGAGGATCGCGAGCTTCACGCCGATCTTGATGTGGTTGAGGGCGGAGCCGTCCATCTCGCGGAAGCCGACGAGGAGCACGCCGGTGACCAGCATGGTGAGCGCGCCGTGCAGCATGGCGGGCACGAAGCGCGCGGTGCCCGCGCTCATCGCCTTCATCTGGGTCAGGAAGCCGCCGAGGAGCGAGGCGATACCGATGATGTGGAGGCCGACGAAGGCGTTGATGAGGACAGTCATGGCGTCGAGCGTACGGGGCGGCCACCCGCGGATTCCGGGCAGGTGTGCCGGGCCGGGGGGACGTCCCCCCGCAGGCCTGCGCAGGGCTCCGGGCAGGCCCCGCGAAGACCTCGCGCAGGCCCCGCGAAGACCTCGCGCAGGCCCCGCGAAGACCTCGCGCAGGGCCCGCGCGGGCCTCGCGCAGGCTTTGACCGGTCGACCGCCGTGCGCCCGGGCGCCGGTCTGGGCCGATTTTCCGGGGGCGGAACCGGCTGTCGGTCCCGCCCCCTAGACTCGGAATGCGATGAGCAGCCTCTTTGACGACAGTTTCCTGGCGGACCTCACCCCCTCCGACGAGGTCCCCCCGCCGCCCGAGGATCACGCCGCCCCGGAGCCGGGCGCGGACGATCTCTTCGGCGGCCGGTTCGACGTGCCCATGTTCCGGGACGCGTACTACCGGGACGGCGCCCCGCGGCCCGTCATCGACCCGGCGACGCTCCTCGACGGGCTGAACGAGCAGCAGCGCGCGGCCGTGGTCCACGCGGGCTCGCCGCTGCTCATCGTGGCCGGCGCCGGCTCCGGCAAGACCCGGGTGCTGACCCACCGCATCGGACACCTGCTGTCCGCGCGGAACGTCCACCCCGGCCAGATCCTGGCGATCACCTTCACCAACAAGGCCGCCGGCGAGATGAAGGAGCGCGTCGAGGCCCTGGTCGGCCCGCGCGCCAACGCCATGTGGGTCTCCACCTTCCACAGCGCGTGCGTCCGCATCCTGCGCCGCGAGTCCAAGAGGCTCGGTTTCACCTCCTCGTTCTCGATCTACGACGCGGCCGACTCGAAGCGCCTGATGGCGCTCGTCTGCCGCGACCTGGACCTGGACCCGAAGAAGTTCCCGCCCAAGGCCTTCAACGCCAAGATCTCGAACCTCAAGAACGAGCTGATCGACGAGGAAGCCTTCGCCGACCAGGCAGCTGGGGGCACCTCCCGGACGGAGTCTGGGGGAGGATTCGAGAAGACCCTCGCCCAGGCGTACGCCATGTACCAGGGGCGGCTGCGCGAGGCCAACGCGCTCGACTTCGACGACATCATCATGACCACGGTGCACCTGCTCCAGGCGTTCCCGGACGTCGCCGAGCACTACCGGCGCCGCTTCCGGCACGTCCTGGTCGACGAGTACCAGGACACCAACCACGCCCAGTACACGCTCGTGCGCGAGCTGGTCGGCACCGGCTACCCGGACCTGCCGCCGGCCGAGCTGTGCGTGGTGGGTGACGCCGACCAGTCGATCTACGCCTTCCGCGGCGCGACCATCCGCAACATCCTCCAGTTCGAGGAGGACTACAAGGACGCGACGACGATCCTGCTGGAGCAGAACTACCGCTCCACCCAGACGATCCTGTCCGCCGCCAACGCGGTCATCGAGCGCAACGAGAACCGCCGCGCCAAGAACCTGTGGACCGAGGCCGGCACCGGCGCCGTCATCACCGGCTACGTCGCGGACACCGAGCACGACGAGGCGCAGTTCGTCGCCGACGAGATCGACCGGCTGACGGACGCGGGCACCGCCAAGGCGGGCGACGTCGCGATCTTCTACCGGACCAACGCCCAGTCGCGTGTGTTCGAGGAGATCTTCATCCGCGTCGGACTGCCCTACAAGGTCGTCGGCGGTGTCCGCTTCTACGAGCGCAAGGAGGTCCGCGACGTCCTCGCGTACCTGCGCGTCCTCGCCAACCCCGAGGACAACGTCCCGCTGCGCCGGATCCTGAACACGCCCAAGCGCGGCATCGGCGAGCGCGCCGAGGCGATGATCGATGCCCTCGCGATGCGCGAGAAGATCACCTTCCCGCAGGCGCTGCGGCGTGTGGACGAGGCCTTCGGCATGGCCGCGCGCTCGACGAACGCGGTGAAGCGGTTCAACGTGCTGATGGAGGAGCTCCGCACGATCGTCGACTCGGGCGCCGGCCCGGCGGTGGTCCTGGAAGCGGTGCTGGAACGCACCGGCTACCTCGCCGAGCTCCAGGCGTCGACCGATCCGCAGGACGAGACGCGCATCGAGAACCTTCAGGAACTCGCGGCCGTGGCGCTGGAGTTCGAGCAGGCCCGGGAGGCGGCTGCCGCCGAGGCGGCCGAGACCGGCGCCCCGGCTCCCGGCTCCGGCACCCTGGCCGAGTTCCTCGAGCAGGTCGCGCTCGTCGCCGACTCCGACCAGATCCCGGACGAGGACACCGAGGGCACGGGCGTCATCACGCTGATGACCCTGCACACGGCCAAGGGCTTGGAGTTCCCGGTGGTCTTCCTGACCGGCATGGAGGACGGGGTCTTCCCGCACATGCGGGCGCTGGGCCAGACCAAGGAGCTCGAGGAGGAGCGCCGCCTCGCGTACGTCGGCATCACGCGGGCGCGCGAGCGGCTGTACCTGACCCGCTCCTCGATGCGCAGCGCCTGGGGTACGCCCTCGTACAACCCGCCGTCGCGGTTCCTGGAGGAGATCCCGGACGAGTACCTCCAGTGGAAGCGCACGGGCGCGGCCCAGAAGCCGGCCGGTCCGATGCGGAGCTCCGGCTCCGGCTACGGGTCGTCGGGCTACGGGTCGTCGGGCTCGGGCTCGGGCGGCGGAAGGGCCTCGTTCGGCACCTCGCCGGAGGCGTTCCTGTCCTCGTCGCGTACGAAGTCGGGCCCGTCCGGGTTCGCGACGCGCCGGGCCGCCGACAAGCCGGTGATCGCCCTGGCGGTCGGGGACCGGGTCACGCACGACCAGTTCGGGCTCGGCACCGTCATGGAGGTCAAGGGCGCGGGCGCCGATGCGCAGGCCACCATCGACTTCGGGGACGACAAGCCGAAGCGCCTGCTGCTGCGCTACGCGCCGGTCCAGAAGCTGTAGCTGCTACCGGGGATCCAGGCCGTGGCTGCGCAGCCACGCCAGCGGGTCGATCGCGGAACCGCCGCCGGGCCGTACCTCGAAGTGGAGGTGCGGGCCGGTGGAGTTGCCCGAGTTGCCGGAGTACGCGATGACGTCGCCGGCCTTGACCTTGCCGGACCGGATCTTGGTGCTGCTGAGGTGGCAGTACCAGGTCTCGGTGCCGTCGGGCGCGGTCACTATCGCCATGTTGCCGTAGGCGCTGTTCCACTGGGTGCGCACGGTGCCGTCGGTGGCGGCCATGACCGGGGTGCCGTAGCCGACCGGGAAGTCGATACCGGTGTGCACGGACATCCACATGCCGCCGGCCTGCCCGAAGCTGGCGCTGAGGCCGTGCTGCTGCACGGGGATCGCGAACTTGGGGCGGGCGGCCTCCTTCGCCGCCTCCTCCTCCGCCTTCTTCTTCTTTTCCTCGTCCTGGCGCTGGCGCAGGTCGATGCGCTCCTGCGTACGGCTCGCGCGGTCCGCGAAGTCGCCCGCGTCCGCGCTGAGCGCGGCCAGTTGGGTGTCGAGCTTGGTGTTCGCGGCGACCGGCTTCACCGAGGCCGGGTCGGGCGCGGCCATCGTGGTGGTGTCCTCGGCGGGCTTCTCCGTGCCGGTGAGTCCGCCGACGGAGGCGGCGGCGACACCCGCGACGCCCATCACGCAGGCGGAGGGCACGGCCACGGTCAGCAGGGCGGAACGCTTCGCCGGGGTGCGGCGACGGCTGTTGCCCGCCTTGGAGCTGCTCTTCGCATTGCCCTTGGCGTTGCCCTTGGGGGCGGTCCGTCGGGTGGAGCGCGGAGCGGGGGTCACGGGCATCGCCTGGGTGGGGAGGTCGTGCACGCCGGGCGTGTCGCCGTCGACGAGCTCTTCGAACTCCTCGAACGCCTCGGCCTCTTCGCGCTCTTCGAAGACGGCGGTCTCGACGTACGCGTCAGGCTCCGCGGCAGGGGCCTCGTAGGCGTAGGCCTCGTACGCGTACTCCTGCTGCGGCTGCTGCAGCTGCTCCTCGGCCACGGGCTGGTATCCGTACGCGTAGTCGTACGTGTAGTCGGCCTCGGGCTGCTGCAGCGGGGTTTCGGTGACGTCGGGGGCCACGGGGGCCGCGGGGGCCGCGGTGTTCCAGGCGGTGGCGTCGTACGCGCCGGTCTCGCTGCCCATGAGGGGCTCGTAGCCCGGCACCGCCCAGTGCCCGGTCTGCTCGGCGGCCGTGTCGTAGCCGAAGGCGGGCTGCTGGTACTGCCCGTAACCGGAGTAGTCCGCTTCCGGGGTGTTCCAGCCGTTGGACTGGGCCGGGATCGTGGAGAGGTGGGCCTCCTGCGAGGTCCACGCGGTGGTGTCGTACGCGCCGGTCTCATAGGGGCCGTATGCCGCGTAGTTGACCCCCTGGCCCTGCGTTTCATAGGAAACGTAGGTCGAGTCACCAGCGAAAGTGGTGGTGGCAAGGCCGTCATACCCGGGATCCGGATACTGGCCCGGCGAGGGGCGGTCGTTCACCAACTTCTCTTTCGCCTCGGCAGTGATGGCCTGGGTGGCCGGGGAATCAGAGGTTCCCCGGAGGAGAGCAGTGGCGTGACTGTACCCGGCGGTTACACACAACGACAATCTTCGACGGGTTTCCAGATTGCGGGAACCGGGCATTCGGCCGCCTTTCGGTCGCCGAAAGACGCACCCTTGGCCTTGAGTTCGAAATTCGTTCGACTTCCGGGGGTTCGGCGTCTATGCGACGGACGAGGCCCCCGCGCGCTCCACGGCGGCCGGGCCGGGCCCGTCGAGCGTGCGCCGGACCGCTGCGATCACGGTGGGGTGGGCGGGCAGGGCGAGGTGCCCGATGCCGGTGACCTGCACGTTCTCCACACGTAGATCCGGATGCTCGATCCGGGCCGTGCCGACCGGGGCCATCACGACATCGAACTCGCTCCAGAACGCCACACACCGCGTCGCGCAGCCGGGCGCGGGCGCGGCCAGCTCGGCCAGCACCTCGGAGTCGGGCCGCATCTGCCGCACCAGCGGGTGCGCGTCCATGAAGGGGGCGACCAGCGTGCCGGAATGCGGGGTGCCGAGTGTGACGAGCGTCCGGACGCGGGCGTCGCCGCTGAGGCGCTGGACGTAGTACCGGCCGACCAGCCCGCCCAGGCTGTGCCCCACCAGGTCCACCCGCTCCTGCCCGGTGCGCGCGCACAGCTCCTCGACACGCCGGGCGAGGTGGCGGGCGGTGTCGCGCAGGTCGCGGGCGAAGGGCGAGTAGTTGTACGCCTCCACGTGCCGGAGGCCGTCTGCCCCGAGGGCGCGGCGCAGGAGGACGAAGACGGAGCGGTTGTCGGAGAACCCGTGAAGCAGCAGCACGGGCGGCCGCACGGCGGCAAGCGCGTCGGCGACCGTCCCCTGGGCCGCCTTCCCCCGGCTCACCATCCCCTGGCTCACCTTCTCCTGGCACACCCCGGTGGGATAGAGGAGGAGATGCCCGCCGAGCACGACCACCTCGAGCGCCCCGGCCCGCAGCGCGGCGCCGGACAAGCGTATGGACAGCCCCATCGACGGCCTCCCCTGAGCCTTTGGGGATGCGGCCGGTAGCGCCACCGTGCCGTGCGGCTGTCGGCACGGTGGGCGCAATGCCGTCCCACGTGTGATTTCCCCCTCCTGCTTGACCGTGAAACGGTGGCGTGCGCGATGCTGTACTTAACGTTCGTTCACTCGGGAGGCAGTGCGATGGGTGTGACCGGTCCGATCCGTGTGGTGGTGGCCAAGCCGGGTCTCGACGGCCACGACCGCGGCGCCAAGGTGATCGCGCGGGCCCTGCGGGACGCGGGCATGGAGGTCATCTACACCGGCCTCCACCAGACCCCCGAGCAGATCGTGGACACCGCGATCCAGGAGGACGCCGACGCGATCGGCCTCTCGATCCTCTCCGGTGCCCACAACACGCTGTTCGTGCGCGTGCTGGAGCTCCTGAAGGAGCGCGACGCGGAGGACATCCAGGTCTTCGGCGGCGGCATCATCCCGGAGGACGACATCGCCCCCCTGAAGGCGAAGGGCGTGGCCGAGATCTTCACTCCGGGCGCGACGACGACGTCGATCGTGGACTGGGTCCGCACGCACGTCCGCCAGTAGCCCCCGGCGGCCCGGCCACCCCACCTCGCGGCCACTCCCCGCGCCCCTGCCGCCGGGCAGCTACCGGCCGCCACCGCGGCGCGGGGTGCGTGGCGGAGCCCCGATCTTTGAGGTGCACCTGGCGGCCGGGCGGAACCCCATCAGCCCCGCCGGCGTTTGAGGCGCGGGGTCTGGGGCGGAGCCCCAGGGGCCTTGAGGGGGTGAGGGGCACGGCTGTGGGCCAGGGAGGAGCCCCCCACCCGCCGGGCACCCCGCAGGGGTTATGGCGGGGAGAGTTCCGACAGCATCGCCTCCCGCAAGCGAAGGGTGGCCACCAGCCGCTGGAACGCCTCCGCCCAGTACGCGGCGGCGCCCGGCGACGCATCCGGCGGGTCCTCCGCCCCGGCGGTCAGGGCCTCCAGCCGCCCCGCCTCCGCAGGATCCAGGCAGCGCTCCGCCAGCCCCATCACCCCGCTGAAGCTCCACGGGTAGCTGCCCGCCTCCCGCGCCGCCTCCAGCGCGTCCACGACCGCCCTGCCCAGAGCCCCCGCCCACGGCACCACGCACACCCCGAGCAGCTGGAACGCCTCCGACAGCCCGTGGGCCCGTATGAACTCCGCGACCCAGTCCGCCCGTTCCGCATCCGGCAAGGTCTCCAGCAGCTTCGCCCGCTCCGCGAGCGAGGCCGTCCCCGGGCCCGCCGCGGGCGGGGCGGAGGCCGGGCCGAGCAGGGCCCGCGACCACTCCGCATCCCGCTGCCGCACCGCCGCCCGGCACCACGCCGCGTGCAGCTCCTCCCGCCAGACCTCCCCTTCGGCGACCGGCAGCGCCACCAGCTCCGCCGGCCCCATCCCCCCGAACCGCTCCCGCCAGCAGGACAGCGGCGCGGCCTCCACCAACTGTCCGAGCCACCAAGCCCGTTCCCCGCGCCCGGCGGGCGGGCGCTTGACCACCCCGTCCCGCAGCATCCCCGCGTCGCACTCGGCCGGCGGGATCACCCCCTCGGGACCCACACAGGCCACGGCCCGCTCCGCCATCCGCCCCGCCAGCGCCGAACCCGGCAGCGCGGACAGCAACTCGGCGGCCGTCGCGCGGACATTGCGGCTGCGGTCGCCCAGCGCCGCCTCCAGGAACGGCTCGTCGCCCTCCGACAGCCCCACCCGCAGCGAATCGAGGAACATCAGCCGGTCCTCGGCCCGCTCGGTGGCCCAGGTCGTCGCCAGCAGCCTCGGCGCGGCCGCCGCCTCGTGGGCCCGTACCGCACCCAGCAGCGCCACCCGCTCCGCGAACAGCCCCTCCTGCCACAGCCGTTCCACCCCGGCCCGGTCCGTCACGTCCGGCAGCTGCCCGGCCCCGCCCACCCCGCCGCGCAGGGCGAAGCGCCAGTCCGGATTCAGCCGCGCGAGCCACATGCCCCGCGCCCCGGCCAGGGCCAGCGCCTGCGGCCGCAGATCCGTACGGGCCCGGGCCGCGTCCAGCAGCGCCGGGACGAGCGCGGCCGGCGAGCGGTAGCCGTGCCGCCCGGCCGCGGCCAGCCATTGGGGCAGCAGCTCCGTCAGATCCGGGGCGGCCCCGCGCCGCCCGCCGCCGCTGCCCGCACCGGCCCGGCCGGCCAGCAGCTGTGCGAGCCGCCGCCGGGCCGCCACCGGTGGCGCCGGGCGCGGATCCACCGGCGCGGGCTCCGGACGCGGCCCCGCCTCGGCCGGCCGCAGCCCGGCCCGCCGCCGCACGGTCTGCACGGCCGCCGCGTCCAGCAGGGCCTCCGGACTGCCCTGCCGCCGCTCGGTGCCCAGCAGCGCGGCACCGACCAGCGCCTCCCAGTCCCCGTACTCCTCGTCACCCATGCCCATCAGGCTCCTCTCCCCTCCCTGGTACCGCGCTCCGGTCCCGCCCCCTCCGCGGGACCGGAGCTGTCGATGTGCCGCTCAACTGCGCTCAACTGGCGTGGTTGTCGTTCACAAAAGCCCCCCGGCTTCTCGTTGCTCCCCGTTCCCCGTACGGCGCCCCCGCGCCGCGTGTTTCCCTCCCCGCCGTCCTCTCGGACGGCATACGGGCCCCCAGGCCCCCAGCGTTTTCCTTCAGAGCTGCTTTCCTTCAGCGATCCCCGTGGTGGCTCGCCCCGTCAGGCCAGCGCCACCGGCTCCGGAGAGTCCGGCTGCCAGGCCGTCAGGGGGGTGAAGCCGCGGTGGCCGCACTCCCCGAACACCGTCACCGGGCCCCCGCCCGACAACGCGGCCAGCTGCCACAGGCCCGGCCGGGAGCGGCTCCCGGACCCGGTGACGGGCACCGGCAGGGCAGCGGTTCCCTCCGCGTCCGCCAGCTGCCAGCCGAGCTCTCCCGGTATCGGGATCACCGGGCCCAGCACCACAGGCCAGGACTCCAGCCACGGGTCCTCCCGCAGCGCCGCCCCGTAGGCCTCCAGAGCAGCCCCGGTACTCACCGCGGCCGGAACCTCCGCGCACGGCGCGGCCGCGGCGAACCTCTCTCCGAGAGCCGCCCGCAGCCCCGCCGACCCGGGCCGGAAGCGGACTTCCGCCTCCAGCACCAGCCCCACCGGCAGCGCCAGCCCCGGCGGCCGCCCGGGCGGTCCGAAGTCCAGCACCAGCGCCGGCCGGCCGCCCTGCAGCCCGCGCAGCCATATCCGGCGGGTGGTGAGCCGCCCGTCCGGCGACACCGAGTCGTTCTGGGCCAGCACCAGCCATCGGTCCCGTACGGCCTCCCCCTCCCCGGAGGCCGGCAGTCCCACCCGGCTGCGCACCGTCGCCGCCAGCTGATCCGGCAACGCGGCCACCCCCAGCCAGGCCCGGTCCAGCAGGTGCAGCAGCGCCGCCTCCTCCAGCATCCGGGCGGGCCAGCCGGGGCCGCAACTGGGTATCGTCCCCAACTCCCGCACCCGCCCCGCCAGTCCGGGCGCCTGGGCGTCGACCATCCGGGCCGCGGTCTCCTCCCACGCCGCGTACCCGGACTGCTCCTGGCCCGCGAGGCCGCCGCGCAGCAGATCGGCCAGCCGCTGCTCCAGCTCGGTGACGCCCGCGCCGATCCGGGCCGCCCGCCGCTCGGCGCGGCGCCGCGCCCCCTCCTCGTCAACCGGTCTGCCCGCCCCCGCGGCCGGCCCGGCGGCCTTCGCCGCCCGGTCCGCCAGCCACTGCGCGGCCCACTCCGGTGCCTCGCCCGGCTCGCCCACCCCCTCCGCGGACCAGAGCAGCAGCAGCCCCAGCGCGTGCTTGCACGGGAACTTCCGGCTTGGGCAGGAGCACTTGTACGCCGGCCCGGCCAGGTCCACGACCGTTCGGTACGGCGTACTGCCGCTGCCCTTGCACAACCCCCACACCAAACCGGAAGCGGAACCTCCGATCTGCGACCACGGCCCCGCCCCGCCAAGTCTGCCTCCCGCCTTGCGTGAGGCATCGTCAGGAGCCAGAGCCAGTACCTGTTCCGCTGTCCAGCGGACCCCCTGCTCAGTCATGTGAACCACCGTACGGACCCCCACTGACAATCGCTCTGACCTGCAACAACGCAGTGAGCACGGCCCGTTGTCAGTGGTGTGGTGCACCGTGGATTCCAGCAGTCGGGAGCGGCTGCCGAGCATTGGAGGGGGACCATGACCATGCCCGAGAACACCACGGGCGCCCAGGCGCTGCGACCGCACGCCGAGGACGCCTTCGCGCACGAACTGAAAGCCCTGGACGCCGCCGACGACCGGCCCCGCCCGGCCCGCTGGAAGCTCTCCCCGTGGGCCGTCGCCACCTACCTGCTCGGCGGCGAACTGCCCGACGGCACGGTCATCACACCCAAGTACGTGGGACCGCGC
Source organism: Streptomyces sp. ISL-94 (assembly GCF_018614075.1). GTDB lineage: Bacteria > Actinomycetota > Actinomycetes > Streptomycetales > Streptomycetaceae > Streptomyces. The sequence continues at coordinate 38,187 of NZ_JAGGOZ010000060.1, read as the reverse complement.
CGCATCGTCGAAGTCGCCGTCACCACCCTGGCCACCGACCGCGCCCTGCTCCTGCTCGGCGTCCCCGGCACCGCCAAGACCTGGGTGTCGGAACACCTGGCCGCCGCCGTCAGCGGAGACTCCACCCTCCTCGTCCAGGGCACCGCCGGCACCCCCGAGGAAGCCATCCGCTACGGCTGGAACTACGCCCGCCTCCTCGCCCACGGACCCAGTCGCGAAGCCCTCGTCCCCAGCCCCGTCATGCGGGCCATGGCCGACGGCATGACCGCCCGCGTCGAGGAGCTCACCCGCATCCCCGCCGACGTCCAGGACACCCTCATCACCGTCCTGTCCGAGAAGACGCTCCCGATACCGGAGCTCGGCGAAGAGGTGCAGGCCGTGCGCGGCTTCAACCTCATCGCCACCGCCAACGACCGCGACCGCGGGGTCAACGAGCTCTCCAGCGCGCTGCGCCGCCGCTTCAACACCGTCGTCCTGCCGCTGCCCGCCACCGCCGACGCCGAGGTCGACATCGTCGCCCGCCGCGTCGACCAGATGGGCCGCTCCCTCGACCTGCCGGCCGCGCCCGAGGGCCTGGAGGAGATCCGCCGCGTCGTCACCGTCTTCCGCGAGCTGCGCGACGGAGTCACCGACGACGGCCGTACGAAGGTGAAATCGCCCAGCGGCACCCTCTCCACCGCCGAGGCCATCTCCGTCGTCACCGGAGGCCTGGCCCTGGCCGCCCACTTCGGGGACGGCGTGCTGCGCCCCTCCGACGTGGCCGCCGGAATCCTCGGCGCCGTCGTCCGCGACCCGGCCGCTGACAAGGTGGTCTGGCAGGAGTACCTGGAGGCCGTGGTCCGCGAGCGGGACGGCTGGAAGGACTTCTACCGCGCCTGCCGGGAGGTGACCGTATGAGCAGGGCCGCGCAGGGGCCGCTGCTGCTGGGCGTACGGCACCACGGGCCCGGCTCGGCCCGGGCCGTCCGGTCGGCCCTGGACGCGGCCCAGCCGAAGGCGGTGCTGATCGAGGGCCCGCCGGAAGGGGACGCGCTGCTGCCGCTCGCTGCCGAACCGGGGATGCGGCCGCCCGTCGCACTCCTCGCGCACGCGGCGGACGATCCGGGGCGGGCCGCGTTCTGGCCGCTGGCCGGCTTCTCCCCCGAATGGGTCGCCATCCGTTGGGCCCAGGCGCGGGACGTTCCCGTCCGGTTCATCGACCTCCCGGCGGCGCACACCTTGGCGGCCGAAGGGGACCGGCAGGACGGGGGCGAGCCGGATACGGTCCGCCTCGACCCCCTCGCGGTGCTGGCCGAGACCGCCGGGTACGACGACCCCGAGCGCTGGTGGGAGGACGTGGTCGAACACCGGGGCGCCGACGGCCGGCGCCAGGACCCGCTCGGCGCGTTCGCGGCGCTCGGCGAGGCCATGGGCGCCCTCCGCGAGGCCTACGGCGACGGCGGCCACGCCCGCGACCTGGTCCGCGAGGCGCACATGCGGCAGCGGATGCGGGCCGCCCGCCGGGAGTTCGGCGACGCGTACGCCGTGGTGTGCGGCGCCTGGCACGTCCCCGCCCTGCGCGCGAAGACCACCGCGGCCGCCGACAAGGCACTGCTCACCGGCCTGCCCAAGGTCAAGGTGGAGACCACCTGGGTGCCCTGGACCCACCGCAGGCTCGCGCGGGCCGGCGGGTACGGCGCGGGCATCGCCTCGCCCGGCTGGTACGCCCACCTCTTCTCGGCCCGGGACCGGCCCGTGGAGCGGTGGCTGACCAAGGTCGCGGGGCTGCTGCGGGAAGAGGACCGGCAGGTCTCCCCGGCGCACGTCATCGAGGCGGTCCGGCTGGCCGAGACCCTGGCCGCGATGCGCGGGCGGCCGCTGCCCGGGCTGACGGAGACCCTGGAGGCGGTCCGGGCGGTGATGTGCGACGGCTCCGACATACCGCTCGCGCTGATAGAGGACCGACTGGTCGTCGGCGACGTGCTCGGCGAGGTCCCGGACACGGCCCCCGTCGTACCGCTCCAGCGCGACCTGACCCGGCAGCAGCGCTCGCTGCGGCTCAAGCCCGAGGCGCAGGAACGCGAGCTGGAACTCGACCTGCGCAAGGAGACGGACGCCGCCAAGTCCCTGCTGCTGCACCGGCTGCGGCTGCTCGGCATCGGCTGGGGCACGCCCACCGCCTCCCGCAGCAGTACCGGCACCTTCCGGGAGACCTGGCGGCTGCGCTGGGAGCCGGAGCTGTCGGTACGGGTGGCCGAGGCCGGGATCTGGGGCACCACCGTCCTGGCGGCCGCCACCGCCAAGGCCGAGGCGGACGCCGCGGGCGCCGGGGAGCTGGGCGAGGTGACGGCGCTGGCCGAGCGGTGCCTGCTGGCCGGGCTGTCCGAGGCGCTGCCCGCCGTACTGCGGGCGCTCGCGGACCGGGCCGCGCTGGACACCGATGTGGCGCGGCTCGCCAAGGCCCTGCCGGCACTGGCCCGTTCGCTGCGGTACGGGGACGTCCGGGGGACCGACGCGGCGGCGCTCGGCACGGTGGCGGCCGGGCTCGCCGAGCGGATATGCGTGGCGCTGCCGCCGGCCTGCGCGGCCGGGCTGGACGCCGACGCGGCGGCGGAGCTGCGGGGCCATGTGGACGGGGTGCACGGGGCGGTCGGACTGCTGGCCGACGCCGACGAGGGGCTGCGGGAGAGGTGGTCCGCGGTGCTGAGGACGCTGGCCGGCCGGGACACCGTGCCGGGGCTGATCCGCGGCCGCGCGGCCCGGCTGCTGCTCGACGAGGGGCGGCTCCCGGCCGAGGAGACGGCGCGGCTGATGGGACTCGCCTTGTCCCCGGCGGCCTCCCCGGCCGACGCGGCGGGCTGGATCGAGGGCTTCGCGGGCGGCGCTTCGGGCGGCGGGACCCTGCTGGTCCACGACGACCGGCTGCTGGGGCTGATCGACAGCTGGCTGGCGGGGGTGCCGGAGCGGGCCTTCACCGACGTACTGCCGTTGCTGCGGCGGACGTTCGGGGCGTACGAGCCGGGCGTGAAGCGGACCCTGGGCGAGCTGGTCCGCCGCGGCCCCGGCGGCCCGGCCACGGCGCCCGCGCCGGGCTCGGCCCCCACGGGCTTCGCCCCCGACCTGGACCCGGCCCGCGCGGACGCGGTGGTGGCCCTGGTCCGGATGCTGCTCGCCGGGTCGCCTCCCGGCGGGGTCGCGGCTGCCTGAGGGGGCGCCCCTCGCAGGGTGCGGCGCCGTTGCCGGGGCCCTGCCCCCGGGCCCCCGCGCCTCAAACGCCGGCGGGGCTGGATTGGCCGGCGGGTGGAACGGCGCCTGTGGAGCCGGATCGGCCGGCGGGGCTGAAGCGCCGGTGGAGCTGGATCGCCCGGCGGGGCGAATGGCGCCGGCGGGCCTGATTGGCCGGCGGGGCTGGATGTCGGGCTGGACATGGGACGGAAGAGGCCGACGGCTCAGGCCGACGGACACGACGAGTGCAGGGGGACGGACAGATGACCAGTACGGAGAACCCGGCGGTACCCCGCGAGGCCGGCACAGGCCCCGGAGCAGCGCCCGTGCACGGCCCGGCCGGGCCACCGGCCGGTAACGGCCCGGGGCTGGACGGCAGTGGCCGGGGTGCTGCCGGCGCCGCCCGTCCCGCGGTGGGTGGGCGGGCCGGTGGCGGCGCGGAGCTGGACGGCAGTGGTCGGGGCGCTGCGGACACCGCCCATCCTGCCGGGGGTGGGCGGGCCGGTGGCGGCGCGGAGCTGGACGGCAGTGGTCGGGGTGTTGCCGGCGCCGCCCGTCCCGCCGGAGGCGAGCGGTTGCGGCGATGGCGGCTGGTGCTCGGCGGGGGAGAGGCCGACGGGACCGGGTGCGCGCTGAGCGGGCGGGACGCGGCCATGGACGGGGCCCTCGCCGCGCTGTACGGAGGAGCGGGCGAGCGGAGCCAGAGCGGCTCCCGCAAGGCGTCGGGGGCGCGGTCGGCCGGACTCGGGGGGTCCGCGCCGCACGTGGCCCGCTGGCTCGGGGACATCCGTACGTACTTCCCCAGCTCGGTGGTCCAGGTCATGCAGCGCGACGCGATCGAGCGGCTCGGCCTGTCCGCCCTGCTGCTGGAGCCGGAGATGCTGGAGGCCGTCGAGCCCGACGTCCACCTGGTCGGCACCCTCCTCTCCCTCAACAAGGCGATGCCCGACACGACGAAGGAGACGGCCCGGGCCGTGGTCCGCAAGGTGGTCGAGCAGCTGGAGAAGAGGGTCGCCACGCGGACCCGGGCGACCCTCACCGGCGCCCTCGACCGGTCCGCCCGGATCAGCCGCCCCCGCCACCACGACATCGACTGGAACCGCACGATCCGGGCCAACCTCAAGAACTACCTGCCCGAGTACCGCACCGTGGTCCCCGAACGGCTGATCGGCTACGGCCGTGCGGCCCAGTCGGTGAAGAAGGAGGTGATCCTCTGCATCGACCAGTCGGGGTCGATGGCCGCATCCGTCGTCTATGCCTCCGTCTTCGGGGCGGTACTGGCCTCCATGCGCTCGATCGCCACCCGCCTCGTCGTCTTCGACACCGCAGTCGTCGACCTCACCGACCAGCTCGACGACCCGGTCGACGTCCTCTTCGGCACCCAGCTGGGCGGCGGTACCGACATCAACCGGGCCCTCGCCTACTGCCAGTCGAAGATCACCCGCCCCGCCGACACCGTCGTCGTCCTGATCAGTGACCTCTACGAGGGCGGCATACGCAACGAGATGCTCAAGCGGGTCGCCGCCATGAAGGGCGCGGGGGTCGAGTTCGTCACCCTGCTGGCGCTGTCCGACGAGGGCGCCCCGGCCTACGACCGCGAGCACGCCGCCGCCCTTGCGGCACTTGGGGCCCCGGCCTTCGCCTGCACCCCCGACCTGTTCCCGGAGGTGATGGCCGCGGCCCTGGAGAAGCGCCCCCTGCCGGTGCCTTGAGCGGCCCCGCGTCGATCACGGGGAATCGGTGGATCGCACGAAGTTCCAGTTCAAGCGTGAGGCGATCTGTGACAGGTATCACCGCTCAGGTGTGATCTGCGATTTAGGGACCTACGTCCCACGGGGATAACCTGCGGGACGGACATGCCGCGTCCACGGTCACCGTGTGCGCCTTCCTTGTGACAGCGCCGTCACGTTGCCCTCCGCGGCACGCCCACGCAGATAGCAGACAACCGCGAATCACTGCGAATCTTTAAAAAAGACAAGGGACGGACGCGCGTGGACCTGTTCGAGTACCAGGCGAGGGACCTCTTCGCCAAGCACGGTGTACCGGTGCTGGCCGGTGAAGTCATCGACACGCCTGAGGCGGCTCGCGAGGCCACCGAGCGGCTGGGCGGCAAGTCGGTCGTCAAGGCGCAGGTGAAGGTCGGCGGCCGCGGCAAGGCCGGCGGCGTGAAGCTGGCCGCCACCCCGGACGAGGCCGTCGCCCGGGCGACGGACATCCTCGGCATGGACATCAAGGGCCACACGGTCCACAAGGTGATGATCGCCGAGACCGCTCCGGAGATCCTGGAGGAGTACTACGTCTCCTACCTCCTCGACCGCACCAACCGCACCTTCCTGGCCATGGCCTCGGTCGCGGGCGGCATGGACATCGAGCAGGTCGCGGAGGAGACCCCCGAGAAGCTCGCCAAGGTCCCGGTGAACGCCAACGAGGGCGTGACCATCGAGAAGGCCCGCGAGATCGTCGCCCTGGCGCAGTTCCCGGCCGAGGTCGCCGAGAAGGTCGCCGAGGTCCTCGTGACCCTGTGGGCGACCTTCATCGCCGAGGACGCGCTCCTCGTCGAGGTCAACCCGCTCGCGAAGGTCGCCTCCGGCGACGTCATCGCGCTCGACGGCAAGGTCTCGCTCGACGAGAACGCCGAGTTCCGCCAGCCGGGCCACGAGGAGTTCGTGGACCACGCGGCCGCGAACCCGCTCGAGGCCGCCGCCAAGGCGAAGAACCTCAACTACGTCAAGCTCGACGGTGAGGTCGGCATCATCGGCAACGGCGCGGGTCTCGTCATGAGCACCCTCGACGTCGTCGCGTACGCCGGCGAGAACCACGGCGGCGTCAAGCCCGCCAACTTCCTGGACATCGGCGGTGGCGCCTCCGCCGCCGTCATGGCCAACGGTCTCGAGATCATCCTCGGCGACCCGGACGTCAAGTCCGTCTTCGTCAACGTCTTCGGTGGCATCACCGCCTGCGACGAGGTCGCCAACGGCATCGTCCAGGCGCTGGCCCTGCTGGAGGAGAAGGGCGAGGCGGTCACCAAGCCGCTCGTCGTCCGTCTCGACGGCAACAACGCCGAGCTGGGTCGCAAGATCCTCTCGGACGCCAACCACCCGCTGGTGCAGCGCGTGGACACCATGGACGGCGCGGCCGACAAGGCCGCCGAGCTCGCGGCTGCGAAGTAAGGGCAGAGGTCACAGACTCACATGGCTATCTTCCTCAACAAGGACAGCAAGGTCATCGTCCAGGGCATGACCGGTGCCACGGGCATGAAGCACACCAAGCTGATGCTGGCTGACGGCACCAACATCGTCGGCGGCGTGAACCCGCGCAAGGCCGGCACCACCGTCGACTTCGACGGCACCGAGGTCCCGGTCTTCGGCTCCGTCGCCGAGGCGATGGAGAAGACGGGCGCCAACGTCTCCGTCCTCTTCGTCCCGCCGGCCTTCGCCAAGGCCGCCGTCGTCGAGGCGATCGACGCCGAGATCCCGCTGGCCGTCGTCATCACCGAGGGCATCGCGGTGCACGACTCCGCCGCCTTCTGGTCGTACGCGACCGCCAAGGGCAACAAGACGCGGATCATCGGCCCGAACTGCCCGGGTCTGATCACCCCCGGCCAGTCCAACGCCGGCATCATTCCGGGCGACATCACCAAGCCCGGCCGCATCGGCCTCGTGTCCAAGTCGGGCACGCTGACCTACCAGATGATGTACGAGCTCCGTGACATCGGCTTCTCCTCGGCCGTCGGCATCGGTGGCGACCCGGTCATCGGCACCACGCACATCGACGCCCTCGAGGCGTTCGAGGCCGACCCCGACACCGACCTGATCGTCATGATCGGCGAGATCGGCGGCGACGCCGAGGAGCGTGCGGCGGACTTCATCGCGAAGAACGTCACCAAGCCGGTCGTCGGCTACGTCGCGGGCTTCACCGCCCCCGAGGGCAAGACCATGGGTCACGCCGGCGCCATCGTCTCCGGTTCTTCTGGCACCGCACAGGCCAAGAAGGAAGCCCTGGAGGCCGCGGGCGTCAAGGTCGGCAAGACGCCGACCGAGACGGCGAAGCTGGCCCGCGAGATCCTGAACGCCGCGCAGTAGGCAGAGCCACTGCCGCGGCAGCGGTACGCACACGGGCGTGGCCCGCACCCATCCGGAATTCCGGGGGTGCGGGCCACGCCCGTTCTCGCGTCTGCCGCTCGCTCATTCGACCCGCGGGGCGAGGCGGAGCGGGCCGGCGGCCGGGTCGCTGCGCAGCTTCTCCTGGAGCTGCTTGCTCTGCTCGGTGAGCCGCTGGGGGCCGCTGTGCGGAGGCACCCCGGACACGCTCTCGCCGGGCGCGATCGGGGGCTCGTACTGCGTGGGCGCGGTCACGGCGGTGTAGGCGCTCGCCGCCGCGATCACCGCGGTGAGACCGACGGCCGCCCGGGCCCACCGCCGGATACGGCGCTCCCCGCAGGCGCGGACGGCGACCGCCGGGCGGGGTTCGAGCCGGACGGCGGGCCGCAGCGTGGAGAGCCGTTCGTGGAGCAGCGCGGATTGGTTCTCGGGCGGTACGCCGGCCAGTTCCGGGATCCGGTCGGCGAGGTCGGCGTGCGCGTGGAGGAGGCGGATGCCGGCGGCGGGGGTGCTGGCCTCCGTCTCGGCGGCGGTGTCGGGCAGGTCGAGGCCGACGCCGTCGTAGAGCAGGACGGTACGGCGGTGGGTGGTGGACAGCGCGAGCATCGCGTCCAGGAGGATCCGGTCGGCGGGTTCGGCGGGGGCCTTGTCGGGGTGCCGGTGGGCGCGGCGGAACTGATGCCAGGGGGAGAGCGCGTACTCGTACGCGGCCGCGCGCACCCAGCCCACGGGGTCGGGGTCGGTGGCCACCTCGGGCCAGTGGCTCCAGGCCTGGTGGAAGGCCCGCTCCACGGCCTCCAGGGCGAGGGCCCGGCGGCCGGTGAGCAGGTAGGTCTGGCGGGCGAGGGCGGGTGCGGCGTGGGCGTAGAGCGCGTCAAACGCCTCCGCGGGCCCCGGCGGCGCCGCGGGACCGGCGGCTTCCGCTTCCGCTTCGGTGTGCCCGGCCCCGGCTTCGGCCCCGGCCCCGGCTTCGGCCCCGGCCCCGGCCCCGGCTTCGGCCCCGGCCCCGGCTTCGGCCCCGGCCCCGGCCCCGGCTTCGGCCCCGGCCCCGGCTTCGGCCCCGGCTTCGGCCCCGGCCCCGGCTTCGGCTCCGGTGCCGACTCCGTCGCCTTCCGTGGGCCCGGTTTGGCCGTCGGTCCCGCTGGCCAGGGCAGCCGCGTCGGCCCCTGCCGTGTCCGCCGTGACGGTCGCGCCTGCCCCGCCTGCCCCGCCGGCCGTGACGGTCGCGCCTGCCGGGTCGCACCCTTGGGCCACGGCGGCCGTGCCGGCCATGCCTCCCGCGCCTGTCGGGTCGGCATCTTCGGCCATGGCGGCTCCGTCGGCCCTGGCTGCCTCGGTGGCCGCAGTGGCCGCAGTGGCAGGGGCCGGCCCTGCTGTCCCGGCGGCTTCCGCCGATCCGGCCGGTCCACCGGTCGCGCCCGCGGCGGCCGGCTCGCCGCCGTCGGCCGGCCGCACGGCCCCGCCGGACCCGGGCGGGCCCTCGACTGAACGGGTGCCCAGGGGCCTGGCGGCCAGATCGTCCCTGTCCGATCCGCCGGTCGGGCTCGGCTGCTCGGCCCCATCGGAGCCCTCGGTGTCCGTGGTGCGGGTGGTGTCTGCGGGATGGGTGGCCCGGTTGGCTGCGTCCGATCTGCTGGTTCCGTTAGGCCAGTTGGCTCCGCCGGATCTGCCGGTCTCCCTGGTTCTGGTGGCCTCTGCCGGGTTCGTGGCCTTGTTGGCCGCGCCCGAGCTGCCGGTACCGTCAGGCCCGTTGGCCCCGCCGTGCCTGCCGGTCCCGTTGGCCTCGGCGGATTCGGTGGTCAGGCCGGCGGAGCCCGCCTTGGCCGGGGCTTTGGCCTCGTGGCGAGGAACCGCCACCGGTGGCTTCCCAGCGCGCTTGGCCCCGGGCTTGGGGCGGGTTCCGGCCCCCGCGAACCGACCCGGCAGGGGGCGGGCGGTGCCGAGGGCCGCCCCCGGGGCCGAGGAGGGCGCGGCCCCGGCAGCGAGCGCGACTCCCGGCCCCACGGCCTCGGTCTCCGTGGCCGGGAGCTCGGCTTCGGCGTCGGCTTGCGGGGGCCGGCCCGCCTGGGGGCCTGCGGAGTCGAGTTCAGGTTCGGTCCCGGCGGGCGGGGCCGCGGCCTCGGTTTTCGCGGGCCGGCCTGCCTGGGGGCGTTCGGCTTCGGGCTCGGTCGGCGGGGGCGGTGCCGGTGGGGGCGCAAGGGTCGTCAGGAACCTTGCGTATACCTCCCGTTTGCGCCCGCGGGGGGCCGTGCGGCCCGTCTCCCACGACCGGACCGTGGTTGCGGTGACGCCCATCGCCGCCGCGACGTCCCCGTGTGACAGCCCTGCCGATTCGCGCAGTCTGCGGCGTTCCTTCGGGGAGGGGAGACCCAGCTCCGAGCTCGTCTCGACGCCTTGTGTCATGCCACACTCCCCGCGACCCGGCAGCCCTGGGCGAAAAAGTACATAAACGTATATTGAGCGACACCACGGACATTCGCCTGTTACCCGCTCATAGCGCGTGTCGTTGGCACCATGGCGGGGTGACCCAAGTGACCGAACGGGAGACCCTGTTGTCCGCGGCCCCGCGAGCCGCCGGTCGGCGCCGTTCTCCGGCGGCGGCCGCCTGCGTGGTGGGCGGTGCCGTGGCGGCCGGACTCGGGCTCGGCTTCCTCGCCGTGCTCGTCATCGTGCTGTGGATCAGCTCCCCCTACCCCGACAGCGGCCCCGGCGGAGCCCTGCACCTCGCCGCCGGGCTGTGGCTGCTCGCCCACGGGACGGAGCTCGTGCGGTACGAGACCCTGTCCGGCGTGCCGGCGCCCGTCGGCCTGACCCCACTGCTCCTCGTCGCGCTGCCCGTGCTGCTCATGCGGCGCGCGGCCCGGCTCGGGAGCGCCTCGGATGAGGAGGAGGAGGGGGAGGAGGTGGTGGTGCTGCCTGCGAGCGCCGTCTTCTCGGCTGTGGTGTGCGGGTACCTGGCCGTCGGGGCCCTCGCCACCGCGTACGCGGCGGGCGGCCCCATGCCCGCCGATCCGCTGAGCGCGGCCTGGCACGTTCCGCTGGTCGCCGTGCTCGCCGCCGCCGGCGGGGTCTGGGCGGCCCGGGGGCGTCCGCTCGGGTCGTTCCCGTCATGGGTGCCGGGGGGCGTACGGAGGGCAGTCACGCGCCCCCGTTACGCGCTGGCGCTCCGGGCCGGTGTGGGCGGAGCCCTCGTACTCCTGGGCGGCGGTGTCCTGCTCGTCGGGGCCTCGCTCGCCTGGCACGGAGCGGAGGTCCAGGGGACGTTCCTGGCGCTGACCGGGGTGTGGTCGGGCCGCTTCGCGGTCCTGCTGCTCGCGGTCGCGCTGATCCCGAACGCCATGGTGTGGGGGGCGGCCTACGCCCTCGGTCCCGGCTTCGCCCTCGGCGTCGGCGCGACCGCCACCCCGCTCGGCTTCGAGGGCGCGCCCTCGCTGCCCCGGTTCCCGCTGCTGGCGGCGCTGCCGGCCGAGGGGACGGGGAACCTGCTGACCTGGGCGGTCGCCGGGGTGCCGGTGGTGGCCGGGCTGGCGGTGGGGTGGTTCGCGGTACGCCGGGCGCGGGAGGTCCGGTACGGGGAGACCGCGCTAACCGCCGCCCTCGGTGCGCTGGTGTGCGGTCTGGTCATGGCCGGGCTCGCGGCGGCCTCGTCGGGGCCGCTGGGGTCGCGGGCGCTGGCCGACTTCGGGCCGGTGTGGTGGGCCGTGGGCGCGGCGGCCTTCGTGTGGACGCTGGTGCTGGCGGTGCCGGTGGCGGTGGGGGTGCATGCGTGGCGGATGCGGCCGGCCGTTTCGGGGGGGCCGGTGGAGGACGGGTGGCATGACAGTGGGGTGCGGGAGATCCGGTGGGAGGCGCTTCGCCGGGCGGCGGCCGAGGTGGCGGCGGTTCCGGATGCCGGTGAGGTGGTGCCGGTGCCGGTGCCGGTGCCGGTGCCGGTGCCGGTGCCGGTGGTGCCGGTGCCGCCTGTGCGGCCGCAGCGGGCGTTGACGATCGTGCGGGGGATCAGTGTGGACCTGCCGGTGGTGGCGCAGCCGTTGGCGCCGCCGGTGGTGGGGGCTCGGGTGCTGGCGCGGCGGAAGCCGCCTGCCTAGTGCGGAGCCGCTGTCGGGGCCGAGCCCCGCGCCTCAATCGCCGGCGGGGCTGAGGATCGGGGCTCCGCCCCGGCCCCCGCGCCTCAAACGCCGGCGAGGCTGGAGTTGCCAGGGCCCCGCGCCTCAAACGCCGGCGAGGCTGGAGTTGCCAGGGCCCCGCGCCTCACTCGCCGGCGAGGCTGGAGTTGGCCGGGCTCCGCGCCTCGAGCGTCGGCGGGGCTGGAGTTGGCCGGGTCCGGGAGTTACTGGCGAACCTTCAGGATCGCGCCCACCACGTTGTCCGGGAGGAGGGTGTTGCACTGGAGTTCCGCCGACTGGGTCAGGGCGTCGTCGCGGCAGACGTAGAAGTCCTTGTACGCGAGCTGCAAGCCGTACGAGGTCATCGCCAGCAGGATCGCCAGCGAGGCCGTGATCAGGCCGCTCACCGCCGCCGTGCGCTGGGGGCGGGCCGCTTCGCCCAGGGCTGCCAGGCCGCCGGGGGACGGGGATGCCGTGGGGGACGCGCCAGGCTGGGTGGAAGCGGTGGAAGCCGGCTTGCCGCGGAGGGCGCTGATGCCCCAGTACAGGGCGAGTGCCCCCAGCATCAGACCCACCGACGGAATGCCGAAGATCCCGAAGAAGAAGCCCCACATGCCGGCCAGCAGCGCGTACCGGGCGCGGCGCTGGATCGGGTCCGTCGGGTCCCAGCGCGCCGGGCCGCCCCGGCCGCCTTCGGAGCCCTTCGGGTCGTTCCCGCCGGTGCCGCCGTCGCCACCGCCGCGCGGCTGCCACGGCTGTTCGGGCCGGCCTTCCGGGGGAGCCGCGAAGGGGTTGTCGTCGGTGGAGGAGTCGGGCTGGCGGCGGTCCGGCATCGGGTGCTGTTCTTCCCCTGTGTCATGGACGTCACGGCGACGTCGTGGCGAGGTGAGGCCTGATTACGGCTTGTTGGGCCTTCTTGCGGCTTGTAGGCCAGACGCTACCCCTCGGCCGTCCCCCCGTACCTCGGGGGCCGTCCGGTGTGCCGGTATCGTTGCAGGCGGTCGGTGGCTTCGTATGGTTCCCCGTATATCGGTACCCCGAAGTTTCGTATGACCGCACAAGACGAACACCGTATTTCTGCGAGAAAGGGCCCCCATGGCCGCCTCCCGCCTGGTCGTGCTGGTCTCCGGTTCCGGCACCAACCTCCAGGCCCTGCTCGACGCCATCGACGCCCACCCCGGCGGGCCCGAGGGCTTCGGCGCCGGAGTCGTCGCCGTGGGGGCCGATCGCGAGGGCATCGTCGGCCTGGAGCGGGCCGAGAAGGCCGGGATCCCCACCTTCGTGTGCTCGGTGAAGGACTACGGCAGCCGCGAGGAGTGGGACACCGCCCTCACCGAGGCGACCGACGCCCACGCGCCGGACCTCGTCGTGTCGGCCGGGTTCATGAAGATCGTGGGCAAGGCGTTCATCGACCGCTTCGGCGGACGGTTCATCAACACCCACCCCGCCCTCCTCCCCGCCTTCCCCGGCGCGCACGGCGTGCGGGACGCGCTCGCCTACGGCGCGAAGGTCACCGGCTGCACGGTCCACTTCGTGGACTCCGGCGTGGACACCGGTCCGATCATCGCCCAGGGTGTGGTCGAGATCCGGGACGAGGACGACGAAGCCGCTCTCCATGAGCGCATCAAGGAAGTCGAGCGACAGCTGCTCGTCGATGTCGTGGGGCGCCTGGCCCGGCACGGCTACCGCATTGAGGGACGAAAGGTAACAATCCAGTGACCGCCGTAGAGAGCAACGACCCGACCACGACCCAGCGGCCGATCCGGCGTGCGCTCATCAGCGTCTACGACAAGACGGGACTGGAAGAGCTGGCCCGCGGCCTGCACGAGGCGGGCGTCGCGCTCGTCTCCACCGGCTCCACCGCCTCGAAGATCGCCGCGGCCGGGGTGCCCGTCACCAAGGTCGAGGAGCTGACCGGCTTCCCCGAGTGCCTGGACGGCCGGGTCAAGACCCTGCACCCGCGCGTGCACGCCGGCATCCTCGCCGACCTGCGCCTCGAGGACCACCAGCGGCAGCTCGCCGAGCTGGGCGTCGAGCCCTTCGACCTCGTGGTCGTCAACCTCTACCCCTTCCTGGCCACCGTCCAGTCGGGTGCCACTCCCGACGAGTGCGTGGAGCAGATCGACATCGGCGGCCCGTCGATGGTCCGCGCCGCCGCCAAGAACCACCCCTCGGTCGCCGTCGTGACCAGCCCCGAGCGGTACGCGGACGTGCTCGCCGCCGCCCAGGGCGGCGGCTTCGACCTCACCGCCCGCAAGCGGCTCGCGGCCGAGGCCTTCCAGCACACCGCCGCCTACGACGTCGCCGTGGCCTCCTGGTTCACGAACGCGTACGCGCCGGAAGAGGGCGCCGTCCTGCCCGAGTTCCTCGCGGGCGCCTGGGAGCGCAAGTCGACCCTGCGCTACGGCGAGAACCCGCACCAGGCCGCCGCCCTCTACACGGACGGGCAGCCCGGCGGGCTCGCCAACGCCGAGCAGCTGCACGGCAAGGAGATGTCCTTCAACAACTACGTGGACACCGAGGCCGCCCGCCGCGCCGCCTACGACCACGAAGAGCCCTGCGTCGCGATCATCAAGCACGCCAACCCCTGCGGCATCGCCGTGGACCAGGACGTCGCCGCCGCGCACCGCAAGGCGCACGCCTGCGACCCGCTGTCGGCCTTCGGCGGCGTCATCGCCGTCAACCGCCCGGTGACCGTCGAGCTCGCCGAGCAGGTCGCGGAGATCTTCACCGAGGTCATCGCCGCCCCCGCCTACGAGGACGGCGCGGTCGAGATCCTGGCCAAGAAGAAGAACATCCGCGTCCTGAAGGTGGACGGCACCCCGCACCAGCCGGGCGACCTCAAGCCCATCTCCGGCGGTGCGCTGCTCCAGCAGAGCGACCTCTTCCAGGCCGAGGGCGACGACCCGGCCCACTGGACCCTCGCCACCGGCGACGCCCTGTCCGCCGAGGAGCTCGCCGAGCTCGCCTTCGCGTGGAAGGCCTGCCGGGCCGTCAAGTCCAACGCGATCCTGCTCGCCAAGGACGGCGCCTCGGTCGGCGTCGGCATGGGCCAGGTCAACCGCGTCGACTCGGCGAAGCTCGCCGTCGAGCGGGCGGGCGCCGAGCGCGCGCAGGGCTCGTACGCCGCGTCCGACGCCTTCTTCCCCTTCCCGGACGGGCTGGAGATCCTGACGGCGGCCGGTATCAAGGCCGTGGTCCAGCCGGGTGGTTCCGTACGCGACGAGCTGGTCGTCGAGGCCGCGAAGAAGGCCGGTGTGACCATGTACTTCACCGGGACCCGGCACTTCTTCCACTGAGCCCCGGCGCCCCGGCGCCCCCGCCCACGAGAACGGCGAAGGCCGCGACCCGCAGTACTGCGCGGGTCGCGGCCTTCGCCGTGGACGGGGCCCGACGGCTCATGGCCCCATGGCCCCATGGCCCTCGTACGTCTCTAGTACTGCGGGCGGCCGAAGTAGGCGCCGGCGGCCGAGTTGGCCAGACCGACGATGATCCACACGCCCAGCGCGAGCGAGATCAGCGCGAAGATCAGCGACACCGCGACGGTCGGGGGCGCCTGGTCGCTGCCGGCCGCGGCGAGGTTGACGAGCACGCTGAGTCCGGCGAAGAGGGCCTGCAGCGAGCCGAAGACGATGCCGGAGACGCGGACGCCGCCGCGGCCCTTGGACAGCTTGGCGGCGGTCAGGATCGGCCACAGCGAGGCCGCGATGAGGATGATGCCCACGACGACGAACGCGCCGCCCGCGAGCGCCCCCGCGTCACTCGCCGAGGAGCTGGAGGACTCCGCGAACATCGAGGCGAAGAACGCTCCGCCGAGGAGCGCCAGCAGGCCGAAGAGGGCCTGCAGACCGCCGAGGACGAAGAGGATGACGCGGGCGGCCTTCACCCCGCCGGGCATCTCGACCGGACCACCCGGATACCCGACCGGACCGCCCGGGTATCCCTGCGGAGCCTGCTGCGGGTAGGCGTAGCCGCCCTGCGGCGGGACGCCCTGCGGCGGGACGCCCTGCGGGGCCTGCTGCGGGTAGCCGTAGCCGGGCTGGCCCTGCGGGGCCTGGGGCTGCTGTCCGTACGGGTTGTTCGGGTCGCCGAAGCTCATCTTGGGGTGTTCCTCCGTGGAAGTGCGGGGACGCACGGCAAACGCACGGAGGAAATCTGCATCTTTGCGGTCCGCCCCCCGGCACTGCCCGCGGCACTCTGTCCTTGCATCGTCCTTGGACACGCAAGTGGTTGTCCAGTTGGTTGCGAGAGGGTCCGTCACTTGTTGTGCAAGTGCAATGTACCGCGCGCATCCGTGGACGCCCCGTCCGAGCCCGTGACTGGAATCGGGGCCGCTCCATCCGGGAGGATGGGCTCATGACCGCCCAGATTCTCGATGGCAAGGCCACCGCAGCCGCGATCAAGTCCGAACTGACCGCCCGCGTGGCGGCGCTGAAGGCCCGGGGCATCACCCCCGGCCTCGGCACCCTGCTGGTCGGTGACGATCCGGGCAGCCGCTGGTACGTCAACGGCAAGCACAAGGACTGCGCCGAGGTCGGCATCGCCTCCATCCAGCGCGAACTGCCCGCGACCGCCTCCCAGGAGGACATCGAGGCGGTCGTACGGGAACTCAACGCCAACCCGGAGTGCACCGGCTACATCGTCCAACTCCCCCTGCCCAAGGGGATCGACACCAACCGCGTCCTGGAGCTGATGGACCCGGAGAAGGACGCCGACGGCCTGCACCCCATGTCGCTCGGCAGGCTGGTGCTGGGCGAGCCGGGACCGCTGCCCTGCACCCCGTACGGCATCGTCGAACTGCTGCGCCACCACGAGGTCGAGATCAACGGCGCGCACGTCGTCGTCCTCGGCCGCGGCATCACCGTCGGACGCTCCATCGGCCTCCTGCTGACCCGCAAGTCCGAGAACGCCACCGTGACGCTCTGCCACACCGGTACGCGCGACCTCTCCGGCCTGCTCCGCCAGGCGGACATCGTCGTCGCGGCGGCCGGTGTCCCGCACCTGGTCAAGCCGGAGGACGTGAAGCCGGGCGCGGCCGTGCTCGACGTCGGCGTCAGCCGCGACGAGAACGGGAAGATCGTCGGCGACGTGCACCCCGGTGTCGCCCAGGTGGCCGCCTGGATCTCCCCGAACCCCGGCGGTGTCGGCCCGATGACCCGGGCCCAGCTGCTCGTCAACGTCGTCGAGGCCGCCGAGCGGACCACCAGTGCGGGCTGAATCCGACGCGACCGGCCCGGCGACCGGACCGACGACCGGACCGGCGACCGGACCGGCGACCGGCTCGGCGACCGGCCCGACCGGCCCGACGGGGGCGCAAGCGGCCGGTGCCGGGGCGCAAGCGCCCGGGATCGGGCCGGAGGCGCCCCGGTCCCGCCGCTTCCCGTCCATCACCCGGGACACCGCCCGCCCCGAGGGCAGCGGCCGTGCCGTCCCCGGGGCCGTGTCCACGCCCGTCCGCCAGTGGCCGATGCTCGCCGTGCTCACCGCGACCGCGGCCGGGCTGCTGTCCACGGCGCTCGGGCACCCGCGGTTCGGCTGCCTGCTGATCGGGCTGGCCCTGATCGCGGCCTCGGCGCTGCGGCGCGTACTGCCCTCGGTGGGCATGCTCGCGGTGCGCTCCCGTTTCACGGACATGGTCACGTACGGGCTGCTGGGCGTGGCGATCACGCTGCTCGCGCTGGTGATGGAGCCCAAGCCGTGGCTGGAGATGCCGTTCCTGGAATCGGCGGTCCGCTTCACCGTTCGCTAGGCCGTCCCAGCGTCGGCCGGTGCTCTGCCGGCCGATTCCCCGGGGCGCACGGCCGATTGACCTTCGAACTCCCGGTGACGTGTGCGACGTGCCACACGGACCCGGGGGTTCGGCCCCTCCGGGGTCGGATAGCCTGACCGCGGATGTCTCTTCACATCAAGATGTGCCGGGAAGCGGCGTCCGTCCAGCACATGGGGCAGGGACGCCCCACCGCCAGCTGTCTAACGGAGAAGGCCATGACCCGCACTCCTGTGAATGTCACCGTCACCGGCGCCGCCGGCCAGATCGGCTACGCGCTGCTCTTCCGCATCGCCTCCGGTCACCTGCTCGGCGCGGACGTGCCGGTCAAGCTCCGGCTCCTGGAGATCCCCCAGGGGATGAAGGCCGCCGAGGGCACCGCCATGGAGCTCGACGACTGCGCCTTCCCGCTGCTCGCCGGCATCGACATCTTCGACGACCCGAACAAGGGCTTCGAGGGTGCGAACGTCGCGCTGCTCGTCGGCGCCCGCCCGCGTACCAAGGGCATGGAGCGCGGTGACCTGCTCTCCGCCAACGGCGGCATCTTCAAGCCGCAGGGCGCCGCGATCAACGCGCACGCCGCGGACGACATCAAGGTCCTGGTCGTGGGCAACCCGGCCAACACCAACGCGCTCATCGCGCAGGCCGCCGCCCCGGACGTACCGGCCGAGCGCTTCACCGCGATGACCCGCCTGGACCACAACCGCGCGATCTCGCAGCTGGCCGCCAAGACCGGCGCCGCCGTCTCCGACATCAAGCGCCTCACCATCTGGGGCAACCACTCGGCGACCCAGTACCCGGACATCTTCCACGCGGAGATCGCCGGCAAGAACGCCGCCGAGGTCGTCAACGACGAGCAGTGGCTCGCCGACACCTTCATCCCGACCGTCGCCAAGCGCGGCGCCGCGATCATCGAGGCCCGTGGCGCGTCCTCGGCCGCCTCCGCCGCGAACGCAGCCATCGACCACGTCCGCACGTGGGTCAACGGCACCGCCGCGGGCGACTGGACCTCGATGGGCATCCCGTCGGACGGCTCCTACGGCGTCCCGGAGGGCATCATCTCCTCCTTCCCCGTCACCACCAAGGACGGCAAGTACGAGATCGTCCAGGGCCTGGACATCAACGAGTTCTCCCGTGCGCGCATCGACGCGTCCGTGGCGGAGCTCGTCGAGGAGCGCGACGCGGTCCGCGAGCTCGGCCTCATCTGATCCCGCTTCCGCTCCCGCTTCACCCGAGGGCCCCGGCGCACTGTGTGCGCCGGGGCCTTTTGGCGCGATCCGCCCTGTCCTGGAACCGCCGGGCGCCATACCGTTGCCCTCCCACACCGGAGGGGGGCCTCGGTGACCACCATTCCGGACGGCAGAGCGCGCACGCCCGCGTCCCCGCCCGCGCCCGCGCCCGCGCCCGTGCACCCGTCGCAGACGGAGGCCGGACGGCTGCTCTGCGCCGGCACGTACCTCGACCGGACCTACCGCGACCGGGTGATCGACGAGCTGTACGTCCACGAGGAGCGCTTCACCGCCCCCTCGTACGGGTTCGACGCCGCCCGCGTCCTGGCCCACGCCCTCCGCGCCCGCCGCGCAGAGGTGGCCTGGGCGGCCGCCGTGGTGGCGATCTGGGCGCTCGGGCTGCTGCTCACCCAGGCCTTCTTCGTCTTCCTGCTGGTGCCGGCGCTCCTGACCAGCGCCGCCGGGCGGATCAAGCGGCGCCGCGACCGCACCGGCCGCGGCAGCGTGCTCCTGGAGTACATCCTGCGTGGCTACGCGGCCTGGATGTTCGCCCGCATCCTCTGGGGGATGGTCCTCGGCTTCTGGGAGGACAGCACGGAACGCCTGCCCCTCTCCGGGCTGGGCCGGCTCTTCTCCTACCTCGGCCAGACGATGACCGCGCCGGACAGCAATCCGCTCGGCATCTTCCTCGAATGGCCGCGGCTCGGGCAGTACTTCGCGACGTCCTGCTCCTGGGCGGCCGTCCTCGTCCTCGTCCTGGTCACCGTCGTCGCGGGGCTCCAGCGCGGCCACTTCGCCCGCGTCCTGCAGTCCTCGCTCGACCGGGACCGCTACGCCTCGGCCGCCGGGCTCCCGCAGGTGTCGGGCCGGCGCTACGAGCGGGCCCGCGAGCGCATCGAACGGATCCAGCACGGGCCCCTGGTCCTCTACGACGTGGCCAACCCGTTCTGCGGCGCCGGCACCGCCCACCTGCCGTGGCAGCTGTCCGTCGAACTGCGCCCGCGAGGCGACGGCGAGACGCAGGAGCTGGACAACGCGTCGATCGTGGACCGGATCCGGCCACGGCTGGAGGCCCTGCGCGTTCCGTCGCCGCACGGCTCGCCGGAGGCGCAGGCCTCCGTACTGGACCGGCTGCGGGAACTGGTCATCGACGAGTGCGTGTTCCTTCCGGCTGCCGGGCTGCCCGACGTCGACGCCCTGGACCTGTCGGCGGAGGCCTTCGCCGAACACCGGGCCATCGCCGTCGAGGAGGGCGGCGAGCGCCGCCGGCACTTCCTGCGCGTACGGATCGGCGGCTGGGACGAGAACCTGGTGATCACCGTCTTCATCCGCGTCCACACCCAGGGCGGGATGCTGATGCTGGAAGTGGCGCCGCACGTACTGCTGCCCGTCCGGCCGGACTTCCAGATGGCCGACGACATCGCCCAGCGGTTCCGTCGCAACTCCGCCTTCGCCAAGGCGGCCTGGGCGGTGGCGACCGGCCCGGGCTCCCTCGGTCCGGCCCTGCTCACCCTCACGAGCGCGATCCGCATCCCGTGGCGGATGGCCACGGCCGGGCACCGCGTGGCCATCCCGGCCGGACCGGCCATCTCCGTACGCGAGCTGGCGTCGCAGCCCGACGCCTCGCTGTTCCAGCTGATGGACCTCGACCGGTACCTGAAGACGATCCAGGACCGGATCGTCGGCGGGGTGACCCTGGCCCTGCACGAGGCCGGCTGGCAAACGGGGGAGTTCGCGGAGCGGGCCGTCAACGTCGCCGAAGGGGCGGTCTTCATCCAGACGGTGAACAACAGCGCCTTCGGCATCGGCGGAGTGAGCCACAACAGCGCCTCCGCCCAGCAGGCGTCGGACGCGGACAAGGGCAAGCACATGGGCCCGGGCAAGGGGAGAAGCGGTGGCAACTAGCGGCGGGGAACAGCCCGCGGTACGGATCGGCGAGGTCAACGGCAGCAGCTTCAGCATCGGCGGCAGCCACCACACCAACAGCACCGTCCACTACGGCGGTACGGGGGAGCAGGCACCCGGCGCCGAGGAACTGCTGGAGGCCGTACGGGAGCTGCGCGCGGCCCTCGTACGGCTGCCCCGCAGCACGGAACGGGCGGCGCTCGACGGCGAACTGGACGAGGCCGCCGGGGAGCTGGAGGCGGGCGGGGAGATCCGGCCGGGGCTGTCGGCCCGGCTGCGCGGAGCGCTGGAGCGCTGGGCCCCGCTGGTGGAGTCGGTGAGCGCGGCCACCGCACTGGCCGCGCTGCTGACCTCGCTGGGGGGCTGACGGTGGCCACGGGGGAGGGCGGCGTCCGCTGGAACCCGCGGTCGCAGCGGTGGGAGCGGACCGAGGGGGCCGCGGGGCCGGCTCCGGCTCCGGCCGCGTATCCGCCCGGGACACCGCCGAGACCGGAAAGACCGCCGGAGCGGGGGGAGCGGTCCGATCGGCCCGGGCCACCCGACAAGACAGCGCCGGAGCAGCCGTGGTCCGCGTACGCGCCGCCCGGGCGGACACCACCGGATCCGCCGGTACCGGCCCCCGCGCGGCGCCGGCGGACCCTGCTGGTGGTGTCGCTCGCCGTGGCCGTCCTAGGCGCGGCGGCCGTGGCGGGCCGGCTGCTGCTGGGCACCGAGTCCGCCGGCTCCGCCGCCCTGCCGGCCGGTTACACGCGGGTGCACGACACGGCGTCCGGCTTCTCGGTCGCCATTCCCAAGGACTGGCAGGCCGGCTCCGGTGACACCGGCTACGGCACGGTCTACCGCCCCAACGGAGGAAGCGACCGGAGCGCGGCGCTCCAGGTCTTCCGGGTCACCGACGAGACGGCGACCGCCTGCGACTACCTGCGCAGCTCCGCCGAGTCGCTGAGCCAGACACCCGGCTACCGGGACATCTCCCGGAACCCCGTGGCCGGCGGCGGCTGCGAGCAGGTCTACGCATACGACGACCCGGACTCGTCCGAGCCTCCCGCCCACGGGATCGCGCGGCTCACCGTCGTCGCCGACGGCACCCGCTGGGTCCTCCTGGCGTACGGTCCGGACACCGATGTCCCGCTGGTGCGCAAGCGCCTCACGACGGCCGTCGGATCATTCCGTACGGAGTGACGCGGTGACGCGGTCACCGGGCGGGGTACCCGGTGACACCGGCTCAGCTCTTGTACATGCCCGGGGTGTAGTGCCCCGGCACCATGCGGGTGGTGACGCCGAAGCGGTTCCAGACGTTGATCGTCGCGATGACGGCGATCAGCTGGGTCAGCTCGCGCTCCTCGAAGTGCCGGGCGGCCTTCTCGTAGACCTCGTCGGGCACGAACCCGTCGGTGAGGACGGTGACCGCCTCGGTGAGCTCGATCGCGGCGAGCTCCTTCTCGGTGTAGAAGTGCCGCGACTCCTCCCATGCGCCCAGCAGCACGATCCGCTCGACGCTCTCACCGGCGGCGATCGCGTCCTTGGCGTGCATGTCGATACAGAAGGCGCAGTGGTTGAGCTGCGAGGCGCGGAGCTTGACGAGCTCGACGAGGGCCGGGTCCAGGCCCTTCTTCGAGGCGATCTCCAGCGCCGTGACGGCCTTGTAGACCTCAGGGGCGAGCTTCGCCCACTGGAGGCGGGGGGTGTGCTCGGGGGCGTAGGAACCGGCGTCGGCGTGGCTGTGGTGGTGGGTCTGCTGGTGCTCGTTCGTGGTCGTCATGCGTCCCACCGTAGGAGAGAACCGGACCGCCGATATGGTCCATATCCATGACGGAATCATGGGCCACTTTCGGCGCCGACCTGCATCTGGACCTCTCCGCCGGCCGCGGCCTGCGGGCCGGGCTCACCGAGGCGCTGCGCGAGGCCGCGCGCAGTGGGCGGCTGGCCGCCGGGACCCGGCTGCCGTCCTCCCGCTCACTCGCCGCAGACCTGGGGATCGCCCGCAACACGGTCGCGGAGGCGTACGCCGAGCTCGTCGCCGAGGGCTGGCTGACGGCCCGCCAGGGGTCGGGCACGCGGGTCGCCGAACGGGCCCGGCCGCGCAAGCCCGCGGCGGCGGCCCGCGTACGGCACCCCGCGCGCCGGGGGGCCTCGTACAGCCTGGTGCCCGGATCCCCGGACCTGGGCGGCTTCCCGCGCGCGGCCTGGCTGTCGGCGGCCCGGCGGGCGCTGACCGACGCGCCGAACGAAGCCTTCGGGTACTCGGCCGACGGGCGCGGCCGCCCGGAGCTGCGGGAGGCGCTGACCGGTTACCTGGCGCGGGCCCGCGGGGTGTACGCGGACCCGGACCGGATCGTGCTGTGCTCGGGCTTCGTCCACGCGCTGGGACTGCTGGCCCGGGTGCTGCGGGCGCGGCGGGTGCGGGAGATGGCGGTGGAGGGGTACTGCCTGGACATCCACCGGAACCTGCTCGCGCGGGCGGGGCTGCGGACGCGGCCGCTGGGGGTGGACGCGGAGGGCGCCCGTACGGGGGAGCTGACCGGGGCGGTGGGCGCGGTGCTCCTGACCCCGGCGCACCAGTTCCCGACCGGGGCCGCCCTGACCCCGGCCCGGCGGGCGGCGGTGGTCGACTGGGCCCGGACCACGGGCGGGCTGGTCCTGGAGGACGACTACGACGGGGAGTTCCGCTACGACCGCCAGCCGGTGGGCGCGCTGCAGGGGCTGGACCCGGACCGGGTGGTCTACCTCGGCACGGCCAGCAAGTCCCTCGCGCCGGGGCTGCGCATGGGCTGGATGGTGGTCCCGCCGGGGCTGCTCGACGAGGTGCTGGCGGTGAAGGGCATGAGCGACTGGACCTCCAGCGCGCTGGACCAGCTCACGCTCGCGGAGTTCATCACCTCGGGGGCGTACGACCGGCACGTGCGCGGCATGCGCCTGCGGTACCGGCGCCGCCGGGACGAGCTGGTGGCGGCCCTGGCCGGCCGGGTGGCCGTCTCGGGCATCGCGGCGGGCCTGCACGCGGTGCTGGACCTCCCGGCGGGGACGGAGCGCTCGGTGGTCCAGTCGGCGGCCTGGCAGGACCTGGCCGTGGAAGGCCTCTCCGCCTTCCGCCACCCGGGGGCGGACCTCCCGCCGCGCGACGCGCTGGTGGTCGGCTACGGCACCCCGTCGGACAGCGCGTGGACCCCGACGCTGGGCGCGCTGTCGGCGGCGCTTCCGTAGGCGCTGCCATTCCCCGGAGGGAATTGAGGGGCGGGGGGCGGGCGGGGAGGATCGCTGCAACGCCGAAGACGGGAAAGGGAACCCACGATGACGAGGACGACGACGCCGACGCCGGTCACCCCGACGGAACTCGACACGGCAGAAGTGATCAGCCGCTTCAACCGGGCGTTCACCGGACGCGAGCCGGGACTCCTGACGGACCTCGTGGCCGAGGACTGCGTGATGGTGGGGGTCCAGCCGGCCCCCGAGGGCGCGCGCTACGAGGGCCGCGCGGCCTGCCTGGAGTTCTGGCAGACCCTGGCCGCCGACCGGTCGACCACCTTCACGCCGTACGAGGTGTTCGTGGCGGGTGACCGTGCGGTGATCCAGTGGCGGGCGGTCTTCACGGACGGCGAGGCGGTCTTCGGCACCGGTCAGGAGACGTCGGTGCTCGGCGTCAACCTGATGCGGATCCGTGCCGGCCGCATCACGGAGGCCCTGGGCTACGCCAAAACCCCCTGACGCCCCGCCTCCCGACGCGGCTGGGGTTACCCGAACCCCGCGGCCCCGGGGCGCTGCCCCAGACCCCGCGCCTCAATCGCCGGCGGGGCTGGCGTTTCCCGGGGCTTTGTGGGTGCGGCGCCGTTGCCGGGGCGCTGTCCCAGACCCCGCGCCTCAATCGCCGGCGGGGCTGGATGTGGCCGGCGTAGGCCTGGAAGTGCGCGCCGCGCCATTTCAGGCCCGCCCGGCGTTTGAGGGCGGACCTCCGGCGAAGCCGCCGAGCACCGGCCGGACTCGCCGCACCCCTCAGCCTCCGTCCAGCCTCGCCGGCGAGGGCGGCGCGGGGCCGGGGCAGCGCCCGGGGGCTCCCCGTAGGGGCCGGTCAGGGCGGGGCTGGATCCGCTGGGGGTTCGCCGAAGCGGGCCAGGGTCAGGGAGCCGGCCACCGCTACCGCGAAGCCGGCTACCGCCAGCCAGGTGAGGCCCTCCCGGGTGCGGTCGCCGAGCCACGCCACCCCCGCCACCGCCGGGGCGATCGTCTCGCCCAGCACCAGCCCCGCCGTCGCCGCTGTCACCGAGCCGCGCGCCAGCGCCGACGTGAGGAGCAGGAACGCCGCACCCCCGCCCAGCAGCAGTGCGTACAGCGCCGGGTTCCCCACGTCCCAGACGGAGTCGAGCAGGCGGACCGCCACCTCCACCACCCCGAAGCCCGTTCCCGCCGCGAACCCCAGAACCAGCGCGCGCGGCCGGTCCGGGAGCCGCCCTGCCGCCGCGCCGGCGAGCAGCACCAGCCCCGCCACCCCCAGCAGCCCCAGCTTCAGCGCGAGCGGCCCCTTCCCCGACCCCTCCTCCCCGGACGCCAGCCCCAGCATCAGCAGCCCCGCGCACACCACTCCCACCGCGCCCCACTCCAGCCCCGACAGCCGTACCCGCAACAGCCTGGCCGCCACCACCGCCGTCACCGCCAGGCTCGCGGCGAGCGCGGCCCCCACCGCGTAGATCGGAATGTGGCGCAGCGCGATGATCTGGAGGACGAAGCCGACCGCGTCCAGGCCGAGCCCGGCCACGTACCGCCACTGCCGCACCGCCCGCAGCAGCAGCGCCGCGTCCACCCCGGACCCCGTCCCCGGCTCCGCGGCCCGCGCCGCCACCGCCTGCAGAACGGACGCCGTACCGAAGCAGACCGCCGCCGCCAGCGCGCAAATCATCCCAATCAGCACGAACTGACTGTAGGTCACAGATCTCGCGGCGGCCGGATTCCATCGGCCGGGTGCCCCGCTCTAGTCTGTCGGCAGCACGCCACCAGGGGGATCAGCCACATGGACAGCACCAGTACCAGTACCACCCAGCGCCGTATGCGCTCCGGCGCCGTGGCCCTCGGCGGGATGGGTCTGCTCGCGGCCACGCTCGTGGCCTGCGGCAGCAGCGACGAGCCCGACAAGCGCTGCGCGTCCCGGTCCACGCTGGAGCACCTGAACAGCAAGGACTGCAAGAGCGGCGGCCGCGGCACCTGGTACTACGGCGGCACCGTCAGCAGAGGCAAGGTCACCGGCGGCAGCTTCGACAAGTCCGCCGTCACCCGCGGCGGCATCGGCGGACACAGCAGCTCCGGCTCCAGCGGCGGCTGACGAACGCCAGGAACTCCCGCCATTCCGGACTCCAGGGAACCCCCACACCCATGAAGCGGCACACCATCGAGCCCCGCCCCGACTGGCAGAAGACCGTCGAGGAGCAGGGCCTGATCTACCCCCTCACCCGCTACCCCGACGACTCCCTGCGCCCCTACTGGGACGAGAGCGCGTACTACTCCTTCTCCCTCCCCGAGGTCGAGGCGCTGGAGAACGTCGTCGAGGAGCTGCACGCCATGTGCCTGGCCGCGGCCGCGCACATCGTCGAGCACGACCGCTTCGCGGACCTCGGCATCACCGACCCGAAGCTCGCCGCCCTGGTCGCGGAGTCCTGGCACCGCCGCGCCGAACAGCCCTCCCTCTACGGCCGGTTCGACCTCCGCTACGACGGCACCGGCAGCCCGGCGAAGATGCTGGAGTACAACGCCGACACCCCCACCTCCCTCGTCGAGGCGGCGAGCCCCCAGTGGTTCTGGATGGAGGAGCGCTTCCCCGGCGCCGACCAGTGGAACTCCCTCCACGAGCGCCTCGTCGACGCCTGGCGCCGGCAGGCCGAGCTGCTCCCGCCCGGCCCGCTGCACTTCGCGCACTCCGAGACCGACGAGCTCGGCGAGGACCTGATGACGGTCGCCTACCTCCAGGAGACCGCCGAGCAGGCCGGCCTGGAGACCCACGCCCTGTCCGTCGAGCAGATCGGCTGGGACAGCCTCTCCGGCCGGTTCGTGGACGACCGGCTCCGCTTCATCCGCGGCTGCTTCAAGCTCTACCCGTGGGAGTGGCTGGCCACCGACGAGTTCGGCCCGCAGGTCCTCGGCACCTACGACCACGGCGGCGGCTCCGGCACCACCTGCTGGATCGAGCCGCTGTGGAAGATGCTGCTGTCCAACAAGGCGCTGCTGGCGATCCTGTGGGAGCTCTTCCCGGAGCACCCGAACCTGCTGCCCGCCTACCTCGACGGCCCGCGCGAGCTGGCCGAGGAGGGCGGTTACGTCGCGAAGCCGCTGCTGGGCCGCGAGGGCGCCGGGGTCACCCTCCACGAACCCGGTGGCGAGCCGTTCGTGGCGCAGGAGGACGAGCGGTACTGCTTCCAGGGCCTCGCCCCGCTGCCCGACTTCGACGGCAACCGGGTGGTGCTCGGCGCGTGGGTCGTCGAGGACGAGGCGGCGGGGCTCGGCATCCGCGAATCGGCGGGGCCGGTCACGGACGAGTACGCCCGCTTCCTGCCGCACGTCATCTTGTAGGGCTTGCGGGGCGCGGGGGGTATGGGCGGCCGCAGCCCCGCCCGGGGGGCCGTGGCCGGGACCGCAGCCCCGGCCCCGCCCCCCGCCCCGCCCGGTCAGCCGCCGAGTACCGCCCTGAGCTGGTCCAGCCCCCAGTCCAGGTCCTCCTTGGAGATCACCAGGGGCGGGGCCAGCCGGATCGTCGACCCGTGGGTGTCCTTCGCCAGCACCCGCCGTTCCATCAGCTTCTCGGAGATCTCCCGGCCCGTCCCGCGCGCCGGGTCGATGTCCACGCCCGCCCAGAGCCCCCGCCCCCGTACGGCGGTGACCGCGCCCCCGCCGACCAGCAGGCCCAGCTCCCGGTGCAGGTGGTCGCCGAGCTCGGCGGCCCGCTGCTGGTACTCCCCGGTCCGGAGCATCGCGATCACCTCCAGGGCGACGGCGCAGGCCAGCGGGTTCCCGCCGAAGGTGGACCCGTGCTCGCCGGGCCGGAACACCCCGAGCACGTCCGCGTCGGCGACGACCGCCGACACCGGCACCACACCGCCGCCGAGCGCCTTGCCGAGGATGTACACGTCCGGGATGACCTCCTCGTGCTCGCACGCGAAGGTGCGCCCGGTGCGCCCGAGCCCGGACTGGATCTCGTCCGCCATGAAGAGCACGTTCCGCTCGCGCGTCAGCTCCCGTACGCCCCTCAGGTATCCGGAGGGCGGCACCAGCACCCCCGCCTCGCCCTGGATCGGTTCCAGCAGCACGGCCACCGTGTTCTCGGTGACCGCGTGGGCGAGCGCGGTGAGGTCCCCGTACGGGACGATCTCGAAGCCCGGCGTGTACGGACCGAAGTGGTCGCGTGCGTCGTGGTCCGTGGAGAAGGAGACGATGGTCGTCGTCCGCCCGTGGAAGTTGTCGGCGGCGACCACGATCTTGGCGTGCCCGTCCGGGACGCCCTTGACCTCGTAGCCCCACTTGCGGGCGGTCTTCACGGCCGTCTCCACCGCCTCCGCGCCCGTGTTCATGGGCAGCACCATCTCCTTGCCGCAGAGCGCGGCGAGTTCGGCGCAGAAGTCGGCGAAGCGGTCGTGGTGGAAGGCGCGCGAGGTGAGCGTGACCCGCTCCAGCTGCGCCTTGGCGGCGTCGATCAGGCGGCGGTTGCCGTGCCCGAAGTTGAGCGCCGAGTACCCGGCGAGCATGTCCAGGTACCGGCGTCCCTCCACGTCGGTCATCCACGCGCCCTCCGCGGACGCGACGACGACGGGCAGCGGGTGGTAGGTGTGCGCGCTGTGCGCGTCGGCGGAGCGGATGGCATCAGCAGTTGTCGACACGGGGTCTCCGATCGTCCGTCAGGCCTGTGACGAGGGTGGCGTCACCCTCCATCCTCGCTCGTATACCGGGCGGAGAAACCTTTCCCGTGGCGCGCCCGCTAAGGTGACGGATACGCACGGCGACTGGCGCACGGAGAACGGACTCCGGGGGAGTCGTGCGCGTACGACCGCACACAGGGCCGCTCGCCTGGGCCTCGCGGGGACGACGAGATCTGACATCGACCCCGGAGGAAAGCCGCCATGACCGCGCGCCGCCATCCCGCCCGCAGCCACCCTTCCCTTTGGGCGACCGACCCCGAACTGGCGTCCTTCGTCGCGGCGGAAGAAGTACTGCAGGCGGAGACCCTGCGCCTGATCCCGAGCGAGAACTACGTGTCTGCGGCCGTGCTCGAAGCCTCCGGCACGGTGCTGCAGAACAAGTACAGCGAGGGCTACCCCGGCCGCCGCTACTACGAGGGCCAGCAGAACATCGACCGCGTCGAGGCCCTGGCGATCGAGCGGGCGAAGGGCCTGTTCGGCGTGGACCACGCCAACGTGCAGCCGTACTCCGGCTCGCCGGCCAACCTGGCGGTGTACCTGGCCTTCGCGAAGCCGGGCGACACGGTCATGGGCATGGCGCTGCCGATGGGCGGGCACCTGACCCACGGCTGGGGGGTCTCGGCGACGGGCTCGTGGTTCCGGGGCGTGCAGTACGGGGTCCAGCCCGGCACCGGCCTGATCGACTACGACGCCGTCCGCGACCTGGCCCTGGCGGAACGCCCCAAGCTGATCTTCTGCGGCGGTACCGCCCTGCCCCGCACGATCGACTTCGCGGCGTTCGCGTCGATCGCGGAGGAGGCGGGCTCGATCCTGGTCGCGGACGTGGCCCACATCGCGGGCCTGATCGCGGGCGGGGCCCACCCGTCGCCGGTGGGTCACGTCGATGTCGTCTCCACGACCACGCACAAGACCCTGCGGGGTCCGCGCGGCGCGATGCTGATGTGCCGGGAGGAGCACGCGAAGGCCATCGACAAGGCGGTCTTCCCGGGCCTCCAGGGCGGCCCGCACAACCAGACGACGGCCGGCATCGCGGTGGCCCTCCACGAGGCGGCGCAGCCGTCCTTCACCGCCTACGCGCACGCGGTCGTCACGAACGCCAAGGCGCTGGCCCAGGCGCTTCTGGCGCGGGGCTTCGACCTGGTCTCGGGCGGTACGGACAACCACCTGATCCTGATGGACCTGACCTCGCGGGACGTGCCGGGCAAGGTGGCGGCCAAGGCGCTGGACCGCGCGGGCATCGTGGTCAACTACAACACGGTGCCGTTCGACCCGCGCAAGCCGTTCGACCCGTCGGGCATCCGCATCGGCACGCCGTCGCTGACGTCCCGCGGCCTGTCGGCGGACCACATGCCCGTGGTCGCTGACTGGATCGCCCGTGCGGTCGACGCCGCCGCCAAGGCCGACGAGCCGGCCCTCGCCGCGATCCGCGCGGAGGTGGCCGCCCTCATGTCCGCCTTCCCGGCCCCGGGCCTCCCCCTCTAACCGCCTGGGCGCCCCGCCAGGCCCGGCCCCGCCACGGGGGCGCCGCCCCGGCCCCGAGCCTCAAACGCCGGCGGGGCTGGAGGTACCGGCAGGGCTGGTGGTGTCCCCGGGCCTTGCGGGTGCGGCGCCGTTGTTGGGGCGCTGCCCCAGGCCCCGAGCCTCAAACGCCGGCGGGGCTGGAGGTACCGGCGGGGCTGGGGGCGTCCCCCGGGCCTTGCGGGTGCGGCGCCGCTGCTGGGGCGCTGCCCCAGGCCCCGAGCCTCAAACGCCGGCGGGGCTGGAGGTACCGGCAGGGCTGGATGTGGCCGGCGGAGGCCTGGAGGTGCGCCTCGCGCAGAAGCTGAGTCCGGTGGGCTGGGGGGTCTGGGGCGGCGCCCCCGGTAGTGGTGTCGCGCCCACAGAGGACGGGTGGAAAGCGGTCGCTCGGCCGGGGTGAGATCCGGCCGCGCCGCTACTGCCCGGTACGTGGGCGCGGTGCCCGCTGCGGCGGGGCGGGGGATGTGATCCCGGCCTCGGCACCCCCGCCGACCCGGAAGGTTCCGGCCAGCAAGGGCCGGAGCCAGCCCCCGCACCTGAGAGAATGAAGCCATGGCTTCTGATCGTCCTCGCGCGCTCTCCGGCATCCAGCCCACCTCCGGTTCGTTCCACCTCGGGAACTACCTCGGAGCCATTCGCCAGTACGTCGCCCTGCAGGAGACGCACGACGCCTTCTACATGGTGGTCGACCTGCACGCGATCACCATGCCGCAGGATCCGAAGGATCTCCGCGCGAACACCCGCCTCTCCGCCGCGCAGCTGCTCGCCGCCGGCCTGGACCCCGAGCGCTGCACGCTCTTCATCCAGAGCCACGTGCCCGAGCACGCGCAGCTCGGCTGGGTCATGAACTGCATCACCGGCTTCGGCGAGGCCAGCCGGATGACGCAGTTCAAGGACAAGTCCGCCAAGCAGGGGGCCAACAACGCCACCGTCGGGCTCTTCACGTACCCGATCCTCCAGGTCGCCGACATCCTGCTCTACCAGGCGAACGCCGTCCCCGTCGGCGAGGACCAGCGCCAGCACATCGAGCTGACCCGCGACCTGGCCGAGCGCTTCAACCAGCGCTTCGGCCAGACCTTCACGCTCCCCGCCGCGCACATCGTCAAGGAGGTCGCGAAGATCTACGACCTCCAGGACCCGGCGATCAAGATGTCGAAGTCCGCGTCGTCCCCCAAGGGCCTGATCAACCTCCTCGACGAGCCCAAGGTCACCGAGAAGAAGATCAAGAGCGCGGTCACCGACACCGAGGCCGAGATCCGCTTCGACACCGAGAAGAAGCCCGGCGTCAGCAATCTGCTCACGATCTACTCCACCCTCACGGGCGAGACCGTCCCCGCGCTGGAGGCGAAGTACGAGGGCAAGGGCTACGGCGCGCTCAAGACCGACCTGGCCGGCGTGATGGTCGATTTCGTCACACCGTTCAAGCAGCGCACCCAGGAATACCTGGACGACCCCGAGACGCTGGACTCCATCCTGGCCAAGGGCGCGGAGAAGGCCCGCGCGGTCGCCGCCGAGACCCTGGCACAGGCGTACGACCACCTCGGTTTCCTGCCCGCCAAGCACTGACGGACCGAGGGCTCTGGCGAGACGGGGGGTGTCGGCCCCACACTGGGGCGACACCACAGACACAAGCGGAGGAGAGATACGTGGGGACCGTAACGCTCGGCGTTTCGATCGCGGTCCCGGAGCCGTACGGCAGCCAGCTCCAGCAGCTGCGTGCCGGCTTCGGGGACGCCGCCGCGCACGGCATCCCCACGCATGTCACCCTCGTCCCGCCCACCGAGGCCGAGGCGGACCGGCTCCCGGCGATCAGGGCCCACCTGGCCGAGGTCGCCGCGGCCTTCCGCTCCTTCGGGATGCGGCTGGCCGGGACGGGAACCTTCCGCCCCCTCTCGCCGGTCGTCTTCGTCCAGGTCGTCGAGGGCGCCGCCGGCTGCACCCGGCTCCAGTCCGAGCTCCGCGCCCCCGACGGGCCGCTCAAGCGCGAGCTGGCCTTCCCGTACCACCCGCACGTCACCGTCGCCCACGGGATCTCCGAGGAAGCGATGGACCTGGCGTTCTCGACCCTCGCCGAATACGCCGCCGACTGGGTCTGCGACGGCTTCGCGCTCTACGAGCAGGGCTCGGACGGGGTCTGGCGCAAGCTGCGCGAGTACCCGTTCGGGGCCGGTACCACCGGCGTCCCCGCCCAGCCCGGCTCGCTCACCGACGCCGCGGCAGAAGCGGCCGTACGCCCCTCCTGACGGAGCGGACGCAGGGCCGGACGCAGGGCCCGGTGCGTGCGGAATCGGAGCCTGCGCAGGACCAGGATGTGGAACGGGCACCCCATCGGGCGCCCTTCGCGAAAAGTCACAATCGACGACCGTAGTCTCCGAAAGCGACAATCCAGGCTATTTCCGGCCTCTCATTTACGGTGACTTCATGGACTGGCTGACGAAACTTCCGGTGATCGGCCCGCTCGCGGCCCGTCTGATGCAGACGCACGCCTGGCGTTCGTACCAGCGCCTCGACCGCGTCCACTGGAGCCGGCTCGCCGCCGCGATCACCTTCATCAGCTTCCTCGCCCTCTTCCCCCTGATCACCGTCGCCGCCGCCGTGGGCGCGGCGCTGCTCAGCGGGGAGCAGCTGGACCGGCTGGAGAGGAACCTCGCCGAACAGGTCCCCGGCATCTCGGACCAGCTCGACATCGACGGGCTCGTCGCGAACGCGGGCACGGTCGGGCTCGTCGCCGGCGCGATCCTCCTCTTCACCGGCATCGGCTGGGTGGGCTCGATGCGGGACTGCCTGCGCGCGGTGTGGGAGAAGGACGACGAGGACGAAGGGAACCCCTTCGTCCGCAAGGGCAAGGACGGGCTCGTCCTCCTCGGCCTCGGCGGGGTGGGCCTGGCCTCCGCCGCGGCCTCGATCTTCGGCGCCAGCGCGGTCGGCAAGACCGCCGAATGGCTGGGCATCCCGCCACACGGCGCGGGCGGCGGACTGCTGCGAGCCGCGGCCTTCGCCGTGGGCGTCCTGGCCGCTTTCCTGATGCTGCTCTACGCACTGACCCTGCTGCCCGGCGTCGAACCGCCGCGCCGCCGCCTGCTCGAAGCGGCCCTCATCGGCGCCGTCGGCTTCGAGCTGCTGAAGCTGCTGCTCAGCGGCTACATGCGGGAGGTCGCCGCGAAGAGCATGTACGGGGCCTTCGGCACGCCGATCGCCCTGCTGCTCTGGATCAACTTCACGGCGAAGCTGCTGCTGTTCGTCGCCGCCTGGACGGCCACGGGCGACGATGACGACGGTTCTCGTTCGAGTGAGTCAAAGGCTCAGGCGCCCGCCGCTGCGTAGGCCGTCCGCGAGGTTCCGCGCACGATGCAACGGGATCGAGACCGACCGCTCGGAGACCCCCGCCCGGAGACCGACCGCCCCGAGACCGACCGCCCGGAGACCCCCGCCCCGTGCGGGGTTCTCCGCGTTCCCGGGCCCGCTCAGACGAGCTCCTCGTCCCGGTCCCGGGCCCGGTTGCGGCGGCCGCGCGGCCAGCGCCGGTCGACCACGAAGGCGCCGACCGCCAGGATCCCCAGCGCGCCGCCCGCGACACCGAGTGCGGTGCCGATCCCGCCGGCGTCCGCGGCGGCCACCGACGGCTTGTTCTCGTGGGACTGGGCGGGGGAGCCGAACGGGGTGGCGTCCGCGCTCTTCGGCGGCACCAGCTCACCCACCGGCTTGACCTTCCCGACCGCCGCGAAGCCCCAGTCGAAGAGCGCGGCGGTCTCCTCGTACACCGAGTTGATGCCGCCCGCGCCCGGGTTCATCACCGTGACGAGCAGCTTCCTGGCACCCTGCTGCGCCGCGCCGGTGAAGGTGGAGCCCGCCATCGTCGTGTTGCCGTTCTTCACCCCGGCGATGCCCTTGTACGGGGAGATGCCGCCCGCGCCCGTCATCAGCCGGTTGGTGTTCTGGATCTCGAAATACTCCCGCGGCTTCCCGTCCTCCTGCCTGCCCGGGAACTTCGCCTCGGCCGTGCCGCAGTACTCCCGGAAGTCCTTCTTCTGCAGCCCGGAGCGGGCGATCAGCGTGAGGTCGTACGCGCTCGACACCTGCTCCGGGGCGTCGTACCCGTCGGGGGACATCACGTGGGTGTCCAGGGCCTGCAGCTCCTCCGCGTGCGCCTGCATGTCCTTGACGGTCTTGTCGATGCCGCCGTTCATGGCCGACAGCACGTGCACCGCGTCGTTGCCCGACCGCAGGAACACCCCGAGCCACAGGTCGTGGACGGTGTACTCCAGGTCCTCCTTGACCCCGACGAGGCTGCTGCCCGGGCCGACACCGTCCATGTCCTGCTCGGTGACCTTGTGCACCTGGTCCTTGGGCAGGCCCGGCAGCACGGTGTCCGCGAAGAGCATCTTCATGGTCGAGGCCGGGGGCAGCCGCCAGTGCGCGTTGTGCGCCGCCAGCACCTCCCCGGACTCGGCGTCCGCCACGATCCACGACCGCCCGGTGAGGTTCGCGGGCAGGGCGGGCGCGCCGGGCAGCAGGTTGACCTGGGTGCCCGGCTGGCCGAGGAGCGAACCGCCGACCGTGGACATCGAGGCGGGCGGCGCGGGCGCCGCCGCCGGGGCTTTGCCCGGCTGCCCCTTTCCGTCGGCCGGCGGGACCGGCGCGGTCGGCGCGGCGTGCGCGGGGGTCACGAGCATGGCGGGGACCAGCAGCGCGGCGGAAAGGACCGTCAGCGCGGTCTTCTTGGCAGACACGCAGGTGAAAGTACATCCCGATGGGCTGTATGCGGTCCGGGACCGGCCCATTCGGTAGAACCACTGCCGGGACAGCCCACCCCGGCGCGTCCGTCCTGGGGAAGAATCCGATACTGGGGGCATGAAACTCAGCCGTGCCGCCTCCTGGTTCCTGCTCGCCTTCGGAGTGTGGAGCTGGTTCATCTGGGTGTCTTTCGTCCGGAACCTGTGGAAGAACGGCAGCGGCCTGGCATTCGATGCGGCGGGCGACCCCACGTCCTACTTCTGGGTGCACCTGACACTCGCGGTGACGTCCTTTCTCCTGGGGACGGCCGTCGGCGTGATCGGGTTGCGCGGGGTCCGGGCCCTGCGGCGCGCGTCACGTGCGGGCTCGGGTGGGAGTACGGGTACGGGTACGGGTACGGGTACGGCTGTGGGCCCGGACAGCGGCTCGGACCCGAATACGGGCTCGGGCTCGGGCGGCGGCTCCGGTTCCGGCTCCGGCGCGGGGAGCGGGGCATGAAGATCGCGCTCTTCGCGCTGATCGCGCTCGCGCTCGCCCTCCTCGTACTGGTCCACCGCTGGCTCTGGATCCGCCTGGTCCGTGACACCACGGCCCCCCGCGGCCTGCCCCGCCGCATCGGCACGGCCTCGATCATCGCGCTGCCCCTCCTCTCCGTGGCCGCACTGACCGCGGGCCGGGCGGGCGCCCCCTTCCTGGTGCAGCAGGTGGTGTCCTGGCCGGGGTTCCTCTGGCTCGCGGTACTCCTGTACCTGACTCTGACGATGCTGGTCGCTGAGCCGATCCGCGCGCTGTTGCTCCGCCGTCTGGCCCACCGGGACCCCTCGGGAGAGGAGCGGGACCCCGCGCCCCGCACGTCGGCGGTGCTGATGCAGACCGCCTCCAGCGCCGGCTCCGCCCCCGTCTCCGCCCCGGCCCCCAGCGCTCCGGCAGCCCCCGGCGGGGCCGGGGAGGCGCCCGGCCTGACCCGGCGCCGGTTCGTCGCGCGCACCGTCGGCGGGACGGCCGCCGCCGTGGCCGTCGGGACCGTCGCGGGCGGGGCCTACGGAGTCCTGCGCGGCCCGAGCGTCCGCCGCGTCCACGTACCGCTCGCCAAACTGCCCCGCGCGGCCCACGGACTGCGGATCGCCGTCGTCAGCGACATCCACCTCGGCCCCGTCCTCGGCCGCGCCCACACCCAGCGCATCGTCGACACCGTCAACCGCACCCAGCCCGACCTCATCGCCATCGTCGGCGACCTGGTCGACGGCAACGTCCACGACCTCGGCCCGGCCGCCGAGCCGCTGCGCCGGCTCAGCGCCCGCCACGGCTCGTACTTCGTCACCGGAAACCACGAGTACTTCTCCGGCGCCCAGCAGTGGGTCGACCACGTCCGCGAACTCGGCCTGATCCCCCTGGAGAACGCCCGCCGCGCGCTCCCGTACTTCGACCTCGCCGGCGTGAACGACATCGCGGGGGAGAGCGAGGGCCACGGCCCCGACTTCCAGGCCGCCCTCGGGGACCGCGACCGGGCCCGGGCCGCCGTACTCCTCGCCCACCAGCCGGTCGTCATCCACGACGCCGTCCGGCACGGCGTCGACCTCCAGCTCTCCGGACACACCCACGGCGGCCAGCTCTGGCCCGGCAACTACCTCGCCGAGCTCGCCAACCCCACCGTCGCCGGGCTGGAGCGCTACGGAGACACCCAGCTCTACGTGTCCCGCGGAGCGGGCGCCTGGGGACCCCCGGTCCGCGTGGGCGCGCCCTCCGACATCACCGTGGTCGAACTCGCCTCGCCCCAGGCCTGACGGCCCGCGAGGACGGCGCTCCTAGGCGGGGTCCGGATCCCGGTCCGGGTCCGGGTCCGGGTCCGAGGCCCGCTTGCCCCGGGCCCCCGCCGTGGCCGTCTGCGCCATACCGGGCAGGAAGTCCGCGAACAGCTCGTGCACCTCGCGCACCAGCGGCCGCAGCACCCGGAACCGGGCCAGGACGATGCCGCGCGTCGTCAGCTGCGCGCCGCGCTCCGCGAGCCGCCGCGTCTTCTCGCTGTTCGGCGAGCGGTCGAAGACCCAGTACAGGACCAGCCCCATCTGGGAGAGCCACATCAGCTCCGGCAGGATGTCGGCCAGCTCCGCCGGCACCTTCGTCTTCGCCCCCGCCAGCACCTCGCGGTGGATGTTGATGGCCGCCTGGCGCGCCGGCTCCGACTCCGGGGAGAAGGGGCTGAGGGGACTCTCGGGGTCCGCCGCGTTCTTGAAGAACTGGGAGGCGAACTCGTGGTACGGGGCCGCGATGTCCATCCAGCTCGTCAGCACGCCCGCGAGCCGCTTCTGCAGATCGGTCTCGCTGTCCAGGATGGGCCGGACCGCCGCCTGGTGCGCGGCGCCGATCCGGTCGTAGAACCCCTGGACGAGGTGTTCCTTCGACTCGAAGTAGTAGTAGGCGTTGCCGACCGAGACACCGGCCTCCTTGGCGATACCCCGCATCGTCGTCTTGTCGAAGCCGCGCTCCTGGAAGAGCCGGAGCGCGGTTTCGAGGATGAGCGTGCGGGTCTGCTCGCTCTTGGGAGCCTTCTGATCAGTCACGGTGTACGAGCCTAACGGGGTACGGGGCACTGGTCGTCACAGGCCGGTACCTCAAGCCCCTCAGGCCGGCCCTCGGTCCGTACGGCCTCCCGCCATTTCGAGGCGGTGTACATGGCCGCCCGGGCGAAGGGCCGACCGGCCGCGGTGGCCAGCCAGTTGGCCTTCGGCCGGTGCTCGACCAGCGCCCACAGGCACACGATGAACGCGTCGGTCCCGGTCCACACCTGCCCCGAGTCCCCGATGACGGTGATCTCCCGGAGCGTCGCCGCGTGGTCGAGCTGCGGGTACTGCCGCCGCGCCTCGTAGGAGGCGGCGGGGATGAGCCGGAGCGGCACCAGCCAGCGCTGCGCGAGCAGCCAGTGCCGGATATGCACGCAGAGCGGGCAGTTCGCGTCGTACAGCACGGTCAGCCGCCGGACGGCTCGCGTGGCCGCCACCGCTCAGGCCCCGGCCGGAGCGGTCCACCCCTGCGGGGCGACGGGCGGGGTCTGCTGCCGCTCCATGATCCCCCGGCGGCGCATCTTGTTGAGGACCCACACGTTCCCGAGGTGCATGACGCCGAGTACCAGCAGGACGACGCCGAGCTTGACCGAGAGCGCCTCGAAGAGGTCGCGGGCCTGGACGATCTCCTCGCCCGACCGCAGGTAGAGGGTCACGAAGCCGATGTTCACGAGGTAGAACCCGACGACGAGGAGCTGGTTGACGGCGTCCGCGAGCTTCTCGTTCCCCTGGAGGACGTCACCGATGAAGACGCGGCCGTTACGGCTGAGCGTACGGGCGACCCAGACGGTGAGCCCGATGCTGATGAACAGGTAGATGACGTACGCGACCACGGTGAGGTCCATTGCCCTCAGCCCCCTTGAACGTGTTCAATTGCCTGACAGCACTGACTGTAGGGCTTCGTTTGAACATGTTCAAGTCGCTTGCCTGACCGGGTCCCGGCGAGGCGACGGCGGAGGCGGGGGGCCCGCGGTGGGCGGGGGCACGGCGCCAGCCGGTACCCGAACCTGGGGCGGGGGTTTCGGGGTTCGGGACCCGAGTGGGTCGGAATCAGTGAGGGTTTGGGGGTTTCCCGTCAGTCTCATCGTCTCTCCGGTTCGGGCCGGTCCCTCAAGGGCGCTCCCTTCGGTCGCGTCGCTTCGCGATGGCCTTCGGCCACCCTTGACCGACCG
>NZ_JAGGOZ010000059.1 GCF_018614075.1 Streptomyces sp. ISL-94 | reverse complement strand
ATCGACCCACCACCACGGACGTTCCCTGCGCTGCGCGCCGGGGGCCGGACGCTGCTTGACGTGGCCGTGTCCTGGGGAGTGGAACGGGAGCGCGGAGTGAAGCCGCCGGAGCTGTTCCGCGCCTTCAGCGAGGCGGCGCGCGACACTGGTCGCTGAGTGCTTCTACGCGCTCACTCTGGGTCATGTTTCCTGCATGGGTGTGTCCGCTCGGGGGCACACACCCTGCATGAACCCGGAACAGCTCGGCTGGCTGCGGCGCTTGACGTCCCGCCTCGCCCCGGCGGTCGGCGGTGGCGGAGCGGTCGCGCTCAGGCCGCGCCTCGCCCCCGTCTTCACCGCCGATTTCGCCTCGCCCACCCAATGGGTCGCGGGCCGCTCGTGGGCGTATCCCGACGGCGGCCCGACCAACCCGGGGGACAACAAGCTGGACCACCTCGTCGACGATCCCGCCTACAGCCGCGGCGGCGTCTTCCGGGCGACGCCGAGGCCCGACGGCAACTGGGACACCGGGCTGCTCACCACGGAGGGCACCGACGAGGGGTTCATGGTGCGCACCGGCGACGTGCTGGAGGCCCGGGTGAAACTCCCGGTGGAGACGGGCGCCTGGCCGGCGATCTGGACCTGGCGGGACGGCGGCCAGGAGATCGACGTCTTCGAGTACCACCCCGACAACCCGGATCTGCTGGAGCTCTCCAACCACGTCCGCGAGGCGCACCGCTACCACCGCGACCCGTCGGTGCGGCCCGGCGCCTGGGTCGACTTCAAGGTCGAGTTCGGGCGGAAATCGGTCGTCTGGTGGGTCAACGGCGCCCGCGTGTTCGCGGACCGCAGGGGCGTGGGCCGCTCCTGGCACGCCTACCTCATCGTGAACCTCTCCGTCTCGGCCGGGCGCTACCACCCGGCGCCGGGCCCGGGGGCGACGGAGATGTCGTACGAGGTCTCGGGGCTGTCCGTGTACCGGAGTTAGGCCGTCCTGTCCCTCCCGGCCGTTAATCTGCGGCCGGGGGGATTATGGACAACACACCACGCACACCACACACACCACCGCTGTCCGAGCGGCTCTTCGGGCTTCTCCGGCTCGTCGTCACCGCCGCGCTCGGCGCGGTGACGCTGCTGTACTGCGTGCTCTTCCTGAAGATGGGGCTCGCCGACATGCCCGGCAGGTGGTGCGGCGTGGACAGCTGCCCGCGCGGCATGGGCTGGCTGCTGCTCTTCATCCCGCTCCTGGGGATCGCCGCGGGGCTGCTGTGGAGGAGCGTCAGGCAGGCTGCGGACCTCCGCCGCTCCTGCCTCGTCCGGGTACTCGCCGTCGTCGTGGCGCTCGCCGCGCTGTGGCCCGGCTGGACGGGCTACGAGTGGATGCGCGGCCCGCAGATGGACCTCTTCGGCTGGCAGGTCCCGACCCAGCCGGTGTCGGTGAAGCCGGTCGGCGTCTGGAACCCGGACCGGTCCGGGATGCTGGTGCGGGCGCGGGCGGACGGCCTCATCGCCTTCAACGGGGAGGGCCGAAAGAACTGGCGGCTGCCCGCCCCCGACGGGACCGCCGTCTGCGCGCTGAGCGGGAACACGCCGTCGGGCATCGGCCTCCTCGCGTACGAGGGGGACGGGCGGGACGGGCGGGGGTGCGGATCTCAGGTCGCGGCCGTGGACCTGGCGGAGGGCCGCAGGCTGTGGCACAAGGACTTCACCGCGCGGGCCCTGGTGGCCGCCGTGGGCACCGCCGCCGTCGTGGCGGAGGAGGGCGCCCTGGTCGGCCTCGACCTGCGCGGGGGCGGGGAGCGGTGGCGCGTCGCGATCCCGCGCGAGTGCCGGGTCGAGGCCGTCGACGGCGCCGGGGACCGGGTCCTGTACGTGGAGCAGTGCACCGGCGGCGCGCCGTCCCGCCTCTCGGCCGTGGACGCCACGACGGGCGCCCGCGCGTGGCAGACCTCGCTGCCGACGTCGGGCCCGCCGGGCGGGGTCCGCTTCTTCTCCGCCCAGCCGATCGCGGTACGCGTCACGGACGCGGTGCTGCTGTTCGACGGGGACGGCCAGGCGCGAGGCTCCGTACCCGTCTCGGGGCTGGAGGAGGACCTGCTGCCCGAGCCGGCCCCGGTGGTGACCGGCGGCCTGCTGGTCGCCCCGGTGACGGCCGGGAAGAAGGCCGGGCTGTCCGCGTACTCCCTCACCGACGGCCACCGGGTCTGGCACGCCGGGTTCGGGAAGGAGGCCGTCCGTGCGCTGGCGGTGGGGCGCGGGGGCGAGGTCGACGTGGTGACCTCGGGCCCCTGGTGGACCTACCTCACGCACGTGGACGCGGCCAAGGGCAAGCGCCGGGAGGAGCCCACGATCCTGCGCGAACTGCCCTTGGGCAGCCGCTTCGTGTTCTTCCCGGGCCCGCCCGGCAGCTACGTCTTCGTGAACCTGGACCAGAGCGACGCCCTGCCGCCGACCTTCGACATCGACCCGGTCAGAGGCTGGTGACGAAGGCCGCCCAGGCCGGTCCGTTGAAGGTGAGGTGGGGGCCGTCCGGGACCTTGGAGTCCCGGACGGGGACGATGCCGGGGTGGCCGTCGGCGACTTCGACGCAGCTGCCGTTGCTCGCGTCGCTGTGGGTGGACTTGCGCCAGGTGGCCATCTCCAGGCAGTTGCCGCCACTGCCGTCACTGTAGGTGGACTTGTGCCACGTGGCTGCGGACAGGTCGTACTCAGGCGTGCTGGTCATGCGCGTAATCCTCCGCTACAGACTCGATCAGAGCCAGCGATTCACGTCGCGGCAAGGCGTCGGCCGTGAGGAGATCGTAGGTCAGGGAGTGACGGGTGACCGTGGCCGGATCGTCAAACAGCAGGCCCGTTCCGCTGCCTTCGATGTAGGCGAGGGGAGGAGCGTCCTCGAAGGACATGAGCTTGATGGAATCGCCCGTGGATGCGTGGGCGCCCGCATGGAACGGGAGCACTTGGACGACGATGCGATGTGCCCGAATCAGGATCGTGAGGTGGCCCAAGGCTTCGGCCATCACAGCAGCGTTGCCGACCACCCTTCGTAGAACAGCCTCGTCAAGGACGATCCACAACAAAGGCGTTGTTGGGTCAGTCAGAAGCGCGGCCCGGGCCAGCCGATTCGTGACGAGCTCGTCGATGGTGTCCTCGCTCGCTGTCGGCTGGTACGCGCGGAACACTGCCCGCGCGTACGCCTCCGTCTGCAGCAGCCCCGGGATGATCAGGGGCGCGTACTCCCGGATCGCCGTCGCCAGGGCCTCGGCCTCGGCCGCCGCCGCGAAGTGGTCTGGGTACTTGGACTTGGCCGCGGCCCCGCAGTTGCGGACGAAGAAGCCGCCTGTGCTCAGGATGTCGTCTATCTGGCGGGCGAATTCGAGGTGCATGCGCCGCGTCCCCGCTTCGAGCTGGCCGATGAACGAGCCGCTGACGAAGAGGGGTTCGCCGAGTTCGGCCTGGCTGAGGCCGGCCCGCTCGCGGGCGACGCGCAGTTCAGCGCCGAGCAGGGCGCGGGGTGAGGAGGACGGGTCGAGGTTCTTTCCTGCCATGGCAACTCCCTGGCCAACACGTGCGGTTGTTGCGGTGTCCGCATTGAAAGGCTAACGAGCGCGTCGCCACTCTGTGTACTGAAGCTGAATACGCAGAGTAGAAAGGTGACATGTCATGGTGCTCACGCCGAAGGAGCGCACGCGGGCGGCCGAGGAGGCCGTCCACCAGCTGAGGGAGTCCCTGGCGGGGGTGGGGGTCGTGTCCCCCTCGCTGGGCGTCGATGGGGTGTCGGCGGCCGGGACGTACGGACTGCCCCTCGTCGACCTCGGACGGTGCAACCTGGACACCGCGCTCCGGCTGGCCGCCGTACTCCACGAGCGGGCCCGCGCATGAGCGAGGCGGTCGGGGCGGCGGAGTTCGCCTTCGAGCTCGGGTGGAAGCTGCGGGGGCTGGAGACGGTCCTTGCCGGCGGCGGATGGAGGCGTGGGGGCATGGGGCTTTCCGTACGCGTGCAGCGTGACGGCGACGGCGGGTCGTGGACGGCGGTCGGGGACGACGGGGAGCGGCGGGAGACGCGTTCGGCCGATACGGCGGACGAGGCCACCGCGCTGGTGCACGAGGCCTTCGGCCTGACGGCGTGGCGCCCGCTGCCGCCTCCGCCGCCGGGGTGGCAGCGGTTCACGCTGATCCACTGCCCGGTGGGGGACTGGCCGGGCTTCGGGGACGCGCGCTACGACCGGCTCAAGGCGCGGCCGCCGCAGGGGTGCGCGGTAGAGGAGCTCGGCGGGTACTTCGCGCTGCGCTGCGAGCGGCCGGGCGTACGGCTGTTGGACGCGGTCGCCGAGACGTGCCGGGAGATCCGGGGCGAGTACGGGGTCCTGATGACCGACCTCGGCATCGAGAAGCTGTGGGAGTGGTCGGCGGACGGTACGGACGGCTGGGGCGCGGAGATCGTGGGCCAGCTGCTCCTGATGGCGGCCGAGCGCGGCCCGAAGCTCGGCTATGACGTGGAGGACCTGGTGCGCTTCCTGCGTACCGCCGTCGGCTGAGGAGCGGTGCACCCCGGAGGGGTTCGCCGTCGTACTTGCCGGCTGCGCGAGGGCGCGCAGCCGGCCGGCCGGGAACCGCGGGGGGTCCTCGACGGTTCCCGACGGGTGTCAGACCTTCACGGCGAGGAGGGCCTTGCCGCAGAGGGCGGTCAGGTCCTCGGGGTCGGAGGTGAGGACGGTGACGGGC
This sequence comes from Streptomyces sp. ISL-94, assembly GCF_018614075.1. GTDB lineage: Bacteria > Actinomycetota > Actinomycetes > Streptomycetales > Streptomycetaceae > Streptomyces. The sequence goes on along the minus strand of NZ_JAGGOZ010000059.1, from coordinate 11,880 downwards.
CCGGGCGCAGCGAGGGCAGTGGCGGCGAGCATGGCGTCGATGGCGTACTTGTGGCCGTGCAGGCCGGCCTCCCGGAGGAGGGCTACGGCACGTCGGGCGACCTCTTCGGTGACGGGTTCGATGACGATGCGGGACAGCGCCCAGGTGAGTGCCGCCTGATTGATGCCGGGGTGCATCACCTCGACCAGCGTCGCGGTGCTTGTGATCACGCGGACGTCCCGGGCGCCGGCAGCAGCCAGCCATCCGACGACCTCCCGGTCCCGGAGGACGTACTTCGCGAGCCCTTCGCTGTCGAGGACGAGGGTGCCCGCAGGGGTAACCGAGGGTGGGGTCATGCGGCCTGTGACTCGCTCTCGCTGGTGGCCGACTGCTCCTGGCGGGTGCGCAGCAGGATGTCGGCCTTGGCCTGGATCTCTTCATGGGTGATGGGGCCGATCTCCGCTTCGGCGGCGGCGATGAGCTCGTTCAGGTTGTCCCGCTCGATCTGGCGGGCCACGGCGGCGGTGACGTAGGCGGACAGGCCCGAGGGACCGCTGCGGGCGCGAGCGGCCTCGGCGACGTCGCGGGGCATCGAGATGGAGTACTTCTGGGTGGGCTCACTCATGCCACCCATGCTACTTCCGATGCCACCGCCATACGCGGAGTATGGGGCGAAGGAGTACATGTGCATAGGCTGCTGGCATATGCGACCGCGGGGTGCGTGTTTGCGGGCCGGTTCGCCCTGCGGAGTGAGCGTTCGGGACTGTGTCCGGTCGGCCAGTCGGCCGGACTGTACGGGGGACTCGGCGGGGAGCGGCAGGCGCACGGCATCGTGCGCGCCGCTCCCCGCACGGCAGGCGTTACGCCGGCACCGGTGCCTTCGGCGGTTCGGCCACGGCGGCCGCCGCGGGCTCAGGGTCGGTGTTGAGGTCGGTCAGCATCTGGTCGGTGAAGCCGAAGAAGAACGTGGCGGCGAAGCCCACCAGGTAGCCGACCGTCAGGCCGCCCGCGTAGATGGCGAGGGTGGCGCCCATGCCCGACGTGCCGTCCAGCAGGGGGAACAGCGCCCAGCCCGAGGGGCCGATCGCGGTGGAGCCGAAGGCCATGCCGAGCTGGTGGAAGAGGCCGACGAAGGCGCCGCCGGCCGCGCCGCCGACGCAGGCGGTCACGAACGGGCGGCCCAGGGGGAGGGAGACGCCGTAGATGAGGGGTTCGCCCACGCCCAGGAAGCCGGCGGGGAGGGCCGACTTGATGGTGGTGCGGAGCGAGCGGTTGCGCGGGAGCCGGTAGTAGACGGCGATGGCCGCGCCGACCTGGCCCGCGCCCGCCATGGCGAGGATGGGGAGGAGGACGGTGTAGCCGGACTGCTCGATGAGGGTGGTGTGGAGGGGGATCAGGGCCTGGTGCAGGCCCAGCATCACGAGGGGCAGGAAGAGGCCGCCCAGGACCAGGCCCGCGAAGGCGCCGCCGGTGGCGAGCAGCCAGTTGGCGAAGCTGCCGATGGCGGTGGAGGCCGCGCCCGCGAGGAACATGAGGCCGAAGATGGTGACCAGGCCCGAGACCAGGACCGTGAGGGTGGGCGTGACCAGGACGTCCAGGGCCTCCGGGATCCGGCGCCGGCACCACTTCTCCACGTACACGGCGAGGAGCGCGGCCGCGAGCGCGCCCAGGACGCCGCCCTGACCGGGGGAGAGGTGCCGGCCGAAGGCGTCGATCTTGGCGATGCCGGGGAAGACGATGATCGCGGCGACCGCGCCGCCCAGGATGGGGGTGCCGCCGAACTCCTTGGCGGTGTTGTGGCCGACGAAGACGGCGATCAGCGACATGAAGCCGGAAGCCATGGCGGCGAGCGCCGGGACCACGGCGGGCAGCCAGCCCATCGTGGTGAGGACGCCGTTCAGGCCCGCGATGATGCCGCAGCCGATCAGCGCCGGGATCAGGGGGACGAAGATGTTCGCGACGCGGCGCAGGAACAGCTTGACCGGGGTGGCGTTGCGGGCCTTCTGAGCCTTCTTCAGGGCTGCGCCCCGCTCGGCCAGTTCGTCCGCGGTGACGGCGTGCGTCGCGGCGGGGGCGGCCGTCGCTGTACGGCCTTCCTCCACGAGCGCTTCGAACTCCGGGGTGACGCGGGCGACGGTGCCCGGCCCCAGCACGATCTGGTAGGTGTCGTCCTCGACCACGCCCAGGACCGCCGGGAGGGCCTTGAGGGCCTCGTCCTGGACGAGCGCGCGGTCGCGGAGCGCGATGCGCAGGCGGGTCATGCAGTGCGCGATCGAGGTGATGTTGTCCGGGCCGCCGACCAGAGGAAGGATCGCGGCGGCTGTGGCGCGGTTCTTGTCAGTGGACATGTGGGGGTCGCCTTGCGTTGGGGTGCGAGGGGGACGGGCAGGGGTGCGGGAGCGCAGGTCAGCGGGGCTGGGGGGCCTGGGCGAGGGCTTCGCGGAGGTGGCCCCGGGAGGAGGACAGGAGCGCGGCGGCCTGCGGGGCGTCGACGGCGCCGAGGATGACGAGGATGGCGTTCTTGACCTCGCCGCCCGTGGCGGTGAGCGCGGCCTCGATCTCCTCCTCGGGCGCGCCGGTGGCCAGCGCCACGATGCGGCGGGCGCGGGCGCGCAGCTTCTCGTTCGAGGAGCGCATGTCGACCATGAGGTTCCCGTAGGTCTTGCCCAGGCGGATCATGGTGATCGTCGAGATGAGGTTGAGGACGAGCTTCTGCGCGGTGCCGGCCTTCAGGCGGGTGGAGCCGGTGAGCAGTTCGGGGCCGGTGACGACCTCGATGCCGTGTTCGGCGGCCGCGGCGAGCGCGGAGCCGGCGTTGCAGGAGAGCCCGACGGTGAGCGCGCCGCGGGTACGGGCGAACTCCACGGCGCCGATCGCGTACGGGGTGCGGCCGGAGGCGGAGATGCCGATCACGGTGTCGTCGGGGGTGAGGCGCAGCGCGGCGAGGTCCGCCGCTGCCAGCTGCTTGGAGTCCTCGGCGCCTTCGACGGCCTTGACCATGGCGGAGGGGCCGCCCGCGATCAGGCCGATGACCTCGGCCGGGTCGGTGTTGAAGGTGGGCGGGCATTCGCCGGCGTCCAGCACGCCCATCCGCCCTGCCGTGCCGGCGCCCGCGTAGACCAGCCGCCCGCCGCGTGCCATCCGTACGGCGATCGCGTCGATCGCGGCGGCGATGCGCGGCAGCTGCTCGGCGACGGCGGCCGGGACGGTGGCGTCCTCCGCGTTCATGGTGCGGGCGATGTCGAGGGTGGACAGCCGGTCGATCTCGGCGAGTTCGGGGCGGAAGGCCTCGGTGGTCAAGGTCTCCAGCTGGGCGCGGAGTTGAGCGTAGGGGGTCATGGGCGCGGCTCCTGGCGGGTGGCGCGGTGGCGGGGGGCGAGGGCCTCGTAGGAGGCGGCGAGGGCGGGCGCGGCGGTCTCGTACGTCTGCTGCGCGATGCCGACGAACAGGCAGTCGACGACGAGGAGCTGGCTGGTGCGGCTGGACATGGCGGCCGGGCGCAGCTGCGTCTCGCGGGCGGCGGAGGTGGCCAGTACGAGGTCGGCGTAGTGGGCGACGGCGGCGTTCGGGCGGCCGGTGAGGGCGACGGTGGTGGCGCCGCGCCCGAAGGCCGTACGGAGGGGCTCGATCACGTCGCCCGTGGAGCCGGAGTGGGTGATCGCGACGGCCGCGTCGCCGGGGCGCAGCTGGACGGCGTTGGTGACGGCGAGGTGGGGGTCGCTGTGGGCGTGCGCGATCAGGCCGATGCGCAGCAGCTTCTGGGCGAGGTCCTGGGCGACGAGGCCGGAGGCGCCGACGCCGTAGATGTCGATGCGGCGGGCGGTGGCGAGGGCGGTGACGGCGGCGGCGAGCTGGGTGAGGTCGAGGCCGGCGGCGGTGTCGGCGAGGGTCTGCGCCTCCTCGCGGGCCAGTTTGGCGACGACGTCGGCCAGGGGGTCGTCGACGGCTATGTCGACGGTGACGGCGGGGGCGGAGCCGGACTCCTGCTGGGCGGCGAGGGCGGCGAGCGCGAGGCGCAGGTCGCGGTAGCCGGGGTAGCCGAGGAGGCGGGCGGTGCGGACGACGGTGGCCTCGCTGGTGCCGGTGTGCTCGGCGAGGGCGGAGACGGTGAGCTGCGCGCACCCGGCGGGGTCGGAGGCCACGGCTTCGGCGACGGCTTGCACGGAGCGGGTCATGGAGGGCCCGAGACTCCGCACGCGGGCTTGGAGGGCGGCGGGGGCCGGGGCCGGCGGAGCCGGCGCGGGCGGGGTGGCCTGGGCGGTGGCGGCGCGGGCTGGGGCGGCGGCTGTACGGGCTTCGTCGGCAGGCGGCTTGGCGGTGCGGGCCGGGGTTTTGGCGGGGGTGGCCCCGGGGCCAGTTGCCTTGGGGTCCCGGGCGGGGACCTTGTCGGCGGTGGCCCCGGTCGCGGCGGTGCGGGCCTCGGCGGCAGTTGCCTTGGGGTCCCGGGCGGGGACCTTGTCGGCGGTGGCCCCGGTCGCGGCGGTGCGGGCCTCGGCGGCAGTTGCCTTGGGGTCCCGGGCGGGCGCTTTGGCGGCGGGGGCCTCGGTCACGGCGGCCCGGGCGGTGCGGGCCTTGGAGCCGCGGGCGGCCCCTTCGGTCGCCGCGGCGGGGCCGGCTCTGGTCCCGGCCCTGGCCTCTCCGGCCCTGGCTGGGCTGGTTTCGGCTCCGGCACCGGGTCGGGCCCCGGCTCCGGCCCCGGCCCCGGCCCCGGCCCCGGCCCCGGCCCCGGCCCCGGGTCGGGCCCCGGCCCCCGCCTTGGGCGGACGGGCTTCGGGGGCGGCGGCGGGTCCCGGGTTGAAAGTTTCTTTCGGGCGCTTGCTCACTCCTGAAAGCTATTTTCAGCTCCGGGGGGCGTCAAGGCGCCGTGAGCCATTGGGCCGCCGGGTCCTCCGAAGTGCGCAAAACGGGCCTTCGCCTCTTGGCGCATGCAGGTCCACAATGAGCGCATGGACCACGCAACCCCCCTGGAGCAGGCGCTGCACGTCGCCCGTGCACTTGTTCTCGCCGATCTCGCCGCCGGCGAGGTCGCCGATGCCGATGTCGTCTCCCTCGTCGAGGACTCGGTCACGCACCGCCGGTGGTGGGTGGAGCAGTGGCCCGAGGGGCTCGGCTACCTCTCCGGACTCGTCGCCCAGGACGTGCAGGACGCGCTGCTGGAGAAGCACGGGCGCTGGCCGCTGTGCCCGGTCTGCGTGCACGGTGATCCGCACGCGCTGGACGTGGAGCCGGAATTGGGGCCCGACCCGCACTGGGTGTGCTCGGAGGCCGGTGTGCGGGTGGCGGCCGTGGGCGCCCTTGGCCCGGTCTTCCACCCGAGCCGGTGAGCCGCCGGTGACGGTGTACATCGACCCGCCGACCTGGCCGGGCCACGGCCGCATGTGGTCGCACCTGGTCAGCGATGCCTCGTACGAGGAACTGCACGCCTTCGCGGCGGCCATCGGCTGCCCGCCGCGCGCCTTCGAGCGGGACCACTACGACGTCCCGTCGGACCGCTACGCCGACGCGGTCGCGGCCGGCGCGGTCGAGATCGGCAGCAAGGAACTGGTCCGCCGCATCACGGCAGCCGGCCTCCGCCGCCCGAAGGGCCGGCCGCGGGCGTAGGGGGTCTTCGGCGCGGTCAGCCTGCGCGGATGATCCCTGGTGCTGTGGCCGAAGGGTGTGCCGGGGCGCGGCGTCCGGTGCNNGTGCCGTGCCTGGGGCACCTCGCCGTGGGGGTCCCCCGGACGGAGTCCGGGGGAGGTGGCTGGGGGAGCATCGCGACCCGGTGAACTTTTCCGGTCACAGCGCTAGACCCGTTCGGACACCGGGGCCGGGACCCCCGTGGCGGAGGAGGCCACGACGCGGGTCGAGGTGGCCGGGCGGCGGTCCAGGCGGAGGGCCACCGCGGCGAGGGCGATCGCGGTGAGGGTCATGGCGGCGCCCGCCCAGGCGGTGGCGGAGAAGCCGAGGTCCGCGTCGATGACGGTGCCGCCCAGCCAGGGGCCGCCGGTGTTGCCGAGGTTGAAGGCGGCCGTGGTGGTGGCGCCGGCCAGGGTCGGGGCGGCGCCGGCCACATTGAACATGCGGGCGTTGAGCGCCGGGGCGGTGAAGAAGGCCGAGAAGCCGATCAGGAAGGCCAGGATGATCGCCGCGACCTGGAACGGCGCCAGGAGCGCGAGCGCGGTCAGGAAGACGGTCGAGGCGGTGATGCCCCAGATCATCACGCCGAACAGGTGCGCGTCGGCGACCCGGCCGCCCACCGTGGTGCCGGCGAGGGCGCCGATCCCGAACAGGGCGAGGACCCACGGCACCCAGCCCGAGTCCAGCCCGGCCACGTCCGTGAGCAGCGGCGACAGGTAGCTGAAGGCGCAGAAGACGCCGCCCGCGGCCAGGGCGGTGATGCCGATGGCGAGCCACACCTGGCGGTCGCGGTAGATGCGCAGCTCGCGCCCGAGCGAGGGCTTCTCGGCGGGCAGCGGGAGCTTGGGGATCAGCGCGAGGACGCCGGCGAGGGCGATCGCGGAGGCGGCGCCGACCGACCAGAACGCGGAGCGCCAGCCCAGGTGCTCGCCGAGGAAGGCGCCGGCGGGCACGCCGAGGACGTTCGCGATGGACAGGCCGCCGATCATGACGGCCATCGCGCGGGCCCGCTGGTCCTTGTCGACCATGGCGATGGCCACGGCCGCGCCGACGGCCCAGAAGCCGGCGCAGGCGAGGGCCGAGACGACGCGGGAGGCGAAGAGGAGCTCGTACGAGGGGGCCAGCGCGCCCGCGATCTGCCCGAGGCCGAAGAGGCTGATGAGGGAGATGAGGGTGGTGCGGCGCGGCAGCCGCAGGGTGGCCACGGCCAGCAGCGGCGCCCCGACGACCATGCCGATCGCGAAGGCGGATATGAGCAGGCCCGCCTGGGGGATGGTGACGTCCATGTCCGCGGCGATGGGCGGCAGCAGGCCCGAGAGCATGAACTCGCTGGTCCCGAGCGCGAAGACGGACAGACCGAGAACGTAGACGGCGATGGGCATGCGGGGGCGTGCGGCGGCTGCGGGCATGACTGTCACCAACCATGGCGAACGGGATCGAATTCCCTGGGAGCGTGCCAGGCGTGCCAGGCGAGTCAGGCGGGGTCAGGCGTGTCAGGCGTGTCAGGCGTGTCAGGGGTGTTCGGTGAGCCCGGCGAGTTCGGCGGAGAGGTTCGCGCGGGCCGGGGCCTCCCAGTGGGCGGCGCCGTACGGGGTGCGGAAGAGCCGCGGCAGGTCGAGCAGCTGTCGGAGCACGGCCGCGCGGCCGGCGCGGAAGGCGTCGTCCGGGACGAAGCCGTACTCGGCGCGGACGGCGGCGGCGTACGCCGCGTACGCCGCCGTGTCTCCCGCGAGGACCGCCAGGTCCGCGTCGCAGAGCACCTCGCCGTTGGCGTCGCCGGGGGCGGGGTCGTGGGTGACGGTGAGCCGGACCAGCCGGGCCACCTCGGCGGTGCGGGCGGGGTCGATGCCGAGCTCGGGGAGGGCGCGCTCGGCGAGGGCGGCGCTGCGCTCCTCGTTCTCGGAGCGGTCGGGGCGGTAGACGGCGTCGTGGAACCAGGCGGCGAGCTCGACGGCGGCGGGGTCGTCGGCGTAGGGCGCCAGTACGTCTGTCCGTGCCAGTACGTCAGCCAGGTGCGCGGTGGTGTGGTAGCGGCGCTGCGGCTCCGCCCAGGCGGTGAGGAGGCGGTCCGCGTAGGGGGCGGGATCGCCGCTCGCGCCGGCGGCCGTGACGGTCGCCCGCCAGCGGGCGCGGAGGGCGGTGGTGTCGGCCGGGTCGCTTGTGTCGGTGTGCGGGGCGCCTGTGTCCATGGGCACATTGTGGGGGTGGCGTGATGGTGCTGGTGGAGCGGTGGCGGAGGCCCGTACCCTGGATATTGGACTAGACCTATTTTCCATTCGGGTCATGGGTCATACGCGCAGTTTTCCGAAGGATGGGATCGAATGAGCAACCGTGCGCTCCTGGAGGTGATCGCCCTCGACGTGGAGGACGCGGTCGCGGCCCAGGCCGGTGGGGCGGACCGACTCGAGCTGGTCACCGACATGGCTGCCGACGGGCTCACCCCGCCGCGCGAGACCTTCGCGGCGATCAGGGCGGCGGTCGACATCCCGCTGCGCGTGATGCTCCGCAAGTCGGACGGTTTCGCGGCGGGTGACGTCTCCGTACTGGTGGGGGCGGCGCGGGAGCTGCGGGCGGAGGGGGCGGAGGAGTTCGTCCTCGGCTTCCTGAACCCGGACGGCACCCCCGACCTGACCGCCGTCGAGGCGCTGGCGGCGGAGCTCGGCGGCTGCCGCTGGACCTTCCACCGGGCGATCGACCGGGCGGCGGACCGGGACGGCCTGCGCAAGGCGCTGGCGGATCTGCCGGGTCTGGACACGTACCTGACGGCGGGCTCAGCGGCGGGGGTCGAGGAGGGCCTGCCGGTGCTCGTGGCGGAGGCGGCGCGGAGTGGGGAGCCGGGGTACGGGGCGCGGATCCTGGTCGGCGGCGGGCTGGCGCTGTCCCACCTGCCGGTGCTGCGCGGGGCGGGGATCGACGCCTTCCACATCGGCGGGGCGGCGCGTCCCGACGGGTGGGCGGGCCCGGTCTCGGCGGCCGCCGTCGCCGAGTGGCGGGCCGCCTTGGCCTAGGCCCCGGCCCCTGGGGCTCCGCCCCCGACCCCGCGCCTCAATCGCCGGCGGGGCTGGGTTTGGGCCCGGGTGGGCGTGTGGGTGCGGCTCGGGGCCCCTGGGGCTCCGCCCCCGACCCCGCGCCTCAATCGCCGGCGAGGCTGAGTTTGGCTCGCGTGGACCTTTGGGTGCGGCTCAAGGCCCTCGGGCTCCGCCCCCGACCCCGCGCCTCAATCGCCGGCGGGGCTGAGTTTGGCTGGCGCCTGCCTGCCCGGAGGGCTGGTTGCCGCGTAGCGGCATATCCAGCCCCGCCGGCGTTTGAGGCGCGGGGGTTCGGGGGCGGAGCCCCCGCAGCGGCGCGGCACCCGTACAGCCGGCCCCGTCTGGCTGGTGGCACCCGTACAGCCGGCGCCGCAGGGCTGGCGGCACCCGTACGGCCGGCCCCGCAGGGCTGGCGGCACGCGTACGGCCGGCCCCGCCGGAGGGGGGTCAGGACAGGGCCGGGGGCAGGGCAGCCGCGTGGAGTACGGACAGGCCCGAGACCGCGCGGGTGAGGCAGACGTACAGGCGGCGCAGGCCCGTGCGTTCGTCCGGCTCGCCGTCGACGATCGCGGCCGGTTCGTCCAGGACCACGTAGTCGTACTCCAGGCCCTTCGCCAGCGACGCCGGCACCAGCGTCAGGCGGGACTCCGCCGTCGTCTCCTCGCCGGGCGAGAGGTGGGGCAGGTCCGCCGCCCGCAGGGCATCGGCCAGGACCGGGATCCGCGCATCCGCCGCGATCAGGCCGATCGAGCCCTCGTGGGACAGGGAGGCGCGGCAGGCCTCGACCACCGACCCCGTGAGGTCGTCGGTCCGCGTAACGACCAGCGAGCCCGGCGTCTCGCGGACCGAGGAGACCGGGGCCAGGCCCGGGGAGATCGCCGGCAGCAGCCGCGACGCGTACGCGATCACCTCGCGCGGCACGCGGAAGCCCGCCGTCAGCTCCTCCAGCACCGCCTGCGGCTTGCCCAGGTGGGCGAGGGCCTCGTCCCAGCTGCGGGTGGCCCACGGCGTGGTGCCCTGCGCGAGGTCGCCCAGCACCGTCGCCGAGCCGGTCGTGCAGCGCCGCCCCACCGCCCGGTACTGCATCGGCGACAGGTCCTGCGCCTCGTCGAGGACCACGTGGCCGAGGGAAGGGGTGCGCTCGACGAGGTCCGCCGCCTCGTCGATCAGGACCAGGTCGGCTGCCGACCACTTCGCCGACTTCACGCTCCGGAACGGCTTGGGCGAGAGCAGCAGCTTCTGTTCGTCGGCCGTGAGGACACCCTCCGCGTGCAGCGCCAGGAACTCGGGGTCGGAGAGCAGCCGCAGCACCAGCTTCGCCGGCTCCACCGGCGGCCAGATCTCCTTCACCGCGGCCTTGACCGCCGCGTTGCGCGCGACTGCGTCCTGGACGCGGTCGTCCGGCGCCTCGCCCGCCTGCTCCATCCGTACGAGGACCGCGTGCGCGATGCGCTGCGGCAGCGCGTCGCGGGCCGCGCCGTAGCGGATGTCGCGGTTCTGCAGCTCCTCGACCATCTCGGCCAGCTCGTACGAGGGCACGCGCCAGCGGCGCGAACCGCGCACCACCATCAGCGCCTCGGTGGGCGGCGTGACGTGCGAGCGGAGGGCGCGGCTCAGCACCTGCGCCATCCGGGCGTCGCCCTTGACCACGGCGGTTTCGGCCGCGTCCGTACCGCGTACCTCCAGGCCGTCGCGCGCGACCAGGTCGTCGACGGTGGCCTGCTTGACCTCCAGCTCGCCCAGGGCGGGCAGGACCTGCTCGATGTAGTGCAGGAAGGAGCGGTTCGGCCCGATGACGAGGGTGCCGGTGCGGGCGAGGCGGTCGCGGTGCGCGTAGAGGAGGTACGCCACCCGGTGCAGGCCGACCGCCGTCTTCCCGGTGCCGGGGCCGCCCTGCACGCAGACGGAGCCGGACAGGCCGGAGCGGACGATCTCGTCCTGCTCCGGCTGGATCGTCGCGACGATGTCCCGCATGGGGCCGACGCGCGGCCGCTCGATCTCCTGCTGGAGCAGCTTGCTGACCGCGGCGGCCTCGGTGGGGTCGGAGAGGTGCTCGTCCTCGTACGCGGTGAGCTCGCCGGCCGTGTAGCCGAAGCGGCGGCGCAGCGCGACGTCCTGCGGGTCGGTCTTGGAGGCCCGGTAGAACGGCTGGGAGACGGGGGCGCGCCAGTCGATGACCATCGGGTCGCCGCCGGAGTCGTGGACGTGGCGGCGGCCGATGTAGAACTGCTCGCCCTCCGCACCCTCGGCGAGCTCCGCGCCCGGGGCGCGCAGGTAGTTCAGGCGGCCGAAGAAGAGGGGCGTGTGGGCGAGGTCGGCGAGGGCCTTGATGCGGTCGTCGATCTGGGCCTGGAGGACGATCGCGTTGACCCAGTTCGCGGTGACGTCGCGGATGTCGAGGGCCTCGACGTCCTCGCGCATGGCGCGGAGCGCGGCGCGGGAGGCGGTGAGGTGGGCGCGTTCGCGGGCGAGCGGATCGGATTCGGGGGCGGATCCGGGGGCGGATACGGGAGCGGACTCGGGGGCGTGCGCGGGCACGGGACTGCCTCCAGCTGCTGGCGTAGGAACAGATGCCCGCCGGTACCGGCCGGTGGGCGGCTCTCCCCGGTGAGGCTGCGGGAGGCGGCAAGAGCGGAGATTCTAGTCATGGGGGCGGGGTGGCGCGAATGGATTACGGGGCCGGAGGGCCCCTCGCGGCGGGACCGCCGTACGGGTGTCATACCGGGGAGTGTCAAACCTTGGGCAGAGCCACTAGGCCCGTACTTCGCAGGTCACCCGTTAGGAACGCCTCAACTCAAGATCGTTGGCCGATCTCGGCCGCGTTGGCCCAGCCGTGACAGACCGCACGGCGTCAACTATCCGATGGCGACCGATCGCGACCGGTTGATCTTCACGATCGGGTGACCTGCGAAGTCCGGGACTAGGGGGCGGCATGGGCCGTGAGGAGGACGGGGGAGGCCTTGAGGTTCCGCCTGCGGGGCGATGCGAGGGGGCGGGGGAAAACGCACCATGGATACATGAGCACCGCGACCTTCACCCCGATCCGGGGCGGCCGCCCCGGCGGCGCCACCGCCACCTCCGATTCCCCTCCGCGCCACAGCCTCGGCAGCGTCCTGCGGGCCGCCAAGGTCTTCGCGGCGACTGCCGTGAGCGTCGTCGTCCTGGGCGAATACGCCGAGGACGCGGGCGTCATACGCCGCTGATTCCTCCGGCCGGCGCGCCCGGCACGATCCCCCCGGCCCCCGGCCCCCGG
>NZ_JAGGOZ010000005.1:66899-96720 GCF_018614075.1 Streptomyces sp. ISL-94 | reverse complement strand
TGTACTCACCCGCAGTAACACTTACTGGGGCTTTCCTCCGAGCTTTCGTTCTGTGTTCCCAACTCTACCAGATCATTTCCGCGCCCTGCTTCTCGAAAGTCGCAGTCGGCTTGGATTTGAATCGATGGCCGTTGGGGGGCCTTTGCCTTTCGGCGCTCCGCCACATTAGCGCTTATCCCTTGCGGCTCATAATCGAGCCACCGGCCGGGAATTCGGGCATGCCGAATAAGACCCCGCCAGGGGTAAGTCGTAGGGAGTGGGTTGGCCGCTCCGGGGGTCTGCCGATAGCAGTGACCCGTTCAAGCGGCTCGGACTACGTTAGGCGTCCGGCAAAGCCGAGTCAAGTTGAGCGGCGGCGTGGCGCGTGCGCTCGGTACGGGCTCACCGTCGGGTCGTGCGTGATCCAGAAGCGGTAGGGGTGGGCGGCGCCCGCGCCGCCGACGCCCGTGCGGGGGCCGCTGCTCACCTGGTCGGGTGCGGTGGGGATGCCGGTAAGGAGGGACAGGGGGGATTCGGGGCCCGCGCAGAGGTCGGTGCCGTCGAGGGAGCGGTCCACCTCCAGGGCCGTGGCCAGGCGGGCCGGGCCTTTGGCCAGTTCTCGCGGGTATCTGGCGGAAAGACGGCGTTTGGCGGCCAGGTCGGCGCCCACCGTGATCTCGCCGGCCCGTATCAGGACCCCGCTCGCGTGGTCGGGCGGGCCGCACACCAGGTTGAGGCTGAACCACATGCCGTAGATGAAGTAGACGTACGCGTGTCCGGGGGGACCGAACATCGACGCGTTGCGCGCCGTGCGGCCGCGGAAGGCGTGGGAGCCGGGGTCGGACTCCCCCTCGTACGCCTCCACCTCCGTGATGCGCAGTTCGATGGGGCCGTCCGGGGTACGGCGGACCAGGGTCCGGCCGAGGAGGTCCGGGGCCACCGTGAGGACCGGGCGGTCGAAGAAGGACCGGGCCAGGGGCGTACGGTCAGGGCGCGCGCTCATCCGGTCGAGCGTAGTGGAACGCGCGCACCTGCAACCGGGGCCTAAGGTTCCGCGTTGGTAAGGGGTAGTCGCACAAGCCTTCAAGGGGAGTCAGAGCATGGGGTTCAGGAAGCTGTTCGCGAGCCTGGGTGCCGGTGGTGCTTCGGTGGACACGGTCATCACCGAGCCGAACGTCGTGCCGGGAGGCATCGTCCAGGGCGAGGTCCGGATCCAGGGCGGATCCGTGGAGCAGCAGATCGAGGGGCTGTCCGTCGGGCTCCAGGCGCGGGTCGAGGTGGAGGGCGGCGACCAGGAGTACAAGCAGGACGTCGTCTTCACGAAGCAGCGCCTCGGCGGTGCCTTCCAGGTGCAGGCCGGCGCGCTGCACGTGGTGCCGTTCGGGCTGGAGATCCCGTGGGAGACGCCGATCACCCACTTCGGGGGTCAGCACCTGCACGGGATGAACATCGGGGTCAGCACCGAGCTGGAGATCGCGCGGGCGGTCGACGCGGGCGACCTCGACCCGATCAACGTGCACCCGGTGCCGGCGCAGCAGGCGATCCTCGACGCCTTCCGTCAGCTGGGCTTCACCTTCCGCAGTGCGGACATGGAGCGCGGGCACATCCGCGGGACGCGGCAGACGCTGCCCTTCTACCAGGAGATCGAGTTCCTGCCTCCGTCGCAGTACCGGGGGCTGAACCAGGTGGAGCTCACGTTCGTCTCCGACGGCCGGGAGATGGACGTGGTGCTGGAGATGGACAAGAAGCCGGGGCTGTTCAGCGAGGGCAGCGACACCTACCGCTGCTTCCAGGTGGGGCTGCAGTCCTACCAGGGCACCGACTGGGCGGCCTACCTGAACCAGTGGATCGCCTCCGTGGGCTCGCAGCGCAACTGGTTCTGACGCTCGGCGCACGACAAGGGGCCCGGGTCGCGGATGCGGATGCTGTTGGTTTATTCGGGCCCGTGTGTGACGTTGGCTCCCAAGACCTGGTTGTGGTCTTGGGAGCCGACGTTGTCGTATGGGGAGGGTGTCGATGTCGTTGCGGTCGCAGGAGCCGGGTCAGATTCCGGCGGAGACGGTGCGGGTGGCTCGGGCGGCTTTCCGTAAGGGGAGTCTGGCGATCCGGGTCCGGGACGAGCTGGGGCCGCTGTTCACGGACGGGCAGTTCGCGGATCTGTTCCCGTCGCGGGGGAAGCCTGCCTGGTCACCGGGCCGGCTCGCGTTAGTGCTGGTGTTGCAGTTCGTGGAGGGGCTCACCGACCGGCAGGCCGCGGAGGCGGTTCGGGCGAGGATCGACTTCAAGTACGCCCTCGGGTTGGAGCTCGACGATCCGGGCTTCGACTTCTCGGTGCTCTCGGAGTTCCGGGATCGACTGGTCGACGCGGATGCCGGAAGGCAGCTGTTGGACGGCATCCTCGCCGCGGCCCGGGAGAAGAATCTGCTGGCCAGTGGCGGGAAGGCCCGCACCGACTCCACGCATGTGCAGTCGGCGGCCCGCGAGCTGAACTGGCTGGAGATGGTCGCGGAGACGCTTCGGGCGGCGCTGAACGCGCTCGCGGTCGCCGCTCCCGACTGGCTGCGGGAGGTGGCCGACCCGGACTGGTTCCGGCATTGCGCCACCCGGGCCGAGGACTCCCGTTTCCCCAAGGCCCGCACCAAGCGGGACGAGGCGGGCCGGCGGATCGGGGCGGACGGGATGCGGCTGCTCGCGGCCGTGACCTCGCCCGACGCTCCCCCTGGACTGCTGGACGTGGAACAGGTGGAGGTCCTGCGGCAGATCTGGGTGCAGCACTTCCACCTGGTCGAGGGCGAGGTGGTGCGCCGGGACCCAAAAGACCGGCCGCCGGGCGCGATGCGCCTGGTCACCCCCTATGACCCGCAAGCCCGCGGCAGCGTCAAACGCGACACCATGTGGGACGGATACAAAGTCCACCTCACCGAGACCTGCGGAACCGATGGCCCGAACCTGATCACGAACGTGGCCACCACCGTGGCCACCGTTCCCGACAGCGTGATGAGCGAGACGATCCACACCGCTCTCGCGGATCGGGACTGGCTGCCCGGCGAGCACTGGGTCGATGCCGGATACCCCACCGCCGCCGCGCTGGTGGCCGCCCGTCGTGAACACGGCATCGCCCTGCACGGACCGATGGCGGCCAACACCACGGCCCAGACCGGCGGCGCATACGGGCAGGACGCCTTCACCATCGACTTCGACCAACAGCAGGCGACCTGCCCGAACGGTGTCACCAGCACACAGTGGCACCACCGCCACTCACCGCAGGGCCTGCCCGTCATCCGGGTCCGTTTCAGCCCCGCCGACTGCCGCACCTGCCCTCACCTGCGCGAATGCGTCAGCTCTCCCCACGCAGAACGGCGTGAGATCACCCTTCGCCACCGGGAAGAGCACGAGGCCCTCCACGCTGCCCGAAGCGAGCAGCAGACCGAAGCGTGGAAGGACCGCTACAAAATCCGGGCCGGGGTCGAGGGCACTATCTCCCAAGGCGCCCAGCGTTGCGGCCTGCGCAGATCCCGCTACCGGGGCCTGGCCAAAACGAGCCTCCAGCACCAGCTCACCGGCGCCGCCATCAACCTCGTCCGCATCGACGCCCACCTCACCGACACACCCCGAGCCCGCACCCGCACCAGCCACTTCGCAGCACTTCGCCCCGCCGGATAGATCCAGCGGGGCGAAGCAGGGCCCGAATTAACCAACAGCATCCGCGGATGCGGCCCGGGCCCCTTCGGCTGGAGGATCGATGGCAGGAATCGACCTTATGTGGGCGTCAGCGTCCGCAGACCGCATCTGACGGTACGTCCGCCCGTAGGATCCGGGTGATCAGTCTCGCGATCCGAAACAGGAGGTCCATGGTGGCCGAACAGAGCAGGGCACCTCTTCCGCACGACTTCCACCCCGAGGTGCCCTCCTTCACCGTGACGAGCGCGGATCTCGCGCCGGGTGACGATCTGGGTCCCGACCAGCTGAAGTCGGGTGGGAACCGCTCGCCGCAGCTGCGCTGGGAGGGCTTTCCGGAGGGGACCAAGAGCTTCGCCGTGACGTGCTTCGACCCGGACGCTCCCACGGGCAGCGGGTTCTGGCACTGGGTGCTCTTCGATCTGCCGGTCTCGGTCACCGAGCTGCCGGCGGGGGCGGGCGGCGGGAAGTTCGAGGGGCTGCCCGCCGGGGCCGTGCACGTACGGAACGACTACGGGACCAAGGACTTCGGCGGCGCAGCCCCGCCGGCCGGGGAGCGGCACCGGTACGTCTTCACCGTCTACGCGGTGGATCAGGAGAAGCTCGGGCCCGGCGACGACGTGTCTCCTGCCGTGGTCGGGTTCAATCTCCGCTTCCACTCGCTCGGGCGGGCTCAGCTCATCGGCGAGTACGAGGCACCCGCGCACTGATCTTTCTCCGAGCGTTTGCCCGGTCCTGGTCTAAAGAAGGCCTGGACCGGGCATTTTTATTGCGTTGTCCCGCGTGGCGCGCGCGGCCAGAGTGGTTGCGGGCCCTGCCGCCGCTGTGGTCGCGGGCCTGCACACGGGAGGTGGGCGAGATGCGGGACACGCTGGTGCTGAATGCGAGCTTCGAGCCGCTGTCGACGGTGACCTTGAACCGGGCGGTGGTCCTGGTGCTCCAGGACAAGGCCGTCGTCGAACAGTCGCATCCCGATCTGCGTGTGCGTGCGGCCACGATGGACCTCCCGATGCCCCGGGTGATCAGGCTCTGCAGGTATGTCCGGGTGCCCTTTCGAAGACATGCTCCCTGGTCGCGGAGGGGGGTGCTGGTCCGGGACCAGCACCGGTGCGCGTACTGCGGGAAACGCGCGACGACCGTGGACCACGTGCTGCCCCGCGCCCAGGGGGGTGGGGACACCTGGCTGAACACGGTGGCCTCCTGCGCCGAGGACAACCACCGCAAGGCGGCGCGGACTCCGGAGGAGGCGGGGATGCCGCTCCTCCGGAAGCCCTTCGTGCCGTCCCCGGCGGACGCGATGCTGCTTGCTCTGGGTGTGGCCGGGCGGGAGGCGCTGCCTGAGTGGCTGGAGCGCTCCGCCTAGTTTCCCCGCGCGCTGGGCGACGTAGCGTACGCAACTGCGCTACGTCGTTCAGCGGACCAGCAGCTGGACGATGGCGATGATGCCGACGGTCACGATGACCGCGCGCAGGACGGCCGGCGGGAGGCGGCGGCCGACCTTGGCGCCGATCTGGCCGCCGATGGTGGAGCCGACGGCGATGAGGAGGACGGCGGTCCAGTCGAACTCGGCGACGAAGAGGAAGAAGACCGCCGCGATGCCGTTCACCATGGCCGCGATGACGTTCTTGACGGCGTTGATGCGCTGGAGGTCCTCGCGGAGCAGCAGGCCCATGAGGCCGAGGTAGAGCACGCCCTGGGCGGCGCCGAAGTAGCCTCCGTACGCGCTGGAGAGCAGCATTCCGGAGAGCAGTGCCGGGCCGCCGTCGGGGTGGCCGGGCTCGCCTCCCGCGGCTTCCTGGCGCTTGCGCAGGGCGGCGGCGAGCCGCGGCTGGAGGACGACGAGCACGAGGGCGATTCCGATGAGGACCGGCACGATCGTGTCGAAGGAGTCGGACGGCAGGGTGAGCAGCAGGATGGCGCCCGCGAGCCCACCGGCGAGGGATACGGCGCCGAGCCGCAGGATGCGGGCCCGCTGGCCCTGGAGCTCCTTGCGGTAGCCGATGGCTCCGCTGATGGAACCGGGCACCAAGCCGAGGGTGTTGGACACGTTGGCGGTGACCGGTGGCAGACCCGTGGCGAGGAGCACCGGGAAGGTGATCAGGGTGCCGGAGCCGACGATGGTGTTGATCGTGCCTGCGCCGACGCCGGCCGCGAAGACGGCGAGTGATTCCCAAATGGACATGGACATGGACATGGACGGAGCCATCCCCTTTGCGTGAGTGAGTCGCCTCCCCGCCATGAAGGTCGAGGGGTCTCACTGATCATGCCGGAGGGGATGGTCCGCTCAGTCGATGGGGGGCTGTTCGCGGCGGTCGGCGGCGGACCTGTCGGCGGCGTTGCCGCCGTTGTTGCCGTTGTTGCCGTTATTGCCGCCGTCCTTGCCGGAGTTCTGCGGGTTGAAGCCCGAACCGCCGCCCATGGGACCGAAGTTGCCCATGGCGCCGGAGAGGCCCTTGAGGGCGTCGCCGATCTCGCTGGGCACGATCCAGAGCTTGTTGGCGTCGCCTTCGGCGATCTTCGGGAGCATCTGGAGGTACTGGTAGGCGAGGAGCTTCTGGTCGGCGTCGCCGGCGTGGATGGACTCGAAGACCGTACGGATGGCCTGTGCCTCACCCTCGGCGCGCAGGGCGGCTGCCTTGGCGTCACCCTCGGCCCGCAGGATGGAGGACTGCTTCTCACCCTCGGCGCGCAGGATCTCGGACTGCCGGACACCCTCGGCCTGGAGGATCGCGGCGCGCTTGTCGCGGTCGGCGCGCATCTGCTTCTCCATCGAGTCCTGGATGGAGGTCGGCGGCTCGATGGCCTTGAGCTCGACGCGGTTGACGCGGATGCCCCACTTGCCGGTGGCCTCGTCAAGGACCCCGCGGAGCGCCGCGTTGATCTCCTCGCGGGAGGTGAGGGTCCGCTCCAGGTCCATGCCGCCGATGATGTTGCGCAGCGTGGTGACGGTGAGCTGCTCGATGGCCTGGATGTAGCTGGCCACCTCGTACGTCGCGGCGCGGGCGTCGGTCACCTGGTAGTAGATGACGGTGTCGATGTTGACGACCAGGTTGTCCTGGGTGATGACCGGCTGCGGCGGGAAGGGGACGACCTGCTCGCGGAGGTCGATCCGGTTGCGGATCGAGTCGATGAACGGGACGACGATGTTGAGGCCCGCGTTGAGGGTGCGGGTGTAGCGGCCGAAGCGCTCGACGATGGCGGCGCTGGCCTGCGGGATCACCTGGATCGTCTTGACCAGTGCGATGAAGACCAGAACCACCAGAATGATCAGGACGATGATGATCGGTTGCATGCGGTTCCCCGTGCCCTTCCGGCTGTCTGTGCTGCCCCGTTGAACGGAGTCTCGCAGACCGGGGGCCCGCGAGCAGGCTGCTTGTCACATGACGACGGCGGTGGCGCCGTCGATCTCGACGACGTCGACGGACTGGCCGGGTTCGAAGCTGCTGTCCGCGTCGAGGGTGCGCGCGGACCAGATCTCGCCGGCGAGCTTGATGCGGCCGCCGCTGCCGTCGACGCGTTCGAGGACGACGGCGCTCCTGCCCCGCAAGGCGTCGATTCCGCTGCGGTGTTGGGGATGCTGGTCGCGGTGCCGGTTGGCGATCGGCCGGACGACCGCGATGAGCGCGACCGACACGATCACGAAGACCAGGATCTGGGCGACCACTCCCCCGCCGAGCGCCGCCGTGACTGCGGCCGCCACCGCGCCGATGGCGAACATGCCGAACTCCGGCATGGCGGTCAGGACGAGGGGGATGCCCAGTCCGACCGCGCCGATGAGCCACCACACCCATGCGTCGATGTCCACGTGGTCATGGTAGGTCGGGTGGGCGCGGTCGGGACAGGGTGCGACGGTCTGTTGCGTACTAGCTAGTGCTGTGGCCGGAAGGGTTTGCCGGGGCGCGGCGTTCGGTGCGGTGCATCGCAAGGCGGAGGACCGCGGCTCGTACGGGACGTACTTGCGCGGTCCGACAACACGGCGAGGTGCCGTGCCGGACGTCGCGCCCTGGTGAACCTTGCCGGTCACCGCACTAGCGGAGCGGGAGGCCCTGCGCGGTCCAGCGGTCGTGGTCGTTGCGCTCGACGACGAGCGGGAGGCCGAAGCAGAGGGAGAGGTTGCGGGAGGTCAGTTCGAGTTCGATGGGGCCTGCGGTGACCACCTTGCCCTGGCGGATCATCAGGACGTGGGTGAAGCCGGGGGCGATCTCCTCGACGTGGTGGGTGACCATGACCATGGAGGGGGCGAGCGGGTCGCGGGCCAGGCGCCCGAGGCGGCGTACGAGGTCCTCGCGGCCGCCGAGGTCCAGGCCGGCGGCGGGCTCGTCGAGGAGCAGCAGCTCGGGGTCGGTCATCAGGGCGCGGGCGATCAGGGTGCGCTTGCGCTCGCCCTCGGAGAGGGTGCCGAACTTGCGGTCGAGGTAGTCGGACATGCCGAGGCGGTCGAGGAACGCGCGGGCGCGCTGCTCGTCGACGTCCTCGTACTCCTCCTGCCAGGTCGCGGTCATGCCGTAGGCGGCGGTGAGCACGGTCTGGAGGACGGTCTGCCGCTTGGGCAGCTTGTCGGCCATCGCGATGCCGGCGACGCCGATGCGCGGGCGCAGCTCGAAGACGTCGCTGCCGGGCTTGCCGAGGGTGCTGCCGAGGATGGTGGCGTCGCCCGTGGTGGGGAAGAGGTAGCTGGAGGCGAGGTTCAGCAGCGTGGTCTTGCCGGCGCCGTTGGGGCCGAGGATCACCCAGCGCTCCCCCTCCTTCACCGACCAGGAGACCTGGTCCACCAGAGCCCGGCCCTCGCGGACCACGGATACGTCCACCAGCTCCAGAACATCGCTCATGAGCGTGTTGTCACCCCTTGCAGTCACGGTTCTGTGTGCGCCGGCAGGCGCAGCCCCGAGGGAAAACCTACGCCACTCGGGGAGCGGTCCGGGGCCGGGGCCGGGTCACGGAGGGGGTCCGTAGAGTTGGGGGATGCTTTTCGAACCACGTTCAGGGCGGCTGGCCGCCTGGGGGAACGCGCTGCTGGCCGGTCTGGTCTCGCCCGACGAGGCCGTGTTGTCGATCGTGGGCGAGGACGCCGTGCACCGGATGGAGGGCCTGCCCGGGGAGGCGGGGCCGGTGGGGCTCACGCTGGCGCTGAGGCGCCTGCGGGCGCTGGGGGTGACCGGACTGCGCGTGGCGCTGCCGGCGCCGGGGCATCCGCTGGGGTTGAGCGGGCCGCCGGAGTTCAACGCGCGGGCGCTCGACGCCGAGGAGGCGGTGATCGCGGTGGGCGCGGCGGTGGGGCTGGTGCCGGAGGTGTACGAGGCCGGGCCGGCCGGGGACGTGCACGTGTCGGTGACCTGGCACTGCCTGCCGGTACGGGAGGCCCCGCCGGCGGACGTGCCCTCGCTCGGCGAGGCGGAGCGGGAGCTGGCGGAGGCGCTGCGCGAGGCGACCGTGGTGCTGACCCGGCTGGACGTGGCGGGGTCGGGGCCGGTGGCGGAGGCGGCGCTGTCGGCGTACCGGGCGCGGGCGGAGGCGGGGCGGGAGGTCCTGGCGCCGGGGTACCCGCCGCGGGCGGTGCGGGTGCTGGCTTTGGCGCAGCGGGTGGACCTGCTGGTGTCGCTGGCATACGAGAACGGGCCCGGCGGGGCGGTGGCGGCGTCGGAGATGGCTGCGCGGGCCGAGGCGCTGCGGCCGGTGGAGCGGGTGGCTCGGCGGGCGCTGGTGGCGGCGTACAACGCGGCGGTGGAGCCGGGCTAGCCGCCGGCCTCCGGCCCGGTCGGCGGGGTACGGGGTGGCGCGGTCGGCCTGCCGGGGCTCCGCCTCGGACCCCTACGCCTCAAGTGCCGACCGGGCTGATTGTGCCGGTCGGGTCCTGTGCTGGGGGCTCCGCCCCCAGGCCCCCGCGCCTCAAACGCCGGCGGGGCTATACAGGGCGAGGCTGAATGGGCCTGCCGGCGTCAAAGAAACGGATCGGCCCCGCTTCCCGGGGAGAGGGGGGAAGCGGGGCCGAGGAGTGCGGGCTGCCCCGGCGCGGGCCGTTGTGGCACAGGGCCGGGGTGCGGGGCGTGCGGCACAAAACCGGGGTGCGGGGCCTGCGGCACAGGGCCGGGGTGCGGGGCCTGCGGCGCGGGGCCTGCGGCGCGGGGCCGGGGTGCGGGCCGTCTGGCACAGGGCCAGGGTGCGGGGCGTGCGGCGCGGGGCCGGCGGCCGCCCAGCAGCGCGAGGGGGCGTTAGGCGTTGACGCCCGTGTTGGCCCAGGCGCCGTTCAGCAGGCCGATCACGGTGACGGTGTTGCCGACCGCGTTGACCGGGACCTGCACGGGAGCCTGGATCAGGTTCCCGGAGGCCACGCCGGGCGAGTTCAGGGCCTCGCCCTCCGCCGACGCACCGCCGTGCGCCGAGGAGACACCGGCGCCGGCGGCGATGAGGCCGCCCGCGATCATGGTGACGGCTGCGGCCTTCTTGAAGTTCTTCACGTTCTCGTCCTCCAGTACGTCTGCCGCGACCAGCCGTCGCGGCACGTCATCAAGAACGGTCATCCGATGAACGGGATACGCCATGTGGGCGACATACACCCGACCGTATGAATTCCAGGTCGGAACGAGACACTCCGTTCAGTCCGTGATTCCGTGCCTGACCGCCCACAACGCCGCCTGCGTCCGGTCCGAGACGTCCAGCTTCATCAGGATGTTCGAGACGTGGGTCTTGACCGTCTTCTCCGACAGGACCAGGGCCCGGGCGATCTCCCGGTTGGACCGGCCAGTCCGCGATCAGGCCGAGGACCTCGCGCTCGCGGTCGGTCAGCGAGCCACCGCGGCCGGCCGACGGGCCCTGCTCTTCCTGGGCGAGCAGGGCCGACGCCACCTCCGGCTGGAGGAGGACATGGCCGGCGTGGACGGAGCGGATGGCGCCGGCCAGGGCGTCGGGGTCGATGTCC
The DNA here is from genome assembly GCF_018614075.1 of Streptomyces sp. ISL-94. GTDB lineage: Bacteria > Actinomycetota > Actinomycetes > Streptomycetales > Streptomycetaceae > Streptomyces. The sequence goes on along the minus strand of NZ_JAGGOZ010000005.1, from coordinate 86,147 downwards.
TTGTAGACGTATCCCGCCGCGCCGGCCCGCAGGGCGGGGACCACCGTCCGCTGTTCCGTGAAGCTGGTGACGATCAGGACGCGGGCCGGGTTCGCCCGCTCGCGGAGCCTGCGCAGGGCTTCGATACCGTCGGTGCCCGGCATCTTGATGTCCATGAGGATCACGTCGGGTCCCAGTTCCTCGGCGCGGGCGATGCCCTCCTCCCCGTCGGAGGCCTCTCCGACCACTTCGATGTCGTCCTGGACCTCCAGGAAGGTGCGCAGCCCCCGGCGGACCACCTGGTGGTCGTCGACCAGCAGGACGCGGATGCGGTCGGCGCCGTTGTCAGCCACCGGGGACCTCCATCTCGATCGTGGTGCCCTTGCCGGGCTCCGAGTGCACGGTGAGCCGGCCGCCGGCACCGCTCGCGCGGTCCCGCATCGAGACCAGGCCCAGGTGGCGGCCCGCGCGGCGGACCGACTTGGGGTCGAAGCCCTTGCCGGAGTCGGTGACCTTGAGGACCGCTCCCCCGCTTCCGGCCCGGGCCAGCGTGACCTCGACGCGGTCGGCGTCCGAGTGGCGCAGGGTGTTGTGGAGGGCCTCTTGGGCCACGCGCAGGAGGGCTTCCTCCTGGGCCGCCGGGAGGGCCCGTACGCCGTCACAGGTGAAGGTGACGTGCGCGGTGTGCGCGCGGTCGAGTACGTGGACGTGTGTCCGGAGCGTGGCGACCAGTCCGTCCTCGTCCAGGGCGGCCGGGCGCAGTTCGGTCACGGCGGCGCGCAGTTCGTCGGCGGCCTCGGCGGCCAGGGCGGCCACCTGCTGGAGCTCGCCCTTGGCGCGGGCCGGGTCGCGGTCCACGAGGCGGCGGCGGCCTGGGCGGTGAGGCGGAGCGAGAAGAGCTTCTGGCTGACGGCGTCGTGCAGCTCGTGGGCGAGCCGGGAGCGCTCCTCGGCGATGGTGAGCTCGCGGCTGCGCTCGTAGAGGCGGGCGTTGGTGAGGGCGATGGCCGCGTGCTGGGCGAGGAGGGAGAGGAGTTCCTCGTCCTCGTCCGTGAAGCCGTGCTTGCCGCCTGGGGCGCTCTTCTTGTTGGCGAGGAAGAGGGCCCCGAGGGTCTCCTCCCCGTCCCGGACGGGCAGGCCGAGGAAGTCGGACATCTCCGGGTGGGCGGACGGCCAGCCCTCGAAGCGCGGGTCCTGCCGTACGTCGGCCAGCCGCTGGGGGCCGTCCTGGTCGAGCATCGCGGCGAGGATGCCGTGCTGGCGGGGCAGGGGGCCGATGGCCCGCCACTGCTCCGCGCTGACGCCGTCCACGACGAACTGGGCGAAGCCGCCGTGGTCGTCGGGGACGCCCAGGGCCGCGTACTCGGCGTCCAAGAGCTCGCGGGCCGACACGACGATCGTGCGCAGGACGTCGCCGACCTCCAGGCGTCGGCTCATGGCGAGCAGGGCGGTGCTCACGGCGGCCAGGCCGCTGCAGGGTCCGCCGGACATGGGGATACCGGTCATGGCCTCACCGTACCCGCGGCTCTGACCTGCGGGATCGGGCCGTGGGCGTAGGTCGAAGGGACCTCCCGGGGTAGGGCTCGCGGCCGACGCGGCGGTGGGGGCCGGGTTCCTAGCGTGGGGGCATCTGCTGTTGGGGACGGAAGGCAAGGGGTGCGGTCATGTCGGTGGCGTTGGTGACGGGGGCCTCGCGGGGGCTGGGCCGGGCGCTGGCCGGGGAGCTGGCGGCGCGCGGCTGGGACCTGGTGCTGAGTGCGCGGGGCGCGCCGGCGCTGGAGGAGGCGGCGGCCGTGCTGGCCGAGGCGGCGGGGGTGCGGGTCGCGGCGGTGGCGGGGGACGTCTCCTCGGGGGCGCACCGGGCGGCGCTGGTGGTGGCGGCGCGGGGGCTGGGCGGGCTGGACCTCCTGGTGAACAACGCGGGGGTGCTGGGAGCGGAGCCGCTGGTTCCGTTGGCGGTCCACGACCTCGCGGGGCTGCGCGAGGCGTTCGAGGTCAATGTGGTGGGGCCGCTGGGGCTGGTCCAGGAGGGGCTGGCGCTGCTGCGGGCCTCGGAGGCGGGGGCCGTGCTGAACATCAGCTCGGACGCGGCGGTGGTCGCGTACGCGACGTGGGGGGCGTACGGGGCGACGAAGGCGGCGGGGGATCTGATGTCGGCGGTCCTGGCGGTGGAGGAGCCGGGGCTGCGCGTGTGGTGGGCGGATCCCGGTTCGATGCGGACGCGGATGATGGCGGCGGCCGAGCCGGGGGAGGACCTGGCGGGGCTGCCGGCGCCGGAGGAGGTGGCCCCCGCGCTGCTGCGGCTGGTGGCGGAGCGGCTGCCGAACGGGCGGTACACGGCGGAGGGGCTGGGGGGCGGCGGAGCGGCCGGCGAAGGCGGCCGGGTCGGCTCTGATGGTGGGGGGCCGCTCGCGGCGCCCGACGGCGAGGCGGGCGGCACGGCGGGGGGCACGGTGAGCGGCGCGGCGGCCGGCCCGCCCGGCGACACTGCGGGCGCGGTCGGCGGCACTGCGGGCAGCGCGCTCGGCAGCACGGCGGGCGCGGTCGGCGGCACTGCGGGCAGCGCGCTCGGCAGCACGGCGGGCGCGGTCGGCGGCACTGCGGGCAGCCCGACCGGCAGCACGGCCGGCACCGGCGGCGCGGCGGGCTCAGGGGGCGTGCGGTGAGCGCGCGGCCGGTGATGCCGGAGAAGGGGCTGTATATACCGGACATTCCGCCGGGCCTTCTGGCCGGGGTGCCCGCCGAGCAGCGCGGTCCGGGGCTGGGGCGGGACTCGGTGCGGCTGCTGGTCTCGCGGGGCGCCGAGGAGGTGTCGCTGCACGCCTTCCGGGAGCTGCCGGGGCTGCTGCGGGCGGGGGACGTGCTGGTGGTCAACACCTCGGCGACCCTGGCGGCCGCCGTGGACGCCCGGCTGGGCCGGGAGGACGTGGTCGTGCACTTCTCGACCCGGGGGGACGACGGGCGCTGGGCGGTGGAGCTGCGGGACCCGGCCGGCCGCGGGACGACCCGGCCGCGGGACGGGGGGCCCGCGGGGGCCCTCGTAGGACTGCCGGGCGGGCGCGGTCTCGTACTGGAGGAGCCGCTGGCGGCGGGGGCGGACCGGCTGTGGTGGGCGCGGCCCACGCCCCCGCTGGAGGCGGCGGGCGTGCCGGCGCTGCTCGGGGCGTACGGGCGGCCGATCCGGTACGCGTACACGGAGCGGGACCAGCCGCTGTCGGCCTACCAGACGGTGTTCGCGGTGCCGGCCGCCGACGGGGCGGGGTCGGCGGAGATGCCGAGCGCCGCACGGCCCTTCACCGCGGAGCTGGTGGCGCGGCTGGTGAGCCGGGGGGGTGCAGTTCGCGCCGCTGACCCTGCATACGGGGGTGGCCTCAAAGGAGGCGCACGAGCCGCCGTATCCGGAGCGGTACGAGGTGCCCGCGACGACGGCGTGGCTGGTGAACGCCGCCCGGGCCGCGCGACAGGGAGGGGCGGCGCGCAACGCCTCGGTGAGGGGTGGCGGCCGGGTGACGGGCGGGAGGGTGATCGCGGTGGGGACGACGGCGGTGCGGGCGCTGGAGTCGGCCGCGGACGGGGCCGGGGTGGTGCGGGCGGCCGGGGGCTGGACGGATCTGGTGGTGACGCCGGAGCGCGGGGTGCGGGTGGTGGACGGGCTGCTGACCGGTCTGCACGAGCCGGAGGCGTCCCATCTGCTGATGCTGGAGGCGGTCGCCGGGCGGGCGGCCGTACGGCTCGGGTACGCGGAGGCGGTGGCCCGTCTCTGCCTTTGGCACGAGTTCGGGGACGTCCATCTGCTGCTCAGGGATGGGAGTCGTCACTCAACGCATTGCAGCAGCAACTGACGGTGAGACCGTTACGTGCCCGATGTGAGCCCGCACATAGGACGCACATCACTTACGAAGGACCTTAGTAGGCCGATAAAGGTCCTGTCAGCACGGGTGCGCGTAGCGCCGAGGCCGGAAATCCGGCCTCGGCGGCCGCCCGTGATCCACTAAGCGGGATCGTACGTCACACCTTTGCCACAACTTTTTGCCACCGCTAAGAATTGCACTCGTCGCACAGCGCCGCCTGATCCCCGGATCTCGGCGGCGCGTTCCTGCGGCCCCCGCTATTCGAAGAGGTTGCCCCGCCATGTCTGCTTCCAGCACTCCCGGTCACAGTCGTCTGACGAAGGCACACAAGCTGTCCATTGCCGGCGTCGCCACGTTCAGTGCCGCCGCGCTCGCCTTCTCCCTCGTCCCGGCCGACGCCGCCGAGTCCGAGAGCGTCGCCATCGCCCCCGTCGCCTGGACCAAGGTCGTCGACGGCGCGCAGACGAAGGCCGTGCAGCAGCACCTCTCCGTGCAGCAGGTCGTCGCCGACAAGGCCGCGAAGGACGCCGCCAAGGCCAAGGCCAAGGCCGAGGCCGCCGCGAAGAAGGACCGCGAGGCGAAGGCGGCCGCGAGCCGTTCCGCCGCCCGCACCCCGGTCTTCGCGAACAACCTGGACGGCTGGATCAAGGAAGCGCTCTTCATCATGAAGCGCGAGGGCATCCCGGGCACCTACGCCGGTATCCACCGCAACATCATGCGCGAGTCCAGCGGCAACCCGATGGCGATCAACAACTGGGACATCAACGCCCAGAACGGCATCCCCAGCAAGGGTCTGCTCCAGGTCATCCTGCCGACCTTCAAGACGTACCACGTCAAGGGCACCAAGTTCGACCAGTACGACCCGGTCGCGAACATCGTCGCCGCCTGCAACTACGCGGCCGACCGCTACGGCTCCATGGACAACGTCAACAGCGCCTACTAGGCCCTGCCGACCCCTCCGTCCCCCCATGCGCCTCAGGGCGGCCCCCGGTAGTCCGGGCGCCGCCCTGAGGCGTTTCGCGTGAGCGTGTGTACGGGTGACCGTACGGGGTGTTACTTGCCGGCCCGCATGACCTCGGGCTCGTGGCGGCGCAGCAGGCGCTGGACCGCGAAGCCGCAGGCGATGCCGAGGAGCAGCAGGATGATGATGTCCAGGCTCCACTGGCCGACCGTGGCGTCCCAGAGCGGGTCGGTGTTGGTCGGGTTGTCGCGGTCCCACGGCGGCATGAGCTTGCCGAGGTTCAGCGTGGTGCCGGCGGCGGCGACCGCCCAGCGGGACGGCATCAGCCAGGCGAACTGCTCCAGGCCCGGGGAGTCGTAGACCTGGAAGAGGATGCCGGTGAAGACGACCTGGACGATCGCGAACATGACCAGCAGCGGCATGGTCTTCTCGGCGGTCTTCACCAGCGAGGAGATGACCAGGCCGAACATCATCGAGGTGAAGCCGAGCGCGGTGACCGACACGCAGAGCTCGACGGCCGGCGGCATGAGCAGGCCCTCGGTGGGCAGGTCGCGCGGGGTGAAGCCGATGGCGCAGATGATCACGCCCTGGATGGCCGTGATGATGCCGAGGACGATCACCTTCGACATGAGGTACGCCGACCGGGACAGGCCGGTCGCGCGCTCGCGCTCGTAGATGACCCGTTCCTTGATCAGCTCTCGGACCGAGTTCGCCGCGCCCGAGAAGCACATGCCGACGCAGAGGATCAGCATGATCGTGCCCGCGTCGCCGTTGAAGTGGGACGGCGGCGTCGGCGGCGCGAGGCCGAAGGTGGCGGGGATCACCGTGGAGACCACGCCCAGGACCGCGGGCAGGATCAGCATCAGGCCGAGGAAGCCCCGGTCGGAGGCGATCACGGAGACGTAGCGCCGGATCAGCGTGAAGAGCTGGGAGCCCCAGCCCTGCGGCTTCGGCGGGCGCATCTGCTGGGCCGGGGGCAGCGCGACGGACTGCGGGGCGATCGCGTCGATGTCGGCGGCGTAGAGCTGGTAGTGCTGCGAGCCCTTCCAGCGGCCGGCCCAGTCGTAGTCGCGGTAGTTCTCGAAGGCCGAGAAGACGTCCGCCCACGTGGTGTAGCCGAAGAAGTTCAGCGCCTCGTCCGGCGGCCCGAAGTACGCGACCGAACCGCCCGGCGCCATGACCAGCAGCTTGTCGCAGATGGCCAGCTCGGCAACCGAGTGGGTGACCACGAGGACCGTGCGGCCGTCGTCGGCGAGGCCGCGCAGCAGCTGCATGACGTCGCGGTCCATGCCCGGGTCGAGGCCGGAGGTCGGCTCGTCCAGGAAGATCAGCGACGGCTTGGTGAGCAGCTCCAGGGCGACGGACACGCGCTTGCGCTGACCACCCGAGAGCGAGGTGATCTTCTTGTCCTTGTGGATGTCGAGCTTGAGCTCGCGCAGCACCTCGTTGATCCGAGCCTCGCGCTCGGACTCGGCGGTGTCGCCGGGGAAGCGGAGCTTGGCCGCGTACTTGAGCGCGGTGCTGACCTTCAGCTCCTTGTGCAGGATGTCGTCCTGCGGGACCAGGCCGATGCGCTGGCGGAGCTCCGCGAACTGCTTGTACAGGTTGCGGTTGTCGTAGAGGACGTCGCCCTGGTTGGCGGGCCGGTAGCCGGTCAGGGCCTTGAGCAGGGTCGACTTTCCGGAACCGGAGGGGCCGATCACTCCGATCAGCGACTTCTCCGGGACGCCGAAGGTGACGTCCTTGAGGATCTGCTTGCCGCCGTCGACGGTGACCGTCAGGTGGCGGGCCGAGAAGGAGACCTCGCCGGTGTCGACGAACTCCTCGAGGCGGTCGCCGACGATGCGGAACGTCGAGTGGCCGACGCCGACGATGTCGTTCGGGCCGAGCAGCGCGGTGCCGGACTTGGGCAGCGGCTGGCCGTTGACATAGGTGCCGTTGTGGCTGCCGAGGTCGTGGATCTCGAAGCGGCCGCCGGGCATCGAGCGGAACTCGGCGTGGTGGCGGGAGACCTGGAGGTCGGAGACGACCAGCTCGTTCTCCAGCGCACGGCCGATCCGCATGACGTGGCCCAGCGAGAGCTGGTGGAACGTCGTCGGGCTGCGGTCGCCGCCGTAGCCCGGGGCGACTCCCTGCGCCGGGCCGGAGGCGGCGGGGCCGCCGCCCTGCTGGTGCGGGAAGTGCGGCTGCTGAGCGTGCTGCGGCTGCTGCTGTTCCCAGGCCTGCTGCTGGGGCTGCTGCTGCGGGGCCTGGTAGGCCGGGGCCGCCGCCTGCTGCGGGTGGGGCTGCGGCTGCGCGTATGCCTGGGCCGGTGCCTGCTGCGCATGCTGGGCCACGGCCGGCTGGGGCGCCGCGGCGGCGACGGGGTTCAGCCGCGGGCCGTCGGTGGCGTTGCCCAGGTGGACCGGCGTGCCGGGCACGAGCTCGGCCTGCTGGACCCGAGCCCCGTGCACGTAGGTGCCGTTGGTGCTGCCGTGGTCCTCGATGCCCCAACCACGGCCGTTCCAGCGGATGGTGGCGTGTCGCCACGACACCCGGGCGTCATCGATCACCACATCTCCCTGGGGGTCACGCCCCAGTGAGTACGACCTGGACGGATCGAGCGTCCAGGTCCTTCCGTTCAATTCCAGTACGAGTTCCGGCACTCCAGCCCCACTTAAGTCCCCCGAGAATCCCCCATGACGTCAGGGAGTCTAGGGATGGCGAACATCCGGGGGAACTATTTCAGGCCCACAGCCGTATGTGGAATCCGGGCCTTGCCGAGGCGTCTGCGACTGCCTGTTGACGGGGTCGAAAGTCACCCGGAGGGTGAGATACGGGACTTCTCGCGCGGCCGGCTCGGGTCGACGCTTCATCGGGGAACGCGCATGCGTCGTATTCATGGGACGCGGTGGAACTGGGGGGTGCGTCAGCGGCGGGCCCGCGCGTGCGGGCAGGCCGTACGCGGTGGGGACCGGGGGCCGTCGGCACCCGGGCCCGGGCGGTGCCGCTGCGCGGAGCCGGTCCCCGCACGGGCAGTGGCGGACGGAGGCCCGGGCAGCGGTGCGGAGACGGCGAGGGCAGACCCCGGGCGGAGGGGGCGACGCGACCCCGGGCGGAGAGGGCGGCGCGACCCCGGGCGGAGAGGGCGACGCGACCCCGGGCGGAGAGGGCGGCGCGACCCCGGGCGGAGAGGGCGACGCGGCCCCTGGCGGAGAGGGCGGCGCGTTCAACACATGGGACGGGGGTCCTGGTGCGGGGGTGGGGAAGATACGGTGAGAGCACCATGAGCGCATCGCAGACCTCCGACGTCCCCACCCTCCTCGTCAAGATCTTCGGCAAGGACCGTCCCGGGATCACCGCCGGGCTGTTCGACACCCTCGCCGCCTACTCCGTCGACGTCGTCGACATCGAGCAGGTCGTCACCCGTGGCCGCATCGTCCTGTGCGCCCTCGTCACCAAGCCCGCCGGCGGCTCCGAGGGCGAGCTGCGGGCCACCGTCCACAGCTGGGCCGAGTCGCTGAAGCTCCAGGCCGAGATCCTCTCCGGTACCGGTGACAACCGGCCGCGCGGTAGCGGCCGCTCCCACGTCACCGTGCTCGGGCACCCCCTCACCGCCGAGTCCACGGCCGCCATCGCCGCCCGGATCACCGCGACCGGCGGCAACATCGACCGTATCTTCCGCCTCGCCAAGTACCCGGTGACGGCGGTCGAATTCGCCGTCTCCGGCGTCGAGACCGAGCCGCTGCGCACCGCGCTGGCCACGGCCGCCTCACACATCGGCGTCGACGTGGCCGTGGTCTCGGCCGGGCTGCACCGCCGGGCCCAGCGCCTGGTCGTCATGGACGTGGACTCGACCCTGATCCAGGACGAGGTCATCGAGCTCTTCGCCGCGCACGCCGGCTGCGAGGCCGAGGTCGCCGAGGTCACCGAGCGTGCGATGCGCGGCGAGCTGGACTTCGAGCAGTCGCTGCACGCCCGCGTGGCGCTGCTGGCCGGCCTGGACGCATCCGTCGTGGACAAGGTGCGCGCCGAGGTCCAGCTGACCCCGGGCGCCCGGACCCTGATCCGCACGCTCAAGCGGCTCGGCTACCAGGTGGGCGTGGTCTCCGGCGGTTTCACCCAGGTGACGGACGATCTCCGCGAGCGGCTGGGGCTCGACTTCGCCTCCGCCAACACCCTGGAGATCGTCGACGGGAAGCTGACCGGCCGGGTCACCGGCGAGATCGTGGACCGGGCGGGCAAGGCCCGGCTGCTGCGCCGCTTCGCCGCGGAGGCCGACGTACCGCTGTCCCAGACGGTGGCCATCGGCGACGGTGCCAACGATCTGGACATGCTGAACGCGGCCGGCCTGGGCGTGGCCTTCAACGCCAAGCCCGTGGTCCGCGAGGCCGCGCACACGGCGGTGAACGTGCCCTTCCTGGACGCGGTGCTGTACCTGCTCGGGATCACCCGCGAGGAGATCGAGGCCGCTGACCTCGCCTGATCCGTTCACACGCCGGGGGAGGGCCCCGGCAGCCGGGGCCCTCCCCCGGTCAGTGCTCCTTCGGGGTCCAGAAGTCGAGCAGCGTGCCCACGCCGTGCTCCAGGGACTTCCACGAGCCGGTGAAGGAGACGACGGCGAGGGCCGCGGTCGGGAAGCCGGTACGGGTCATCCGCGCCAGGGCGTCTCCCTCGGCGCGCCCGGCCAGGGCGTCGGCCAGGGCGTGCATCCCGGGGTTGTGGCCGATGACGAGGAGGTCGTCGACCTCGTCGGAGGTCTCGTTCAGCAGGGCGATGAGCTCGCCCAGCGAGGCGTCGTAGAGCCGCTCCTCGTACGAGGTCTTCGGCCGGTGCGGCAGCTCGTGGACGGCGAGCTTCCATGTCTCGCGCGTGCGGGCGGCGGTGGAGCAGAGGGCCAGGTCGAAGGCGATGCCGGTTTCGGCCAGCTTCAGACCGACGGCCGCCGCCTCCGCGCGGCCGCGTTCCGCCAGCGGGCGGTCGAGGTCGGGCACCTGCGGCCAGTCGGCCTTGGCGTGCCGGAGGAGGGCGATCCTGCGGGGTGTATCGGCGCTCATGGCTCCCAGCTTCGCATGAAACGGGCCACGGGGCGCAGGGTGTTGGGAGGCCCCACCCGCCGGTGTGACGCACCCCGGCGCACGCGGGCTCTCAGCCGATGGCGCGCAGGATCTGCCGGCTGACCTGGAGCAGCCCGGAGGCTTCGCCGGACGCCGCGTGGGCCTCGCCGGACCCGGCGAGCAGCAGCAGGAGGAGGCCGAAGGCGAGGGCGGGGAGGGCCAGGGCCCACCAGGGCAGGCGGGCGTCGGCGGCGCCCGCCCGGGCGGCGGGGCCGGCGCCGTGGCGGGACGGGAGGGACCGGGTGTGCGTGGGGGCCGACATGGCCGCCTCCGTGGGTGTGCGGGTGGGCTGGCTCGCTGTCTTCGAATCTATGGATCCGAGGAGGCGGTTCCCATCCGGGGCGCACCCCAGTTGACCCTGAGCCTGGCCCCCTAGGGGGTGGTGGGGGTAGCCCTACCCCCGGTCCTGCCCAGGCCGGCTACCCGGTCCTGTCCGGCCCGGGGGGCCGTCGGCGTCACGGGGAGGCGATCGTCGCGATCACGGCGATGATCACGCTCACGAGGAGCATCGCGCCGAGCACGAGGCCGAGCTTCTTGTGGCCGTTCTGCGGGTTCGGTTCAAGTACGGGCGACATGCCGATCAGTCTCGCATGCCGCATTCGTCCTCGATCGTGCGGTCCCGGCCGGCCAGGATGCCCAGGCCGATCTGCGGGACGAGCAGCCCCGCCATCAGGGCGAGCGGCAGGTTCCAGCCGCCGCTGTGCTGGTAGAGGGTACCGATGAGGAGGGGACCGGGGATGGAGATGAGGTAGCCGGTGCTCTGGGCGAAGGCGGAGAGCTTGACGACGCCGGCCGGGGACTTGGCGCGCAGCCCGATGAGGGTGATGACGAGCGGGAAGGCGCAGTTGGAGACGCCGAGCATGAGCGCCCAGGCCCAGGCGCCGTCGGCGGGGGCCAGGTAGAGCCCGAGGTAGCCGGCGAAGCCGAAGAGGCCGAGGGTGACGGCGATGGCGCCCTGGTTCTTCATCCAGCCGGCGAGGCCGGGGATGACGAAGGCGAGCGGGACGCCCATGACCATGGTGACGGCGAGCAGCACCCCGGCCGTGGAGGCGGAGACCCCGGCGTCGCGGAAGATCTGCGGGAGCCAGCCCATGGTGACGTACGCGCCGGTGGCCTGGAGGCCGAAGTAGCAGGCCAGGGCCCAGGCGGTGCGGCTGCGGACGACGGACGGGCCGGCGGCCTCGCGTACGGCGGCGGGCGCGGCGGCCTTCTCGCGGCGGCTCGCGGCGGCGATGGGCAGCCAGGGCAGTACGGCGACCAGCGCGAGGACGGCCCAGATCAGCAGGCCCGTGCGCCAGCTGCCGCCGAGGGCGCCGGTCAGCGGGACGGTCGCGGCGGCGGCGAGCGAGGTGCCGGCGGCCAGCGCCATGGAGTACAGGCCGGTCATGGTGCCGACACGGTCCGGGAAGTAGCGCTTGATGATCACCGGGAGCAGCACGTTGGTCAGGGCTATGCCGGCCAGGGACAGGGCGCTGGCGGCGAGGAATCCGGCCGCGTTGTGCGTGAAGGGGCGGATCAGCAGGCCCGCGGCGACGGCGGCCATACCGGCGCAGACGACGGCGGGGGGGCCGAAGCAGCGGGAGAGCCTGGGCGCGGTGACGCCGAAGACGGCGAAGCAGAGGGCGGGGACGGAGGTGATCAGTCCGGCGACGGTGCCGCTCATGCCGAGGCCCGTGCGGGTCTCCTCGAAGAGGGCGCCGAGGCTGGTGATGGCGGGCCGCAGGTTGAGGGCGGCGAGCACGATGCCGACGATGAGCACCGGACCGAGCCAGGCCGGCTGGGCCGTGGCGGCCGGCTGGTGCGCGGGGGCGGTGGAGACGCGCTCAGAGGACTGGTCACAGGACTGGTCAGGGGCCTGCCGGGGGGCCTTGTGGGACTCGGCGAGCCGGTTGAGGGTCTGGATTTCTTCGTCGCGCATTCAACCATCATAGAATCATGGGATGATTGGTTGTCCAGTCGCCCTTGAGAGGAACCAAGGAAACCCATGCCGCTGACCTCGCCCCGGCGCTCCGCACTCGTCGATCAGGTGATCGCCCAGCTGCGGAACCAGATCACCTCCGGCGAGTGGCCGGTCGGCGCCCGCATCCCCACCGAGCCGGAGCTGGTGGAGCTGCTCGGCGTCGCCCGCAACACCGTGCGCGAGGCCGTACGGGCGCTGGCGCACAACGGCCTGCTCGACATCCGCCAGGGCTCGGGCACGTACGTCATCGCCACCAGCGAGCTGGCCGGGGTGATGCACCGCCGCTTCGCGGGGGCCGAGCCGCGGCACATCGCGGAGCTGCGCTCGACGCTGGAGTCCTCGGCGGCCCGCCTCGCGGCGGAGCGGCGGACCGAGCGGGACCTCGTACAGCTGGACGCGCTGCTGGCGCGGCGCGAGGAGGCCTGGGCGAGCGGGGACGCGGAGCTGTTCGTGGCGGCGGACGTGAGCCTGCACATGGCCGTGGTGACGGCCTCGCACAACGACGTGCTCATCGAGCTGTACGCGGACCTCGGCGATCTGGTGGCGGACTGGCTGCGGACGGACGTCGGCCCGGAACTGGATCCGGCCGCCCACCTCGACCACGCCCGGCTGATCGAGGCGATCCGGCGGGGTGACGGGGACGCGGCCTCGTCGGAGGCGGCGGGCTATCCGTTCGCCTGCCTCGGCCGGGACACCCCCCGGGAGCCGCTCACGGGCGCTCGTGGCTGACCCAGGCCGAGCGGACCTCCTTCCAGCAGCGGCTGGTGAGCTCGATGCGCCCGGCCGGGCCGACGGCCACGGCGGCGCCGTCGCCGTCCACGTCCCACCAGCGGTCGCATTCGACGTGGAGCCGTACGAGGTCGGTCTCCGGGTAGCCGTTGTGGCAGTACGCCGTCACCTGCGAGCCGCTGATCTCGGTGTCGCAGTCCGCCCCGAAGAGCTCCCGCGGGGCGGGCCGCGCGGGCTGTACGGGGGGCTCGACGGGGATCTCGGCGAGGTCGACGACGACCGGGGCCCCCGCCTCGGGGCCGGGCGCCGATTCGTCGCCCGCGGGCTGCGCGGCCGCACCCGGAACCATGAGCCCCGTCAGGATCACAGAGGTGACCAGCAGCGATACCGCTCGGCTCGGCCTGGCGCGCACTCCCGTACCTCCTCCCCGCAGGAGCCGGGAAGATCCCGACTCGGCCAGTTTGCAGGCATCTGTCCCGGTTTTCGACTCGGGAAGATCCGGTCGGCCGCTGAACATGCGATCGAACGCGGCGCCGCGGTTGCTTGCGGAGGCGCGAAAACGGCGGCGGCCGCGCCTCCCGACAGGGAAGCGCGGCCGCCGCCGTACGGACGCGAGGGGCCGTCAGGCACCCATGGCGTGCAGGCCGCCGTCCACGTGGACGATCTCGCCGGTGGTCTTCGGGAACCAGTCGGACAGCAGGGCCACGACGCCCTTGCCCGTCGGCTCCGGGTCGCTCATGTCCCACTCCAGCATGGAGCGGGAGTTCCAGACGTCCGCCAGCTCCGAGAAGCCCGGGATGGACTTCGCGGCCATCGAGCCGAGCGGACCGGCGGAGACCAGGTTGCAGCGGATGTTCTCCTTGCCCAGGTCACGGGCGAGGTAGCGGCTGGTGGCCTCCAGGGCGGCCTTGGCCGGGCCCATCCAGTCGTACTGCGGCCAGGCGAACTGCGCGTCGAAGGTGAGGCCGACGATGGCCGCGCCCTCGTGCGGGAACAGCGGCTTGCAGGCCATGGCCAGCGACTTCAGCGAGAAGGCCGAGACGTGCATGGCGGTGGCGACCGACTCGAACGGGGTGTTGAGGAAGTTGCCGCCGAGGGCGTCCTGCGGGGCGAAGCCGATGGAGTGCACGACCCCGTCGAGGCCGCCGAGCTCGTCGCGGACGAGGCCCTCCAGGCGGTCCAGGTGCTCCTGGTTGGTCACGTCGAGCTCGATCACCTTGACCGGCTTGGGCAGCTTCTTGGCGATGCGCTCGGTCAGCGACGGCCGCGGCCACGCCGTAAGGATGATCTCGGCGCCCTGCTCCTGGGCCAGCTTGGCGGTGTGGAACGCGATGGACGACTCCATCAGCACACCGGTGATGAGGATGCGCTTGCCCTCGAGAATTCCGCTCATGGTGATCAGTGACCCATGCCCAATCCGCCGTCAACGGGAATGACGGCTCCTGTGATGTACGCGGCGTCGTCGGACGCCAGGAAGCTCACGGCTGCCGCGATCTCCTCGGGCTGCGCGTAACGGCCGAGCGGCACCTGGCCCACGATGCCCGCGCGCTGCTCGTCGGTGAGCACCTTAGTCATGTCCGTGTCGACGAAGCCGGGGGCGACCACATTGAACGTGATGTTGCGGGAGCCCAGCTCGCGGGCGAGGGAGCGGGCGAAACCGACCAGCGCGGCCTTGGAGGCGGCGTAGTTGGCCTGGCCCGCCGAGCCCAGCAGGCCGACGACCGAGGAGATCAGGACGACGCGGCCCTTCTTGGCGCGGAGCATGCCGCGGTTCGCGCGCTTGACCACCCGGAAGGTGCCGGTGAGGTTGGTGTCGACGACCGAGGTGAAGTCCTCCTCGGACATGCGCATCAGCAGCGTGTCCTTGGTGATGCCGGCATTGGCCACCAGCACCTCGACCGCGCCGTGCGCGTCCTCGATCTGCTTGTAGGCCTGCTCCACCTGCTCGGATTCCGTGATGTCGCAGCGGACCGCCAGGACGCCGAGCGCCGTGAGCTCCGCAGGCGGCTCACCCGACCGGTACGTGATCGCGACCTTGTCGCCGGCCTCCGCGAAGGCTCGGGCGATGGCGAGGCCGATGCCCCGGTTACCTCCGGTGACGAGAACCGAGCGGCTCAACGGATCACCCTTTCGCTAGCGGTCTGAATACCGAAAACCTATAGGCCGCATCCCTCGTACGGAGAATCGACCTCCGACAGGGCCTTGCGACCGGCTCTGTCGAGTCCCTACAGAAAGATGTAGGCACACGAGCCCCGAGCGCGACATGATCGGGGCGACCGGCCCCGACCCCGGGAGGACTTCCGTGCCCCATTCCATCGACGCGGCCTTCACCGCGCTTCCCTTGCGGGCGCTCGCCGACGCAGCGCTCGCCCGGGCGCGCGCACTGGGCGCCGACCATGCCGATTTCCGGCTGGAGCGGATCCGCAGCGCCTCCTGGCGGCTGCGCGACGCCAAGCCCTCGGGCGGGTCCGACACCACCGACCTCGGGTACGCGGTCAGGGTCGTGCACGGGGGCAGCTGGGGGTTCGCCTCCGGTGTGGACCTGACCATGGACGCCGCCGCCCGGGTCGCCTCTCAGGCCGTGGCCATGGCGAAGCTGTCCGCCCAGGTGATCAAGGCGGCCGGCTCCGACGAGAGGGTGGAGCTGGCCGAGGAGCCGGTGCACGCGGACCGCACCTGGATCTCCGCCTACGACGTGAACCCCTTCGAGGTCCCGGACACGGAGAAGGCGGCGCTGCTCGCCGACTGGAGCTCGCGGCTGCTGGCGGCCGACGCGGTCGCGCACGTGGACGCCTCGCTGCTCGCCGTGCACGAGAACAAGTTCTACGCCGACACCGCGGGCACCTCGACCACGCAGCAGCGGGTGCGGGTCCACCCGCAGCTCACGGCGGTCGCCGTGAACGAGATCACTGGCGAGTTCGACTCGATGCGCACCATCGCCCCGCCCGCCGGGCGCGGCTGGGAGTACCTGACCGGCACCGGCTGGGACTGGAACTCCGAGCTGGAGCAGATCCCCGACCTGCTCGGCGAGAAGATGCGGGCGCCGGGCGTGGAGGCGGGGCGCTACGACCTGGTGGTGGACCCCTCCAACCTGTGGCTGACCATCCACGAGTCCATCGGCCACGCCACCGAGCTGGACCGGGCGCTGGGCTACGAGGCGGCGTACGCGGGGACGTCCTTCGCCACCTTCGACCAGCTGGGCAAGCTCAGGTACGGCTCCCCGATCATGAACGTGACGGGTGACCGCACCGCCGAGCACGGGCTGGCCACGATCGGCTTCGACGACGAGGGCGTCGAGACCCAGAGCTGGGACCTGGTCAAGGACGGCACGCTGGTCGGCTACCAGCTGGACCGGCGGATCGCGAAGCTGACCGGCCTCGGGCGCTCCAACGGCTGCGCCTACGCCGACTCCCCGGGGCACGTGCCCGTGCAGCGCATGGCGAACGTGTCGCTCCAGCCGGATCCGGGAGGCCTGTCCACCGAGGACCTGATCGGCGGGGTGGAGCGCGGGATCTACGTGGTCGGCGACCGCTCCTGGTCGATCGACATGCAGCGGTACAACTTCCAGTTCACCGGTCAGCGGTTCTTCCGGATCGAGAACGGCCGGCTGGCCGGGCAGCTGCGCGATGTCGCGTACCAGGCCACGACCACCGAATTCTGGGGCTCCATGGAGAAGGTCGGCGGACCGCAGACCTACGTCCTGGGCGGCGCCTTCAACTGCGGAAAGGCCCAGCCGGGCCAGGTGGCCTCGGTCTCGCACGGCTGCCCGTCCGCGCTGTTCCGCGACGTGAACATCTTGAACACCACGCAGGAGGCCGGACGCTGATGCCGATGATCCACACGAAGCCCCACGAGATCGTCGAGCGGGCGCTGGAGCTGTCCACCGCGGACGGCTGCGTCGTCATCGCCGACGAGGAGTCGAGCGCCAATCTGCGCTGGGCGGGCAACGCCCTGACGACGAACGGCGTCACCCGCGGCCGGACCCTGACCGTCATCGCGACGGTCGACGGCCAGGAGGGGACGGCCTCGGGGGTCGTCTCGCGCTCCGCCGTCACCGCCGAGGACCTGGAGCCGCTGGTACGGGCCGCCGAGGCGGCCGCGCGCGGAGCCGGTCCCGCCGAGGACGCCCAGCCGCTGGTGACCGGGACCCCGGCCTCGCCGGACTTCACCGACGCCCCGGCCGAGACCTCCTCGGCGGTGTTCTCGGACTTCGCCCCGGCCCTCGGCGAGGCCTTCGCCCGGGCCCGCGCGGGCGGCCGGGAGCTGTACGGCTTCGCCAACCACGAGCTGGTGTCCACGTACATGGGCACCTCGACGGGCCTGCGGCTGCGCCACGACCAGCCCAAGGGCACCCTGGAGCTCAACGCCAAGAGCCCCGACATGCAGCGCTCGGCCTGGGCCGGCCGCGCCACCCGGGACTTCAAGGACGTGGACCCCATCGTGCTGGACGCGGAGCTCGCCGTCCGCCTGGGCTGGGCGGAGCGGCGCATCGAGCTGCCCGCCGGGCGGTACGAGACGCTGCTGCCGCCGACGGCCGTGGCCGACCTGCTGATCTACCAGATGTGGTCGGCGGCGGCGCGGGACGCAGTGGAGGGCCGCACGGTGTTCTCCAAGCCCGGCGGCGGCACCCGGCTCGGCGAGAAGCTGTCCGGGCTGCCGCTGACCTTGCGCAGCGACCCGAACGCGCCGGGTCTGGAGTCGGCTCCGTTCGTGGTGGCGCACAGCTCCGGGGACGACGCCTCGGTGTTCGACAACGGCCTGCCGGTGCCGGCGACCGAGTGGATCCGGGACGGCGAGCTGGCCCGGCTGACCACGACCCGGCACACCGCCGGGCTGACCGGCCTGCCGCTCTCCCCCGCCTTCGGGAACCTGATTCTGGACGGGGGCGGCGACAAGTCGCTGGAGGAGATGGTCGCGGCGACGGGACACCGTGGGCGCGGCCTGCTGCTGACCTGCCTCTGGTACATCCGCGAGGTCGACCCGGCCACCCTGCTGCTCACGGGCCTGACCCGGGACGGCGTGTACCTGGTGGAGAACGGGCAGGTCATGGGCCAGGTCAACAACTTCCGGTTCAACGAGTCCCCGGTGGACCTGCTGTCGCGGGCCACCGAGGCGGGGCGGACCGAGAAGACCCTGCCGCGGGAGTGGGGCGACTGGTTCACCAGGGCCGCGATGCCCGCGCTGCGCATCCCGGACTTCAACATGAGTTCGGTCAGCAAGGGGGTCTGACCCACCTAGACTGACCTTGGCAATTTCAGACACCGAAGGAGTCGAGAGACCGTGACGGACATCGTCGACGAACTGAAGTGGCGCGGGCTGTTCGCCCAGTCCACCGACGAAGAAGCGCTGCGCAAGGCGTTCGCGGACGGTCCGGTCACGTTCTATTGCGGCTTCGACCCGACGGCCGCCTCGCTGCACGTGGGACACCTGGTCCAGGTGCTCACCGTGCGCCGGCTCCAGCTGGCCGGCAACCGGCCGCTGGCGCTGGTCGGCGGGGCCACCGGGCAGATCGGTGACCCGCGGCCGACCGCGGAGCGGACCCTGCACGACCCGGAGACCATCGCGAACTGGGTGACGCGGCTGCGCACCCAGATCGAGCCGTTCCTGTCCTTCGAGGGCGAGAACGCGGCGGTCATGGTGAACAACCTGGACTGGACGGCGGGCATGTCCGCCATCGAGTTCCTCCGGGACATCGGCAAGCACTTCCGCGTCAACAAGATGCTGACGAAGGACTCGGTCGCGAAGCGGCTCGAATCCGACCAGGGCATCAGCTACACCGAGTTCAGCTACCAGATCCTGCAGGGCATGGACTTCCTGGAGCTGTACCGGCGCTACGGCTGCGTGCTCCAGCAGGGCGGCTCCGACCAGTGGGGCAACCTGACGGCCGGTCTCGACCTGATCCACCGTCTGGAGCCGGGCGCGGTGGTGCACGCGCTGGCGACCCCGCTGATGGTCAAGGCGGACGGCACCAAGTTCGGCAAGTCCGAGAGCGGAGCCGTCTGGCTCGACCCGGAGATGACCACCCCGTACGCGTTCTACCAGTTCTGGCTGAACGTGGACGACCGGGACATCTCCACCTACATGCGGATCCTTTCCTTCCGGAGCCGTGAGGAGCTGGAGGAGCTGGAGGCTCAGACCGCCGAGCGGCCGCAGGCGCGCGCCGCCCAGCGGGCGCTGGCGGAGGAGCTGACGACCCTGGTGCACGGGGCCGACCAGTGCGCCGCCGTGATCGCCGCGTCGAAGGCGCTGTTCGGCCAGGGCGAGCTGGCGGAGCTGGACGAGGCCACGCTGGCCGCGGCCCTGTCCGAGCTGCCGCACGTGCGGGTCGCCGAGCCGGGCCTGGTCGTGGACCTGCTCGCGGAGACCGGACTGGTCGCCAGCAAGTCCGCCGGGCGCCGGACCGTGAAGGAGGGCGGGGCCTACGTGAACAACGTGAAGGTCACGGCCGAGGACGCGGTCCCCGCCAAGGAGGAGCTGCTGCACGGGCGCTGGCTGGTGCTGCGCCGCGGCAAGAAGAACCTGGCGGCGGTCGAGGTCACCGGAGCCTGACGCCTGACGCCTCGTAGAGCGGTACGGAACACGGCGAAGGGGCCGGTCGGACGCCATTGTCCGGCCGGCCCCTCCGCCGCGCCCCGGGCCGGGGCCGCCAGGGGGCCGCTAGTGCTGTGACCGG
>NZ_JAGGOZ010000005.1:65504-66892 GCF_018614075.1 Streptomyces sp. ISL-94 | reverse complement strand
TCGGACCGCGCAAGTACGTCCCAGTACGAGCCGCGGCCCTCCGCCTTGCGATGCACCGCACCGGACGCCGCGCCCCGGCAAACCTTTCCGGCCCCAGCACTAGGTCATCTGCCTCCTGCGGCCGCGGACCGCTCCGTAGACCATGTCGCCGACACCGACGACCAGGACCGCTCCGGCAAGCTGCAGCAAGTGCCGGATCCAGTCGATGCCTTTGGTCTCCTCGACGCCGATCCACCGTGAGACGGCGTTGCCGAGGAGGGCGCCGGCGATGCCGAAGAGGGTGGTCAGCCAGAGGGGCTGGTGTTGCTTGCCCGGCAGGATGGCCCGGGCTATCAGGCCCAGTACGAAACCGACGATGATCGCCCACAACCATTGCATGTCGAGCCTCCTCGTGGCGCGTGGTGCGCATGTGGGCCCAGTCTTGGCCGGTGGGGCGTACGGTGCATTTCGGACAGCTCCATTCGGGGGACACCCACTCTCCCCGCGATCGGGGCAGCGGCGTACCGTGGGAGGGTCCGGGCCGGGGAGCGTCCGGCGGCTGATCGGGTGGTGGAGCGTGGAGCGGACGAAGCGGCAGAAGCGGAACGGGGCCGAGGTCTTCCGGATCACCGGAGCGCGGATGGGTCTCGCCGAGGACGTGCGGGGCCGCCAGCGCCGATACGTCGTGTCGATGGGCATCAGGACCCTGTCGGTCATCGCGACCGTGGTCTTGTGGAACGTGCAGCGCCCGGTGGCGATCGTGACGCTGATCGCGGGCGCCCTGCTGCCCTACGTCGCCGTGGTCATCGCGAACGCGGGGCGCGAGTCGGCCCCCTCACTGCCCTCGCATTTCATCCCGGCTCCCGTACGGCCGGCGCTGGACGCGGGAAACCTCAAGAACAGCTCAGATCAATCATGAAGTTCCGGTGCACCGCACCGGGTCCTGCGTGACATACTGCCTACGCGCTCCGCATCCCCCGTCGGAGCGACGGACCGACGCCGGGCAGCTCCCCCCGTGGCTGCTCGGCGTCGCCTTTCCGTTCCAGTGCTCTGGCCGACGAGGTTCACCGGGTCGCGACGCCCAGCACGGAACCTCCCCGGCCACAGCACTAGGGTTGGGTCGTGACTTCCTCCGACTTCCCCAGCCCTGATGCCGAATCCCCCACCTGCTCCGCCAAGGGCTGCCGCGGCGCGGCCGTCTGGGTCCTGGCGTGGAACAACCCGGCCCTGCACACGCCGGAGCGGCGCAAGACGTGGCTGGCCTGCGAGGAGCACCGCGAACACCTCTCCCAGTTCCTGGGGGTCCGCGGTTTCCTCAAGGACGTCGTGAAGCTCGACCAGTGGGTGCAGCCGGAGGGCTCGGAGCGCTAGCGCTCGCGCCGGCGCGCGCTAGTGCTGTGGCCGGAAAG
>NZ_JAGGOZ010000005.1:41722-65436 GCF_018614075.1 Streptomyces sp. ISL-94 | reverse complement strand
CCGGCCACAGCACTAGCCGCCGATCGCCGACATCGGGCGGTCGGGCTGCAGGAAGGACGGGTCGTCGAGTCCGGACCCGGCCTTCTTGCCCCACATCGCCAGCTTCCACAGCCGGGCGATCTCCTCGTCCGGGGCGCCGGAGCGCAGGGCGCCGCGCAGGTCCGACTCCTCGGTGGCGAACAGGCACGTACGGACCTGGCCGTCGGCCGTGAGCCGCGTACGGTCGCAGGCGCCGCAGAACGGGCGGGTGACCGAGGCGATGACTCCGACGGTGGCCGGGCCGCCGTCGACCACCCAGCGCTCGGCCGGCGCGGAGCCGCGCTCTTCGGCGCCCTCCTCGGTGAGCGTGAAGCAGGTGCGCAGCGACTGGAGGATGTCACCGGCGGTGATCATGCCGTCGCGCTTCCAGCCGTGCTGGGCGTCGAGCGGCATCTGCTCGATGAAGCGGAGCTCGTACTCGTTCTCCACGGCCCAGGCGAGCAGGTCGGGGGCCTCGTCGTCGTTCAGTCCCGGCATCAGCACGGCGTTGACCTTGACGGGGGTGAGGCCGGCCTCGCGGGCCGCGGCCATGCCGTCGATGACGTCGTGGTGCCGGTCACGGCGGGTGAGGGTCTTGAAGACCTCCGGCCGCAGGGTGTCCAGGGAGACGTTCACCCGGTCCAGGCCGGCGGCCTTCAGGGCCTGCGCGGTGCGCTTGAGGCCTATGCCGTTGGTGGTCAGGGACATCCTGGGGCGGGGCTCCAGGGCCGCGCACTGCTCGACGATCCCGACGAGGCCGGGGCGGAGCAGCGGCTCGCCGCCGGTGAAGCGGACTTCGGTGATGCCGAGCCGGGTGACAGCGATGCGGATCAGCCGGACGATCTCCTCGTCACTGAGCAGGTCGGACTTCCCGAGCCACTGCAGTCCCTCCTCGGGCATGCAGTACGTACAGCGCAGGTTGCACCGGTCGGTGAGTGAGACGCGCAGGTCAGTGGCCACGCGGCCGTAGGTGTCGAGAAGCACTGTGGGCCCCCTCCCCTGTCCGGATCGTTAGAGGTGCGCGCAGTTGCGGATGTACTGCATGCGCTGTATCGAGCCTACGCGACGCCTGTGACATGTAGAGGTGCCCGAACGAACGAGAGGCGGCGCGGCCGCGTCGTAGGGAAGTACGACGCGGCCACGCTCGGTGTTCGGAGGATCTCAGTGAGCGCCTGTTCCGGTGAGGGAGCGGACCTCGAGCTCGGCGAACTTCGCGGGGTCCGCCTTCTCCTTGGACAGGACGGTTCCCAGCCACCCGAGGAGGAAGCCGAGCGGGATGGAGATGATGCCCGGGTTCTCCAGCGGGAACCAGTAGAAGTCGGCGTCCTTGAACATCGAGGTCGGCTTCCCGGAGACGACCGGTGAGAAGAGCACCAGGCCGACCGCCGAGATCAGGCCGCCGTAGATGGACCACAGCGCGCCCTGGGTGGTGAAGCGCTTCCAGAAGAGGCTGTAGAGGATCGTCGGCAGGTTGGCGGAGGCGGCGACCGCGAAGGCGAGGGCGACGAGGCCTGCCACGTTCAGGTCGCGGGCCAGCGTCCCGAGGCCGATGGCGACGGCGCCGATGACGACGGTCGACCAGCGGGCCGCGCGGACCTCCTCCTGCTCGGTGGCCTTGCCCTTGCGGATGACGTTCACGTAGAGGTCGTGCGCGAAGGACGAGGAGGAGGCCAGGGTCAGGCCCGCGACCACCGCGAGGATGGTGGCGAAGGCGACCGCGGAGATCACGGCGAGCAGGATGGCGCCGCCGGTGGAGCCGGCGCCGCCGCCGATCTCCTGGGCGAGCAGCGGGGCCGCGGTGTTGCCGGCCTTGTTGGAGGCCAGGATGTCGGCACGCTCGAGCAGGGCGGCGGCGCCGAAGCCGAGGGCGATCGTCATCAGGTAGAAGGCGCCGATGATGCCGATGGCCCAGTTCACGGACTTGCGGGCGGCCTTGGCGGTGGGGACGGTATAGAAGCGGATCAGGATGTGCGGCAGGCCGGCGGTGCCCAGGACCAGGGCGAGGCCGAGCGAGATGAAGTCCAGCTTGGTGAGCGAGTCCTTGCCGTACTTCATGCCGGGTTCCAGGAACTTGGTGCCCTGTCCGCTGTTCTCGGCGGCCTGGCCCAGCAGGGCGGAGATGTTGAAGTTGAACTTCAGCAGCACCAGGAAGGTGATCAGCAGCGCGCCCGCGATCAGCAGGACGGCCTTGATCATCTGGACCCAGGTGGTGCCCTTCATGCCGCCGATGGTCACGTAGACGATCATCAGGACGCCGACCAGCGCGACCACGGCGACCTTGCCGCCGTCGCTGGTGATGCCCAGGAGCAGCGAGACGAGCACGCCGGCGCCGGCCATCTGGGCGAGCAGGTAGAAGATCGAGACGACGATGGTGGAGGTGCCGGCGGCGGTGCGGACGGGCCGCTGGCGCATCCGGTACGCCAGGACGTCGCCCATCGTGTAGCGGCCGGAGTTGCGCAGCGGCTCGGCGACGAGCAGCAGGGCGACCAGCCAGGCTACGAGGAAGCCGATGGAGTAGAGGAAGCCGTCGTAGCCGAAGAGGGCGATGGCTCCGGCGATGCCGAGGAAGGACGCGGCGGACATGTAGTCGCCGGAGATGGCCAGGCCGTTCTGGAAGCCGGTGAACTGGCGGCCGCCGGCGTAGAAGTCGGCGGCGTCCTTGGTCTGGCGGCCGGCCCAGATCGTGATGACCAGGGTGGCGACGACGAACAGCCCGAACAGGGTGATGATCAGCGGACGGTGTTC
The DNA here is from genome assembly GCF_018614075.1 of Streptomyces sp. ISL-94. Taxonomy (GTDB): domain Bacteria; phylum Actinomycetota; class Actinomycetes; order Streptomycetales; family Streptomycetaceae; genus Streptomyces. The sequence continues at coordinate 62,673 of NZ_JAGGOZ010000005.1, read as the reverse complement.
GGTGGCGCCGGCGGCGACCGTCGTCAGGGGCAGCGCAGCGCTCATGATCCGGCCTCCATGCGCGCCTTGATGGCCGCCGCCTTGGGGTCGAGCTTGGCGGCGGCGTGCCGCGAGTAGAGCCAGGCGATCAGGAAGGTCGTCGCGAACTGGGCGAGGCCGAGGACGAGTGCGACGTTGATGTTGCCGAAGAGCTTCGTCCCCATGAAGTCGCCCGCGTAGTTGGACAGCAGGACGTAGAGCAGGTACCAGGCGATGAAGGCCACGGTGAGCGGGAAGGCGAAGGAGCGGTAGGAGCTGCGCAGTTCGGCGAACTCGGCACTCTGCTGGACGCGTCCGAACTCTTCGGCCGTGGGACCCGCCGACGGCGTTCCCGCGCCGCCCGGCGGCGGCGCTGCTTCATTGGTCACGGGGGGCTCTCCTTGTGACGCGCGGTGCGGTGGGGACGACGGACAAAACAACCTCCGTGCGGGGGACGGTGGTGCTGATCCCCCCTGTCAACGGCACGGCCGTCGTGTCGGGACGGTTCAACACCCACTCTTTCTTTGAAAACTGATTCCTCGAACTGATGGCGTAGAGGGGAACGGCGGCGCTAGGTTCCCTTGTCATGAACCCGTCCGCCGTGACCACGGCCGGACGGCTTTTCAAGGATGATCTGGAGAACCCATGGCTCATCTGGGATCCGGCCGCCGGCGCGCTCTCGCCGTTCCGGTCGGCCTGGCGCTCACCGCCTCGCTCGCCTTCCTGCCCTCGGTAGCGGCCTCCGCCGCTCCGCTCGGCAACACGGCGGACTCGGCGACGGCCTCGAAGCCCGACACCACCGGCCCCAAGCTGTCCTACGTGGCGAACCTGACCACGTACGGAACGGTGAAGCAGGCGAAGAAGGCCGTCGAGCGGGCCGGTGGAACGGTGGTGACGTCCTATGAGCAGATCGGGGTCGTCGTCGCACATTCCCAGAACCCGGAGTTCGCCAAGCAGCTGCGCACGCAGCGCGGCCTCTTCGTGTCGGTGGGCGCCACCCGTACGGCCCCCCTGCAGACGGTGCAGACCACCGAGGAGGGCACGACCCAGCAGCTGAGCGCGGCGGACGCCGCCAAGGCGACGGCGCAGGCCCAGGAGGGTCAGGAGCCGCTGGAGCCCAACCAGTGGGACCTGCGGACGATCAAGGCCGACCAGGCTCACAAGATCAACGATGGCAGCCGGAACGTCACCGTGGGCGTCATCGACACGGGTATCGACGACACCCACCCGGATCTGGCCGCGAACTTCTCCAAGGAGCAGTCGGCCAACTGCGTCGGCGGTGTCGCGGACACCACCGAGGGCGCCTGGCGCCCGTACGCGGACGGCAGCGACCACGGCACCCATGTCGCCGGCACCATAGCGGCCCCGCGCAACGGCGAGGGCGTCAGCGGCGTCGCGCCCGGCGTGAAGGTGGCCGCGATCAAGGTGAGCGAGCCCGGTACCAGCCTCTTCTTCACCGAGGCGGTCGTCTGCGGCTTCATGTTCGCCGCCGAGAAGGGGATCGAGGTGACCAACAACAGCTACTACGTCGACCCCTGGCTCTTCAACTGCAAGACGGACGACGACCAGAAGGCGCTGGTGGAGGCCATCGGGCGGGCCAGCAAGTACGCCGAGCGCAAGGGCGTCCTCAACGTGGCCTCGGCGGGCAACTCCAACCAGGACCTGGCCGCCGACTCCCTCACCGACAACACCAGCCCGGACGACGCCACCCCGGTGCCGCGCACCATCGACCCCAAGGTCTGCCTGGACCTGCCCACCCAGCTCCCGGGTGTGGTCACGGTGTCGGCGACCGGTGACAAGGGCTTCCGGTCGTACTACTCCAGCTACGGCCTCGGGGTCGTGGACGTCGCCGCCCCCGGTGGCGACAAGTGGCAGATCCCGGCCACGCCGGACGCCAACGGCCGCGTGCTGTCGACCATTCCGGGCGGCGGCTACGGCTACAAGCAGGGCACCTCGATGGCCGCCCCGCACGTCGCGGGCGTCGCGGCCCTGCTCAAGAGCGCGCACCCGGAAGCCACCCCTTCGCAGATCCAGGCGATGCTCAAGGGCCAGGCCACGAAGACGGCCTGCCCGGAGCAGATCTACGACCGCACGGGCACGCTGATCAACGCCACCACCTGCGCGAGCAAGTGGGGCCAGACGGGCTACTACGGCTACGGCGTGGTCGACGCGCTCAAGGCCGTGCAGTAGGCCCCCGGCTGACGTGAAGGGCCCGGGCGGGGTGATCCCCGCCCGGGCCGTTCCTTCGTACGGGACGGACTCAGGGCTTGATCAGCACCTTGAGCGCGCTGCGGTCGTCCATCGCGCGGTAGCCGTCCGGGACCTCGTCCAGGGACACGGCCCGGTCGAAGACGGGCGCCGGGTCGATCGCGCCGCTGAGCACGTCCTCCAGCAGCTCCGGGATGTAGGCGCGGACCGGGGCCACGCCGCCGCGCAGGGTGATGTTGCGGTCGAACATGACGCCGAGGTCGAGTCCGGTGCCGCTGCCGTGCGGGACGCCGACGTAGCCGATCGCCCCGCCGGCGCGGGTGATGTTCACGGCGGTGCGCATGGACTGCTCGGTGCCGACCGCCTCGATGACGGCGTGCGCGCCCTGGCCGCCGGTGAGCTCGCGTACGGCGGCCTCGGCGGCCTCGCCGCGCTCGGCTACGACGTCGGTGGCCCCGAAGAGCTTGGCGATGTCCGTACGGGCCGCATGGCGGCCCAGCGCGATGATCCGCTCCGCGCCCAGGCGCTTGGCGGCGAGGACGCCGCACAGGCCGACCGCGCCGTCGCCCACGACGGCGACGGTGGAGCCCTTGCGCACGCCCGCGCCCAGGGCGGCGTGGTGGCCGGTGCCCATGACGTCGGAGAGCGCGAGCAGCCCGGTCAGCAGGTGGTCGTCGGAGACCGCCGCGGCGGGCAGCTTCACAAGGGTGCCGTCGGCGTGCGGGACGCGGACGGCCTCGCCCTGGCCGCCGTCGTGGCCGACCGAGCCCCAGAAGCCGCCGTGCACGCAGGAGGTGTACAGGCCTTCGGTGCAGTAGCCGCAGGTGCCGTCGGACCACATGAAGGGGGCGACGACGAGGTCCCCGGCGCGCAGGCCGGACACGGCGGAGCCGGTCTCCTCGACGATGCCGAGGAACTCGTGGCCGATGCGCTGGCCGGGCTGCCGCTCGGCCTCGCCGCGGTAGGCCCACAGGTCGCTGCCGCAGATGCAGGCACGCAGGACGCGGACGACGGCGTCCTCGGGTCGCTGGATCGCAGCGTCGGGCACCTCCTCCACGCGGATGTCGTGCGGGGCGTGGATGACGGTGGCGCGCATGGTGGTGCAGTCCTCCGGCTCGGGATCGTTCAGTCTTGTATGACCTGCCCTACCGTACGCCTCGTGGTGCGGCGAGCGCGCCGGTGGCCAGCAGGTATTGGGCGGCGAGGTAGGTGGCCATGATCCAGAAGTCGGGGCGGGGCAGCTGGGGCCACTCGGCGACGCCGGTGGCGATGAGGGTGTCGGAGAGCAGGAACAGCGCCCCGCCGATCCCCGCGGTGCGGCCGAGGGCGCTGGAGCGGTGGGCCATGGCGGTGAGCAGCAGGCTGTATCCGGCGACGGGGATGCGCAGGTCGGCCGGGAGGTCGGCCCAGAGCAGCGCGACGGTCCCGACGAGCGCGAGTCCGTACCCGCCCCCGAGCAGCGGGTGGGTGGCGCGCCGGCCGAAGAGGACCAGGTAGCAGACGTGCCCGGCGGCGAAGGAGCCCATGCCGACGAGGAAGGCGGGCTGGGCGTCGAAGAGCAGGGCGAGGTCCCCGCCCCAGCCGAACAGCAGGGCGGCGACCAGCAGGCGGGGCCCGCCGCGGGTGATCACGTAGGCGACGAGCAGCGGCATCAGCAGGGGCTTGGCGAGGACGTGTCCGAGGTGCCAGTCGGCGAGCAGCGAGCCGAGGTCGACGGCGGCGGCCGCGGCGAACCCGCCGAGCAGGGCGCGGGCGGCGGTCCCGGCGCCCGCGGGCGCCGGGCGGGCCCAGGAGGGCGTACGGGATTCGGTGGCGCTCACGCGGCGTGCTCCGCGGCGCGCTCCGGTGCGGCGGCCGGGGCGTTCTTCGGCTCGGGGGCGGCGGGCTGCCAGCCGGGGCCGCGGAAGACGCGTCCGGCGCGCTCGCGCCAGCTGCCGGCGGCGCGGACGTCGCGTGCGATGGCGGCGTACTCGTGGGTGGCCACGCGCAGCGGGTTGTAGGTGCTGATGTTCTTGGTGAGCCCGAAGACGGGCTTGTCGGTCTCCCCCACCCATGAGCCGAAGATCCGGTCCCAGACGATCAGGATGCCGCCGAAGTTGCGGTCCAGGTAGCCGCCTTGGGAGGCGTGGTGGACGCGGTGGTGGGAGGGGGTGTTGAAGACGAACTCGAAGGGCCGGGGCAGCTTCCCGATCCGCTCGGTGTGGATCCAGAACTGGTAGACGAGGTTGACCGAGTAGCAGAAGGCGATCGCGGCCGGGTGCACGCCGAGGGCGATCATCGGCAGGTAGAACGGCCAGGAGGTGGCGCTGGTCCACGGCTGGCGCAGGGCGGTGGTGAGGTTGAACTTGCGGCTGCTGTGGTGCACGACGTGGCAGGCCCACAGGATGCGGATGACGTGGTGGCCGCGGTGCTGCCAGTAGTAGCAGAAGTCCTGCGCGAGCAGCATGAGCAGGACGGTCCACCACAGCACGGGCACGCGCAGGGGCGTCAGCTCGTAGACGGCGGTGTAGATGGCGACGACCGGGATCTTCCAGAGGAGGTCGAAGACGAGGCTGCCGAGGCCCATGCCGATGCTGGTGACGGCGTCCTTGGTCTCGTACCCGGCGGCGTCCTCGTCGGGATGGATCCGGTAGCTCACCAACTCGATGACGGTGAGCAGTACGAAGGCGGGTATGGACCACAGCACGACATCGGGCAGGTTCGGCATGTCCGCACCATAGAGGCGCCTTCGGGGGTGCCGCTAGGGGTTGTTACCGATCGGTATCCATCGGGGTTACCGCCGGTTCGCGAGATGATGTCCGTGCCGGTTGGAGGGTGGGGGATGACAGGCTTTGAGACGGTTCTCTCACGGGTGGCGCGGCCATCCCGCCGGAGCGGCTCAAGTGCACGTCCTGAGCCGCTCCGGGCAGGAGCCGGGCCTGTCGGGCCTACCAGACCCGGACCGAGCCGCCTCGGGCGAAGGCCGGGCTGGTGGCCTCGGGTGGTACTTCCGTCAGGGGTTCGGCGATCTCCGTGACCAGGGGCCCGTGCTTGGCGGCCAGCGCGTCCAGGAGGGCCAGGTCGAAGCCGTAGACGCGGGCCGCGTTGCCGCCGGCCATCGCGGCGACCTCCTCGCGCGGGAGGCCCGCGTAGGCGATGCGGAGGCCTTCGCGGGAGAAGGGGGTGGTGCCCTCGTCGTGGGGGTAGTCGCTGCCCCACATGATCTTGTCGAGGCCGATCCGCTCCCGCAGCGGGACCTCGTGGGGGCGCATGAAGCTCGCTCCCACGAAGCAGTTGTCCCGCCAGACCTCGCTCGGGCCCCTGCCCATGGACTCCGCGAGGCCCGCCCCGAATTTGGACTCGGCCGTGGCGGAGGCCGCGACCAGGCGGCCGTGGTAGTAGTCCAGCATGTCGAGCACGCCCGGGATCCAGCCCGAGCCCTGCTCCGTCAGGACCAGCTTCAGGCCGGGGTGGCGCCGGAAGGCACCGCCGAAGACGAGGTGCCACAGCGCCCGGTGCGAGAACCAGGTCGTCTCCACCATGAAGACGGCCCGGGCCGCCGGTTCGTCGCCGAGGGGCGGGGACGCCGAGCCGCCGTGGTGGTTGACCGGCACGTCCAGCTCGTCGCACACCGCCCAGATCGGGTCGTAGGTGTCCGAGTAGAGCTCGGGGACCGACGAGCCGGGCGGGACGCCCGGCAGCAGGATCCCGCCGGTGAGGCCCTCCTCCCTCGTGCGGCGGATCTCCTTCACCGCCGCGTCCACGTCGTTCAGCAGGATCTGCGCCACGCCTGCCCGGCGGCCCGGCGCGTCCGCGCAGAAGTCCGCCAGCCAGCGGTTGTGGGCCTGGAGCCCGGCCCAGCGCATCGCGTACTCCGCGGCGGTCGGGGGCTGGGCCATCAGGGAGGCCTTCGGGAAGAACGGCGGGATGGTGTTCGGGAAGACGACCTCGGCGACGATGCCGTCCGCTTCCAGTTCCGCCAGCCGGCGCGCCGAATTCCAGTTGCGGTCCGCCGTGTCCGCGAGCAGGTCCTCGTACGGATTCACGTAGGCGGCGGCCCAGGCGTCGAAGTCGTCGTGGTACCGCTTCTCCAGGTACGGCTTGTAGTCCAGCAGGTCGGCGCCCGCGTGGCAGTCCGCCGAGATGACCGTGTAGCGGTCCTCCGTCCGGTCGGTCATGACGAGACCCCCAGGACCGGGAAGTCGTGGTCCGTCAGCCAGTGGCGGCCCACCTCGCGGGAGCGGGCCCAGGAGGCCTCCACCGCCGTCTGGTCGGGGCTCTGGCCCAGCTCGGCCGGGGTGGGGCCGATCCGGCGGGCGATCGGCGCCAGCTTCCCGGTGTCGAAGCCGAAGACCTCGGCCGCCGCCAGGCCCAGCATCCGGCGGGACTCCGCGACGGGGATGTCGTGGAAGGTCTTCTTCAGCCAGTTCCGGGTGGCGGGCCAGGTGCCCTCGGGGTGCGGGAAGTCCGAGCCCCACAGGATGTTGTCCACGCCGATCTCGTAGCGCTGGGCGAGCTCCCTGCGTTTCGTGTTCGTCGCGCAGATGAAGACCTGGCGGTCGAGGTACTCGCTGGGCGGGCGCTTGAGCTCCTCGAACGGGGAGAGCTTCTTGCCGCCGTGCGCGCCGAGGTAGAGGCGGTCCATGAACCAGAGCTGGTTCGGCAGCCACCAGCAGCCCGACTCCGCCACGCCGAACCTGAGGCCGGGGTGCCGCTCGAAGACCCCGGACCACAGCAGGAACCACAGCGGGCGGGCCGGCCACCAGGTGACCTCGGAGACGAAGATGCCCAGGTGGTCGCCGTACTCGTGGCGCGGCGAGGACCCGGAGTGGGTGACGACCGGCATCTGCGTCTCGGCGGCCGCCGCCCACACGGGGTCGTAACGGCGGTCGTGGTAGGGCGCCTTGTCCACCCACATCGCGGGGATCATCAGCGCGCCCAGCCCGGACTCCTTGGCCCGGTGGATCTCCGCGACGACCTTGGCGGGCTCGCCGGTGATGGGGAGGAGGGCGACGCCGCAGTGGCGTTCCGGATGCTCGGAGACGAACTCCGCCAGCCAGCGGTTGTGCGCCTGCGCGCCCGCCATGCCCAGCTCGGGGTCCTGGTCGCCGGAGAGGCCCAGGCCCACCCCGAAGGGGGCCGCGGTCTGGCTGTCGACGGCGTCCGCGTCGGGGAAGACGACCTCGGCGGCCACGCCGTCGCCGTCGAGCTCCTTCAGCCGCTGCGCCGTGTCCCAGCCGCCCCTGAGGCCTTCCTCGTGGTCGTGGAACCACTTCTGGGCGAAGGCCTCGTTGCGGACGCCCAGCCGGGTGGCCTCCGCGCGGCGGACATCGCGCTCACCGAGGAACTCGTCGAACGCGCGGTGGAAACGGGAATCGAGGTAGGGGCGGTACTGCTCGGTCGGCAGGCCCGCGTGGCAGTCGGAGGAGATGATCAGGTAGGGGTCTTCGTGTGATGCGTCCGCTGGGTGCGGTGCGTACGGTGTGTCACTCACGGCAAACGCTCCTCAGTCGAGGATGAAGCTCTCCAGGTAGGCGGGGTTGGCGCGGTCGAGCATCGACTGCGACCGGGCGCGGATCTGCCGGTCGCTGTGCTCGCTCGCCGGGAGCATCCAGAAGCGGTCGGCGCGGATGCCCTCGACGACGTGTTCGGCGACCTCCTCGACCGGCGTGAAGTTCACCTCGTGGCCGGCCTGCTTCATCGCCGCCTCGTACTGGTCGAGGCTGCGGTACGGGGTCTTGCGCGGGCGCTGCTTCGCGTAGCGCTCGGGCCGGTTGCGGTGGGACTCCCACAGTCCGGTGCGCAGCATGTGCGGTCCGGGGAAGAGGACGGAGGCGCCGACGGCCGCGCCCTCCGCCTTGAGGTGGGCGTAGAGGGACTCGGTCATGGTGACCACGGCCGCCTTGGTGACGGCGTAGACGGAGGCGGTGGGCAGCGGGGCGATGCCGCCGTCGCCGGAGGAGGTGTTGACGACGTGGCCGGGGCGGCCGCCCGCGATCATGCGGGGGACGAAGGCCTGGATGCCGTGGAAGACGCCCCACACGTTGACGGAGAAGGCCCACTTCCAGTCGTTGGGCTCGTGCTCCCACATGCGGCCCTCGGCGCCCGAGCCGACGCCCGCGTTGTTGCAGAGCACGTGCACGGCGCCGAAGGTCTCGTAGGCGGCGTCGGCGAGCGAGATCACGGAGTCGCGGTCACTGACGTCGACGGCCCTGGCGAGCACCTGGGCGCCGTCGGCGACGAGTTCGTCGGCGGCCTTGCGCAGGGCGCCCTCCTCCACGTCGGCGAGGACCACCTTCAGCCCCTCGGCGGCGAAGCGGCGGGCCATCGCGAGGCCGATGCCGCCGGCGGCGCCGGTGACGACGGCCACCTGTCCCGGTTCCAGTCGCATGTCAGACACTCCCCTCGGGCGGCCCGTCGAGGATCTGCATCGGGTCGTCGTAGCGCTGGTGGATGTACGGGAGCAGGGCGTGGGCGCTGACCCGCTCGACGACCCGGCCCTTCTGGTCGGTGGTCTTCTCGCCGATGGTGATCTCCACGATCCGGCGGACGGGGAGGTCGGCGATCGGATCGAACATCGACTCGCGGAGCACGACGTCCCCGGTGATGTGCTCCAGCTTGCGCACCTTCTCGTTGCGCGTGCAGTGCACGAGGACCGGGTCCGCGTCGAAGCCCGAACCGTCCACGGCGGGCAGGAACTTGAAGTAGAAGTCGGTCTTCTGGGTGGGCTCGGGCAGCGGCAGCTCGCGGTCGACCGCCCCGCGCACCTCCACGAAGGCGATCCCGTGCCGGGCGAGGGAGGCCCGTACGACGAGCCCGTCGCGCTCGACGGTGACCTCGCCCAGTTTCTTGGGCTCGCCGAAGACCTCGCGGCCGCCGATCAGGGCGCGCTCGTGGGTCATCGGCATGACCAGCGGATACCAGCCCTCGACCCCGCCGTGCCGGGCGGCGACGGCCACCGAGCCGGCGCCGAGCGGGTAGCCGGGCAGGTCGACCTTGCTGATGTTGGCCCGTACGAGGGGCCGGTCGGCCGGCTTGAGCGGCGGCGGCAGGACCGCCGCCACCACGTCCGGGTCGCTCTCCCAGACGGCGACCACACCGGTGGACCAGATGTCGGGGATCTTGGAACTCTTCTCGCGCGACGCCGCGATCTCGGCCTCGGTGCGCGCTCCGTACCGTACGCGTGCCATGTATCGCACCATCCCTCGTCTTGGGCGGAGTCGGTTCTGTAACACAGTTACACCGCTGCCGATGAAGGGTAAAGACCCGCGCACCCACCAGAACTGACGATCCGACAGACAGGTGGCCCGCTGACATGGCCAGAAGCACGCTGACCCGCCGGGAGGTACTGGACGCCGCCGCGTCCCTGGTCAAGCAGCACGGCCCGGCCGCCCTCACGATGCGCAAACTCGCCGCCGAGCTGGGCACCGCGGTGACCTCCATCTACTGGCACGTCGGCAACCGCGAATCGCTGCTCGACGCGCTCGTGGAGCGGACTGTGGAGGAGATGGGCGCGATCAGCCCCGCCGGCCGCACTCCCGCCGAACGGATCCTGTCGGTGGCCCGGACCCTGCGCCGCGAACTGCGCGAGCGCCCGCACCTGATCGCGATGGTCCACGAACGCGGGCTCACCGAGCGGATGTTCCTGCCCGCGCAGCAGGCGCTCGTGCACGAGGTGCACGCGGCCGGGCTGCGCGGCGCCCGGGCGGCCGACGCGGTGCGCGCGATCCAGTTCCAGATCGTCGGGTTCCTCCTCGTCGAGCGCAATCGCGAGCGCTCCCCCGCCCAGTCCCCGGCCGAGAGCGAGCTCTGGGATCCGTCCGCCGCCCCGCACGACCCGGCCCTCGCCCGCGCCCTGTCCCGGCCCGCCGATCCGGAGCGGCTCTTCCTGCTCTCCGTACGGGCCCTGGTGACGGCCCTGTTGAGACCCGGCGGGTAACCGGCTTGCGCGGCCCGCGCGGCCCGTGATGGACTCACCTGTGCGGGGGCGGCTCCGCGGCGTGCATCCGACACCGGACGCCGGCACGTCAGCCGTGTCTTCGCCCTGCTGCTCCAGGAACTCCGGCAGCCGCGCGTGCTGTGCGGCGAGGCCCGCACGGTCCACCCCGTCGCCCACCCCGTCGCCCCCTGCGCCCACCTCGCCTGCCGCACCTGCCGGGACGGCGCCGACTACCGCTGGGGCCGGGGACCTCGTGGCAGAGCTGCGCTGAAAGGGCGTCGGGACACGGCTGTCAGTCCATGCCGATATCCTCTGTGACCATGCTCGACGACCGTACGACCGCAGAGACGATGTGGCCGACCGCGTACCCACAGGGGTACGCGGTCGTCGACGTGGAGACCACCGGGCTCGCTCGCGACGACCGGATAGTCTCCGCCGCCGTCTACCGGCTCGACGCTCAGGGCAATGTGGAGGACCACTGGTACACCCTGGTCAACCCGCAGCGCGATCCGGGACCGGTGTGGATCCACGGTCTGACGAGCGCGGTACTCGCCGACGCTCCGCTCTTCAAGGACATCGCCGAGGAGTTCGCCGGCCGGCTCGCGGACCGGGTGCTCGTCGCGCACAACGCCATCTTCGACTGGCAGATGATCGCCAGGGAGTACGCGCGGGCCGCCGAGACCGCGCCGGTCCGTCAGCGGCTGTGCACCATCGCCCTGTCGAAGGAGCTGAACCTTCCGCTGCCCAACCACAAGCTGGAGTCGCTCGCCGCGCACTTCGGCGTGGTCCAGCAGCGCGCGCACCACGCGCTCGACGACGCCCGGGTGCTGGCGGAGGCCTTCCGCCCGTCGCTGCACGCGGCCGCGCGGGACGGCGTACGGCTGCCGCTGCTGGAATGCCGGCCGCTGACGGAGTGGTCCGACTCCCCCGCCACCCCGCGGGTGGGCTACCAGGCCGCCTACGGGGGCGGCGGCACCTGGCGGGCCTCGCGCAAGCGGCCGCCGTGCCCGTACCCGAACCCCGGGCGCTTCGAGGACGGCAAGCCGCTCAAGCAGGGCATGCGGATCGCCTTCTCCGGTGACACCTCGGTGGACCGGGAGCTGTTGGAGGACCGCGCGGTCGAGGCGGGCCTGCACGTCGCGACGAGTGTGTCGCGGCTCACCAGCCTGCTCGTGACGAACGACCCCGACTCGGCGACCTCCAAGACGGTCAAGGCGAAGTCCTTCGGCACGCCGGTCCTCGACGAGGCGGCCTTCACACAGCTGCTGCGGGACGTGGCGGCGGCCGCGGACTGAGCGGAGCGGATCCGGTGGGATCCCCGTGGCTTCGAGGCGGGTCGAGGCGGGCCGAGGCGGCTGCGGGAAGGCTGGATCCGGGCGGGCGTTGCGCCGGGCGGGTGCAGGCGCGGCGAGTCACCCCGGTGGATCTTGTTCCGGCCGTCCGCCGTGCGGAGCATGCGGCGCATGGCACGTTGTGAGGTCTGCGGAAACGATTACGGCATGTCCTTCGAGGTGCACGCGCAGGGCGCCGTGCACGTCTTCGACTGCTTTTCCTGCGCCATTCACCGCATGGCGCCCATCTGCGAGCACTGCCGGGTCCAGATCATCGGGCAGGGCGTCGAGGTCGAGGGGCAGTGGTTCTGCGGAGCGCACTGCGCCCGCGCCGAGGGGAAGGTGGGCGTTATCGACCGCGTCTGAGCCCCTCCCGCACGTACGGCTCTCCGTACGGCTCCCGTCACGTCTCCCCGTACACCCCGACCCCGGACGGCCACCCGGCCGCCGGGGTCGACCGCGCTGGGGGTACCGTCGTGGGCGTGTACCGCTTTGTACTGACCCGGCAGTGGGTGTGCCTCACCCTCATCGCCCTCGTCCTCATCCCCGTGATGATCAAGCTGGGGTTCTGGCAGTTCCACCGCCATGAGCACCGGGTCGCGCAGAACCAGCTCATCGACGCGAACCTGCGGGCGAAGCCGGTCCCCATGACCGAGGTCACCTCCCCCGGCCACACCGTTGCGCGCGCGGACTTCTGGCGCGCCGTCACCGCGACGGGCACGTACGACACCGCGCACGAGGTGGTCGTACGGATGCGGACCTCGGGCGACGACAAGGTCGGCTTCCACGTCGTGACCCCGCTGGTGCTCGGCGACGGCCGGGTGGTGCTGGTCAACCGGGGCTGGGTGCCCGGCGGTGACGACCCCCGCGCCTACCCGCCGGTGCCGGCCGCCCCCGCGGGCGAGGTCACGGTCACCGGCCGGCTGAAGGCCGACGAGACCAGCGGCGGCAGCGGCATCAAGGACCGCAAGGGCCTGCCGGACCGCCAGGTGATGCTGATCAACAGCGGGCAGCAGGCGGAGTACCTGGGCCGGCCCGTCCTCGGCGGCTACCTCGAACTCACCGCTCCGGCCCCCTCGGACGGCAGCCCCGAGATCATCGCCGAGCCCGACCACGACTCGATCGGCCCCCACATGGCGTACGCCGTGCAGTGGTGGCTGTTCACGGCCGCGGTGCCGGCGGGCTGGCTGATCCTCGTACGGCGGGAGAAGCGCGACCGCGAGGAGGCCGCCGCCCGAGCCGAATCCGCTGCCGAGCCGGAGCGGGCGACGGCGTAGCGTGTCGGCATGGATCTTGGACTGAAGGACCGTGTCTACATCGTCACCGGGGCCACGCGCGGCCTCGGTTTCGCCTCCGCCCGGGAACTGACCGCCGACGGCGCGAAGGTCATCGTGACGGGCCGGGACGAGAAGCGGGCGGCCGACGCCGCCGCCGCGCTCGGCCCGAGCGCCGCCGGTGTGGCGGCCGACAACTCCGACCCGGAGGCGGCCGGGCGGCTCATCGCGGCCGCGCGCGAGCGGTTCGGCCGCCTCGACGGCATCCTCATCAGCGTCGGGGGCCCGGCCCCGGGCCTCGCCGCCGACAACACCGACGAGCAGTGGGGGGCGGCCTTCGAGTCCGTCTTCCTGGGCGCGGTCCGCCTGGCGCGGGCGGTCGCCGCCGAGCTGGGCGAGGGCGGGGTCATCGGCTTCGTGCTGTCGGGCTCGGTGCACGAGCCGATCCCCGGCCTGACCATCTCCAACGGGCTGCGCCCGGGCCTGGCGGGCTTCGCGAAGTCCCTCTCCGTGGACCTCGGTCCGCGCGGGATCCGGGTGGTCGGCCTGCTGCCGGCGCGGATCGACACCGACCGCGTGCGCGAGCTCGACGCCCTCTCCGGCGACGCCGCTGCCGCCAGGGCCGGACACGAGTCCCGCATCCCGCTGCGGCGGTACGGCGCCCCGGAGGAGTTCGGCCGCACGGCGGCCTTCCTGCTGTCCCCTGCGGCGTCGTACCTGACAGGCGTCATGCTGCCGGTGGACGGCGGCTCCCGCCACGGCTTCTGACCCGCCGCCTCTTGGGGCTCCGCCCCAAACCCCGCGCGGGCTTCCGGGCAGGCCTCCAATCCGCCGCGCCGTGGGGCCCCGCCCCAAACCCCGCGCGGGCTCCCGCCACGGCTTCTGACCCGCCGCGTCTTGGGGCCCCGCCCCAAACCCCGCGCCTCAAACGCCGGCGAGGCTGGATTTGGCTGATGGCCGCCCGCCTGGCTGGGCCGGAGTGCCCGGAGGCCAATTTCAGCCCCGCCGGCGTTTGAGGCGCGGGGGTCCGGGGGCGGAGTCCCCGCGGCGGCGGCGGGCGCGGCGGCAGGCGGGAGGGTTACGTCACGCGCTGGGCCCGGTGCGGCGTCACCCTCAGGCGGGCCTCCGTCGGGAGGTCGACGAGGCCGGCCGAGGCGCGGGCGTGGGTCAGGACCGGGCCCGCGAGGGCGGCCAGGGTGTCGGCCGGGACCGCCTGCGGCTCCAGTTCCAGCGCGACCCGCAGGGCCGGCGAGCCCCGCCGCCCCCGCAGGGCGACCCGGCAGCGGGCGACGCCGTCCAGCGCACCGGCCTCCGCGGCCACCGCCTCCTCCAGGGCGCGCCCCCGCAGCACGGCGAAGGCCCCGTCCCCGGTGTCCACGACCACCGACGGCAGCCGCGAACGCCTCAGCTGGGACAGCAGCCACCACACCCCCAGCAGCACGCACAGCCCGAGCCCGGCGAGCAGCGCCCACCACCACCAGCCCTCGGCATGCCAGTACCGGCGCCGGGCCGCCTCCGACAGCAGCGGCTCGTGCCGGCCGCCGAGCGGCCACGACGCCGTCAGCACCGACACCCCCGCCGCCAGCAGGACCAGCCCGGCCAGCGCCAGCAGGATCCGGTTCACCACCCCGAGCATCCGCTCACCTCCTGACCCGTACGCGGGGACGCGGCGGGTGCGCGAGTCCCAGTTCCTCGATGCCGACGGCGAGCACGTCGTCCAGGTCGGCCCGTACGTCGTCCAGGTCCCGGAAGTGCGAGGTGACCCTTACCCGGACGAGGGACCGGCCCACCTTGACGCGAACCGACCGCACCCCGGACACCTCCAGGGCCCGGTCCCGCAGTACCTGCGCCGCGTCCTTCCGCCCGAGCCCGGCCCGTACCGCAGCGCCCAGGGCCGGATCCGGCGTCCGCATCGGCAGGATCCCGCGCAGCCCCGGGGTGAGCGCCAGCAGCAGGAGCACCGCCCCGGCCACGGCGAGGGCACCGCCGCCCAGCAGCACCCCCAGGTCCGCCGGAGTGTGCCGGTCCAGCTGGTGGGCGAGCTCGCGGCGCCAGCCCATGCCGGGCCGGTCGGCCCGTACGGCGGCCAGGTCGTACAGGAACAGCCCCGACACCCCCAGCAGCACGAGTGCGGCGAGCGCGGCCGGGATCCGCCGGGTGGAACGGAACCGGTGCCCGCCGGTCACCGCAGCCGCCGGTCCCGGCCGGCGGCGGACCGGGTGTGCGTGGAGTGCAGGTGCTCGATGTCGATGTCCACCTCGGGTACGGACATCTCCGCGTACTCCTCGATGCGCCGGGCCACCTGGCGGCGTACGGAGGCGCACTGGGCGGCGAGGTCGGAGGGATAGTCGAGCTCCAGGCTCACCCGTACGCGGGCGATGTCGTGGTGCACGGTGACGGTCGCGTGCGGAGGGGCGGCCTGCTCCGGCGGTGCGGTGAGCGCCTCCCGGGCGGCCTGGGCCGCGATCTTGGCGACGACCCGGTCGGCGATACGGGTGGCCCCGCGCTCGGCGGGAGGCACCCGGGGCGCTGTGGGCCGGGGCGGAGTGCTCATCGGGGACTCACCCTCGCCGGTCGTCGCGGCGGCGGAAGAGGTCCCCGGGTTCCAGATCCCCGTCGAGGAACCTCCCGACGACGAAGCCGATGGCCCCGAGGGCGGCCACCAGCAGGAAGGCTCCGAAGCCGCCGAAGTATCCGGCGAACGCCAGGGCCATGCCGGCGAAGAGGCCGGCGACCGCCATGCTCATTGCGTGGCTCCTCTCGGCTACGGCTAATGGAGCCGGATCTCCGGTTCCTCGTCGGGCTCGTCGGGCAGTTTGACGTCGCTGACCGCGATGTTGACCTCGACGACCTCCAGGCCGGTCATGCGCTCGACCGCCGAGATGACGTTCTCACGGACCGCCCGGGCGACGTCACGGATCGACACGCCGTAGTCGACGACGATCTCCAGGTCGAGGGCGGTCTGCACCTCGCCGACCTCCGCCTTGACCCCGCGGCTGACGGCGGCCTTCTGGCCGCCGGGGACGCGGTCGCGGACGGCGCCGAAGGTGCGGGAGAGGCCGCTGCCGCTGCCCATGGCGTGCACGCCGACCACCTCGCGCGCGGCCAGCCCGGCGATCTTCTCGACCACTCCGTCGGCGATGCTGGTGCGGCCCCGGTCGCCGGGCGCCTTGCCGGAGCCACCGGATGCGGGTGTGGATTCGGTCATCGATCGTCCCTTCGCGCGTGCGGACTCACTCCGCACCACGTTAAGCGCGCGGGGCCGCTCCCGCGCCGGAACTACGCCGGTCGGCCTCCTGGGGCTTCGCCCCAGACCCCCACGCCTCACACGCCGGCGGGGCCGGAACTGCCCTGTGGGCAATCCGCCCCGGCCGGGACACCTTCCAGCGCGGCGGGTCAGTCGGAGAGGCCCGCCAGGTCGCGGAGGCGGCGGGCCTGGGCGGCGCGCTCGGCGGCGCGCTGGTCGTCGTACGGCCGGGACGGGGCGTCGCGCAGCAGGGCCTTGGTCTCGATGACGGCGTCCCGCGGCGGGGCCAGCAGCGCGGTGGTCAGGTCCTGGACGGCGGCGTCGAGCTCGTCCGCCGGAACCACGAGGTTGGCGAGGCCGACCCGCTCCGCCTCCTCGGCATGCACGAAGCGGCCCGTGGCGCAGATCTCGAGCGCGCGGGCGTAGCCGACCAGCGAGGTCAGCGGCTGGGTGCCGGCCAGGTCGGGCACCAGCCCCAGGCTGGTCTCGCGCATGGCGAACTGCACGTCGTCCGCGACCACGCGCAGGTCGCACGCGAGCGCGAGCTGGAAGCCGGCGCCGATCGCGTGCCCCTGCACGGCGGCGACGGAGATGATGTCGTTACGCCGCCACCAGGTGAAAGCCTCCTGGTACTCGGCGATGGTGGAGTCGAGCAGTTCGTCCGAACCGCGTGCCAGGTCGAGGAAGGACGGCTCGCCCTCGAAACCCTCGGGGGTGAACGCCTGCCGGTCGAGCCCGGCGGAGAAGGACGTGCCCTCGCCGCGCAGCACGACGACCCGGACGCTGCCCGGCAACGACCTTCCGGCCTCCGCCAAAGCCCGCCAGAGCGCGGGGGATTGGGCGTTTCGCTTGGCCGGATTGGTCAGTGTCACCGTGGCGACCGTGTCGTCCACGGTGAGCCGTACGCCGTCCTTGTCGAGCAGAGTCATCTGTATGCCTCCGGTGTGCAGTCGGCCGCAAGCCCGGCCTAAGTGACTGCACAGTAACCACCCGGTCGACCGCGGGGCCGGCCGGGGGTCACCGAAGGTACCGCTGGAACATATGACGCCCTTTGAGCTTGAAGCGCTGAAGCGTTGGAACCACTGAGGCCGGGGTCAGGCCGTAGCCGCCTTCTTGCCCCGCGTCGCGCCACCGCGACCGCGCAGCGACACCCCGGACTCACTGAGCATCCGGTGGACGAATCCGTAGGACCGGCCGGTCTCTTCGGCCAGCGCCCGGATACTCGCACCGGAGTCGTACTTCTTCTTCAGGTCTGCCGCGAGCTTGTCGCGCGCGGCGCCGGTTACCCGGCTGCCCTTCTTCAGAGTCTCGGCCACCCGTGCCTCCTCATGGGAAGTGCGCTCTGGACTTCTCATGATCACCCCTCCCACGCTTCCTGGCCACCCATTCAGCAAGGTCGGTACGACGGTATTTCTCGACTGGTGGACACCCGAGCAGAACGGAATCTCCTCTTCCGCTGCATGACCTCCGTCACACTCCGCCGCCCTCACGGGGAATCACCAGGTCAGGGGCGCGGCACCGGCCAACGCAAGACCCCGGCCGCGCCCGCTCGGGGGTGCGGCCGGGGCCGTCGTGCGCCGTGCAACGGTACGAGACCGTCTCACTCAGATGATGGATCACCCCTGAGCCGAATGATCCATAAGGAATTGGATCAGGGGCCCGGGGCGGTCCCGGGGCGGTCAGGCCAGGGCCACCAGGTCCCGGTAGTCCGGTCCCCACAGGTCCTCGACGCCGTCCGGGAGCAGGATGATCCGCTCCGGCTCCAGCGCCTCCACGGCGCCCTCGTCGTGCGTGACGAGGATGACGGCGCCCTTGTAGGTGCGCAGGGCGCCCAGGATCTCCTCGCGGCTGGCCGGGTCGAGGTTGTTGGTGGGCTCGTCGAGCAGCAGCACGTTCGCCGAGGAGACGACCAGCGTGGCCAGGGCCAGACGGGTCTTCTCACCGCCGGAGAGCACGCCCGCGGGCTTGTCCACGTCGTCGCCGGAGAACAGGAAGGAGCCGAGCGTCTTGCGGACGGCGACCAGGTCGAGGTCGGGCGCGGAGGACCGCATGTTCTCCAGGACCGTGCGCTCCGGGTCCAGGGTCTCGTGCTCCTGGGCGTAGTAGCCCAGCTTGAGGCCGTGACCGGGGACGACCGTGCCGGTGTCGGGCTTCTCGGTGCCCGACAGCAGGCGCAGCAGCGTGGTCTTTCCGGCACCGTTGAGGCCGAGGATGACCACGCGGGAGCCCTTGTCGATGGCCAGGTCGACGTCGGTGAAGATCTCCAGGGAGCCGTACGACTTCGAGAGGCCCTCGGCGGTCAGCGGGGTCTTGCCGCAGGGCGCCGGGTCCGGGAAGCGCAGCTTGGCGACCTTGTCGAAGACGCGGACGGCCTCCAGGCCGGAGAGCAGCCGCTCGGCGCGCTTGGCCATGTTCTGCGCGGCGACGGTCTTGGTCGCCTTGGCGCGCATCTTGTCGGCCTGCGAGTTCAGGGCCGCGGCCTTCTTCTCCGCGTTCTGGCGCTCGCGCTTGCGGCGCTTCTCGTCGGCCTCGCGCTGCTGCTGGTAGAGCTTCCAGCCCATGTTGTAGACGTCGATCTGGGCGCGGTTGGCATCGAGGTAGAAGACCTTGTTGACGACGGTCTCGACCAGGTCGACATCGTGGGAGATCACGATGAAGCCGCCGCGGTAGTTCTTCAGGTAGTCGCGCAGCCACACGATGGAGTCGGCGTCGAGGTGGTTGGTGGGCTCGTCGAGGAGCAGGGTGTCGGCGTCCGAGAAGAGGATCCGGGCGAGCTCGACGCGGCGGCGCTGTCCGCCGGAGAGGGTGTGCAGCGGCTGGCCGAGGACCCGGTCGGGCAGGCCGAGGGCGGCCGAGATGGTCGCGGCCTCGGACTCGGCGGCGTATCCGCCCTTGGTGAGGAACTCGGTCTCCTGGCGCTCGTACTGGCGCAGCGCCTTCTCGCGGGTGGCGCCGGAGCCGCTGGAGATGCGCTCCTCGTTGATCCGCATCTTCTTGAGCAGGACGTCGAGGCCGCGGGCGGAGAGGATCCGGTCGCTGGCCAGGACCTCGAGGTCGCCGGTGCGCGGGTCCTGCGGGAGGTAGCCGACCTCGCCCGAGCGGGTGATGGAGCCGGCGGCCGGCTGCCCTTCGCCCGCGAGGCACTTGGTGAGGGTGGTCTTGCCGGCTCCGTTGCGGCCGACGAGGCCGATGCGGTCGCCCTTGGCGATGCGGAAGGAGGCGGACTCGATGAGGACGCGGGCGCCGGCGCGCAGCTCTACGCCGGTGGCGGTGATCACGGAAATACTCCAGGGCGGTGGGGACGGCGGAAGGGGGGCAGGACGCGATGCTTCGACGCCGCTAATCCGCGAGGAGATTTGCCATGGGACTCATTCTACCGGGGGTGCGCAACTACTTTGCGGGGTACCAGGGCCTCGGATGCCGCTTCCCCGTGTCCCCCGTTCGGCCCAGGGGCCGCACCGGCGGGCCGGGGCGCGTATCAGGATGAACCGGTTGATACTCGCCGCAGGGGCGGCCGCGCGACCACCCCGGTCCGCGAATGGAGGGCGGTGCGGGATGCAGTTCGACGACAACGCCGATCTGGACACGTCCGAGGTCAAGGATGTGCGCGGGAGCCGCATCCCGGGTGGGAGGGCCACGGTGGGCGGCGGCATCATCGGCTTCGTCGCGCTGCTCCTCGGACTGTTCTTCGGTGTGGGACCGGAGGAGCTGGGGCTGTCCTCCGGGGACCAGGAGCCGGCGCCGTCCGCCTCGTCCGTCAACCAGGTGCAGCAGAGCTGCAGGACCGGCCGGGACGCGAACGCGCGGGAGGACTGCCGGCTGGTCGCGGTGGTCAACAGCACGCAGGACTTCTGGAGGCAGGAGTTCACCCGGCGCGGGGGCGCCTACACCCCGGCGTCGACGGTCTTCTTCACCGGCCGCGTGAACACGGCCTGCGGGGCGGCGTCCTCCGCGGTGGGCCCCTTCTACTGCCCCGGTGACCGGCAGGTCTATCTGGACCTGGGCTTCTTCAACGATCTGCGGACGAAGTTCGGGGCGAGCGGCGGCCCCTTCGCCCAGGCGTACGTCGTCGCGCACGAGTACGGGCACCACATCCAGAACCTGACCGGGACGCTCCAGCGGGCCGGGGACGGGCAGCAGGGCGCGAACAGCAACGCGGTCAAGGTCGAGCTCCAGGCCGACTGCTACGCCGGGGTCTGGGCGCACCACGCCACCCGCACCCCGGACGAGTCCACGGGCAAGCCGATGATCACCAGTCTGACCGACCAGGACATCAAGGACGGGCTGGACGCGGCTGCCGCGGTCGGCGACGACCGGATCCAGGAGAAGTTCCAGGGCCGGGTGACCCCGGAGTCCTGGACGCACGGGTCGGCCCGGCAGCGCCAGGAGTGGTTCTACCAGGGCTACCGCACGGGTGACATGGCCCAGTGCGACACCTTCCGCTGACTGTCGGTGAGGCCTGCCATGCTGTGACGCGGGTCACCGTCACGAGAGGGAGTGATCGTCATGGCAGGCGTTCCGTCCATCTGTCCCACGCTGGTCTACCGCGACGCGAAGGCGGCCATCCGGCTGCTGACCGAGGCCTTCGGCTTCAGCCAGGTCGCGGTGTACGAGGGTGAGGACGGCTCGGTGCTGCACGCGGAGCTGGCCTACGGCAACGGCCTGGTGATGCTGGGCAGCAAGGGCACCGGCGGTGTCTTCGACAAGGCCATGGGGGGCGCGGGGCCCTCGGGGGTCTACGTGGTGGTCGAGGACGTGGACGCGCACCACCGGCGGGCCGCGGAGCACGGTGCGGAGATCCTGATGGAGCCCACCGACCAGGACTACGGCTCCCGCGACTACATGGCCAAGGACGCCGAGGGCAACATCTGGAGCTTCGGGACGTACGCGCCGCAGGTCTGAGCCGTCCGGGACCGGCGGCGCGTCCCGTCGCCAGTGCTGTGGCCGGAAAGGTT
>NZ_JAGGOZ010000005.1:0-41684 GCF_018614075.1 Streptomyces sp. ISL-94 | reverse complement strand
CCCCGGCACACCCTTCCGGCCACAGCACTAGGCGCCGCCGGTGTGGACCTGGAAGGCGGCCCTGCGGACCGCCTTGGCCAGCGCCGGGTCGGGATGGGCCGCGGCCAGGGCGACCAGGACCTGCACGGTGCGCGGATGCCCGACCGCCCGGACCTCGTCCAGCAGCCGGGGGACCGTGGTCCGGACGGCGGAGTCGAGGTGGCGGGCCAGCAGGCCGGCCTCCCCGTGGTCGGCGATGGCCGCCGCCGTGTCCACCCAGAGCCAGGTCGACTCCTCGGGGGTGAGTACGCCCTGCGCCTCGTCGGGGTCGACCCCGTCGTGCTCGGCGAGCCAGAGCAGGGCGTAGGGGCGCAAGGCGGGTTCCCGTACGGTGGCGCGCACCTCGGGCTCGGCCGGGGCGCCGACCACGCGCAGCGCCTCGAAGGCGAGGCCGCGCAGCAGGGCGTCCTCGCCGCGGGCGGCCTGGAGGAGCTCGGTCACGGCGTGCCCGACGGGGCGGGCGGCGAGCCAGGCCTGGTACTCGGCGCGGGCCGGGCCCGGGGTGAGCCGGGCGCAGCCGTGCAGCATGGCGGCGGCGGACTGCTCGATGTTCCCGGCGGGGCTCTGCGCGGCGACGCAGATCTGCTCCAGCTTGACCCAGACCGCCCAACTGCCCAGCGGGGTGAGGGTGGCGCGGGCGGGGCCGAGGGTGACGGCGTCCACGGCGGCGAGTCCGCCGAGCGCCCAGCGCAGCAGCCGGGCGAGCGGAACAGGCCGGCTCTCGGCTGAGCCGGCGGCCGGGGCCTCGGCCGGGGCAGAGGCCCCGGCAGAGGTTCCCGGCTCGTCGGTCCGGTCCGCTGCGGGCTCCGCGTCGTACGGGACTTCGCACCGCTCGTCGCGCAGTTCGGTGACGCGCTGCCCCAGCAGGTCGAGGAGGTCGGGGACGCTCACGGGGCCGGCTGACAGCTGGAGCAGGGAAAGGAGTTGGGGCATCGCCTCGACCACCTCGGCGACGTCCGCGGGGGCGATGTCGGCGGGGGCCGGGTGGACGAGCGACCAGGCGTCGAAGAGCGCGACCCAGCCGCGCAGTACGGCGGCGTCGTCGCGGTCCCATGCGCGCAGTCGCCAGCCCGGCCGGGCGTGGCCGCCGTGCACCTCGACGAGGCCGGCGAGGCGGGCGCGGTCCCAGCCGACTCTGATCTGGCCGTGCGTCAGGTTCAGTTCCCCGGCGGCACGTTCGACGTCGGCGGCGGGCAGGGCGCCCGCGGGCGCGGGCCGCCCCCCGTCCCCGGCACCGAGGTTGCGCTCGGCCCAGCGGGTCAGGCGTACGGCGTCGGCGAGCGAGGCCCGGGCCCGGTTCGCGAGGTCGGCCGTGGCGGGCGTGCCCGCCGGAGGCCTCGGGGCGGGCCGGGTACGTCGGTCCGTCACCGCCTTGCGGGCCGCGGCGACGGAACGCGGGGAGACGAGTCGGAGTCTGGAGTCGCGAGCCAACTGCTCATCAGGCTTTCGGGACGTCACGGAAGCAGTCTCGCCCGTCACCGGCCGAAAGCCCAAACGGAACCGGCCGCTTCCACTCCCCGGCGTGGGTGCATACCGGCACGAACGGCCCTCGGGGCCGCGGCCGCCGCACGCCCTTCACCGCCACGTCACATGAGGGGGGTCAGGAAACGGCGCAGCGCCTCCTCGTACCCGGCCGGGTCCGCGTTCCACATGGCCCCGTGCCCGGCCTCGCGCACGGTGCGCAGGGTGACGAGGTCGGGGCGGGCGGCGGCGAGCCGGCGGGAGGGCCCCCAGGGGGCGAGCGTGTCGTCCGGGCCGTGGAAGACCAGTACGGGAACGCGCAGCGCGCCGGGGTCCGCGCCCGGGGCCCGGCGGTCGGCGCGCAGTCCCGCGCGGCCCTCGGCGGCCAGGACCGCGAGCGGCAGTACCACGGCAGGGGTGCGGCGCGCCGCGACGAGGGCGCGCAGGGTGGCGTGCCAGTCGAGTACGGGCGAGTCCAGCACCAGCCCGGAGATCCGGTCGGCGAGCGCCGAGCGCTCGGCGGCGCGGAGGGCCATGGCGGCGCCGGTGGACCAGCCGTGCAGGACCACGCGCCGGGCGCCGTGGCGCAGGGCGTAGCGGATGGCGGCGTCCACGTCCCGCCACTCGGACTCGCCGAGGTGGCCGAGGCCGTCCGGGGAGCGGGGGGCGCCGAGGTCCCCGCGGTAGGCGAGGTCGAGGACGGGAAGCCGTTGGCGGTGCAGGAAGGGCATGACCACCATCGGGTGCTCCCGGCTGCTGCCGAGCCCGTGCACGGTGATGACCCAGGTGTCCCAGGCGGCGGGCACGAACCAGGCGGGCAGCGCGCCGAGCTCCCCGGGGATGTCCACGTCGGCGTGGTCGAGGCCGAGGGCGGTGCGCGGGTTCCCGAGGTGGACCTGGGGGGTGAGGGTGACGCGGGTGCCGGGGTCGAGGCTGCCGTGGGTGACGGCGAGGAGCCGGCGCACGACGGTGTCCGGTTCGTGGTCGGCGCCGGGGAGGACCGGCCCGACCACCGCGTGCACCCCGGGGGCGTCCAGTCCGTACGTACCGGGGCGCAGGGAGCTCAGGATGGGGGCACCCCCGGCCGAAGGCTGGGAAAGGGTCAGGACGACCCGGCCGGGGGCGGTGGAGTGGACGCTGAGGCGCGGCCCGCCGGGCAGGGGGCGCCCCGGCTCGGGGCGCAGGGCCGCGTCGGCGGCGTACCGGGCGCCCGCGACCGCGGCCGCGCCGACTCCCAGGAGGGCGGTGGTGACGGCCGCTGCCGTCGCTGTGGCGGTACGCACCGCTCCAGTGTCGAGGCGCAGGCTCCGGCGGGCCACCGGAGGAGGTCGTTCCGCTCGTGGGGCGCGTGGGACGCAAAGGAAGTGATGTAGGTCTCATCCGAGGTTCCGGAAGGGGGACCGAGGGGGCGGATCGGCCGAGCGGAGGGGTTCGTTCACCCTGCTTTGACGTGCATTAATCGACATATCTATGACAGAACCGGGATGAACAGCCCGATCGCGCGCCGTCCCAGTACACCGATCCGCCCGGGTCAGTTCACCTTCCGTTCATCCAGGTTGCCTACGGTCGCCGAGCCACTGACGTCAAACAGAAGCCTGGGTAAATGGAGCACGTAACGCTTCTCCTCGGGATCGTGATCATCACCGCTCTCGTGTTCGACTTCACGAACGGTTTCCACGACACAGCCAACGCGATGGCCACCACCATCTCGACCGGCGCTCTCAAGCCCAAGACGGCGGTGGCCATGTCCGCCGTGCTCAACCTCGTCGGCGCGTTCATGTCCGTGGAGGTCGCCAAGACGATCTCCAAGGGCCTGGTCAACGAGGAAGGCATCCAGCCAGAGGTGATCTTCGCCGCCCTGGTCGGCGCGATCCTCTGGAACCTCGTCACCTGGCTGGTCGGACTGCCCTCCAGCTCCTCCCACGCCCTGATGGGCGGCCTGATCGGTGCCGCGGTCGCCTCCGCCGGCCTCGACGCCGTCAACGGCAGCGTCGTCGTCACCAAGGTGCTCATCCCCGCGGTCGCCGCGCCGATCGTGGCCGGTGTGGCCGCGATGCTGGCCGCCAAGGTCACGTACAAGCTGGGCGGCAAGGTCGGCGAGAAGACCTCCACCAAGGGCTACCGCGCCGGTCAGATCGCCTCGGCCAGTCTCGTCTCGCTCGCGCACGGCACCAACGACGCGCAGAAGACGATGGGCATCATCACCCTGGCGCTCGTCGCCGGAGGCGCTCTCGCTCCCGGCTCGAACCCGCCGGTCTGGGTCATCGTCTCCGCCGGCATGGCCATCGCGATGGGCACCTACCTGGGCGGCTGGCGCATCATCCGCACCATGGGCAAGGGCCTGACCGACCTCCAGCCGCAGCAGGGCTTCGCGGCCCAGACCTCGGCCGCGAGCGTCATCCTGGCCTCCTCCTCCCTCGGTTTCTCCCTCTCCACCACCCACGCGTGCTCCGGCGCGGTCATGGGCGCGGGCCTGGGACGCAAGGGCGGCGTGGTCCGCTGGTCCACCGCCACCCGCATGTTCATCGCCTGGGGCCTGACCCTGCCGGCCGCCGCCCTCGTCGCCTCCGGCGCCGAGCTGGTCATGCGCACCGGTGACGTCGGCGTGGCCGCCGTCGCGGTCTTCCTGGTCGCCGCGTGCGCCGCCATCTGGCTCATCTCCCGGCGCCAGGTCGTCGACCACCACAACGTCAACGACGTGCGGCCGGCCGGCGCCGAGGAGCCGGGTGTCGTCACCACGGCGATCGCCGCCGTCACCGTCCCGCCGACCGTCGCCGCGGCCGGTACGACCGCCGCGGTCACGGACGAGGACCTCAAGGCCACCATCCCGGCCGAGACGACAGCCCCGACGGCCGCGCCGGCTCCGGCCGCCGCGGTCTGACCGAGACCTACAGAGGAAACGGCAGTATGAAGATCGACTGGGCAGCACTCGGCTCCGTCTTCGGGGTCAGCCTCTCCGCCACCGTCGCGCTCGTGGCCCTGTTCACCCTGGGTCTCGTGGGCCTCTCCAAGCACGAGACCGCCACCGAGCAGGGCGGCACCGCCACCCTGGCCCGCAGCGGGGCGTACGCCTGCTTCGCGCTCGTCGCGGGGGCCGTGGCGTACGGGATCTACCTGATCGTCGCCTGACACACCAGCGGTGAAGCTCCCTCCGGGTTCCTCCCGGGGGGAGCTTTCGCGTGTACCGGCGCGGGCGCCACGGCGGCCCGGCGGCAGTCACCTGGCAGCCGCAGCGCAGGTCAACGGCGAGTTGACGGGCGTTCGCGGTGCGTGGTGGACTGCCCGAGCCAATACGGCGGCATGGAGAGGAAGTCCGGTGCGAATCCGGCGCGGTCCCGCCACTGTCACCGGGGAGCGCACACCGCCTGTGCGACCCGGGAGCCAGGAACTCTCGCCGCCGGACACGTCGAACCAGGGCGCGGACCCTGAGTGAGGACATACCTGCCACCATGCGTGCCGACCGCGTCTTCGCGTACGGCGTCACGGCGGGCCTGATCGGCGACCGGATCCTCGGGGATCCGCGCCGGGGGCACCCCGTGGCCGCCTTCGGACGAGCCGCCGCCGCCGTCGAGAGCGCCCTGTGGCGCGACGACCGCGCGCGGGGCGTCCTGCACACCCTGATCTGCGCCGGGGGCGCGGCCGCCGTCGGCGCGCTGGGCGCCCGCGCCGTGCGCTCCCGGCCCGCTGCCGCCCGTATCGCGCTGACCGCCGCCGCGACGTGGGCCGTCGTGGGCGGCACCTCGCTCGGCCGGGAGGCCCGCGCCATCGGCGGCGCGCTCGCCGCCGGGGACGCCGAGGTGGCCCGGGAGCGGCTGCCGCACCTGTGCGGGCGCGACCCGCAGGCCCTGGACGAGCAGCAGATGGCCCGCGCCGTGGTCGAGTCGGTCGCGGAGAACACCTCCGACGCGGTGGTCGGCGCCCTGGTGTGGGGCGCCGTCGCCGGGGTCCCCGGCCTGCTGGCCTTCCGCGCCGTGAACACCCTCGACGCGATGGTCGGCCACAAGTCCCCCCGCTACCTGCGCTACGGCTGGGCCTCCGCCCGGCTCGACGACCTGGCCGGCTGGCCGGGGGCCCGGCTGACCGCGCTGGCCGCCGTCCTGGCCGGCCCCGACCGGCGGGGAGCCGTACGGGCCTGGCGCGCGGACGCCGCCGAGCACCCGAGCCCGAACGCCGGTCCCGTGGAGGCCTCCTTCGCGGGGGCCCTCGGCGTACGGCTCGGCGGAACGCTGGCCTACGGCGGGCGCGTCGAGCACCGGGCGGTGCTGAACGGCGCGGCGGGCCGGCCGGTGGAGGTCGCGGACATCGAGCGGGCCGTGCGGCTGTCGCGGCAGGTCACCTGGCTGGCCCTGGGCGCCTGTGTGGCGGTCCGGGCGCTGGCGGCACGAGGACGGAAGGGACGCGCATGAACGGCGCGAAGCGCGGCGGCGGACTGCTGG
The DNA here is from genome assembly GCF_018614075.1 of Streptomyces sp. ISL-94. Lineage (GTDB taxonomy): Bacteria > Actinomycetota > Actinomycetes > Streptomycetales > Streptomycetaceae > Streptomyces. The sequence goes on along the minus strand of NZ_JAGGOZ010000005.1, from coordinate 35,748 downwards.
TCGCGGGCACCACGTCGGACGCGGGCAAGAGCGTGGTCACGGCGGGCATCTGCCGCTGGCTGTCCCGGCAGGGCGTGAAGGTGGCGCCCTTCAAGGCGCAGAACATGTCGCTGAACTCCTTCGTGACCCGGGAGGGCGCCGAGATAGGCCGCGCCCAGGCCATGCAGGCCCAGGCGGCCCGGGTGGAGCCGACCGCGCTGATGAACCCGGTGCTGCTCAAGCCCGGCAGCGACCGCAGCAGCCAGGTGGTGCTGCTGGGCAAGCCGGTCGGGGAGATGAGCGCCCGCGGCTACCACGGGGGCCGGCAGGAGCAGCTCCTCGGCATCGTCACGGACTGCCTGGAGCAGCTGCGGGGCACGTATGACGCCGTGATCTGCGAGGGGGCGGGGAGTCCGGCCGAGATCAACCTGCGCCGGACCGACATCGTGAACATGGGCATCGCGCGGGCCGCGCGGTTCCCGGTGGTCGTGGTCGGGGACATCGACCGGGGCGGGGTCTTCGCGTCCTTCTTCGGGACGACGGCGCTGCTGTCGCCGGAGGACCAGTCGCTGATCGCGGGCTACCTGGTGAACAAGTTCCGCGGGGACGTCTCGCTGCTGGAACCGGGCATGGAGATGCTGCGCGGGCTGACGGGGCGATCGACGTACGGGGTGCTGCCCTACCGGCACGGGCTGGGCATCGACGAGGAGGACGGCATGGGGGTCCCCCCGGCCGGAGGCTGGGGGAGGGCCTCCCTGCGGGGCGCCGTGCGGGAATCGGTGGTGGCGCCACCGGTCGGCGAGGACCTGCTGCGGGTCGCCGTGTGCGCGGTGCCGCTGATGTCGAACTTCACGGACGTCGACGCGCTGGCGGCGGAGCCGGGGGTCGTGGTGCGGTTCGTGGACCGGGCCGAGGAGCTGGCCGACGCGGACCTGGTCGTCGTACCGGGTACGCGGGGCACGGTGAAGGCGCTGGAGTGGCTCCGGGAGCGGGGGCTCGCGGACGCGCTGGTGCGGCGGGCCGCGCAGGGCCGTCCGGTGTTGGGCATCTGCGGCGGGTTCCAGGTGCTGGGCGAGCGGATATCCGACGAGGTCGAGTCCCGGGCGGGGGTGGTGGACGGCCTCGGGCTGCTGCCCGTACGCGTCCGCTTCGAGCGGGAGAAGACCCTGGCGCGGCCGGTCGGGTCCGCGCTGGGAGAGCCGGTCGAGGGGTACGAGATCCACCACGGGGTGGCGGAAGTCCTGGGCGGCGAGCCGTTTCTGGACGGGTGCCGGGTCGGAGCGGTGTGGGGGACGCACTGGCACGGCTCGCTGGAGTCGGACGGCTTCCGCCGGGCGTTCCTCCGTGAGGTGGCTTCGGCCGCGGGCCGCCGCTTCGTCCCGGCGCCGGACACGTCGTTCTCCGCCCTGCGGGAGCAGCAGTTGGACCTGCTGGGCGACCTGATCGAGGAGCACGCCGATACGCGTGCGCTGCTTCGGCTGATCGAGTCCGGGGCTCCGGCCGGGCTCCCCTTCCTCCCGCCGGGCGCCCCGTGACGGGCCGGGCCCTGCGGGGCCTGTCCCCTGCCCGCCCTTCGCCCGTTCGCTGGGGCTCCGCCCCGGACCCCGCGCCTCAAACGCCGGCGGGGCCGGCAGTGGCGCACCTGAAGGCGGACGGGGACACGACCGGCCCCCGACAGCGGCGCCGCAGACGCGAACGGGTCCGGGGCGGAGCCCCGGGGAACGGTGGAAGGGCGGGTAGGGGACTGCCTCGCGCAGCGGCCACCCGCCCCCGAGCCGCGCGCCCGCCCGCTCCGGATCACCCCGCCCGCCCCGACTCCCGCCCGCGCACGCATACCCGTACACACGAAGGAGGGGCCCCCGTATGAGCACGCCCTACCCGTTCACCGCAGTGGTCGGCCAGACCGACCTGCGGCTGGCGCTCCTGCTCAACGCCGTGAGCCCGGCGGTCGGCGGCGTCCTCGTGCGCGGCGAGAAGGGGACGGCCAAGTCCACCGCCGTCCGCGCGCTGTCGGCGCTGCTGCCGCAGGTGGACGTCGTGCCCGGCTGCCGGTTCTCGTGCGCGCCCGGCGCGCCGGATCCGGCCTGCCCCGACGGCCCGCACGAGCCCGGCCCGGGCCAGGCCCGGCCGGCCCGCATGGTGGAGCTGCCCGTCGGCGCCTCCGAGGACCGGCTCGTCGGGGCCCTCGACATCGAACGGGCCCTCGCGGAAGGCGTGAAGGCCTTCGAGCCCGGGCTGCTCGCCGACGCGCACCGCGGGATCCTGTACGTCGACGAGGTCAACCTGCTGCACGACCACCTGATCGACCTCCTCCTGGACGCCGCCGCGATGGGCGCCTCGTACGTCGAGCGCGAGGGCGTCTCCGTCCGGCACGCCGCCCGGTTCCTGCTCGTCGGCACGATGAACCCGGAGGAGGGCGAGCTGCGGCCGCAGCTCCTGGACCGCTTCGGGCTGACCGTCGAGGTCGCCGCCTCCCGCGAGCCCGCCCAGCGCGTCGAGGTGGTGCGCCGCCGGCTCGCCTACGAGGACGACCCGGCCGGTTTCGCGACCCGCTGGGCCGATGACGAACGGGACGTACGGGCCCGGGTGGTCGCCGCGCGGGCCCTGCTCCCCAAGGTGGCGCTCGGCGACACCGCACTGCTCCAGATCGCCGCGACCTGCGCCGCCTTCGAGGTCGACGGCATGCGGGCCGACATCGTGATGGCCCGGACCGCGACCGCGCTGGCCGCGTGGGACGGGCGGACCGACGTACGGAAGGAGGACGTACGGCAGGCCGCGCTGCTGGCGCTCCCCCACCGGCGCCGCCGCAACCCCTTCGACGCGCCGGGCCTGGACGAGGACAAGCTGGACGAGATCCTGGACCGGTTCGACGACGATGAACCGGAGCCGGAGCCGGAGCCGGATCCCGATCCCGAGCCGGGGCCCGAGGGCCCGGACGGCGGTGACGGGGGCGACGGCGGCGGTCCCGACGGGGGCGGCGCAGTGCCCCCGCAGGGCAGCGGCCCCCAGGCGTCCGACACCCCGCCGGAGCCGGAGTCCACCGAGAGCGCCCCCGCGGACGCCCCCGAGGCCCCGCAGCCCTCCGCCCAAGGAGCCGGCGGGCCCGAACAGGCCGCAGTACGCGCCTCCGAGCCGTTCCGGACCAGGATGCTGAGCGTGCCGGGGCTCGGTGAGGGCGCCGCCGGGCGGCGTTCGCGCGCCCGCACCGCGCACGGCCGGACCACCGGGGCCCAGCGTCCCCGGGGCCACCTGGGCAAGCTGCACCTGGCGGCCACCGTGCACGCGGCCGCCCCGCACCAGAAGGCGCGCGGGCGCAGCGGCCCCGGCCTGGTGATCCGCAAGGACGACCTGCGCCAGGCCACGCGGGAGGGCCGCGAGGGCAACCTGGTCCTCTTCGTCGTCGACGCCTCCGGCTCGATGGCCGCCCGGCAGCGCATGAGCGCGGTCAAGGGCGCCGTGCTGTCGCTGCTGATGGACGCCTACCAGCGCCGGGACAAGGTCGGCCTGATCACCTTCCGGGGAGCCACGGCCGAGCTGGCCCTGCCGCCCACCTCCTCGGTGGACGCCGCCGCGACCCGGCTGGAGCGGCTGCCCACCGGCGGCCGCACCCCGCTCGCCGCGGGGCTGCTCAAGGCCCGCGAGGTGCTGCGGATCGAGCGGTTGCGCGATCCCTCGCGCCGGCCGCTGCTCGTGGTGGTCACCGACGGGCGGGCCACCTCGGCCGGTGCCGTCGGCGGGGACCCGCGCGCGCTCTCGGCGCGCAGTGCCCGGCTGCTCCAGGCCGAAGGGGTCGCATCGGTGGTCGTGGACTGCGAGTCCGGGCCGGTCCGGCTGGGGCTGGCCGGGGTGCTCGCCGCCGACCTCGGCGGACCCGCCGTCACGCTCGACGGGCTGCGGGCCGACTCGCTGGCCGGGCTCGTGAAGAACGTACGTACCGCAGTGGCATCTGCCGCATCCGACACCAACAGGAGGGCCGCGTAATGCCTCAGGGACAGCCGTCCGTCGTTCCGGACGACGGACTCACGACGCGCCAGCGCCGCAACCGTCCGCTCGTCTTCGTCCACACCGGCCCCGGCAAGGGCAAGTCCACGGCGGCCTTCGGGCTGGCGCTGCGCGCCTGGAACCAGGGCTGGCCGATCGGGGTGTTCCAGTTCGTCAAGTCGGCGAAGTGGAAGGTCGGCGAGGAGAACGCGCTCAAGGTGCTCGGCGCCTCCGGCGAGGGCGGCTCCGTCGTCTGGCACAAGATGGGCGAGGGCTGGTCCTGGGTCCAGCGGGACGCGCAGCTCGACAACGAGCAGGCGGCCAAGGAGGGCTGGGAGCAGGTCAAGCGGGATCTGGCCGCCGAGACGCACCGGCTGTACGTGCTCGACGAGTTCGCGTACCCGATGCACTGGGGCTGGATCGACGTCGACGAGGTCATCGAGGTGCTGCGCAGCCGTCCCGGGACCCAGCACGTGGTGATCACCGGCCGCAACGCGCCGGAGAAACTGCTGGAGTTCGCGGACCTCGTCACCGAGATGACCAAGGTCAAGCACCCGATGGACGCCGGCCAGAAGGGCCAGAAGGGCATCGAGTGGTGACCTCGTTCAACGTTCCCCGGCTGGTCGTCGCCGCGCCGTCCTCCGGCAGCGGCAAGACCACCGTGGCCACGGGGCTGATGGCGGCCTTCTCGGAACGCGGCCTCGCGGTGTCCCCGCACAAGGCCGGGCCCGACTACATCGACCCCGGCTACCACGCGCTGGCCACCGGCCGGCCGGGCCGCAACCTGGACGCCTTCATGTGCGGGCCGGAGCTGGTGCCTCCGCTGTTCGCGCACGCGGCCGCCGGGTGCGACCTCGCGGTCGTCGAGGGCGTGATGGGGCTGTACGACGGGGCCGCGGGCCGGGGTGAGCTGGCGTCGACGGCGCAGGTGGCGAAGCTGCTGCGGGCGCCGGTGGTGCTGGTGGTCGACGCGTCCTCGCAGTCGCGCTCGGTGGCGGCGCTGGTGCACGGCTTCGCGTCCTTCGACCCGCAGGTGCGGCTGGGGGGCGTGATCCTGAACAAGGTCGGCTCCGACCGGCACGAGGCGATGCTGCGGGAGGCCCTGGAGGAGGCGGGGATGCCGGTGCTCGGCGTCCTGCGGCGGGCTCCCCAGGTGGCCGCCCCCTCGCGGCACCTGGGCCTGGTTCCGGTCGCCGAGCGGCGGGCCGACGCGCTCGCCGCGGTTTCGGCGTTGGCCGCGCAGGTCCGGGCGGGCTGCGACCTCGACGCCCTGATGGCCCTGGCCCGTACAGCCCCGCCGTTGTCCACCGACGCGTGGACTCCGGCGACTGCGCCGGCGCGCAGCCCCGGCCGGCGGCCGGTGATCGCCGTCGCGGGCGGGGCGGCGTTCACGTTCTCGTACGCCGAGCACGCGGAGCTGCTCACCGCGGCAGGGGCGGAGGTCGTCACCTTCGACCCCCTGCGGGACGAGGCCCTCCCCGAGGGAACCGCCGGCCTGGTGATCGGCGGCGGATTCCCCGAGGTGTACGCCCCCGAGCTGTCCGCCAACGAACCGCTCCGCGAGGCCGTCGCCCGCTTCGCCGCGGCCGGCGGCCCGGTGGCCGCCGAGTGCGCCGGGCTGCTGTACCTGGCCCGCTCGCTGGACGGGAAGCCCATGTGCGGGGTGCTCGACGCCGACGCCCGGATGTCCGAGCGCCTCACCCTCGGCTACCGCGAGGCGGTGGCGGTGTCCGACAGCGCGCTCGCGCCCGCCGGGACCCGGCTGCGCGGGCACGAGTTCCACCGCACGGTGATCGAGCCCGGCGCCGGTACGGCCCCCGCATGGGGGTTCACCCACCCGGACCGCCGCGTCGAGGGCTTCGTACAGCGGGGTGTGCACGCGAGTTATCTGCACACGCACTGGGCGGCCGAGCCGTCCGTCGCCCTGCGCTTCGCCGAAGCGGCGGCGGCCCGGCCGTGAGATCAGTCCGCGAGGCCCACCACGAGCCAGATCCCGGCCACGCCGCCCACCGTGCACATCAGCGTGGACAGGGCGGGGTGCTTGTGGTGCGCCTCGGGCAGGATCTCGGCGGCCGCCAGGTACAGGAGGACCCCTCCGAAGAAGCCGAGGTACGCGCCGAGCGGTTCCTCCGGAAGGGTGAACAGCAGAGTGGACGCCGCGCCCACCACCGGCGCGGCGGCGTCCGCGAAGAGCATCAGCAGGGCCTTGCGGCGGGCGTTCCCGTAGAGGCTGGTCAGGGTGTAGGTGTTGAACCCGTCGGCGAAGTCGTGGGTGATGACGGCCAGGGCCACGGCCACGCCCATGCCCCCGCCGACCTGGAAGGCCGCACCCAGCGCCACGCCGTCGGCGAGGCTGTGGCCGACCATCGCGGCGGCGGCCGTCAGCCCGACCTGAGGGACGCGGATCCCGTTCTCGGCGCCGTGCGCGGCCTGGCGTACGGCCAAGAGCCGCTCCACGACGTGCGCCACGAGGAATCCGGCCACGAAGAGCAGCAGGGCGAGGGGCACACCGAAGATCTCGGCGCCCGCCGCGTGGAGGGCTTCGGGGAGCAGGTCGAGGCCGACGACGCCGAGCATGAGCCCGCCGGCCAGGCCCAGCACGAGGTGGCGGCGGTCGGTGACGCGTTGCGCCGTCCATCCGCCCGCCAGGGTCATCAGGAACGCGCCCAGCGCCACCATCACGGCCATGTGCCCCTGAATACCGACTCCTCGCCCCGCGCGCACTTCCGCGCGCGGGCGGCCTGTGGCGGACTGTTGACGACGGACACGGCGGACGCGACGGACACGGCGGATGCCACGGGCACGACTGGCACGACTGACCGGTGGCGGTGACGGGCCGGTGACGGTGACGGTGACGGTGACTACGGAGGGAGGATCCCCGGTGGGCGAGTACGACGCGCAGCTGGTGGTCGGGGTCGGCGGACGCGCGGGGGTTTCCGTGGCGGAGGTGTGCGCCCTGGTCGAGGAGACGCTGCGGGGGGCCGGACTGGCCTCGGGGGCGGTGACGGCGCTGGCCACGGTGGACGCGAAGGCGGGCGAGCCGGGGATAGCGGGCGCGGCGAAACGTTTCGGCGTGCCCCTCCTCAGCTACCCCGCCGAGCAGCTGGCCGCGATCGCCGTGCCGCATCCCTCGGATGCGGCGCGCACTGCCGCCGGCACGCCCTCGGTGGCGGAGGCGGCGGCGCTCGCGGGAGGCGGGGAACTCCTCGTACCGAAACGGCGGTCGGTGGCGGCGACCTGCGCGGTGGCCACGGCTCAGGCGCACGACCTGCGCCACCACGGGGACGCGGAGGTGATGGACGCGGGCTCGGCGCTGGTGGACCTCGCGGTCAACGTACGGGCGGACACACCCCCGGAGTGGCTCAAACAGCGGATCGCGGCGTCCCTCGGGGATCTCTCCGCATACCCCGACGGCCGGCCCGCCCGCGCGGCGGTGGCGGATCGGCACGGGCTTCCGGTCGAGCGGGTGCTGTTGACGGCCGGGGCGGCGGAGGCCTTCGTGCTCATCGCGCGGGCCCTGGACGCCGTACGGCCGGTCGTGGTGCACCCGCAGTTCACCGAGCCGGAGGCGGCCCTGCGGGACGCCGGGCACCGGGTGGAGCGGGTGGTGCTGCGGGCGGCGGACGGGTTCCGGCTGGACCCGGCGGCGGTGCCCGAGGAAGCGGACCTGGTGGTGGTCGGCAACCCGACCAACCCGACGTCGGTCCTGCACCCGGCGGCGACGCTGGCCGCGCTGGCCCGCCCGGGCCGGATCCTGGTCGTGGACGAGGCGTTCATGGACGCCGTCCCGGGCGAGCGGGAGGCGCTCGCCGGGCGGATGGACGTGCCGGGGCTGGTGGTGCTGCGGAGCCTGACGAAGACGTGGGGGCTGGCGGGGCTGCGGATCGGCTACGTGCTGGCGGAGCCGGAGGTCATCGCGAAGCTGGCGGCGGCGCAGCCGCTGTGGCCGGTGTCCACGCCGGCGCTGGTGGCGGCCGAAGCCTGTGTGGCTCCGGCGGCGCTGGCCGAGGCGGAGGAGGCCGCACGGCGGATCGCGGTGGACCGGGCGCATCTGCTGGCCGGGCTCGCGGAGTTCGAGGAGATCACGGCCGTCGGGGTGGCGGAGGGGCCGTTCGTCCTGATCCAGGTGGCGGGCGGGGCGGAGGTCCGCACCCGGCTGCGCGCGCTGGGCTTCGCCGTCCGCCGCGGGGACACCTTCCCGGGGCTGGACCACTCCTGGCTCCGGCTGGCGGTCCGCGACCGGGCGACGACGGGCCGGCTGCTCCAGGCCATGGACCACGCCCTTTCGCTGGCCGCGCGCTGACCCTGGCGGCCACCGCCCGAGCCGCGCGCCGTCCCGCGCGCCGCGAACGGCATCACCCGCATGGCCTACCTACGGTGGCTCCGGGGGCGGGGGCTGGGAAAGATCCCCCGCATCAGCACATCGGCACATCGGCACATCGGCACATGACATCGGGGGTTGGGAATGAAGGCATCCGCCAAGATAGGCGCGGCCGTGGCCGGGCTGGCCGTCGTGGGCGGCGGGATCCTCGCCGTGCCACGGCTCCTGGACGGCGACGGCGACGGCCGCGCGCCCGCCTCGTCCGAGCAGCGGCTCCAGGCCAAGCCGGACCAGGCCGAGCCCTCCGCGGCGGCGAGCGCCGCCCCCGCCGGGCAGCCGTTCACCCTGGTGGCGACGGGCGACATCATCCCGTACCCGTCGATCGTCCAGCGGTCGGCTGACGATGCCGGACAGAGCGGGGAGTACGACTTCCGCAAGATACTCGCCGGGGTCAAGCCCCTGGTCTCCGCCGCCGACCTGGCGATGTGCCATCACGAGATACCGTACGGGCGGCCCGGCGGCCCCTACACCGGCTACCCGACCTTCAAGGCCCCCCATCAGCTGGCCGACGCCCTCAAGGACGCCGGGTACGACAGCTGTTCGACCGCCTCGAACCACACCCTGGACGACGGCTACGACGGTGTCGCCCGCACCCTCGAACACCTCGACCGGGTCGGCGTCGGGCACGTCGGCTCGGCGCGCAGCGCGCAAGAGGCCACGGCCCCGGCGCTGCTCTCGGCCGGCGGCGCGAAGGTCGCCCAGCTCTCGTACACGTACGGCACGAACGGCATTCCGCTCCCCCAGGACAAGCCGTGGGCCGTCAACCTGCTCGACAAGGAGCGGGTCATAGCCGACGCCCGCGCCGCCCGGGCGGCCGGCGCGAACGTGGTGGCGGTGAGCGTCCACTGGGGGACCGAGTGGCAGACCGCGCCCGATGAGCAGCAGCGCGAGCTGGCGCAGGCGTTGACCGCCTCCCGCGGCGCCGACGGCCTCCCCGACATCGATCTGATCCTCGGCACCCACAACCACGTGCCGCAGCCCTACGAGAAGATCAACGGCACCTGGGTGGTCTTCGGCATGGGCGACCAGGTCGCCAGCTTCGTACCGGCCGACAAGCTGCGCGGCAACCAGTCGTCCATCCCCCGCTTCACCTTCGCCCCGGCGGCCGCCCACACGGGCCGCTGGGAGGTGGTGAAGGCCGAATTCCTCACGCAGTACTCGGACATGGGGCCGCCGTTCCGCGTCGTCTGCGCCTCCTGCGCGGCCTCGGACAGCACGCTCCCGGCCGCCAAGCGCAGCGAGTACGCCCGGATCGACGAGCAGGTCACCGCCACCGTGATGTCACGCGGCGCGGCCGCGCAGGGCCTGGAGCACGCCGCCCGCTGAGCGACGGGCGGTCCGGCGGGCACGCCGCCCGCTGAGCACTCCCCTCCGTGTGCTCCTCGGGCGGCGCCCCCGGCGTCGCTACGAGGCCCTGCCCCGCCGGGACACGACGAGCGCGCCCGCCCCGATCCCGAGCAGGATCAGCGCGCCGCCCGCGACGTACGGGGTCAGCGAACCGCCGCCGGTCTCGGCCAGGTTGGCGTTGGTGGTGGTGACGCCGGGCCCGGTCCCCGTCCCGGTCTGGGGCTTGACGTCCGGCTTCGCGGGCGGGGTCGGCGCCGGCCCCGTCGGGGACTCGCAGTGCGCCTCGGCGAGTACGAGTTCGCCCTCCACCTCCGCCACGTTGAGCTTCAGCGGGTTCACCGACACCTTCAGGCGCAGCGCGGCCGCGGCGGCCGTGGTGGAGGTGGTCTGCGTGCCGGACAGCTCCAGGCTGACCAGGCCCACGCCCGGGACCTCGACCTTGGTGGGGCCGCCCGCCGACAAGGTGGTCCTCTTGCCGAGCGCGGTCACCGTCCCGAGGACGTTCGCGCTGGCCACCGGCTGCTTGCCCGCCTCACAGACGGCCTTGGAGGTGACCTTCTCCACCTCGATGAGCGAGAGCGCCGGCAGGCCCGGCACGTGCACCCGGGCCTTGGCGAGGTTGGCCTCCGCCACGGCCCGGGTCTTGTCGGCGGTCGCCTTGGAGGTGGCCACGTCGGCACGGAGCACGCTGACCGGCGCTCCCCCCTCGACCCCGTCCAGGGTCACCGTCAGCGCCGTCTTCTCGGCGGCGGCCGCCGGGGCGCTGACCTCGTTGAGGGTCGCCTTCAGCGGGATGTGCACGGTCTTGTTGAGCAGGCCCACGTCCAGTCCGGTGCGCAGGACGACGGCGCCGGCCTTGCCCTCACTCCCGGCACCGGCACCGCCGCCGCCCGTGGCGGAGGCGGGCGGCGCGGTGAGCAGGGCTACCGCTCCCGTGGCGAGCAGGACGGCCGCGGGCATGCGGAAGGTGTTGCTGTTCAAGGTGGTGGAACCCCCGGGGAGATGGGTGCCGTCGCGCCGCCGATGGGGGACATCGCGGGCGCCGACGGCTTCGTCCCCGGAATCTTTACGCACTGAGAGTGAACGGGTGGCAACCTGCCGTGAGTTCACCCCAAAGGGTGGTTTCCATGCATCTATTCGATTTTCTCCGCCTCATGAAGAACGTGAGTGCTCCCTTTTCACAGAGTCGCCGGACCCCGGCTCACCGCGGGGGCGTTCACAACGACCGAGGGACCGCCTGTGTCACGCGACGTCAACCCGGCATCAGTCCGGGGGGAGTTCGGCGACGGACAGTGCGGGCGTGGCGCTCAGGCCCGTACCGTGCCGTTCACGACGACCCGCAGCGGCTGCGCGAGCGCCCGTACGTCCTCCCGCGGATCGGCGGCGTACACCACGAGGTCCGCCGGCGCCCCCTCGGTCAGACCCGGCCTGCCGAGCCACGCGCGGGCCGCCCAGGCCGTCGCCGAGAGGGCGTCCAGCGGCGGGATCCCGGCCTTCACGAGCTCCGCCACCTCCGCCGCGACCAGGCCGTGCGGCAGGGAGCCTCCCGCGTCGGTGCCGACGTAGACCTGGATGCCCGCGTCGTAGGCGGCCCGGACGGTGTCGTACCGCTTCTCGTGGAGCCGCCGCATGTGCGCCGACCAGTCGGGGAACTTCGCCTCGCCGCCCGCCGCCAGCTTCGGGAACGTCGCGGTGTTCACGAGCGTCGGGACGATCGCGACCCCCCGCTCCGCGAACAGCGGAATGGTCTCCTCGGTGAGGCCGGTGGCGTGCTCGATGCAGTCGATGCCCGCCTCCACCAGGTCGCGCAGCGAGTCCTCGGCGAAGCAGTGGGCCGTCACCCGCGCACCCAGCCGGTGCGCCTCGGCGATGGCCGCCTCCACCTCGGCGCGCGGCCAGCAGGCGGCCAGGTCCCCGGCCTCGCGGTCGATCCAGTCGCCGACCAGCTTCACCCAGCCGTCGCCGCGCCGCGCCTCGCGCCCCACGTACGCGACGAGGTCGGCGGGCTCGATCTCGTGGGCGTAGTTGCGGATGTAGCGGCGGGTGCGCGCGATGTGCCGGCCGGCCCGGATGATCTTCGGCAGGTCCTCGCGGTCGTCGATCCAGCGGGTGTCGGACGGCGATCCGGCGTCGCGGATGAGGAGGGTGCCGGCGTCCCGGTCGGTCAGTGCCTGGCGCTCGGCGGTCGCGGCGTCGACCGGACCGTGGGAGTCCAGGCCGACGTGGCAGTGCGCGTCGACCAGTCCGGGCAGGGCCCAGCCGGTCACGGTGGTGATCTCCCGGGCGGCACGCGGGCGCTCGTAGGAGATCCGGCCCCCGACCACCCAGAGCTCGTCGCGGACCTCGTCGGGCCCGACCAGCACCCGCCCCTTCACGTGCAGCACATCGCTCACATCGCTCATGTCGGCACTGTACGTGCGGGCTCGGTACGCTCGGCGGGTAACCCCGGACGAAGAGAGCACCACCGTGACGCACCCCCTCCTGGACCTCCCGCCGCTCACCGCGGAGCGCTTCGCGTCGATCGAGCAGGGGGTCGCGGACCTGCTCGCCACCCGGCAGGACGTGGTGATCACCCAGGGCGAGGCGCTGCTGCCGCTGGAGGGGTGCATCCGGTCGGGCGCCCGGCCCGGTTCGACGGCGCTGAACATCGTCACCGGCCCCTACGGGACCACCTTCGGCACCTGGCTGCGCCACTGCGGCGCCACGGTGGTGGACCTGGCGGTCCCCTTCGACACGGCGGTGACGGCGCAGCAGGTGGCGCGGGCGCTGGCCGGGCACCCGGAGATCGACTTCGTCTCGCTGGTGCACGCGGAGGCGGCGACCGGCAACACGAACCCGGTGGCGGAGATCGGCGAGGTCGTACGGGCGCACGGGGCGCTGTTCATGCTGGACGCGGTCGCTTCTGCGGGCGCGGAGCCGCTGCTCCCGGACGCGTGGGGCGTGGACCTGTGCGTGATCGGCGCGCAGAAGGCGATGGGCGGCCCGGCGGGCGTGTCCGCGGTGTCGGTCTCGGAGCGCGCGTGGGCCCGGTTCTCGCAGAACCCGGCGGCGCCGCGCCGCTCGTACCTCTCGCTCCTGGACTGGAAGGAGCGCTGGATCGACAGCGGGCGGCACACCTTGCCGCACGCGCCGGCGCAGCTGGAGATGCTGGCGCTGGATGCCTGCCTGGACCGGATCGCGGCGGAGGGGCTGTCCTCGGTGACGGCCCGCCACGCGGCCGCCGCGGCGGCGACCCGCGCGGGCGCGGCGGAGCTGGGGATCGCCCCGTATGTGGGCCGGGCCTCGGAGGCGGCGCCGGTGGCCACCACCCTGCGGGTCGCGGACGCCTCGCTCGTAGTGGCCAAGGCCCTGGCCGCGGACCCGGCGGCCCCGCTCGCGGCGGGCGGCGGCGCGCTCGCGCAGGAGATGGTGCGGGTCAACCACTACGGCACGGCGGCGGCGCTGCCCGTGGTCCGGGCCTCGCTGACGGCCCTCGCGGCGGCCCTGGGGGCCGAGCCCGGCACGGCCCTCGCCGCGGCGGACTCGGCCTGGGCGGCCGCGGCCTGAGCCGGCTCGCCCTCTCGGGCCCCGGTCTCAGCCCCGGCCGGAGCCGGCTCGCTCCTTCAGGGCCCCGGTCAGGAGAGGGCGTCGAGGAGCCGGTCCACGTCCGCCTCGGTGGTGTAGAGGTGGAAGGAGGCCCGCAGGGCGCCCGCGCGGGCCGAGGTGGCGATGCCGGCTGCCTGGAGGGCGGGCTGCCGGTCGGCGAGCCCCGGCACCGAGACGATGGCCGCCCCGCCGGGCACCGGCTCGTGGCCGAGGCGGGCGAGGCCGGCCCGGTAGCGGTCGGCCAGGGCGGTGTCGTGGGCGTGGATGGCCTCGATGCCGATCCGCTCCAGCAGGGCCAGCGAGGCCTCGGCCGCGTGGTAGGCGAGGAAGGCGGGGGACTCGTCGAACCGCCACGCGTCGTGGGCCAGTTCGCGCATGGGCCCGTAGGTGGCGTCCCACATCGACTCCGCCGCCACCCACCCGGCGTGCAGCGGGGTCAGGGTGTGCTGGGCCTCCTCCGACACGGTCAGGTACGAGGCCCCGCGCGCGCCGAGCAGCCACTTGTACCCGGCGGTGACCGTGTACTCGTACGGGGAGGCGTCGAACGGCATCCAGCCCGCCGCCTGCGTCGCGTCCACCAGCATCCGGGCCCCGTGCGCCGTGGTCGCCGCGCGCACGGCGGCCAGGTCCGCCATCCGCCCGTCCGCGGATTGCACGGAGCTCAGCGAGACGAGTGCGGTGTCCCGGCCGACGGCCTCGGCGAGGGACTCCAGCGGTGCGAAGCGGACCTTGAGGTCGCCCCGCAGCACGAAGGGGTTGATCACGGAGGCGAAGTCGCCCTCCGGGCAGAGGACTTCGGCGCCGGGCGGGAGCGACGCGGAGACGAGGCCGACGTGCGTGGCCACGGCCGAGCCGATGGCGACCCGTCCGGGATCGACGCCGACGAGACGGGCGAAGGCCGCCCGGACCCGGTTCACGCGGTCGAAGTCGCCGAATCCGGCAGGGGTTCCCGCCCCCATGGCCTCGGTCAGCTCGCGTACGGCCGCGACGGCTGAACGCGGGAGCACCCCGCAGTTGGCGGTGTTCAGGTAGACGGTGGAGTGGGCGAACTCGGCACGGGCCGCTTCGGCGAGGTCAAGATCCATGGTTCAACTCTGCGCCAGGAAAGACCCAAAGTCCATTGCCGAGTTATCTGCGCGCCACCCAAGAGATCCTTATACGTGCGGGACGGCACACGCCCCGTCGGGCTCGCACGCCTCGGCGCCGGCGGCCGGTTCGGGCACCTCGCGCCCGGCCCAGGCCTGCTCCAGTGCGCGGGTGAACACCTCGGCCGGCTGCCCGCCGGAGATCCCGTAGCGGCGGTCGAGGACGAAGAACGGCACGGCGTTGGCGCCCAGTTCGGCGGCCTCGCGCTCGTCGGCCCGGACCTGGTCGGCATAGGCGGCGTCGTCGGCGAGGACCGCGCGGGCCTCGGCCTCGTCCAGCCCGGCCTCGACGGCGAGCGCGACCAGCACCTCGGGGTCGAAGACGGACCGCTCCTCGCCGAAGTTGGCGCGGTAGGCCAGGTCCAGCAGCTCCTCCTGGAGGCCCCGGGCCTCTGCCAGGTGCAGCAGGCGGTGGATGTCGAAGGTGTTGCCGTGGTCGCGTCCGTCGATCCGGTACTGCAGACCCTCGGCACGGGCGCTCGCCGCGACGTGCTCCTCCATACCGCGGGCCTCTTCGAGGGTGCGGCCGTACTTCTTGGCGAGCATCTCGGTGACGGGCGCGGTGACGCCCTTGGCGGCGTTGGGGTCGAGCTCGAAGGACCGGAAGACGACCTCCACCTCGTCGCGGTGCGCGAACTCGGCCAGCCCCTTGGTGAAACGGGCCTTGCCGATGTAGCACCAGGGGCAGGCGATGTCGCTCCAGATCTCGACGCGCATGATCCTTCTTCTCTCCGGGTCCGGTGAATGAAACAGTTCCCGCTTCAACGACCTGGGGGTTCGTCTCATTCCCCGGACGGCGGCGGGGGCACCGAGAGCCACAGGACGCGGTGGGAGCCGGAGGCGGTGGCATGCGGGTCCGGGAGCCAGCCGTGGGTGGCGTAGAAGGCCTGGGCGCGGAGGTTGTGGGCGTAGACCTCGAGGCGGACCCGGCGGATTCCGGCGCGGCGCCAGGCGTCGAGGCAGGCGGCGTGGAGGGCGGCTCCGGTGCCCTTGCGCCAGTGGGCCGGGTCGACGTGGAGCTGGGTGAGGGTGGTCTCGCCGTCCGCGGTGCGGAAGGCGGCGACCCCGGTGAGCTCGCCGTCCTGCTCGGCGCACAGGACCCCGCCGTCGGCCTGGGCGCGGGCGACGGCCCGGGACCAGCCCTCGCGGGTGCGGGCGAGCTCGGCCGCGCCGCTGTAGGCCTCCTCGGGAATGCGGCCCTTGTAGTAGGTCGCGCGGGCCCGGGTGTGGAGGGCGGCGATCGCGTCGAGGTCGTCGGGGCGCGCGGTTCTGATCATGGAGGGGGAAACGCGCCGGGAACCGTGACGGTTCCCGGCGCGCCGGCCGCACGGCCCGCGCGGCTACTTCTTCAGCCACGCCTCCATCATCTTCTGGGCGATGGGGGCGGCCAGTCTGCCGCCGCCGATCTCGGAGCGGTCCGTGTCGGAGTTCTCGATCACGACGGCGACGGCGATCTGCTTGCCGTCCGCCTTCCCGTACGAGGTGAACCAGGCCAGCGGCGGCAGGCTGTTGTTCACACCGCGCTGCGCGGTACCGGTCTTGCCGCCCACCTCGGCGCCCGGCACCCGGGCGCTCTTGCCGCCTCCCTCGGTGGCGACCGTCCGCATGGCGTCGCGCAGCATCGAGGCGGTCTTCTCGCTCATGACCTGCTGGGTCTTCGGGTCCTTGAAGCTCTCCAGGACGTTGCCGCCGGCGTCGGTGACCTCGGAGACCATGTGCGGGGCGACGAGCTTGCCGCCGTTCTCGATCGCGGCCGTCACCATCGCCATCTGGAGCGGGGTGGCCTGCACGTCGAACTGGCCGATACCCGTCTGGGCGACCTGGTCGACCGACATCTTCTTCGACGGGTACTTGCTCGGCGGGTTGGTGCGGACCGGGGTGTCGATCTGCGTGTTGAAGCCGAGCTTCTCGGCCATCGCGCGCATCTTGTCCTGGCCCAGCCTGTGCGCGAAGTCGGCGAAGACGTTGTTGCAGGAGAGCTTGAGGGCGGTGCGCGGCGAGACGTTGTTGCACATCTCGTCGGAGACCTCGCTCTTCAGCTTGGTCCTGGTGCCGGGGATCGTGTAGTCGCCGGGAACGGAGGTGTTCTGGTCGATGGAGGAGACCAGCCCGTTCTCGATCGCAGCGGCGAGGGTGACCAGCTTGAAGGTGGAGCCGGGGGCCTGCGGCTTGCGCAGGGCGACGTTCTCCATCGCCTTGCCCTTGTCGGCGGACAGCTCCTTCCAGGCGTCCTCGTCGTTGGCGCCCGTGATCCGGCCCGGGTCGTAGGAGGGGTTGTTGACGACGCCGAGGATGCGGCCCGTCGAGGGGTCGATGGCGACGGCGGCGCCCTGCTTGCCCTGGAGCGCGTCGTACGCGGCCTTCTGCACGTCCGGGTCGATGGTGGTCAGGACGTTGCCCGGGGCGGCCCGCTTGTTGGTGAGCATGTCCATCATGGTCTTCAGCCGGCTGTCGGAGCCGTTGAGGATGTTCTTGTAGACGCCCTCCAGCATGCTCGTGCCGAAGGCCTGAGAGCTGTAGCCGGTGATCGGCGCGTAGAGCGGGCCGTTGGTGTAGGTCCGCTTGTAGCCGAAGTCCTTGCCGCCCGTCTTGGTGGAGCCGGTGATCGCCTCCCCGCCCACGATGATGTTGCCCAGCGGGTTCTCGTACTGCCCGATGAGGTTTCGCCGGTTGTTCTTGTCGTCTGCGAGGGCCTGGCCTTGGTAAGCCTGCACCCAGGTGACACGGACCAGCAGGGCCAGCACCAGAAGCAGACAGAAGACCGACGCACGCCTGATCGTCTTGTTCATCCCCCAGAAGGACGCACCAGCCGCACCAGGCGTTCCGCTCTGCCCCGATTGTGGCGGGGTTCTCAGCTTTTCTTCATGAAGCCTCCCTCGTAGGCCGCGATGACGGCCTGGGTGCGGTCGCGCGAGCCGGTCTTGGCGAGGACCGCCGCGACGTGGGTCTTGACCGTCTGCGGACCGACCCCGAGGCGCTCGCTCATCTCGTGGTTGGACAGTCCGGTGGCCATCAGGCGCAGGACGTCGGCCTCCCGGTCGGTGAGCCGGGCCACCCAGGGTGCGGCGGGCGGGGCGCCGGCCGTATGCGCCGCGGCGAGGGAGCGGACGGCGGCCGGGAAGAGCAGCGAGTCGCCGCGGGCGACCAGCCGCACCGCGCCGATCAACTCGTCGGGGTCGGCCCGCTTGAGGAGGAAGCCGCAGGCTCCCGCCCGCAGGGCGCCGTAGACGTAGGAGTCGTTCTCGAAGGTGGTGACGACCACGATGCGGGGCGGCTCGGCCATCGTGGCGAGGATCTGCTCGGTCGCCCGGATCCCGTCGATCTCGGGCATCCTGACGTCCATCAGCACCACGTCGGGCGCCAGGGAGCGGACCAGCGGCACGGCCTCGGCACCGGTGGCCGCCTCGCCCACGACCTCGAGGTCGGCTTCGGCCTCGAGGATGACCCGCAGGGCGGTGCGCACCATCCGCTCGTCGTCGCAGAGCACGATGCGCAGGGGCGGCCGGACCGCCGGTGCCGGTGCGCTCATCGGTCGCCTCCGGCGAGCGGCAGCACGGCCCGCAGCCGCCACCGGCCCTCGTGCGGGCCGGCCTCGACGCTGCCGCCGAGAAGCGCGGCCCGTTCGGCGGCGCCGCGCAGCCCGCGGCCCCCGGTGGTGCGGGGCTCCCGGTCCTCCGGTGCGGCGGGCGGATTGGTCATGGTGATCTCCAGTTCACGGTGTCCGGTCGCTTCCCGGCCCTGGACGCGGATCCGCAGTTCCACCGGGCCCGCGCCGTGGCGCAGTGCGTTGCTGAGGCCCTCCTGGACGATCCGGTACGCCTCGCGGGAGGCGATGGCCGGAAGGCCCTCCCAGTCCCCGGCGGGTCCGGGGTCCTGGTGAACGGTGACGGGGGTGCCGCCGGCCCGGGTGCGGGCCAGCAGCCCGTCGAGGTCGGCGGCGAGGGTCGGCGCGGGCGCGGCGTCCGGCCGGGCCGGGTCCCCGTCCCGCAACAGGCCCAGTACGGCGTCCAGCTCGCCCACCGTCCGCCGGGTGGTGTCCTCGATCGCGGCCAGCGCCTCCCGTACGAAGGCGGGGTCGCTGTCGAGCACCCGGCGGGCGGCCACCGCCTGGAGGGTGACGGCGCTCAGCGCGTGCCCGACCGCGTCGTGCAGCTCCCGGGCGAGCCGGTTGCGCACGGCCAGGTCGGCGGCCCGCTCCTCGGCCGCGGCCAGCCGGTCGGCGGCCGTCGGCCCGAGCAGTACGGGCGCCAGCCGGGCCAGCAGCGCCCCGGCCCCGGCGGCGCACAGGGCGAGCCCGGCCAGCAGCCCGGCCCCGAGCAGAGGGGCCAGGTACGGGTCGGCGCCCGTGCTGAACCAGCCCACCTCCAGCTGCGCCTCGCGCAGCCCGTGCACGAACGGCAGCGCGATCAGCACCACCGCCATGGGCGGCACCGCGAGGGTGAGCCCGCTGATCACCGCCCCGATCCCCAGGTGCAGGGTCCCCGCCGCCGCACCGATCCAGGCGAGGCCCAGCGGCCACCGCGCCGGAAGCGCACCACCGCGGGCCAGGAGCACGGCCGCCACTCCGGCGGCGAGCGCGCACATCCCGTGGAGCGCGGACACCAGACCCCTCTCCGCGGTGTACGCGGCCGCGCTCCCCGCATCCAGCCCGGCGGTACCGCCGCAGGCCCAGTACACGTACAGCACCGCTGTCACCAGGCCGGCCGCCGCCGCGGCTGCCGCCACCACCCCCGTGGATGACGGCAGCCTCTCCCCCGTCACGCCCTGCCACCGCCGGCCCCAGCGCTCCCGCGCATAGGGCACGAACAGAACGGCCAGGGCGAGTCCTTGGACCGTGAATCCGGTGTAGACGACGTTGAACACCCAGGGGTCCAGGAAGGGCTCCCGCACCGCCTCCGCGGCGGGATCCGCCCCGAAGCCCAGTGCCCGTATCAGCAGTTGGCCCGGGAAACCGAGGAGGATCGGAGTCAGCAGTCCGGTCGCGGCGAACACCGGGACGGTGAGCGTCCAGGACGGCACCCGTATGCCCCAGGGCCTGGTGAGCACCAGTACGAGCAGGATCACGCAGGCGTCCATCGCCACCGTGACGGCATTCGCCGCGATGAGGAACGGCTCCGGGTCCAACAGCACGCTGCCGTCCGGTATCCCGATCCGGCTCCCGGCCAGCCAGGCGGTCTTGAGCAGCAGATACGGCACGGTGGCGGCCAAGGCGACCGCCCGCAGGATCTGCCGCCCGGTTCCCAGGCCGGGGGCCGAACGCTGAGTCTCGTACGTCGATGGCTGAACTGCTCGTGTGGTCATGACTCAACGGTCCCGTGTCCGCCGCCCCGCCACCTCCCCCTCCAAGGGGAACCGCCTCCCCCGGGCGGGGGAGGAACCACCGCCTCCGCCGCCCTGCAGGCGCCTCACATCCGTCGCGTCACATCCGCCACGCCACAATCCGCCGCCCCCGCAGCCGCCCCGCAGCCGCCCCGCAGCCGCCGCGTCACATCCGCCGCGTGACCGCCGACAGCCGGTCCCGTGCCTCGAACAGCGCCGCCATGATGGTCTGTTCGTGCCCCGTCGTCAGCCGCGCCACCGGCACCGAGCAGCTCACCGCGTCCCGCGCCGGCGTCCGGTACGGCAGCGCCACCCCGAAGCAGCGAAGCCCGAGCGTGTTCTCCTCCCGGTCCACCGCGTAGCCCTGCTCCCGCACCAGCCCCAGCTCCTCGATGAGCTGCTCCCGGTCGGTGATGGTGTGCTCGGTGACCGCTTCCAGCCGCCGCGGCAGCAGCCCCCGCACCTCCTCGTCCGTGTGCGTGGCCAGCAGCGCCTTGCCCAGCGCCGTGGAGTGCACCGGCAGGCGCCGCCCGACCCGGGTGAAGGGCCGCAGGTAGTGCTGGGACTGGCGGGTCGCGAGGTACACCACGCTCGTCCCGTCCATCCGGGCCAGGTGGATGGTCTCCGTCGTGTCGTCGGAGAGCCGGTCCAGGGCGGGCCGGGCCGCGGCGACCACCTCGTCGCCGTCGATGTACGAGCTGCCGACCAGCAGCGCCCGTACGCCGATGCCGTAGCGCGTGCCCGTCGCGTCGGTCTCCACCCACCCCAGGTTCACCAGCGTGCGCAGCAGCATGTACAGGCTGGACTTGGGCAGGGAGAGGTCGTTCTGGATGTCGGCCAGGCTGTGCAGCCCGGGCCGTGCCGCGAAGTGTTCCAGCAGCAGGACGGTCCGGACCGCCGATTTGACCGCCGCCGCCTGGGCCGTGGGCCCCGCCTCGGTCGTCGTCATGCGCGCGCTTCCCCTCTGGTCGCCTCTTGTCACGCGGAGGACGCGGAAATAGAGTCCGCAGCAGATGTGATCATCCATCCACCGGAACGGCGTTCAGAATACTGAACGATCCAGGAGGCAGCGGGTCATGACGACGACACCAGTCTGGAGTGTGGACCCCCGCACCGGGAAGCAGCGCGAGCAGGTTGCGGTGGAGGCCACGCCCCGGGAGGTGGACGAAGCCGTACGGACCGCCCACGCGGCCCGCGGCGCGCTCGCCGACGCCGGCGCCCGCGCGGCCTTCCTGCGCACGGCCGCCGCGCTGCTCGACGAGGCCGCCGCGCACGTCATCGAGGCCGCCGACGCCGAGACGGCGCTCGGCCCGGGCCGGCTCACCGGCGAGCTGGCCCGCACCACCGGCCAGCTGCGCGCCTTCGCCGACGCCGTGGACGAGGGGGCCTACCTCGACATCCGGATCGACCGCGCCGATCCCTCCCTCAGCCCCCCGCGCCCCGAACTGCGCCGCTACAAGGTGCCGCTCGGCGTGGTCGCGGTCTACGCCGCCTCCAACTTCCCGCTCGCCTTCTCCGTCCCCGGCGGGGACACCGCGAGCGCGCTGGCCGCGGGCTGCCCGGTGGTCGTCAAGGCGCATCCCGATCACCCCGCCACCTCCGAGCTGTGCGCCTCGCTGCTGCGCCGGGCGGCGGTCGCCTCCGGGCTGCCGGCCGACGTGGTCTCCGTGGTCCACGGGTTCGACGCCGGCCTGGAGCTGATCCGCCACCCGCTGGTGGCCGCCGCCGGATTCACCGGGTCCATCCGGGGTGGGCGGGCCCTGTTCGACGCGGCCGCCGCCCGGCCCGTGCCGATCCCCTTCCACGGGGAACTCGGCTCCCTCAACCCCGTCGTGGTCACCCCGGCCGCCGCCGCCGAGCGCGCCGAGGAGATCGGTACGGGGCTCGCGGGCTCAGTCACCCTCGGCGTCGGCCAGTTCTGCGTGAAGCCCGGCCTGGTCCTCGTCCCCGAGGGCGCGGACGGCGACCGGCTGACGGCTGCGCTGACCAAGGCGCTCGGGGAGACCGAGCCGGGGGTGCTGCTCGACCACCGGATGCGCGACAACTTCGTCGCCGGCGTCCGCGAGCGGGCCGCGCTGCCCGGCGTCACCGCGCCCGTCACCCCCGGCTCCGGCGGGGAGCACACCGTCGGGGCGGGCTACCTGACCGTGCCGGCCGGCCTGCTCGTCGATCCCTCCGAGGGCGCCGAGGATGCCGGGGCCGCCGACCGCCACTCCTACGAGGTGCTCCTGGAGGAGTGCTTCGGCCCGGTGACCGTCGTCGTCCGGTACGCCGACCAGCGCGAGGCGGCCGCGGTGCTGGACCGGCTCTCCGGGAACCTGAGCGCCACCCTCCAGTTGTCGGAGGCCGAGACCGAGGGCGCGCCGGGCCCGGCCTCCGAGCTCATCGCCCAGGTCACGGGGCTGGCGGGCCGGATCGTGGTGAACGGCTGGCCGACCGGGGTCGCCGTGGCCCCGGCCCAGCACCACGGCGGCCCCTACCCGGCGGCGACCTCGCACTCCACCTCTGTGGGCGGGACCGCCATCGAGCGCTGGCTGCGGCCCGTGGCCTACCAGTCGGTTCCGGACGCCCTCCTTCCGGCCGAACTGCGCGAGGCCAACCCGCTGGGGCTGCCGCGCCGGGTGACGGGGGGTTGACGAAGTCCTGGCCCGCGCCGCCTGGCGCCGTCCCTGCGACGGCCGGTGCCAGCGCCGGGCCACCGCAGGGCTGCATTAGCTCGATTGGGTGGTTGTCGGATTGGCGGCTTGCGGGGAGTGGTGCTCGGTCGGGTGGCGTCGGTGGTGCGATCTGGGACGCCGGGTGCGGTGCCAGCGTGCGGGGCCCCTGCTCCACCGGAGTGATGGTTCAGGGCCTCCCCGTCGCCTTTGGCCGTGCCCACTTGGCCAGGTCGTTAGGGAACCGGACCTCCCGGAACGGACCACGCACAGGATGCGTGTCGCCGCCCGGGTCGCGAAAAGCCGGGACCCAGTGCGCCCAAGACCGTTCGGGGCGTGCCACTACGCAGGGCCCACCCCGCACAGTGGACAGGAACGGTAAGGGAACGGCAAAGCACCTTCGATCGTTCTCGGGGCATGACCGCTATGACCCCAGGCTCCAACCTGCCGCTCAACACCGTCCGTGTGACGGTGGACGTGGCCGCCCCGGTACGACTCGACGTATCGGGGCTCCTCCTCGCGGCGAACGGCAAGGTGCGCTCCGACGCCGACTTCATCTTCTACAACCAGCCCTCCGGCCCCGGCGTCAGCTACCGGTCCGGCGGCGGTGCGGCGCCGGACTCGATCACCGTGGACACCGGCGCCCTGCCCCCGGGCATCGAGCGCATCGTGGTCACGGCCAGCCCCGACGCGGCCGGGCAGACCTTCCAGGGCGTCGAGCCCACCGCCACCGTGCGCAACGCGGACGGCGGCGCGGTGATCGCCACCTTCACCCCGCCGCAGCTGGGCTCCGAGACCGCCCTCGTCGTCGTCGAGGTCTACCAGCGCGGCGGCGTATGGAAGGTGCGAGCGGTCGGCCAGGGGTATGCGAACGGCCTCGCCGGCATCGCGACCGACTTCGGCGTCTCCGTGGACGAGGAGCCGGCGGCCGCGGCTCCCGCGCCCGCCCCCGTCGCCCCGCCGGCGCCCCCGGCGCCCCCGGCTCCGCCCGCTCCGCCCGCTCCGCCGGTCTCCTACCCGGCCTCCCCCTGGCTCGGCGGGGCCACGACGCCCACCCCGGCCGCGCCCCCGCCCCCGACGGCTCCCGCCCCTGCCCCCGTGGCCGCGTCCGCCGCGCCCGGCGCCGGGAAGATCAACCTGGACAAGGGCCGGGTCAGCCTCCAGAAGAACCAGACCGTCTCCCTGGTCAAGGGCGGCCGCCCGCTGCTCTCCCAGGTCAAGATGGGCCTGGGCTGGGAGCCCGCCTTCCGCGGCCGGGACATCGACCTCGACGCGTCCGTCATCGCCTTCGGCCCGCAGCGCAACCACATCGACAGCTGCTACTTCGGCAAGCTGTCGATCCTCGGCGGCGCCGTCAAGCACTCCGGGGACAACCTGACGGGCGAGGGCGCGGGCGACGACGAGGTGATCGTCGTGGACCTCGGCCGGATCCCCGCCGACGCCACCGGACTGGTCTTCACGGTCAACTCCTTCTCCGGGCAGAAGTTCACCGAGGTGGCCAAGGCCTACTGCCGGCTGATCGACGCGGCGAGCGGCGAGGAGCTGGTGCGCTTCGACCTCACCGGTGCCGAACCGCAGACCGGAGTCATGATGGCGAAGCTCATCAAGCAGTTCTCCGGGGAGTGGGAGATGACGGCCATGGGCGAGTTTGTGAAGTCCCGCACAGTGCGCGGGATGGTCAAGCCCGCCGCACAGGCACTCTGAGCAGGTGGGCGGGCACATGCGGCCGCCGCGTGACAAGGCGGGTGATGGATGCCACGCGTAATCCGCAGGTGGCTGTCCGTGCCCGCCCGTAGCCTTGAAGGCATGCACGAGTCATTCAACCCCGCAGGGCCCGCCCGCCCGTCCGCCGCAGAGGCGAACGAGGCGATACGGCACCTTGTCGAAACCCGGGTGGACGGCGAGTGGCCCTCGGAGGCGTATGAGTTCCTCCTCGCCGAGTGGGCCGCGGCCTCCCGGGCAGAGGTTGCCGCGGCCCAGTGAGCCGTCGGTGCCGTCGCTGAGCCGGCGGCGGCGCCGTTGCCCTCGCTGAGCCGGCGGTGAGCCGTCAGGCCGGCGGCAGCGGGAGCTGCGTCAGTGCGCGCGCCGCCACGGCCCGGTGATGGCCAGCATGATGCCCGGGTCCTGGATGTTGGCGTACAGCGTGCGCCCGTCCGGGGAGAAGCAGACACCGGTGAACTCGGAGTACTCGGGCTCCTCGGCCGTCCCGATGTTCAGCTCGTTGCGCGCCAGCGGGTAGGTGCGGCCCGATTCGGTCGCGCCGAACAGGTGCTGGAGGCCCGAGCCGTCCTCGGCGATGACGAGGCCTCCGTACGGCGACACGGTGATGTTGTCGGGGCCGTCGTAGCCGCCCTCCGCCGACGTGTCGGCGTTCACCCCGATCAGCACGGTCAGCCGGATCGTGCGCCGCTTGGGGTCGTAGAACCACACCTGGCCGTCGTGCGCCGCGCCCGGGCTCTCCTCACGGGCGTAGGACGAGACGAAGTACGCGCCGCCGTCGGCCCACCACATGCCCTCCAGCTTGCGCCCCCGCGTCACGATCCCGTCCGCGAACTGCTTGCGCACGGGCACGGTCCGCGCGTCGCGGTCGTCCACGTCCACCCAGTCGACCCCGTAGACGGTGCCGACCTTCGTGGCGCGCGAGAGGTCGTCGACGAAGCGGCCCGAGCTGTCGATGCACTTGGGGGCCTGGAGTACGCCGGCGTCGGCGGCAAGGGTTCGGAGCTTGCCGCGCCCGTGCCGGAAGCCGGCCGGCGGGGTCCAGCGGTAGAGCAGCCCGTTGGGGCCGGAGGCGTCCTCGGTCAGGTAGGCGTGGCCCTGGCGCGGGTCGATGACCACGGCCTCGTGCGCGTACCGCCCGAAGGCCTTGATCGGCTGCGGGCCGCGGTTGGCGCGGCGGTCGTGCGGGTCGACCTCGAAGACGTAGCCGTGGTCTTTCGTCATGCCGTTCTTGCCGGCCAGGTCCTCGTTCTCCTCGCAGGTCAGCCAGGTGTCCCAGGGGGTGGCACCGCCCGCGCAGTTGGTCGACGTACCGGCGACGCCGACCCATTCGGCGACCTCGCCGCCGCGCCGGACCTCGACGACCGTGCAGCCGCCGGCCGCGGCCGGGTCGTAGACGAGGCCCTCGGTGAGCGGGACGGGGTGCGCCCAGTTCTCCCGCTTGCCCTTGAGCTCGTGGTTGTTGACGAGGAGGGTGACCCCCCGGTGGCCTTCGAAGGCTGCGGTCCCGTCGTGGTTGGACGGTGTGGTCTCGCCGGACTCCAGCTTCGTGACACCGCTGTGCGTGATGACGCGGTACGCGAATCCGGCGGGGAGCGCGAGGAGGCCGGCCGGGTCGGGGACGAGGGGGCCGTAGCCGGGCTCGCAGGGCTGCCCGTGCTCGTCGCGGCGCGTGCTGTCGTCGGCGGCCAGCGCCCCGGGGGCGGTCGCGAGGGCGCCGACGGTCCCGGTGAGCGCGACTCCCGCGCCGGCGATGACGGTGCGGGCGGTGAAGTCTCTGCGGCTGAGCGGCATCGGGTCTCCAGGGGTGGGGAGGTGGTGCGCCTGTCGTGCGGTCGTCGGCGCACACGCTCCCGCCCGCACGTGAACGGCGGCTGAACTACCCGCGCCGCGGAGCCGACCCCTTGCCCGCGGCCGGAATGGCCAACTCCACCCCAGGAACGGCGCATTGTCGACGCCCAGCCGCCGGGCCGCCCGGCCGCAGCGCCCCGGAGCGCGCGGCGGCGGCCCCACTGGTGTTTCGGTCATGCGCACGAAAAAGAATCACCGCCACGGCCCGGATCCTGGGCGTGCTGCTCACGGGCTGCCGTCCGCCGGCGTTCTGGTGGCCAAGGACACCCATGGTGGCGAACCAGCGCTGACCGGCCCGGCACCTCCGGCCAGATGTGTGCTCGTGGAAACGGCCGGCCCGACGCCGTCGTGGGCGCCGAGCCGGCCGGAGGCGGTGAAGCCCGTGCCGTCAGTCCGTGCCGAACTCCATCGCGGCGCGGTCCAGCATCTCCTCGTCGTCGGAGACCTCGCCGCGGGAGGCGATGGCCTCGGCGCCGCCCTCCGGCATGGTGCCGATCAGCCCGGTGGCGGCCGCCTGGGCGGCGCCGATGGCGGGATTGGCGGTGCCGATCAGGCCGAGGACGGCGTACTGCTCCAGCTTGGCGCGCGAGTCGGCGATGTCGAGGTTGCGCATGGTGAGCTGGCCGATGCGGTCCACCGGGCCGAACGCGGAGTCCTCAGTGCGCTCCATGGACAGCTTGTCCGGGTGGTAGCTGAACGCCGGGCCCTTGGTGTCGAGGATCGAGTAGTCCTCGCCGCGCCGCAGCCGCAGGGTGACCTCGCCGGTGACGGCCGAGCCGACCCAGCGCTGGAGCGACTCGCGCACCATCAGCGCCTGCGGGTCGAGCCAGCGGCCCTCGTACATGAGGCGGCCGAGGCGCCGGCCCTCGTTGTGGTACTGGGCGAGGGTGTCCTCGTTGTGGATCGCGTTGACGAGGCGCTCGTACGCGGCGTGCAGCAGGGCCATGCCCGGGGCCTCGTAGATGCCGCGGCTCTTGGCCTCGATGATCCGGTTCTCGATCTGGTCCGACATGCCCATGCCGTGGCGGCCGCCGATGGCGTTGGCCTCCATCACCAGGTCGACGGGGGAGGTGAACTCCTTGCCGTTGATCGTCACGGGGCGGCCCTGGTCGAAGCCGATCGTCACGTCCTCCGTGGCGATCTCGACCGAGGGGTCCCAGAACCGCACGCCCATGATCGGCTCAACGGTCTCGACACCCGTGTCGAGGTGCTCCAGGGTCTTGGCCTCGTGGGTGGCGCCCCAGATGTTGGCGTCGGTGGAGTACGCCTTTTCGGTGCTGTCGCGGTAGGGGAGGTCGTGGGCGAGCAGCCACTCCGACATCTCCTTGCGGCCGCCGAGCTCGGTGACGAAGTCCGCGTCGAGCCAGGGCTTGTAGATCCGCAGGTGCGGGTTGGCGAGCAGGCCGTAGCGGTAGAACCGCTCGATGTCGTTGCCCTTGAAGGTCGAGCCGTCGCCCCAGATCTGTACGTCGTCCTCGAGCATCGCCCGCACCAGCAGGGTGCCGGTGACGGCGCGGCCGAGCGGCGTCGTGTTGAAGTAGGCACGCCCGCCCGAGCGGATGTGGAACGCGCCGCAGGTGAGCGCGGCCAGGCCCTCCTCGACCAGCGACGCGCGGCAGTCGACCAGGCGCGCGATCTCGGCGCCGTAGGTCTTCGCACGGCCGGGCACCGAGGCGATGTCGGGCTCGTCGTACTGGCCGATGTCGGCGGTGTAGGTGCACGGGACGGCACCCTTGTCGCGCATCCAGGCGACCGCGACGGAGGTGTCGAGGCCGCCGGAGAAGGCGATGCCGACGCGTTCGCCGGCGGGCAGGGAGGTGAGGACCTTGGACATAGGAAGAGTATGCATTATCGCGTATGTTCATGCAAAGGGTCCAGGTCCGATCGTCTCCCGGCCTGACCGGGGCCGCGGTCGGGGCCCCGGTCAGGGCCCCGGACGAGGCTCCGACCAGGGCCTCGACGCTGCGGCGGCTCAGGGCTGCCGGGACCGTGCCTTGAACGCGGCCTTGCGGGCCTCCTTCGCCGCCTTCTTGTCCGGGTGCAGCCGGCCCATCGCCTCCAGGACGTACGCCGTCGCCGGGTGCTCCACCCGCCACACCCGGTCGAAGAACCCCGTGTGGTGGGCGGTGAGGGTCTCCATCAGGAGCGGCAGCTCCTCGGTCTCCCCGTCCGCGGCGAGCTGCGCCGCGATCGTGTCGACCGTCAGCCAGAACACCATCGCCCCGTCCGGCGCCGGTACGTCGCTCACCCCGCGCTCGGCCAGCCAGACCCGGGCGAGCCCGCCGAGCTCCGCGTCGTCCAGCACCGCGCGGACCGCGGGCTCGGCCTCCGGCCCGGCCGGGGCGAGGGCCTGCTGGCAGCGCAGCCGGCGCAGCGGGGCTCCCGGGTCGTCACCGCGCGCCGCGTCCAGCAGTTCGGCCACGGCGGCGGGGAGCGCGCGACCGGCCAGCCACAGTTCCATCTCGGCCTGGGCGGCGTGCTCCGGGTAGGAGGAGACCACGTCGAGCAGCGTGTCCGCGCCCTTGCCGGCCAGCTCGCCGACCGCGGGCGCCTCGACGCCCGCCTCCAGCATCCGGGCCCGGACCCCGTACAGGCCGAGCGGGGTCAGGCGGACCATCCCGTAGCGGGAGACGTCCTCGTCCGCGTCGTCGTCGGCCTGGCCGGCGCCGGCACCGACGGCCATGTCCTCGTCGTCCGCCTCCGCCTCCGCCAGCAGCTCCTCGTCGACCGGCTGGTACTCGACCAGCCCGATCGGCTCCAGCTGCCGGAACTGGTCGTCGAGGCGCATCATCGCGTCCGAGACCTGCTCCAGGACGGCGTCGGTCGGATCCGCCATGTCGTCGGGAACGACCATGGACGCGGCGAGCACCGGCAGCGGAACCGGTGCGTCCGCCGACCCGCCCTCGGCGACGGTGAGCAGGTAGAGGTTGGCGAGGACGCCGTCCAGGAAGTCCGCCTCGCGCCGCGGATTCCAGTCCAGCTGGTCGAAGTCGATCTCCCCACCCGCGTCCAGCGCGTCGACGAGGTCGTCCAGGTCTGGTACCGCCGCGTCGGCGAGCACGGTGTCCAGGGCGGCCAGCCAGATGTCGAGCACGTCGCCGGGCGCGCCGCCCGTCAGCAGCGCCAGGTCCTCACCGGGCTCGGCGGCGCCGGCCTCTTCCACTCCGGAGCCCCCGGAGTTCGCGGAGTTCGCGGAGTCGCCTCCGCCCTCCTCGGGTTCGGTCACGTCGACCAGGCCCGTATCCACGGCCACCCGCCACGCCTGGCTCGCGTACACCGCGGAGGCCGGGTCGGCGGCGTCGAGGCCGAGCACCTCGGCGGCCTCGGGGAGCTGGGCGGCGGCGAGTTCACCGCCGATGTCGACGCGGGTGCCGGGTCCGGCCCAGCGGGCCAGCCGTACGGCGCGGGCGAACAGGGGGGCGACCAGGGCGTCGCGGGCCAGTTCCGCATCGGAGTGCAGCCGTACCGGCGGCAGCGTGGGGTGCGGCTCTGCGGACATGGGGCAGTTCTCCTCGCGGACGCGGTGGACGCGGTGGGGCGGGCCGTGACGGCCCGTCGGACGGCTCGCCCGGCTGGACGGTTCGCCCGGCCGGACGCCAACCCGGCCGGATGGCCGGTCAGTCAGTCGGTCAGCCAGTCAGTCGGCTGGCCGGACGGCCGGTCCGGCGCCCCAGCGTAGACGCATTCCGGGCGCGGGCGGCGGGCCATTGCGTTTGGTTCATCCCACAGTCAGCTGCCGTATTGCCTGTAGGCCTTGACAACTTTGCCGGGCACACAGGAAATTGACGCGCGTAGATGTTTCGGGGGCCGCAAGCCCCCCGCAGATCTCGCGGCTCTCGCTGCCGCACCCTCCTGCTCCTCCCTCATCCCACACCGGAGTTCCCGCCCATGCGCTCCTCGCATCCCCGTTCCGCCGCCGTCGCGGCCCTCGTCGCCACGGCGCTGGCCACCGGTCTGCTCGCGGGTTCCGCCGACGCGGCCGAAGGCGCCGTGTCCGCCGATCCGATACGCATCCACGACATCCAGGGCACCACCCGGATATCCCCGCTCAACGGCAAGCAGGTCGCCGACGTGGCGGGCATCGTGACGGGCGTGCGTACGTACGGCTCGCGCGGGTTCTGGATCCAGGACGCGGACGCCGACGACAACGACGCCACCAGCGAGGGCGTGTTCGTCTTCACGAACTCCGCCCCGACCGTCGCCGTGGGCGACGCGGTCAAGGTCTCCGGTACGGTCGGCGAGTACATCCCCGGCGGCGTCAACTCCGGGAACCAGTCGGTGACCCAGATCTCCAAGCCGACGGTCACCGTGCTGTCCTCGGGCAACGCACTGCCCGAGGCCACCGCCGTCAACGAGTACTCGGTGCCCGCCGAGTACGCCCCGGCCGGCGACCCGGCCGCCGGCGGCAGCATCAACGGCCTGGCCCTGGAGCCCTCGCGCTACGCCCTGGACTACTACGAGTCCCTTGAGGGCATGAACGTCAAGATCGGCACCTCGCGCGTGGTCGGCGCCACCGACCCGCATGCGGAGCTGTGGGTCACGGTGAAGGGCTGGGAGAACACCGCCAAGCGCGGCGGGACGATCTACGGCTCCTACGAGTCCCAGAACACCGGCCGCCTCCAGATCCAGCAGCTCGCGCCCCTCGCGCAGCAGCCCTTCCCGGTGGCCAACGTCGGCGACAAGCTGACCGGAACCACCGAAGGCCCGCTGGACTTCAACCAGTTCGGCGGCTACACCCTGGTGGCCCGCACCCTCGGCACGGTCGCGGCGGGCACCCTCGTCCCCGAGAAGACCAAGGCGCAGGCGGCGAACGAGCTCGCGGTGGCCACGTACAACGTCGAGAACCTCGACCCGACCGACCCGCAGGAGAAGTTCGACGCCCTGGCGAAGGCGGTCGTCGAGAACCTGGCCTCCCCCGACATCCTCGCGCTGGAGGAGATCCAGGACGACAACGGCGCCAAGAACGACGGCACGGTCTCGGCCGAGCAGACGCTGACGAAGTTCACGGCGGCGATCGCGGCCGCCGGCGGCCCGGCCTACCAGTGGCGGAGCGTCAACCCGGAGGACAAGAAGGACGGCGGCGAGCCCGGCGGCAACATCCGCCAGGTGTTCCTCTTCAACCCGGAGCGGGTCTCCTTCACCGAGCGCGCCCCGGGTGACGCGGTGACGGCGACCGGTGTGGTCAAGGAGAAGGGCAAGGCCGCCCTGACCCACTCCCCCGGCCGGATCGACCCCGCGAACCCGGCGTGGGCCGACAGCCGCAAGCCGCTGGCCGGCGAGTTCACCTTCCGCGGCAAGACGGTCTTCGTGATCGCCAACCACTTCGGCTCCAAGGGCGGCGACGAGGGCCTGACCTCGCACCACCAGCCGCCGGTGCGCTCGTCGGAGGCCAAGCGGCTGCTCCAGGCGCAGGCCGTGAACGGCTTCGTGAAGGAGATCCTGGCGGCGGAGAAGAACGCCAACGTCCTCGTCCTCGGCGACATCAACGACTTCGAGTTCTCGGCGACGACGAACGCGCTGGCCGACGGCGGCGCACTGTACCCGGCGATCAAGTCGCTGCCGAAGGCGGAACGGTACTCCTACGTCTACCAGGGCAACGCGCAGGTGCTGGACCAGATCCTGACCAGCCCGGCGATCAAGTCCTTCTCGTACGACAGCGTGCACATCAACGCGGAGTTCTCGGCCCAGAACAGCGACCACGACCCGCAGGTGCTGCGCTTCCGTCCGTAGTCCCGTAGCCCCGCACTCCCGTAGCCCCGTAGTACCTCGGACCGCAGAGGGCCCGGCCGCCGTCCGTCCCGGCCGGGCCCTCTGCCACACTCCAGGCCATGATCTTCCGTACCGCCACATGCGAGGACCTGCCCGCCGTACTCGCCCTGTTGGACGGCGAGGAGCGGGTGGTGGACCCGGGCTCGATCGTGGTCGGCGAGGCGCACGAGCGGGCGTTCACCGCCATCGAGGCCGACCCCCGCAACGAGATGCTGGTGTTCACGGAGCCGGACGGAAGCGTCATCGGCTGCCTCCAGCTGACGTACATCCCGGGCCTCGGCCAGAACGGCCGGGACCGGGCCCTGGTGGAGGCGGTACGGATCCGCGCGGACCGGCGCGGCGGGGGCCTGGGCGCGGAGCTGATGCGGCTGGCGGTGGACCGGGCCCGCGAGCGCGGCTGCGGCCTGGTCCAGCTGACCAGCAACAAGCGGCGCGGCGGCGCGCACCGCTTCTACGAGCGGCTGGGCTTCACCCGCAGCCACGAGGGCTTCAAGCTGTCCCTGGAGCCGTAGCGGGACGCTTGCGGCCGCGGCCCTGGGCCACGCCGAGGCCGTGGCCAGGGCCGGTTTCGGGGGGTCGGTTTCGGGGGGTCGTTCCCGGACAAGGCGGGGACTTTTGGCCCTGGCGTGAACCTCGCCACATCCCTACCGAATCGACCGCATGTGGTGTTGAGTGGCTCCACACCCGATCTCGCGCCGCCTCGTTCCCCGCACTCCCGGAGGACCGCGTGTTCCCCTCCATCTCCCTCGCCCAGGAAATCGGCCTGGCCTTCCTGCTCGTCGCCGCCCTCGTCTGGGTCGTCGGGCTCGGCCACATGCTGTGGGACAGCCGCTTCCACCACCCGGAGCCGAGCGCCTTCGAGGGCCTGTCGGTGATACCGGGCCAGCGCAGCGCCGCCGCCCACCCGATGGAGTCGGTGGAACTGACCGAGGCCGAGCAGCAGGCTTTCGCGGGCCTGATCCGCACGATCCCGCTGCACTGACTCCACTGACTCCACTGACGCCCTCCCGCACGAGCAAGCCCCTCACAGCGAGCGGGCGGCCTGCGCGTACTCCGTGGGCACGACGGGCGGCCGTTGTTACGGTGCGCGGATGAGTCTGCGCCTTGAGAAGATCACGCCCGCCCATGTGGAAGCCGGCATGGGCATCCGGATACGGCCCGAGCAGGAGAAGAACGTCGAGCCCGTCGCGCATTCGCTCGCCGAGGCGTACGCGTGGGGGGACACCGCCTGGCCGCGGCTGATCGTCGACGGGGACGAGACCGTCGGGTTCCTCATGGCCTTCCTCGACATCCAGTGGAATCCGGAGAAGGACCCCGAGGACCGCCGCAGCGGGTTGTGGCGGCTGAGCATCGACGCGGGCGCACAGGGACGCGGGTACGGGCGGTACGCGGTGCGGGAGGTGGCCGCGGAGATCCGGCGGCGCGGCGGGGACCGGCTGTTCACCACCTGGGAGTCCGGCGAGGACGGGCCCGGGGAGTTCTATCTGAAGCTCGGCTTCCGGCCCACCGGGGAGACCAGCGGCGGCCAGACCGTCGGCGTGCTCGACCTCGCCGGCTGAGGTCGACGGCGGCCGGACAGCCGGCCGCCGGGGGCCACCCGATGCCGGAGCTGCCGCAGCGCCCTCCCGGGCCGTCTCGGGGCCGTAGGAGGGCGCTCGTCGGGGACCGACCCCGACCACGGGTGACGGCTCAGCCGCAGGCCGGTGCGGTTGAGCGTCAGTTGTGGCTGGGTGTCAGTTGTGGCTGTGCAGGACCTCGTTCAGGCCACCCCAGGCCGCCTTGTACGGGCGGGCCTCGACGGCGCCGGTGACCGAGTTGCGGCGGAAGAGGATGTTGTTGGCGCCCGAGAGCTCCAGGGCCTTGACGATCTGGCCGTCCGGGAGGGTGACGCGGGTGCCCGCGGTCACGTAGAGGCCGGCCTCGACGACGCACTCGTCTCCCAGCGCGATGCCGACGCCCGCCTCGGCGCCGATCAGGGTGCGCTCGCCGATCGAGATGATCTGCTTGCCGCCGCCCGAGAGGGTGCCCATGGTGGACGCGCCGCCGCCGATGTCGGAGCCGTCGCCGACGACGACGCCCGCGGAGATGCGGCCCTCGACCATGGAGGTGCCCAGGGTGCCGGCGTTGAAGTTGACGAAGCCCTCGTGCATGACGGTGGTGCCCTCGGCGAGGTGCGCGCCGAGGCGGACGCGGTCCGCGTCGGCGATGCGGACGCCCTTGGGGGCGACGTAGTCCGTCATCCGCGGGAACTTGTCGATCGAGGTCACCTGGAGGTGCAGGCCCTCGGCGCGCGCGTTGAGGCGGACGGTCTCGACCTGGTCGACCGCGACCGGGCCCAGGGAGGTCCAGGCGACGTTGGCCAGCAGGCCGAAGACGCCGTCCAGGTTCTGGCCGTGCGGCTTGACCAGGCGGTGGCTGAGCAGGTGCAGGCGCAGGTACGCGTCGTGGGCGTCCAGCGGCTTGTCCTCCAGGGAGGAGATCACCGTACGGACGGCCACGACCTCGACGCCGCGGACCGCGTCCTGGCGGATCGCCTTCGCCGCGGCGGCGCCCAGCAGCTCCACGGCCCGGTCGGCGGTGAGGCGCTCGGTGCCGGCCGGGCCGGGCTCGGCGACCAGCTCGGGGGCGGGGAACCAGGTGTCGAGGACGGTGCCGTCGGCGGTGAGGGTGGCAAGGCCGGCGGCGACGGCGCCGGTGGTACGCGTAGCAGTCATGCCAGAAACCTAACCGGCGGCGGGCCGCGGTTGCCAACCGGTCTCATGTGCCGGGCGTGCGGCGGGGCAAAGGGCCGCCGCGCTACGCAAGTTCCCTTTGGGAACGGACTGTGCCACCATGACAGCCTCGGGTCGACGGACAAAGGAGTTCCCATGGCCCAGCGCACCCCCCTCGGCGACGCCGACTGCTCCATCGCCCAGGCCCTCGACGTCGTGGGCGACTGGTGGACGCTGCTGATCGTGCGCGACACCGCCCGCGGCCTGCACCGCTTCGACGAGCTCCAGCGCGAGCTGGGCGTGTCCCGCAAGGTCCTGGCCGAGCGGCTGAAGCTGCTGGTGGAGGCCGGGGTGCTGACGCGCGAGCCGTACCAGGAGCGCCCGGTGCGGCACGAGTACCGGCTGACCCCGCGGGGGCGGGGGCTGCTGCCGGTGCTGATCGCCCTCCAGGACTGGGGGGACAACTGGATCCTGGGAGGGGGAGAGATGACGGCTACGACGGAGGAGGCCTCGCGGGAGGCGGAGCGGGTGCACGCGCTGCGGGGCACCCGGGTGCCGGAGCTGCTGCTGCCGAACCGTTTCGGCGAGTTCGCCGACCCGGTGGCGGACACCCCCTTCACGGTCCTGTACTGCTTCCCGGGCGCGTACGCGCGCGCCGAGTCCTACCCGCCCGGCTGGACCGGGATCCCCGGCGCCAAGGGCTGTACGTTCGAGTCGTGCACGTACCGCGACCAGCTCGCGGAGTTCACCGCGGCCGGCGCCGCCGTGCACGGGGTGTCGACCCAGCGGACGGACGAGCAGCGGGAGTTCGCGGAGCAGGAGCGGTTGCGGTTCCCGCTGTTCTCGGATGCGGATCTGGGGCTGACGGCGGCACTGCGGCTGCCGACGTTCCGGGCGGCGGGGACCGCCAGGCTCAAGCGGCTGACCCTCGTCGTGGACCGCGACCGGACCGTCCGCGAGGTCTTCTACCCCATCCAGGACATCGAGGCGAGCGTCGCCGCGGCACTGGCGGCGGTCCGAGGCGCCGCCTGAGGTCCGCCTCCAGCCCCGCGGGACCCCAGTGCGGTGACCGGAAAGCCCCACCGGGTCGCGACACTCCCCCCAGCTACCTCCCCCGGACTCCGTCCGGGGGGACCCCCACGGAGGTGCCCCCAGGCACGGCACCTCGCCGCACTGTCGGACCGCGCAAGTACGTCCCGTACGAGCCGCGGCCCTCCGCCTTGCGATGCACCGCACCGGACGCCGCGCCCCGGCAAACCTTTCCGGCCAGCAGCACTAGGCCTGTCTCGTACACACATCTCCGAGCC
>NZ_JAGGOZ010000058.1 GCF_018614075.1 Streptomyces sp. ISL-94 | reverse complement strand
GCAGCGCGGGCCGCGGTGCGGGTGCCGTCCGGGTCGCGGGCCGGGCGGTGGTCTGCTGCGCGAGCCTCTCCCCGCCCCGCCCTTCCTCCGTTCCCCGGGCTCTGCCCGGACCCGCGCCTCAGTCGCCGGCGCGGCTCAAAGCCCTGGGGCACCACCCCGGACTAAGGGCATCGACGCCCCGCTCAACATCCTCGTCGGCCCCGGCGCCCCCACCGTCGCCGAGCTCGGCACCCTCGGCGTCGCCCGGGTCAGCCTCGGCTCCTGGGTCGCCGAAGCCGCGTACGCCGTGGTCCGCCGCGCCACCGAGGAGCTGCTCTCCGGCGGCACCTACGGGTCCCTCGCGCACGCCCTCCCGTACGGCGAGCTGAACAGCCTGCTCAAGGGCTGAGATATCCAGAAGCCGCTGCATAGGCCAACGACCTTAGGATCCGGGCATGCGCACATCAACTCCCGCCGGGAGCCGGATCACCGCGGCCGTCTGGACCGCCCTCGGCCTCGTCTACGTCGTCTGGGGCTCGACCTACCTCGGCATCCGGATCGTGGTCGAGACCATGCCGCCCTTCCTCTCCGCCGGAGCCCGTTTCATCACCGCCGGCCTGCTGCTGGCCGGCGCCGTCGCCTGGCGGTACGGCCCGGCCGCGCTCAAGGTCACCCGTGCGCAGCTCGGTTCGGCGGTCCTGGTCGGCCTGCTGCTGATCCTCGGCGGCAACGGCCTGGTCGTCCTCGCCGAGACCTCGGTGCCGTCCGGGCTCGCCGCGCTGCTGGTCGCCGCCGTGCCGATGTGGGTGGTGGTGCTGCGCACGGCCACCGGGGACCGGCCCCCGCGGCGCACCCTGGGCGGGGTGCTGATGGGCCTCGCCGGGCTCGCGGTGCTGACCAGCCCGGGGCTCAGCGGTGCGGTGCGGTTGTCGGGGGTGCTGCTGGTGGTGGCGGGCTCGGTGCTGTGGTCGCTGGGCTCGTTCTCGGCGCCGAGGCTGGACCTGCCGGGCAATCCGTTCACCGGCAGCGCCTACCAGATGCTCGCGGGCGGGGTCGCCGGCGTGCTCGTCGGCCTCCTGCGCGGCGAGCACCGCGGCCTTGACCCGGCGGCCTTCTCCACCGCCTCCTGGCTGGCGCTCGGCTACCTGGTGGTCTTCGGCTCGCTCGTCGGTTTCACGGCGTACGTGTGGCTGCTCCAGGCGGCGCCGCTGTCGCTGGTGTCCACGTACGCCTACGTCAATCCGGTCGTGGCGGTGGCGCTCGGCGCGCTCATCCTCGACGAGGCCTTGACCTGGCCGATCGTGCTCGGCGGCGCGATCGTCGTGGCGGCGGTGGGCGTGATCGTCAGCACGGAGCGCAAGTAGCGGGCAAGGGCAGGGGTCCCCGGGGCTAATCCCGCGCCGCCCGCTCGTACAGCGCCTTCGCCCGCTCGTCGAACAGCGCGGCCGTGGAGTCCACGTCCGTGTCGCCGCCGCTCAGCACCCCGATCAGCTGCCCGGGCCGGTCGGCCCCGCCCCGGTCGGCGATCCAGGGGCTGCCGCTGGTGCCCGTCCAGAATCCGGCGCAGCTGATGTAGAGCATGTCGGGGTCATCGTCGTCGTGGCGGGTCTGCGTCGTGCAGGAGACGGGCTTGTTCTGCGGGTTGTGCTCGGACTCCGGGTAGCCGACGACGGTCACGTCCCGCTCGTACCCGGAGGTCCAGTCCGCTTGGGGGGCCTCGGCCCGTCCGCCCACGGCCTCCTGGACGCTGCGCCCGTCGGAGTCGGGCGCGATGGTGAGGAAGGCGAAGTCGGCGGTGTCGTCGCCCCACCTCGTCCAGCGGTCGTCCACGTGGATCGAGCGGACCTTCCACACCCCGAGGGGCTGGGTGCCGGAGCCCTCGCCCGAGAAGGCGGGGACGAAGGCGAGCTCGCCGATGGCCAGGCCGTCGTGGGCGACCTCGCCCGGCTGCCCGTCCTCCCCGGCGGGGGCGACGCAGTGCGCGGCGGTGGCGACGACATTGCCCTGCGGGCTGTCGACGACGCTCGCCGTGCACCAGTGCTCCCCGTTGGCCATGAGCACGCCGACGGTGGGGAAGGGGTGCACCGGCCGGTCGCCCGGCGTCTTGAGGAAGGCGACGGCGCACACCGCCGCGATCCCCGCGGCGGCGGCCGCCGACGCCCCCTTCGCCACCGTGCTCATCGCGCGCCGGGGTCGGGGGTCGGCGCGGACATCACCTTGCTGATCCACTCCAGAGAGCCCTCCCGCATTCCGCGTACGTACGACTTCCCGTTGTGCTCACCATCCTGGATCACCTGCAGCCTGGTATGCACGGGGCCCTTCCCGTACTCCTTCATGAACTGCTCGGCCTTGTCGCGGCCGCTCTCCGCGGTGCCGATCTGGAAGCTGATGTAGACATCCGGACCGCCCTCCTCGATCAGCTTCGAGGCGAGCTTCTCGGGGTTGTTCTCGTCCATGGCCTGCGTGTTCCCATTCCAGAGCGGGGAGTCGGGGACGATGTCGACCCCGCTCGCGATGGCGGCCTTGAAGCGGTCGGGGTACTTCAGGAGGTGCTTGAAGGCGCCGAATCCGCCCGCCGAGGAGCCCATGAAGGCCCACCCGTCGCGGGAGGTGAAGGTCCGGAAATTGGCCTTCGTGAAATCCGGGATGTCATCGGCCATCCAGGTGCCCATCTTGGGCTGCCCGGGGATGTCCGAGGCGTCGAAGTGGTGCCGGGTGTCGGCGTTGTGCACCGGCATGATCAGGATGAAGGGCAGGCTCGTCCCGGCCTTCGCCCCGTCGCTGACGGCCTTCTGGAGGCCGAGGCCGGGGCCCGTCCCCCAGTAGTTCGCGGGGTAGCCGCGGCCGCCGGGCAGGGAGATCAGGACCGGGAAGGCGCTCTTGGCGTACTTCGGGTCGTCGTACTCCTTGGGCACCCACACCCACACGTCGCCCGTGAATCCGGACTTCTTGCCGGTCAGCGTGGTCTTGGCGATCTGTGTGCCGTCCGGCAGCCGGCTGGTGCGGACGAACGCGGCCCTCGGGCCGGTGGGCATCAGCACGCCCGGCGGGACGTCGGAGGCCTTGGAGGCCTTGGAGGCCTTCTCCTGGACCTTCTCGAAGGAGACAGGATCCCCTGTGTCCGAGAAGAGCCCGTAGTTGTACGCTGCCGCTCCCCCGCCCGCCGCGAGGGTGAGCGCGAGCCCACCGCCGATCAGCGTCATGCGCAGGCGCTTGGGGCGACGGCCGCCCTCGGTCAGGGGGCTGCCGTCGCCTTGCTGGTCATGCTGCACGGATTTGTCCCGTTCCTCATCCGGCGCTCGGTACGGAGCGCGGGCCGGACCGATCGGTCCCCCTTACACCCTTTACAGAGATGAGAACGACGGGAGGGGTTGCCTGGGACGGGGGTGACGTGGCGAGTGCCACGCGCCGTACGGGCGTCAGCCGGCGGTATCGGGCTTGGGAGCCTTGAGCACCTTGCTGATCCACTCCAGGGAGCCTTCCTTCATGCCCCGGACGTAGTGCCAGCCGTTGTGCTCGCCGTTCTGGATGTCGCGGATGGTCGTCTTGACCGGGCCCTTGCCGAACTGCTGCTGGAACTTCGCCATCCGCTCCCTCCCGCTCTCCTTGGTGCCTATCTGGAAGTTGATGTAGACCTCGGGGCCGTTGGCGTCGATCAGCTTCTTCGCGAGCTTCTCGGGGTTGTTCGCGTCCATCTCCGCCTGGTGGCCCTTCCAGAGGGGGGAGTCGGGGACGATCTCGCCGCCGCTGGCTATCACGGCCTTGAAGCGGTCGGGGTACTGCAGGACCGTCTTCATGCCGACGAAGGCGCCGGAGGAGGAGCCCATGAAGGCCCAGCCGTCACGGGACTTGTACGTACGGAAGTTGGCCTTGGTGAAGGCCGGGATGTCCTCGGCGATCCAGGTGCCCATCTTGGGCTGGCCGGGTATGTCGGCTCCGTCGTAGTAGTACTTGTTGTCCGGGTTGAGCACCGGCATGACCACGATGAAGGGGAGGCTGGTGCCCGCCTGCACGCCCTCGCCGATGGCCTTCTGGAGGCCGAGGCTGCGGTCGGCCCAGTAGTTGCCGGGGAAGCCGTTGCCGCCGGGGAGCGCGATCAGGACCGGGAAGCCGCTCTTGGCGTACTTCGGGTCGTCGTACTCCTTGGGCGCCCACACCCACACGTCGCCCTCGAAGCCGGACTTCGCGCCCGTGAGGCGGGTCTTGGCGATGATCGTGCCGTCGTCGAGCTTGGTGGACTGCTTGAACTCGGACTTCGGTCCGGTCGGCATGAGCACGTCCGGGTCGCCGGAGGGCTTGGGGGCCTCGCTCGGGGTGGCCTTCTTGTCCGCGGCCGGGGGCGGGTTGGCCGCGCCGAAGCTCACGTGCTCGCCGTTGCCGGAGAACCAGTCGAGCTTCCAGGCCGCGAAGCCGCCCCCGCCGCCGAGCAGGAGCACGAAGGCGACCGCCGCGCTGATCCATATCGCGCGGCGGGACCGCTTGCACTGCGGAGTCTGCCCGTACTGCAGCTCCTGACACGGCTGCTCCGGGTACGGGGAATCCTGCGGGTACCGCTCCGAAGGGTCCTGGTACGGCGGCTGGTCAGGCCGCGGGCTCTGCGGGTACTGGTGCACGAACTTCGCTCCGAACGGTCACGACTGTCCCCGAGGACAGAACGACTGGGTATCCCCTGGTCCTGATGTACGAATACCCCGGACAGTTCCAAATCCCGGCAAAAACATGACGGGGATCTCAACGGAACTGCGGGCTAACGCCGGGCGTCCAGCGCCTCCGCACACCGGCCCAGCAGCTGGATGAGCAACTCCCGCTCCTCGCCGGTGAAGGCGGCGGCCAGCGCCCGCTCCACCCGCACCGCCCCGGCGTCCGCCAGCTCCAGCGCCGTGCGCCCCGCGACCGTGAGCCGGGTCTCCAGCACATTGCGGTGCCACTCGTGCGGAGTCCGCTCGATGAACCCGCGCTCCTGGAGGTTCTTCAGCACGGTGTTCATCGTCGGCGGCGTCACCCCGCACAGCCGGGCGAGGGCGGCGGCGGAGATGCCGGGCTTCTCGGCCAGCCAGAGGAGGGCCGCGTACTGCGGAACCGTTACTGCAGCCGGCTTGCACGCGGCGTTCTTCGCCGCGAGGAGTGCCTGCTCAGCGCGCTTCAGATGAGAGCCGATGCGCTCCTTGGGGGCCATGGAGGTCATTCCCGCATCCTACGGCCCCTTGCGAACATTAGACCTCTAACATACATTCGCCTACACCTACTCAGTAGAGGACACATCTGATGAAGCTTCTGGCCACTGCCCTGACCACCGCCCTGGCCGGGGCCCTCACCCTGGGAGCGACGCCGGCCCAGGCGGGCGATGACCGCGCGGATGCCCGTATATCCACGGCCTTCTCCCTACCCGGCGCGAAGGTCTACCCCGAGGGCATAGCCACGGATCCCCGTACGCACACGGTCTACGTCGGCTCGTACACGGACGGCACCGTCTACCGGGCCCGCCCCGGCCGGTCCGAGGCGGAGGTGTTCCTGCCCTCCGGCACCGACGGCCGGCACACGGCGAACGGCCTGCGCGTCGATACCCGGGGCCGCCTGTGGGTGACGGACTCCACCGCCGGCGTCTCCGTCTACGACGCCGCGAGCGGAGCCCGCCTGGCCCGCTTCGAGGTGGCCGGGACCGCCCCGCGCTTCGTCAACGACCTGACCGTCACCCCGGACGGCACCGCGTACCTGACGGACAGCGTCCGCGGGGTGGTCTACCGCGCCACCCCGGCCCAGCTGGCCGCCGGCGGCGGTGCCCTGACCGAGGCCTACGACCTCAACCCGGTCCTGCGCCCCCGGCCCGAGGGGACCTTCACCCTCAACGGCATCATCTCGGACCGGGCGGGCCGCTACCTGCTCACCGTCGACATGACGGGCGGCGACCTCTACCGCGTCGACCTCCGCAGCGGCGCCATCGTCCGGGTCGCCCTCACCGGCGCCGGCCCGAAGGCGGTCGACTCGAAGGCCCCGGACTCCGAGGCCCCCGACTTGAAGGCGGCCGATGGCCTCGACCTCTCCCCCGACGGGACCTTGCGCGTGGCGCACAACATCACCAACACCCTGACCCGCTGGCAGCTCACGGCGGACGGCACCCGCGCCCGCCTGGTCCACACGGTCACGGACCCGTCCCTCCAGATCCCCACGACCCTGACCCACACCCGGGGCCGCACGCTGGTGGTCCGCTCGCAGTTCGACAAGGGCGGCCCCATGTCCCCGGACGGCGGCGCCCCCACCACCTTCACGGTCGCGTCGGTCCGCGGCCTCTGACCCTCCCGACAGGCCGGAGGGGCCGGACTCACCACCGGAGTCCGGCCCCTCGAAACCAGGCCTCCATCAAAAACGGGAGTACAGGAGCCGGTTCGGCGAGCCGGCGCCGGGGGCCACGACGGCCCCCGCCGTCGCGCCGGCCGCCACCGCGTCGCCGACCTGGGCCGGGCTCGCGTCCGGGTGGGCCGCCAGGTAGAGCGCGGCCGCGCCGGCCACGTGCGGGGCGGCCATGGAGGTACCGGAGAGGGTGTTCGTCGCGGCGTTGCCCGTGTACCAGTCCGAGGTGATGCCGACGCCCGGGGCGAACAGGTCCAGGCACGAACCGTAGTTGGAGAAGGAGGCGCGGGCGTCCCAGCGCAGGGTCGCGCCGACGGTGAGGGCCGACGGGGTGCGGCCGGGCGAGGAATCACAGGCGTCGGCGGAGGAGTTGCCCGCGGCGACCGCGTAGGTGACGCCCGCGGAGATCGACCGGGCGACCGCGCTGTCCAGGGCCGAGCTGGCCCCGCCGCCGAGGCTCATGTTGGCGACGGCGGGCTCGGCGGCGTTCGCCGACACCCAGTCGACCCCCGCGATCACCCCGGAGACGGTGCCGGAGCCGCTGCAGTTCATCACCCGGACGGACACGAGCGAGGCGCCCTTCGCCACGCCGTAGGCGGCACCGCCCAGGGTCCCGGCCACATGGGTGCCGTGGCCGTTGCAGTCCTGGCCGTTGCCCCCGAAGGCGTCGAAGCCCACGCGCGCCCGGCCGCCGAAGTCCGTGTGGGTGGTGCGGATGCCGGTGTCGATGACGTACGCGGTCACGTTCGCGGCGGTCGCGTCGTACGTGTACGCCTGCGACAGCGGCAGCGCCCGCTGGTCGATCCGGTCGAGGCCCCACGGCGGGCCCGCCTGCGTGTCCGCGGCCCGTACCTCCGCGTCCTGCTCCACGTACGCGACGCGCGGGTCGGCAGCCAGCTCGGCGACCTGTTCCTGCGACGCCCGGATCGAGAAGCCGCGCAGGGCGCTGCGGTAGACGTGCCCGACCTCCCCGCCCGCCCCGGTGGCCATGGCCTCGGTCCCGGCCATGTCCGTCCCGTCCTTGAGCACGACGATCCAGGTGTCCGGGACGGCAGTGGCGGCCGGAGCGAGCCGAAGATCCCCCGGCGGCGGGGCCCCCTGCGCGGCGGAGGTCGCGGCGACCTGGAGGCCGGCCACGAGGAGGGCGGCGGTCAGCACTGCGCCGAAGCGCATTCTCATCGCTTGCACCTGATCTTTCGTCGGCCCGTCGACCCGTCGGCCCGTCGACCCGTCGACCCGTCGACCCGTCGGCCCGTCGACCCGTCGGGGCACGGCACGTACGGCTTGCACGTGCCGATGCTGAGCGATCCCATCCCGCCACCCCCGACGCCCCACGGCCCAAGTCCGCCGACTGGAGGCACAAGACCCCACGTCCGAGGGCGCGGCCGACTCCGACTGCGGCGGCCGGCCATCCGTGACACGCTCCGTTCACCGTTTGGTCGCGTTGGCCGCCGGCGGGCGCTGGGAGCGCCCTGCGGACTGCCTTATTCGGTCAGCCTGCCCGAGGACCCTTGAGCAGCCGGCGGCGTAGCGCTGGTGTACACATGGCACACCCGGTACGCTTGAGCCCATGACGCAGCCGCTGCCCATGGAGTCCATCCGCGACGTGCGCGCACACCTCGCCGAGGTCGTGGAGCGCGCCGATCGCGACGACGTACCCACCGTCATCACGCGCCGAGGCAAGGAGGTCGCCGCCGTCGTCTCCATCGAGGTGTTGCGGAAGTACCAGGAGTGGGAAGAGCGCGAGATCAACCGGATCATCGACGAGCGCATGGCCAACCCGGCGCCCGGCATCCCGATCGAGGGCATCATGCGGGAGACGCTGGCGCGCGGTGAGTGAGTACCGAACCGTCTTCCGACCTGAGGCGCAAGCCGAACTTCGGAAGATCCCTCGCGACATAGCGCTGCGCATCCTGGCCAAGCTGACCGAGCTGGAGAGTGATCCCCTCGGCTTCAACACCACCGCGCTCGTGTCGCAGCCAGAAGGCCGCCGACTGCGAGTCGGCGATTACCAGGTCGTCTACACGATCGACAACGGGGAACTGGTGGTCTGGGTCGTTCACGTGGGGCATCGGTCCACCGTTTACGAGACCTGATTACCCCTGACCCCACGTCAGAATATCCAGCACCCCTCAAGCACGGTG
Organism: Streptomyces sp. ISL-94; assembly: GCF_018614075.1. Classification (GTDB taxonomy): domain Bacteria; phylum Actinomycetota; class Actinomycetes; order Streptomycetales; family Streptomycetaceae; genus Streptomyces. Next base: position 17,696 of record NZ_JAGGOZ010000058.1, on the reverse strand, counting down.
ACGACGAAGGGGCCGCCTCCCGGAGGAGTCGACCCCTTCTGCCCTGCACGCTTGGCGTACCACCTGGCGCGTGCAGTAACGACTCGACTACACGTTGAAGCGGAAAGCCTGAAGCTCGATCGGTTCCGGACGGTCGCTTACGGGTGTCCTGCGGACTCTCTGCGGACTGGCCTCAGGGGTCTCGACGGAGTCGAGGTGCCTGCGCAGCTCCGCCGCAACCTCTTCGTCGCCGCCTTCGGCCGGCAGCGGCCAGGGGTCCTGCTCGCCGTTCGCCACGGCGAGGCTGCTCGCGAACCAGACGAGGTGGGGTGCAGGCACAAAGGAGTCCCGGAGCCACCGCGCGAAGACAGCGGCTTCGCCCGCGGTCACGTCAGTCAGTGTGATGTACGCATAGTCGGGCTTGGGCATCGATGCCGTCCCGTCGATCCATACGCCCGGCACCAGCTCGATCTCAAAATCGAGCACCGGGACACTGTGGATACCCGAGATTCGATACTCCACGGTGGGATCGGGGAAGGCCTCCCTCAAGGCCGTCTCCAGGGCCTCGGCAGTGGCACGCCAAGCTCCACCATCGCCCCGGGGCGGATAGAAGGCGAAATTGGTGCGGATGTTCCGTTCAGTGGGCACGGTCTTCCTTTGTCTCACGGCACGTATCGCGTCGAGCCCGGCGTACCCGACATCGCCATCATGGACTGCCAGTAGGCAGCGTTGCCCTTGCCGTTCGTGACGATCTCCAGGCCGCGTATCTCGCTGTTCGCGGTGTTCTCCATGGCCTGCTTGTACCGGACGAGCTCCCGCTCATCACCGGCGTACACGGAGTCGATCTCAAAATCCCAAGCGATCTTTCCCTTTGCGTCCACCTTGACGGGCTGGTCAGAGTCTGCTGGTGGCTCCCCACCTTCTGGCGCCGCGACCGCCCACCGCACGAGAGGTGACCACATGCCGTTCCAGCACCCCGAGGAGGTCGGCCACAACCACGTCATCAAGCGCTACGTGACGAGGACGGACTCGGCACACCCGCGCTACCTCGCATTGAACGGCGCGCCCTCCTGCGGCCGGGGTGGCGGCACGCCAAACGCTTCACCCGCCGGCTGATCAACGACGCGGCCACGATCACCGACGCATCCGCGGAGCGCATCGGCGACCTGCTCTTGGCCGGCGAGGCCGGCTACTCCGGCAAGGCCTACTGCTTCGCCCTGGCCCGCCTCGGCACCCAAGCGGACGCCGAGATCCTCACTGCCTACCTCGACCACTACCTGCCCCGAACCGACCTCGGCTGCGACTTCGCTGACAGTTGGTCCCGCCCCTGACACCTGTCGGAGTCCACCGCCGCCGGGCTCGAGAGCGGGAGCGGAGCCGCGCCGCCGTCGACAAGGCGTCCGGTGCCCCTCCGAGGCGAGCCGGAACGCCAAACCGCGGGATCAACCAGACGTTGAAGCGGTGCGTCCAGCTCAGGGCCGCCACGGGGCCATGGTCGCTCATCCAGTCCCCAAGCCGGGGGCGGTCCGCGGGGGTTCGACCCGGGGCGGCCGGGGCTATTGAAGTCGTCGTGAGCTGCCGTTTGCGTCGGCCACGAAGCCTCCCCCGGGCGCGCCGGCACCGCACCCCGCATCGGCGACACACCACCACTGTGAGCTGCATCACACCTGATGCCATCGCACGACCAACTCGCCCACCCGCCATACCTCTTGCGGGGTGCCCTAAGCAGCAAGAACTCGGTAAGGGCGACTGCGCAGTACTTCTGCGCACAACCCCGACTCGCCCTCGATGTGCCGCCACCGCCGCAGCACACCACCTGGCGAAGCTGCTACTTTCCCATTTGTGGGCCTCCGGTACAGAGCTCCGGAGGCCCATCAACACCAACGACAACAAACTCATGGGTGCGCAGCACTGCTGCGCACTAAGAGAAACGGGGGGAACCGAGGAATGAAGGCGTTCTTCGATCTGCTGGGAAAGGCGATGCAGAGCACGGGGACGACGCTGCGTCTGTGTCTGCTGATGCTTGTGCCGGCGGCCGCGTACGTCATCAGCCGGCTGAAGTGAGACGGCGTTCGAGCGAGGAGTCCCCCGTGGAGACCACAGAAGCGAAAAGCTCTGCCGCAACGGTCGTCGACCGGCTGTGGCGGGCGTACGCACCCTTTCAGCGAGGCCGGAGCACGGACCGCGACCTCACCGCGATGCTCGCCATCCTGGTGCTCGCCCGATTCATCGGCTCTGTGAATGACCCAGGGGACGACCTCGTCAAACGGTGGTCCAGAGCCACCGCGGAAGCACGGACCGGGTACCCACCGCTGAGGGACCTGAGTGACGCGCTCTTCCTCGCTGCCAGGCACGAGCGGTTTCCCGCGCGCGCACCTTGGAATCTAGAGAACGTGTTCGTCGACAACGGCGAGGCAACGGGTGACCTGCCGTGGGCGGCGGACTTCCTCGCCGCGCTCCAACAACCCCCGACAGCCGCCGAGGCCGGACTCGCAGAGGTCAGCGGTCTACTCCTCGAACGCTACGTCGCGGAGAGCGTTGCTCAGACGGGCGAATACCACACCCCGCGCGCGCTCACGCGCCTGCTTGCAGAATCGCTGTCACCCCAGCCCGGCGATCGCGTACTGGACCCCGCCTGCGGCACCGGGGGGTTCCTCGTCGCCGCCGCGCAGCACATCGCGAAGCAGGGCCACGCCGGGGACGCCTCGTTCGAGGGCTACGCCATGGATCACCGCAACCCTGACCTAGCCATGCTGAACCTGGCAATGCATGGAATTGACCGGCCCATCGTGCGTGCCTCCGATCCCCAGTCGCTGTTCCGGAGCCTGGGCAACGGCATGGCCGATTTCGTGCTGTGCAATCCGCCGTTCAACCAGCGCGTCCAGGGTCTTGAACGAATCGGCTGGCCCTTCGGGCCGCCGCCCGAGTCGAACGCGAACTTCGCCTGGCTCCAACTCGCGTGGACCCGACTCAGCGAAAAGGGCAAGGCGGCCTTGATCATGCCGTTGGGTGCCGCCTCCGCACGCGGTCGCGAGGCGGAGATCCGCAGGGACATGCTGATCGGAGGCGCACTTCTCGCCGTCGTCGCGCTACCGGCCAATCTCTTCTCCCACACAACGGTCCCTGTGCACCTCTGGCTGCTCGCCCGCGACAAGTCCCGCCACATGCCCGTCGGCGAAACCGATTCCGTCCTCTTCATCGACGCGAGCCGACTTGGTACGCAGGCTCCGCGCCAAGCACGTGTGCTCGGTGCGGCGGCCAGGGAGCGCATCGTCGGCCGGTTTCAGGCATGGCTGCGGTCTCCCCGCGCGATCCCGGACGAACCCGGCTTCTCCTGCTCGGTCCCGTACGGAGAGATTCTGGAGAACGACGGCTGTCCCCTCGACCCCCGGCTGTACGTGGCGCCAGCGCGGGAGCGACCCCCCGCGGCGCTGGACACGCGTCGCCTGCTCGACGAGCTGGTGGGGCGGGCCGAGTCGACAGCGGGGGCGACTGCCCGCCTGCGCACGAGCTTCGACCGGAGCGAGCGGGTGGCCCGCAGCGAAACCGAGGTCCCGCGTGTGCCGCTCCGGCGCGTCGTGGAGGGCACCGTGGAGGGGCTGTTCGAGGCCCCGGCCCCGGGCCTGCTGCTCGCGGGACCGTCGGGGAGCCTGATCCGTGCCGACCACTACGTCGACGCCGACGGCGTCCCCGTCGTGATGCCCAAAGACCTGACGGGGAACGGCTTCAGCACGGCGAGCATCCGACGCATCAGCGAGCGACAGGCAACGGAGCTGGAGCGCTTCCGCCTCCGACGCGGCGACGTCGTCTTGGCGCGCCGAGGGGAGCTTGGGCGAGCCGCCGTCGTCCGCGAGGAGCAGCACGGCTGGGTGTGCGGCACCGGATGCTTCGTGCTGCGTCCCCCTACCGGACTGGACGCCGACTACTTCGCTGCGTACTTGCGCGGTCCGGAGGCCCGTACGTGGCTGGAAACCCACTCCACGGGGAGCATGAAGATGAAGACCATCTCCCTCGGCGTACTCGGCGATCTGCCCGTAGTGCTGCCCGACCTCGCAACCCAGCAGGCGATCGCCGACACCATCACGCAGCTGGACGAACACGAGCGCCTGCTGCGCGAACAGCTCGACCTGACGCGGCGCATCCGCCACGGCGCGCTGGACGGAGGCATCATCCCAACGCCATAACAAGCGACCTGCCGCCGGATCCACACCCTAGAAGGGGCCGGGCGGGCTCACCAGAGCCAGAGCCCGACCCCTTTCACTGGCGAAAACGTTGTTCTAGACAAAGTCGACCTGCACGCTTGACGGATCACCTAGCGTACAGTAACGGAGTGATCACACGCTGAAGCGGAACGTGTCGCACAGAGCTCTGACCTGCGTAAACGTGGTTCTGAGGGGGACAAGTCAGCACAGAATCAGCACGGGATTACGTCATCCATCACGCGAGAGCGCCGCCATCACCCAGCGGCTCCATGGGGATCTGCTGGACGGCGGACTCCACCGAGCTGGGGCACCCAATGTCCGCCCCGCGTTCCGGGTTCTGACGTTCCAGTGCTCTCTGAATCTGGCGGCTCAGTGCTTCGGCGGAGCGCGACTGCCCCTCCCGCGCATCCGCACTTCTCTTGAGGTGCTTGGCGATCTGGTGCGCGCTCCACTCCGTCGAATCGGTCTCAAGGGCACTGTCCCTGAGAGCTTCGAGATCCACCGTGTAGGTGAGCGGGTCCACGCGACCGAAGGGTCCGTCCGACTCCACCCGGAACTCGTAGACCTTGGGCAGCTCCGAGGAGAACAGTTGATGGCCTACGTCCATGACGAAGGGAATGCGGCGCGTCGGAGGCAGGGTGGCGATAGGGCGATCAACAACACGATTGAGAGTCGCTGCCCGCTCCGCCCCCAGAGTGGTCTGCAGCGGAGGGCTCACCGAGATGCGTACGTTGCGGGCCAGGGTCTGACCGATGTTCTCGATCACCAGCACGAGCAGCGATGACCCAGGGATACGAGGCCTGATGTCGACGACGACGTACGGCTCCGCCTGCTCGCGTTGCGCCTTCTCCGTGAGGGCGTTGGCTTGCACAACCGCTCTCGCCTGACGTCGGTTGTATACGAGGGCCCAAAACGCGGCCGTCGTTGAGAAGACGAGAGCCGCCACGGAGATGACCACCGTGGCGATCTGGACCGATGAGTCGCTCATGGCCGGATGTTAGGTGGGTGGCCGGTTATGGTGCGGCAAGTTGCCGAAAAACCTCCGGCCGGGATCGTTGGCTCTCCAGCCTGAGCTGCGGGCCGCTACCGTGAAGCCATGACCGCACTGCCCGACTGGATGCGCCCGCCGCGCGCGGAAGGCTGGTTCGCGGAGGACCTCGACCGCCTCCCCGAGGCACCCCGCCACACCGAGCTGATCGATGGAGCCCTCGTCTTCATGATGTCGCCCCAGAGGTGGTGGCACGGCCACCTCGTCACCATGCTCACCGTCGCACTCATGGAGCAGGTGCCCGCCGACACCAGAGTCGGCCGCGAGATGACCATCAAGCTCGACCCGCGCAACCGGCCCGAACCGGACCTGCTGGTGACGACGGCCGATTTCGACGGCGACCGTACCTGGTTCGCACCGGAGGACGTCCAGCTCGTCATCGAGGTCGTCTCCCCGGAGTCCGCCCATCGCGATCGCACAGTAAAACTCCGCAAGTACGCAGAGGCCGGCATCCCGCACTACTGGTGCATCGAGGACGAGGATGGCGCACCTGTCGTCCACGTCTACGAGCTCGACGAACCGACCGGCGCCTACGCGCCTGCCGGTATCTTCCGGGGCACCCTCCAGCGCCCGGTGCCGTTCGAGATCAGCCTGGACCTCGACAAGCTCACTCCGCCGCAGGGCAACTGAAAAGTCAGCACCAAGTCAGCACGGGAACGCAGAAGGGGTCGGACTCACCAGAGTCCGACCCTTTCTGACCTGCACGCTTGACGAAACTATCTAACATACGGTAACGCGACCGCTACACGTTGAAGCGGAACTCGACCACGTCGCCGTCCTGCATGACGTAGTCCTTCCCCTCCATGCGGGCCTTGCCCTTCGCGCGGGCCTCGTTGACCGAGCCGCACTCGACCAGGTCCGCGAACGAGATGACCTCGGCCTTGATGAAGCCGCGCTGGAAGTCGGTGTGGATCACGCCGGCGGCCTCGGGGGCGGTGGCGCCCTGCTTGATCGTCCAGGCGCGGGTTTCCTTCGGGCCGGCCGTCAGGTAGGTCTGCAGGCCCAGGGTGGCGAAGCCGACGCGGCCGAGGGTGGCCAGGCCGGGCTCCTCCTGGCCGACCGACTGGAGGAGTTCGAGGGCCTCCTCGTCGTCCAGCTCCGCCAGGTCCGACTCCAGCTTGGCGTTCAGGAAGATCGCCTCGGCCGGGGCGACGAGCGCGCTCTGCTCCGCCTTGAAGGCGTCGTCCGTCAGCTCGTCCTCGTCCACGTTGAAGACGTAGAGGAAGGGCTTGGTGGTGAGGAGGTGCAGCTCGTGGAGGAGGTCGCCCTGCTCCGTGCCCTTGGTGATGCCGTGGGAGAAGAGCGTGTCGCCCGCCTCGAGGATCTTCTGGGCCTTCTCGACCGCCGCCAGGACCGCGACCTTCTCCTTCTGGAGGCGGGACTCCTTCGTCAGGCGCGGGACGGCCTTCTCGATGGACTGGAGGTCGGCGAGGATCAGCTCGGTGTTGATCGTCTCGATGTCGTCCTTCGGCGAGACCTTGCCGTCGACGTGGACGACGTTCTCGTCCTTGAAGGCGCGGATGACCTGGCAGATCGCGTCGGACTCGCGAATGTTGGCGAGGAACTTGTTGCCCAGGCCCTCGCCCTCCGAGGCGCCGCGCACGATGCCCGCGATGTCGACGAAGTCGACCGTGGCCGGGATGACCCGCTGCGATCCGAAGATGCCCGCGAGGACGGCCAAGCGCTGGTCCGGGACGCCGACGACGCCGATGTTCGGCTCGATGGTGGCGAACGGGTAGTTGGCCGCCAGCACGTCGTTCTTGGTCAGGGCGTTGAACAGGGTCGACTTGCCGACATTCGGCAGGCCGACGATTCCGATCGTGAGCGACACGTTGGCGACTTCCCGTAGCTGGAGGGGGCGGCGGCCCGGAGTGGGCCATCGGACAGTCTACTTTCCGATGAGTGGCGGTGGATGTACGCGTGTCCGCAGCCGGATCCGGCGGCCTCCCCGCCTAGTTTGGTGGGGTGGAGCGATACAGGACGCGACCGGCACCTCACCCACAGCGACCCCCGGCCCAGCGTCGGGGCGCGCCGACCGCCGCCGTACCCGCGCAGGGCGGCCGGACCCGGCCCGCGCTCGCGCGGCGGCTGCCCCGGCCCCGGCTGACCGGGCTCGGCGGCGGGCTGTTCGCGTGCGCCGCCATGGTGCTGGCGGGCGGGGTCTCCTGGCTGCTCTTCGGGTCCTCGCTCTTCGTCTACGGGCTGCTCTTCCTGCCCGTGGCGACCGTCACCGCCCTCTGGGTACGGCCCGCCGACCTGATCACCGCGCCGATCGCCGCCCCCATCGCCTTCGCCGCCGGAGCGTGGCCCCTTTCGGGAGGCTCCGGCGGCGTCGGCGGGCAGCTGATGGGGCTGGTGTCCGTCCTGTCCCTGCACGCCGGCTGGCTGTACGCGGGGACGCTGGCCGCCGCCCTGATCGCCGTGGTCAGGAAGGCCGTGCTGATCGGCAGGCGTCGGATGCCCCGCCGCGTCGCCTGACCGCGTCGCCTGACCGCGTCGCCTAGCCGCCTCCTCGCATACCTCCGCCCCCGCTCAGTGCTTCGCCGCCATCGCCGCGCCCACGATGCCCGCGTTGTTCTGGAGCTTCGCCGGGACGATCTCGGCCCGGATGCCCTCGATCAGCGGCAGGAACTTCTCCGGCTTGCGGCTGACGCCGCCCCCGATGATGAAGAGGTCCGGGGAGAACAGCATCTCCACGTGGGCCAGGTACCTCTGGACGCGGTGCGCCCAGCGCTCCCACGTGAGGTCCCCGTCCTCCTTGGCCTTCACCGACGCCCGCGTCTCCGCGTCGTGGCCCTTCAGCTCCAGGTGCCCGAGCTCCGTGTTCGGGACCAGGCGCCCGTCCGTGAACAGGGCGCTCCCGATGCCCGTGCCCAAGGTGAGCAGGATGACCGTGCCGCCCCGCCCCCGCCCGGCCCCGTACGTCATCTCCGCGACCCCCGCCGCGTCCGCGTCGTTGAGGACCGTGACCGGCAGGCCGCCCAGCTCGCGCGTGAGCAGCGCCGCCGCGTCGACCCCGACCCACGCCTTGTCCACGTTGGCCGCCGAACGCGTGATGCCGTTCGTGACCACCCCGGGAAAGGTGACCCCGACCAGGCCCGACCACGAGAAGGCGCCGACCACCTCCGCGACGCAGCCGGCCACCCCCTCGGGGGTGGCCGGCTGCGGTGTCAGTACCTTGTGGCGCTCCAGCGCCAGTTCGCCACGGTCCAGGTCGACGGGAGCGCCCTTGATCCCGGAACCACCGATGTCCACACCCATGATCTGCATGGACATACCGTACGAAAGGAGTTACTTGTCGGCGACCAGTTCCGCCGCTTCCGCACGCAGGTCGCGGCGCAGTTCCTTCGGCAGGGAGAAGATGATGGACTCCTCCGCCGTCTTGACGATCTCCACGTCCGCGTAACCGCGCTCCGCCAGCCACTCCAGCACCTCCTCGACCAGGACCTCCGGCACCGAGGCGCCCGAGGTCAGGCCGACCGTGGTGACGCCCTCCAGCCAGGCCTCGTCGATCTCGCTGGCGAAGTCCACCAGGTGCGCGGCGCGGGCGCCCGCGTCGAGGGCGACCTCGACCAGCCGGATGGAGTTCGAGGAGTTCTTCGACCCGACGACGATGACCAGGTCGGAGTCGGCGCCCATCACCTTGACCGCGGCCTGCCGGTTCGAGGTGGCGTAGCAGATGTCGTCGCTGGGCGGGGAGACGAGCAGCGGGAACTTCGTCTTCAGCGCGTCGACCGTCTCCATCGTCTCGTCGACCGAGAGGGTGGTCTGGGACAGCCAGACGACCTTCGACTCGTCGCGCACCTCGACGTTGGCCACGTCGTCCGGACCGTCCACGATCGTGATGTGGTCCGGGGCCTCGCCGGAGGTGCCGATGACCTCCTCGTGGCCCTCGTGGCCGATGAGGAGGATGTCGAAGTCCTCGTTCGCGTAGCGGATGGCTTCCTTGTGCACCTTGGTGACCAGCGGGCACGTCGCGTCGATCGTCGCGAGCTTGCCGCGCGCCGCCTCCTCGTGCACCACCGGCGCCACGCCGTGGGCGGAGAACATCACGATGGAGCCCTCGGGCACCTCCTCCGTCCGCTCGACGAAGATGGCGCCCTTCTTCTCCAGCGTCTGGACGACGTACTTGTTGTGCACGATCTCGTGCCGGACGTAGACCGGCGCCCCGTACTGCTCGAGGGCTTTCTCGACGGCGATCACGGCTCGGTCCACGCCCGCGCAGTAGCCGCGGGGCGCGGCGAGCAGGACACGGCGGGAAGCGGGAGCAGGGGCGGGAGCACTCATACGCTCCATCGTACGGGGGTCTCCAGCAGGCCGGACGTCCCCCGTACGGCACACACTTGCCCGGAGGACCCGAAAGATTGTTCCGCCTATCGCCCGGAGGACGGATGGCGTCCGCTACGGATTCCAGTACGCCGGCAGCCTCGCCCGCACCCACCGCCCTACGGCGGAGCCTCGGATTCCGGGACCTGGTCGTCTACGGGCTGCTCTTCATCGCCCCCATGGCCCCGGTGGGGGTCTTCGGCACCCTGGACGCCAAGTCCCACGGGGCCGTGGCCCTGGTCTACCTCGCGGCGACCGTGGCGATGGCCTTCACGGCCTTCTCGTACGCGCAGATGGTGCGGGTGGCCCCGCAGGCCGGCTCGGTCTTCACCTACGCCCGCAAGGGCCTGGGCGAGGGCGCCGGCCTGATCGCCGGATGGATGGCGATGCTCGACTACCTCCTCATCCCGGCGGTCGCGTACCTGTTCTCCGGGATCGCGATGAACGCGCTGGTGCCGGAGGTGTCCCGCTGGGTGTGGACGGCGCTTGCCGTCGTGATCACCACCGTGCTCAACCTGTGGGGAGTACGGGCGGCCGCGCGGGTGGGCTTCGCCGTGCTGGCCATGGAGATCCTGGTGCTGCTGGTCTTCCTGGTCGCCGCCGTGACCGTGCTGGTCCGCGACGGGGCCCAGCGCGGCTGGCTCTCCCCCCTGACCGGCGACGGCTCGCTGGGCTTCAGCGTGGGCGCGGTGCTGGGCGCGGTGTCGGTCGCCGTCCTCTCGTACCTGGGCTTCGACGCCATCGCCTCCTTCGCGGAGGAGGTGACGGGGGGCTCGGCGCGGGTGGCGCGGGCGGTGCTGTTCTGCCTGGCGCTGGCCGGGGTGCTGTTCATCGCCCAGACCTACCTCGTCGCGCTGCTCAGCCCGGTCACGTCGGCGGAGCTGGCGGCGGATCCGGGGCAGCAGGGCCCGGCCTTCTACAACGCGGTGGAGTCCTCGGTCGGCTTCTGGCTGCACGACCTGGTGGCGATCAGCAAGGCGATCGGGGCGGCCTTCGCCGCGCTGGCCGGGCAGGCGGCGGCCGGGCGGCTGGTGTTCGCGATGGCCCGGGAACGGCGGCTGCCGCGCGTGCTGGCGCGGACCTCGGACGGCACCCCGCGGCCCGCGCTGCTGGTGGCGGCGGTCATCACGCTGGTCGCGGCGGTGTGGGCGGCCCGGCGCGACGACGGGCTGGACCACCTGGTCTCGGTCGTCGACGTGGGGGCGCTGGTGGCGTTCACCCTGCTGCACGCCTCGGTGGTGGGCTGGTTCGTGGTGAAGCGGAGGGAGGGCGTCCCGAACTGGTGGAAGCACCTGGCCGCCCCCGTGCTGGGCGCGGCGGTGACCGTGGCCGTGATCGCCGAGGCCTCCCGGACGGCGCAGGTGGTGGGCGCGGTGTGGCTGGCGGTGGGCCTGGGCGTGCTCGTCGCCCAGCACGGCCGGCGGGGCTCGGGGGACGGCCCGGACGGCAGGGCCGACGGCAGGGTGGACGGCAGGGCCGACGGCAGGGCCGACGGCAGCCCGGGCAAGGATGGTGATGGCCCCGGCCGCACCGCGCGGCACCGTCCGGATCCCGACACCCGTGCCGGAGCCTGAGACGCTGTCAGCGGAGCCCGTTAGCCTGCGTGCATGGGTCTGAATACGTCGGCCGAGGCGCCGCTGCCGGTAGGCCAGGTGTCCCGGCTCATCGGGGGCTGGATCGAGCGGCTCGGTCAGGTGTGGGTGGAGGGGCAGATCACGCAGCTCTCGCGGCGGCCGGGAGCGGGGGTGGTCTTCCTGACACTGCGCGATCCCTCGCACGACATCTCGGTCAGCGTGACCTGCTTCCGCCAGGTCTACGACGAGGTCGCGGACGCGGTCTCGGAGGGCGCGCGGGTGGTCCTGCTGGCCAAGCCTGAGTGGTACGCCCCGCGCGGGCAGCTGTCCCTGCGGGCCACGGAGATACGGCCGGTCGGCATCGGCGAGCTCCTCGCCCGGCTGGAGAAGCTCAAGCGGTCCCTGGCCTCCGAGGGCCTCTTCGCGCTGGACCGCAAGAAACCGCTGCCCTTCCTGCCGCAGCTGATCGGGCTGGTCGTCGGGCGGGCCTCGGCGGCCGAGCGCGACGTCCTGGAGAACGCCCGGCGCCGCTGGCCGGCGGTCCGCTTCGAGGTGCGCAACGTCGCCGTGCAGGGGGTGCACGCGGTGCCCCAGGTGATCGAGGCGGTCAAGGAGCTCGACGCCCTGGACGAGGTCGACGTGATCATCGTCGCGCGCGGCGGCGGCAGCGTGGAGGACCTGCTGCCCTTCTCCGACGAGGAGGTCGTACGGGCGGTCGCGGCGGCCCGTACCCCGGTGGTCTCGGCGATCGGCCACGAGCCGGACTCCCCGCTGCTGGACCTGGTCGCGGACCTGCGGGCCTCCACGCCCACGGACGCGGCGAAGAAGGTGGTCCCGGACGTCGGCGAGGAGCTGGAGCGCGTGCGCCAGCTGCAGGGCCGGGGGCTGCGGGCGGTCCGCGGACTGCTCGACCGGGAGGAGCGGGGTCTCGCGCACGCCCTCGCCCGGCCGGTCTTCGTCCACCCGCAGCGGATGGTGGAGACGCGGGAGGACGAGCTGGAGGCCCTGCTGGCGCGCAGCCGGCGGACCCTGGGGCACCTGCTGGACCGGGCCGATTCGGAGCTCGCGCACACCCTCGCCCGGGTGGTGGCGCTGTCGCCGGCGGCCACCCTGGAGCGCGGGTACGCCGTACTCCAGCGGGCCGACGGGCACGTGGTGCGCTCGCCGGAGGAGGTCTCGGCGGGCGAGGTGCTGCGCGCGCGGGTGGCGGAGGGCACCTTCTCGGTCGCGGTGGACGGCTCTGCGGAAGCCGCCTCGGCGGCCTCGGCCGCACCCGAGTAGCGACGCCGCACGGCGCCTCACGCCTCACGCCTCACGCCTCACGGCTCACGGCTCACTGCGGCCATCAACTCGTTGCACTACACACAGGATGGAAAAGGGAATGGCAGAGTCCGAAACCGCGCTGGGGTACGAGCAGGCCCGCGACGAGCTCATCGAGGTCGTCCGCAAGCTGGAGGCCGGCGGCACCTCGCTGGAGGACTCGCTCGCGCTCTGGGAGCGCGGCGAGGAGCTCGCGAAGGTGTGCCGGCACTGGCTGGAGGGGGCCCGGGCCCGGCTGGACTCGGCGCTCGCGGCCCGAGAAGCGGCCGGCGGCGAGGAGTGACGCTGATCACTTCGCGGGCATTTAGTTGAAAATTCACCTACTTTCGCCGTAGAGTCGCAGCCATCGCTCCACGCTTCACCTCCGTCGTATGGAAGAAGGCTTTCCGATGTCTCTCGTTCTTGACTCCGCCGCGCAGGACCTGCTGTTCCGCGAGGCCCGCACGGCCAACTCGTTCTCCGACGAGCCGGTCACCGAGGAGCAGGTCCAGGCGATCTACGACCTGGTGAAGTACGGCCCCACCGCTTTCAACCAGACCCCGCTGCGCATCACCCTGGTCCGCTCCCCCGAGGCCCGCGAGCGCCTCGTGAAGCACATGGCCGAGGGCAACGCGGCCAAGACCTCCGCCGCGCCGCTGGTCGCGATCCTCTCCGCGGACAACGAGTTCCACGAGGAGCTCCCGCAGCTGCTCCCGCACTTCCCGCAGGCCAAGGACATGTTCTTCGCCGAGCGCCCGGTCCGCGAGCAGTCCGCGCTGCTCAACGCCGCGCTGCAGGCCGCGTACTTCATCGTCGGCGTCCGCGCCGCCGGTCTGGCCGCGGGCCCGATGACCGGTGCGGACTTCGCCGGCATCCAGAAGGAGTTCCTGGACGCCGACCACACCCCGCTGATGGTCGTCAACATCGGCAAGCCGGGCGAGGACGCCTGGTTCCCGCGCTCCCCGCGCCTGGAGTTCGACCAGGTCATCACCACGGTCTGAGCCGCCTGAGCCGCCTGAGCCGGCCCCGGCCGCCCGATGGGCGGCGGAGGCACGCGAAGAGGCCGCGCACCCGGTAATTCCGGAGTGCGCGGCCTCTTCGCGTTGCCGATTCGGCGGCCGGCCCTGAGGCCGCGGCCCGCGGCCCGCGGTCCACGGCCGCTGTCTACGGCCGCTGTGTACGGCCCGCGGCCCGCCGCCCTACGTGCCCTGCTTGAACTCCAGCGCCGCCGCCATCGCGCCCAGCTGCTCGAAGGAGGCCGTCCCGGTGACCACCGTGACGTAGCCCTGCTCCTGCCGGACGAGGGCGTCGTACTTCTCCCCGTCCCAGCGCTCCCACGCCACGTCGCCGACCTGCTGCGTCTGCCCGGTGGGCTTCGCCTGCTGGGTGACCTTGCCGAGGTACTTGGCGGAGGTGTCCGTGGACTGCTCCACCGCCACGTACTGCTTGCCCGGGTCGAGGAAGCCCAGGTGCCAGGCGTTGGCGTTCTTGCGCTCGTACGTCACCGAGGTCGCCCGCCACTGCGCCGGGAGCCCCTCGGGGGCGGCCACCGGGTACGGGGCCGCGCGCCGGGCCGTGAGCGTCTCCACCCGGTAGTCGACCGTCTGCGTCGGATCGGCCTGGTCGTCATGCGGGATGAAGAGGTAGATCCCCGCGACGATGATGCCGATCACCCCCAGCGACCGGACCATGTCCCAGACCGTCTGCTTGCCTTTCATACCTGCCACGGCACCATCGTCCCGCATGGCCGGGAGCGATCACCGCCCGGGTCACCCGGGACGTCGGCGCGGCGTACGCGGGACGCGCCCCGACGGGCCGCAAGATGTCCGCTCAGGACAATCGAATGACCGATATACCGCTCATACGTGACCCGCTCTGCTCAATATGTCGACGTACCGATAGAGTTTCCAGCACCCTCACTTCCCGGCCGTCGCCGTACAGAAAGGTGCGCTCCGATGACCGAGCACAACCTGCCGCCCCAGCTCGAAGTCTCTCCGGAGGCCCCCGACCGCAACCTCGCCCTGGAACTCGTCCGGGTCACCGAGGCTGCTGCCATGGCCGCGGGCCGGTGGGTCGGCCGCGGCGACAAGCTCGGCGCCGACGGCGCCGCGGTCAACGCGATGCGGACCCTGATCTCCACCGTCTCGATGAACGGCGTCGTCGTCATCGGCGAGGGCGAGAAGGACGAAGCCCCGATGCTCTTCAACGGCGAGCGGGTCGGTGACGGCACCGGTGCCGAGGTCGACATCGCCGTGGACCCGATCGACGGCACCACCCTGAACGCCAAGGGAATGCCGAACGCCATCGCCGTGCTCGCCGCCGCGGACCGAGGCACCATGTTCGACCCGTCCGCGGTCTTCTACATGGAAAAGCTCGTCACCGGACCGGAGGCCGCCGACTTCGTCGACATCAACGCCCCCGTCTCGGTCAACATCCGCCGTGTCGCCAAGGCCAAGAACATGGCCGTCGAGGACGTCACCGTGGTCATCCTGGACCGCCCCCGCCACGAGGGCATCGTCAAGGAGATCCGCGAGACCGGCGCGCGGATCAAGTTCATCTCGGACGGCGACGTCGCCGGCTCGGTCATGGCGGTCCGCGAGGGTACCGGCGTGGACCTGCTCCTCGGCATCGGCGGCACCCCCGAGGGCATCATCTCGGCGTGCGCCATAAAGTGCCTCGGCGGCACGATCCAGGGCAAGCTGTGGCCGAAGGACGAGGCCGAGCGCCAGCGCGCGCTCGACGCCGGCCACGACCTGGACCGCGTCCTGACCACGAACGACCTGGTGTCCGGCGACAACGTCTTCTTCGTGGCCACCGGCATCACGGACGGCGAGCTGCTGCGCGGCGTCCACTACCGCTCGGAGACCGCGACGACGTCCTCGCTGGTCATGCGCTCGAAGTCGGGCACGATCCGGCAGATCGACTCGACGCACCGCCTGTCGAAGCTGCGCGCGTACAGCGCGATCGACTTCGACCGCGCCCTGTAGGCAGGGCGGCGGCACAGCGAGAGGGGCGGTTCCCGTGTGCGGCGGGGACCGCCCCTCCGGCATGTACGCATACCTCGCGCAGGACGCGTACGACGTCCACATCGCGCGCCTCGGCAGGCCTACGGGGCTTCGCGCCCCGGCTCGGCCCGCGGCCGGCGGCGACGAGTTCGGCGGCCGACGGCCTCAACCGGCGGAGTGCCTCGACCCGCGGGGCCCCGACCCGCGAAGGCCTCGACCCGCAACGCCCCATCCACGAGGGCCTCGACCCGCGGGGCCTCGGCCCGCGAGGACCTCGATGCGCAGGGCCTCGACCCGCAGGACCTCGATGCGCAGGGCCTCGACCCGCAGGGCCTCGAACCGCGGAGGTGCCACCTGCGGGCGCCTCGGCCCGCAACGGCTTCGCCCCCAGCTGCTTCAGCCCTCGACCACTACGCAGCCCGCGACCGCCTCAGCCCGCGGCAGCGATCGGCCCGGCCCCCGGCGCCTGGCGCAGCTCGGCGGACCTGCGCCGCATCCGGGCCAGCACCACCCGCCGCTCGGCGGCGGTGAGCCCGCCCCAGACCCCGTACGGCTCGGGCTGCAGCAGCGCGTGCTCCCGGCAGGCGACCATCACCGGGCAGCGGGCGCAGACCCGCTTGGCGGCCTCCTCGCGGGAGAGCCGGGCCGCCGTGGGCTCCTTGGAGGGGGCGAAGAAGAGCCCCGCCTCGTCGCGGCGGCAGACCGCCTCCGCGTGCCACGGCCCGTCCTCTTGCCTCGCCGGCACCCGCGGCTTCGGCACGGCGGCCGGACGCCCCTGAAGAGTCGGTATGGCGGCAACCTGCAGGGACTGATGCGGCGGGTGCGGCACGGTCTACTCCTGACGACGGATACGCGAGCGAGAGACGATGCGACTGTCCTTACCCGCTGTGCGCTGCCCTATGCACGGTGTGCCGCCGCCCCGCAAGGGTTCGTCCGAAACGTGCCCCTCCCCCGCGCCCCGTCACACCGCGGGCGGCGCCCACCGCGGATCCCGGCCCAGGAAGGCCAGCAGGCCGTCCGCGGCGCCGGACTCGGGCGCCGGCAGCGCCGGGCCGTAGGCGAAGCCGCGCAGGGGCTCGACGAGGGCGTCGGCGGCCGGGCGCAGGGAGGCGGCCAGGGCATCCGTCAGCGCCGACACCTGACCGGTGGCGACGGCGATGTCCCAGGCGTGCACCGCCGCGTCGAGGGCGGCCGCGCCGACGGCCGTCTCGGCGGACACGGCGAACGGGGGCAGCGGGACCGCCACGTCCGCGGTCCAGGGCGCGACCGCGGCGAAGGCCTCGGCCGCGGCGGCGAGCGCCGGCTCCAGCAGCTGCGCCGGGGGGCCCGCGAGGGTGCCCGAGGGTGCGAAAGGGTCCGCGGAGGGACCGGCACCGCCGGTGAGGCGGGCGGCGTACGCGAGCTGGTCGCCGGCCGCGTGCTGGAACACCTGGGCGACGTTCCACTGCTCGGCCGGCGTCGGGCGGTCCCACGCGTCGGCGGGCACGCCGATGACGGCGATGCGCAGGGCTTCGTGTGCGTGGTCGAGCAGGTCCCACTTGGATGCGGTCATGATCCGGATCCTAGAAGCACTTCGGCCAAATACCGCCGGAGCGGGGCCGTTTGGTGCCGCGGCCGGCGCGGTGGGTCAGCCGTCCAGGCGCTTGCGCAGCTTGAGGGCCAGATCGACCAGGCGGGCGCCGAACTTGGGGCGGGCCTCGATGTTCCCGAGGAGCGCGAAGCCGCGGACGATCACCACCGGGGCCTGCGGGTCGGTCTCGCCCCGGCCCTCGCCGCGCACCTCGAAGTTGCCGAGGACGCCGCTGCCGTAGCCGCGCAGGGTGACGTTCTCCGGGACCAGGACCTCGACGTTCCCGAGGACGCAGGTCACGTTGATCTCGGTCACCTGCTGCTCGAAGACCGCCTCGGTGAGGTCGATGGTGATGTCGCCCATGACCGATACCGCGCGGGTGTGCGCGCCGGGGCGCCAGCGGCCCTTGCGGGCGGAGCTGCTGCACACGGCGACGACGTTCTCGACGGGCCCGCCGGGGCCGGGCGTCGCGTAGGCGGCCGGGGTGTGGCCGCTGCCGGGGACGGGCAGGTCCCCTACGAGGGTTTCGAGCGCGCCCACCGTCTTGAGGGCGTACAGCGAGTCCAGGCGCTCGGAGTGCTCCTCGGCGGTCAGCCGGCCCTCGGCGAGCGCATCGGCCAGGATCTGCGCGATCCGGTCCCGGTCGGCGTCGGAGGCGCGCAACTCGGCGGGGGCCGGGGCGGAGGCCGGGGC
>NZ_JAGGOZ010000057.1 GCF_018614075.1 Streptomyces sp. ISL-94 | reverse complement strand
ACACCGGCAAGCCCCGTACCCCCCACCCCCCCAGCCGCCTCCTCTGGCTCGGCCTGGTCGTCGCCACGTGGGTGGTCCTCGTCGTCCTGGCCCCCAGCTTCGCCTGGTGCGCCGTCCCCCTCTTCTTCACCGCCCTCCGCACCCTCCCCCCACGCGCCGCGATCGTCCTCGTCGCCCTCCTCACCGTCTTCGTCGTCATCGCCCAGCTCCGGCTCGCCACCGCCTTCGACCCCAACCTCCTCCTGGCCCCGCCCGCCGTCGCCGCCCTCGCCACCGCCGTCTTCGTCCACATGGAGCGCCAGGCCCAGGCCCAGCGCGCGCTGATCGACGACCTGATCCGCACCCGCCGCGAACTGGCCGCCACCGAACGCCGCGAGGGCACCCTCGCCGAGCGCCAGCGGCTGTCCATGGAGATCCACGACACCCTCGCCCAGAACCTGTCGAGCCAGCAGATGCTGCTCCAGGCCGCGGACCGCACCTGGGACACCGATCCGGCCACCGCCCGCGCGCACGTCCGTACCGCCACCGGCATCGCGGCACGCGGCCTCGCCGAGGCCCGCCGGCTCGTCCACGACCTGGCCCCGGCCGAACTCGCCGGCGGCGCCGGCCTCGCCGACGCCCTGCGCGCGCTGGACGCCGGTCCGGACATCGAAGTCCGCTTCCACCTCGAAGGCGGCCCGGCCCCGCTCCCGGACCGTGTCCAGTCCGCCCTGCTGCGCATAGCCCAGGGCGCGCTGGCCAACATCCGCGAACACTCCGGCGCCCGTACGGCCGCGCTCACCCTGAGCTTCCTGGGAGACCAGGTGGTCCTGGACATCGCCGACGACGGCCACGGCTTCGCCGAGCCCCGCGCCGCCACCGGGGAACGCGGGCACGGCCTCCCCGCGATGCGCGCCCGCGTCCGCCAGCTGGGCGGCACCCTGACCATCGAATCCACGCCGGGCGAGGGCACGGTCCTCTCCGCGGCCATCCCCTTGGAGCCGGCCCCATGACGACGATCCTCCTCTGCGACGACCACGTGGTCGTCCGCGCCGGCCTGCTCGCCCTCCTCGGCAGCGAGCCGGACATCGAGGTACTCGGCGAGGCGGGCAGCGGCGAGGAGGCAGTGGCCCTGGCGGCCAAACTGCACCCCGACGTGGTCCTGATGGACCTCCAGCTGGGCGAGGGCATCGACGGAGTCGAAGCCACCCGCCGCATCACCGCCCTTCCCCGGCCCCCGCACGTCCTGGTCCTCACCACCTACGACACGGACGCGGACATCACCCGGGCCATCGGCGCGGGCGCCACCGGCTACCTCCTGAAGGCGGAACGCCCCGAGGAGCTCTTCGCCGCGATCCACTCCGCCGCCCAGGGCCGCACCACCCTCTCCCCGCCGGTGGCCAGCCGCGTCATGGCCCACATGCGCGGCACCCGCCCCACCCTGACCGAGCGCGAACTGGACATCCTCGGCCAGCTGGCCCGCGGCCTCGGCAACCGCGACATCGCCCGCGCCCTGTTCATCAGCGAGGCCACCGTCAAAACCCACCTGGGCCGCATCTACGACAAACTCGGCGTCGACACCCGCGCGGGCGCGGTCTCCGTGGCGAAGGAACAACGCCTCCTGCCGTCGTGACCCGTCGGGCGGCTCCGGAAAGCGGCCCACCGGACCTCGCGGTACCGCGCGCTGCGGGAGCCCGCCCAGGGGGAGGCGCGGGGTTCGGGTGCGGAGCCCCCCGGCGCAGCGTCACCGCGCACCCGCACCGGCCGGGGGTGAGTACCGCCCCGCACCCGTGACACCATCGGGTACGTGCTCGACATCGGCTACTCCCTCTCCCGGCGCTTCCCCGACCCCCCGCAGACCGACTACCGCTCGGCGGACGTCCACACCCTGCGCCACGACCTGTTCTGCGGGGATGTCTACCTCGCCGACACCAACGCCGACCGCGAGGTGTCCACAGCCTGGGGATGGGTTCCGGTACTGGACTTCGCCTGGGCCCTGTGCGACATCGTCGAGCAGCTCGACCAAGACCCGCGCGGCAGCCGCTCCGCCCACCGGCAGTACGCCGAGCTCGACTTCACCGAGTCCACGGACCGCATGCTCTTCGAGCGCCGCTTCGGCTGGGTCGACATCGAGGCCGACTGGATGCCGGCCGAGGAAGCGCCGCTGACCTTCAGCCACCGCCTGCTGCGCCGCGAGGCCCGCGACTTCCTGCACGACCTCATCGCCGACCTCGTCGACATGCACGACGGCCTCGCCGACAACCCGGCCATCTGGACCCTCCAGGCCCGCTTCCCCCGCGTCCCGGCCTGATCCCCACGGCGAGCCCACCCGACCCACTCCAGCCCCGCCCGGTACTCCAGCCCCGCCGGCACTTGAGGCGCGGCGCCCGGGGCAGGGCCCCGATCCGAACCCCCACCCACCCACTCACTCACCCGAGCCACATCCGCCGGCGTTGAGGCGCGGGGTCCGGGGCGGAGCCCCGGGAAACGGCGCCGCACCCACCCACTCAGCCGAGCCACCCTCAGCCCCGCCGGCGATTGAGCCGCGGGGTCCGGGCCGGAGCCCCGGGAAACGGCGCCGCACCCACCCACTCACCCGAGCCACCTCCAGCCCCGCCGGCGATTGAGACGCGGAGCCCCGGCAGCGGCGCCGCACCCGCCCGGCTATGCCACCACCCGCACTCCCAGCTCCGCAGCCAGCGCCGGCGCCAGGTCGAGCAGCTGCGCCGGGCTGATCACCGCCCCGGCCAGCGCACCCATCCCCCGCGCGATCTCCAGCACACCGGCAGCCCGTAGATCCACATCCGCCATCCGCACCCCGCTGAAATCCACCCCCCGTAGCGCGCAGTCCCGGAACTCGACCCGCTCCAGCACCGCACCCCCGAAGTCCGGCTCCACCAGCACGCACCCCTCGAAGACCACGTCCTTGAGCCGCGCCTTCCGCAGGTTCAGGTAGTCGATCTTGCCGCCGCGCACCACCACCCGCTCCAGCACGGCCCCGTGCAACTGCACCCCGCCGAGCCGCGCGTCCACCACCTCCACGTCCCGCAACGAGGCCCCCGACAGGTCCGTCCCCACCCCCCGGACCCCCTCCAGGACCGCGTCCACGAACCGCGCCTTCGCCAGCCGCGTCTCGTCCAGCGCGCACCGCCGCACCGCGCAGTCCATGAACCGGGCCCCGACCCCCTCCTGCCCCGCCCAGTCCAGATCGGCGAACTCCAGCCCGTCGTAGTCCCCGTCCGGCTCCAGTTCGCCGCCCTCCCACACCTCCAGCTCCGGCAGCCGCATCTCCGGCCGCCGCGCCGCCTTCACCGTCTCCTGCTGCCCCTTGCGCGTCGCCATGCACCCATCGTGACCGACCCCACCGACAACGCCCGCCCCCCTCTTGACTCTCGCCCTGGACTACACCGCGCCCGGCTGGGCCGACGCCGTACGCGCCCACTCCCCGGCGGCGCCACCGTCCTCTTCGACTCCGTCGGCGGCGCCACCGCCCGCACCGCCCTGGGCCTCCTCGCCGCCGGCGCCCGGCACCTCGTCTTCGGCTGGTCCGGCGGCCCGCTCACCCTCCCCGACACCGAACGCGCCGAGCTCACCGCCCAGAGGTGCCCCACGCGGCCGGGCCCGCCCTCCCGTACCGCGGAGGACCGCTCCGCACGACGTCACCTGCGCAAGCGCTCTGCCTCCGCCCGGGCGGCCATAGCCTCGGCACGTGCCCTCTCCCGGTCCTTCGGTTGCTCCAAATGCTCCGCCAGGTGGTCCAGAGCAGCCGCGATGTCGTCCCGCCACGCCGCGTACGCCGCATCGGTGCAGGGCGCTCCAGGCCGCCTGCCACGCACGCTCCGCAGATGGCGCAGGGCCGCCTTGAGCGCGGGAGCAATCGCCGGCAATAGCTCCGATGTGATCATTCTGTCCCGGCCAGCCTGCGGAGCGCGTCGTCCGTCAGGCGGTTCACAGTCCACTCGTCCATCGGAACCGCCCCGACCGACCGGTAGAAGTCGATGGCGGGGGCGTTCCAGTCGAGGACCGACCACTCCAGCCGCTCGTAGCCCCGCTCCACGCACGTCCGCGCCAGCTCCGCCAGCAGCGCCTTCCCGTAACCGCCCCCGCGCGCGCCCGGCCGTACGTACAGGTCCTCCAGGTGGATCCCGTGCACCCCGCGCCACGTCGAGAAGGAGCGCCCCTCAGCGCCCGAGCAGCAGCTCCGCCACCGCCACCTGCTCCTCCGCCAGCCGCTCCTCCCCGTCCTCCACGTCCCACAGGCAGTTCTGGAGCACCCGCCCCAACGTCCAGGCCCGCGCCCGCTCCCGGTCCAGCCCCAGCACCTCCGTCATCAGGTCGAAGCGCCACCGCACGTCCTGTGCCCGGAAGTTGTTCACGATCGCCGGAAGCAGATCGAAGCCCGGATCACCGGCCAGCGGCTTCGGATCGATCGCCAGCCACGGCTCCCGGCCGCCCGCCAGCACGTTGTCGTAGTGCAGGTCCCAGTGCAGCAGCCGGTCCCCCGGCTCCCCGGCGACCTCCGCCACCGCCGCCGCGCAGTCCCGCAGCAGCCGCCGCTCCCCCTCGTCCGCGAGCCCCCGCAGCGCCCCCGGTACGTCCTCCAGCATCCCGGCGGTGATCTCCCCGAGCCCGCGCAGCCCGGCCGGAGCCGCCACCGCCGTCAGCCGCGCCAGCAGCTCCGCGACCACCCCCACCGCCTGCCGTGCGTCCCGCTCCGCGAGCGCCGACAAGTGCCGCCCCTCGTCCAGCCGTTCCAGCAGCAGCGAGCCCGTGTCCGCGTCATGCTCCAACAGCCGTACGCTGCCCACCCCGTCCCAGGCGCGCAGCGCGAGCGGCTCCCCCGCGCTCTCCTCGTCCGGCAGCGCCAGCTTCAGCACGGCCGCGGTCCCGTCGGCCCGCTCCACCGGCAGCACCAGCGCCGTCACCCCGTGCATCCCGGGCCCCGTGCGCCGCAGCTCCCACTGCGCCAGGAACCGCCCGGCCAGCGCGGGCAGCCCCGCGATGAACTCACGCCCCGCGTCGCCGTTCCACCTGAGCTGCGCCCGGACCAGCCCGTCCGGAATCTCCGAGATGTCGACCATGGCCCGACCCTACGACCGCCACGACCGCCACGACCAACCCGCGCCGCATCAGCCAGAACGCCTCGATTCACGCCCCGGAACCGGCATCCCGCACCTGGACACCCCTCCAAAACCGGGTGTACCAACTCCCCCATGACGATCAACGGCGGCATCTCCTTCTGGTACGCGACCGACCGCACCGCCCCGGCCGCGCCACCCCGCGCACCCCTCACCGCCCACGCCACGGCCGACGTCGTCATCGTGGGCGGCGGCTACACCGGCCTGTGGACCGCCTACTACCTCAAGCAGGCCGCCCCCGACCTCCGCATCACCGTCCTGGAGCAGAAGTTCTGCGGCTACGGGGCCTCCGGCCGCAACGGCGGCTGGCTCTACAACGGCATCGCCGGCCGCGACCGCTACGCCCGGCTCCACGGCCCCGAGGCCGCCCGCCGCCTCCAGCGGGCCATGAACGACACCGTCACGGAGGTCATCGACACCGCCGCCAAGGAAGGCATCGACGCCGACATCCACCGCGGCGGCGTCCTCGAAGTCGCCCGGACCCCCGCCCAGCTCACCCGCCTCAAGGCCTTCCACGCCGCCGAACTCGCCTTCGGCGAGAGCGACCGCGAGCTCTACGGCGCCGCCGAGACCCGCGCCCGTATCGACATCGCCGACGCCGTCGGCGCCGGCTGGAGCCCGCACGGCGCCCGCATCCACCCCCTGAAGCTGGTCAAGGGCCTGGCCGCGGCCTGCGAACGCCTCGGCGTCGTCATCCACGAGTCCACCCCGGTCACGGAGATCACCGCCGGAAAGGCCGTCACCCCGTACGGCACGGTCCGCGCGCCCCACGTCCTGCGCTGCACGGAGGGCTTCACCGCCGCCCTCAAGGGCCAGAAGCGCTCGTGGCTCCCGATGAACTCCTCGATGATCGTCACGGCCCCGCTCCCCGCCTCGGCCTGGGCCCAACTGGGCTGGTCCGACGCGCCGGTCCTCGGCGACATGGCCCACGCCTACATGTACGCCCAGCGCACCGCCGACGACCGCATCGCGATCGGCGGACGCGGGGTCCCGTACCGCTTCGGTTCGCGTGCGGCCACCGCCGAAAACACAGGCCGCACGCAGCCCGCCACCGTCGAGTCCCTGCGGGAGCTGCTGTTCTCCTTCTTCCCCGCCCTCACCGGTACGGAGATCACCCACGCCTGGTCCGGCGTCCTCGGCGTCCCGCGCGACTGGTGCGCCACCGTCACCCTGGACGCCGCCACGGGCCTCGGCTGGGCGGGCGGCTACGTCGGCTCGGGCGTCGCCACCGCCAACCTCGCCGCCCGCACCCTGCGCGACCTGGTCCTCGGCGACTCCACCGCGCTGACCGCGCTCCCCTGGGTGAACCACCGCGTGCGCCGCTGGGAGCCGGAGCCCTTCCGCTGGCTCGGAGTCCAGGCGCTCTACGCCGCCTACCGCGAGGCGGACCGCCGCGAAACCGCCACCCACCGCCCGACGACCACGCCCCTGGCCCGCCTCGCCGACCGCATCTCGGGCCGCCACTGACGGCTGCCACTGACGGGCGCCACTGACGGGCGCCACCGGCACGCGAAAGGCCCCGGACCTGAGCGGTCCGGGACCTTCGTCAGCAGAGCCCCCTGTCGGGTTCGAACCGACGACCCCCGCTTTACAAGAGCGGTGCTCTGGCCAGCTGAGCTAAGGAGGCAGGGCCGCCATCACTCTACACAGGCCCCTCTTCCCCAGCCATCACATTGGCTGCGGGCACCGCGGCGGACGTGTCAGGAGCAGCCGGGCACCGTACCGGCGCAGTTCGTGGGCAGGTTCTTGATGATCTTGCTGTCCCTGAGGGTCACGACGGCGCCCTCGCCGTTGTTGATGCCGCCGCCCGCGTTCGCGGCGCGGTTCCCCGCGACCGTCGTGTGCTCCAGCGTCAGCTGGGTGACGCCACCCGCCGTCTCGGCCACGTTGTTGATGCCGCCGCCGTCGTGACCGGCCTGGTTCGACTCGACCTTGCTCTTGCTCAGCGTCGCGGTGCCGGCGTTGTTGATGCCGCCGCCGTCGTTGCCCGCCCTGTTCTCGGCGAAGGTGGACTCGGTGGCCTCCAGCGTCCCGTTCTCACCGTTGTTGACCCCACCGCCCTGCTGGCCGGCCCAGTTCTCGATGAGCTTGCTGTACCGGATGGTCGCGCTGTCGAGGTTGTCGATGGCCCCGCCGTTGCCGTCGCGGGCCTCGTTGTTCGTGAGGAGGCTGTGCTCGACGGTGAGCGTGCCCTCGTTCTCGATGCCGCCGCCGTCCTCGTCGGCCGTGTTGCCCGCGACGGTGGACTTCCGGAGCGTGAGGGTGCCCTCCTCGTCGTTGCTGATGCCGCCGCCGTCGCCGCCCTCCTCCGTCGTGGAGGTGGCCACGTTGGTCAGGACCTCGCTGTCGATCAGCGTGACGCGGCCGCCCGCGTTGGCGATGCCCCCGCCGTCGCCGGCCGCCTGGCTGCCGGTGACCTTGCTGTCCTCCAGGCGCAGGATGCCCGCGTTGGCGATGCCCCCGCCGTCGCCGTCGGTACGGCCGCCGGTCACGGTGACCCCCTTGAGGAAGAGATCACCGCCCTCGCTCACCGAGATCAGCCGGAAGAGCGGCAGCCCGTCCGTCACGGAGCGGATGAGCGTCGAGTTGTGGCCGACGAGGGAAACCCTCTCCGTGATGGCCGGCAGGGCGCTGCCCGAATCTTCGAAATCGTCCTGGAAGCGGTAGGCGCAGTCCTTGGCCAGCGTGATCGTCCCGCCGTCGGCATTCAGATTCGCGTCGCCGATGGCGGCGATGAGCGCGGCGACGTCACCGCAGGCCACGCTCACCTTGAGGGGAGCCTGGGCCATCGCCGGCGTGGCCGCCATGCACAGGCCGACGCTCGCCGCCACAGCAGATCCAATGAGTACGAGACGATTCTTCATTCGTTTCCCTCTCGGTTCCAAGCCGCCGGCGCCCCCGGATGGGAGGCGCCGCCAGGACGGACGAGATGTATCGCCTGAACACGGGAAGGTCTCGCACCCGGGTTCGGACCCTCCGGAAATCCATGCGAACGGCCGTCACCCGTACGGTGTCGGCGATCGGAACTTCCCGGGTGCTGACAGGAGCCGTCCGGGCAGGTAGCGTCGAGCGGAGTCCGGTCAACTGGACTAGACCTTCCACTCGGATCGTCCGGCACGTTCCTGCCGGTAGAAGGGATTCACCACCATGGCTTCTGTCACTTTCGACAAGGCGACGCGGCTCTACCCCGGCGGCGACAAGCCCGCCGTCGACCAGCTGGAGCTGGAGATCGAGGACGGCGAGTTCCTCGTCCTCGTCGGCCCCTCCGGCTGCGGCAAGTCCACCTCGCTGCGCATGCTCGCCGGCCTGGAGGACGTCAACGGCGGCGCCATCCGCATCGGCGACCGCGACGTCACGCACCTGCCGCCCAAGGACCGGGACATCGCGATGGTGTTCCAGAACTACGCGCTCTACCCGCACATGTCCGTGGCCGACAACATGGGGTTCGCGCTCAAGATCGCCGGCGAGGACAAGGCCACCATCCGCAAGAAGGTGGAGGACGCGGCGAAGATGCTCGACCTCACCCAGTACCTGGACCGCAAGCCGAAGGCCCTCTCCGGCGGCCAGCGCCAGCGCGTCGCCATGGGCCGGGCCATCGTGCGCAAGCCGCAGGTGTTCCTCATGGACGAGCCGCTGTCGAACCTCGACGCCAAGCTCCGCGTCTCCACCCGCACCCAGATCGCGGCGCTCCAGCGCGACCTCGGCATCACGACCGTCTACGTCACCCACGACCAGGTCGAGGCCATGACCATGGGCGACCGCGTGGCCGTCCTCAAGGACGGGCTGCTCCAGCAGGTCGACACCCCGCGCAACATGTACGACCGTCCGGCGAACCTCTTCGTGGCCGGCTTCATCGGCTCCCCCGCCATGAACCTGGTCGAGGTCCCGATCACCGACGGCGGCGTGAAGTTCGGCGACAGCGTCGTCCCGGTCTCCCGCGAGGCGCTCTCCGCCGCGGCCGACGCCGGCGACCGCACCGTCACGGTCGGCGTCCGCCCGGAGCACTTCGACATCGCGGAGAGCGGCGGCCTGACCATCGTCGTGAACGTCGTCGAGGAGCTCGGCGCCGACGGCTACGTCTACGGCTCCACCGGCAAGGCCGCCGGCGCGCAGGACCTCGTCGTCCGCGTCGACGGCCGCCAGGTGCCCGAGAAGGGCTCGAGCATGCACGTGGTGCCGCGGGCCGGCGAGATCCACGTGTTCTCGACCTCCTCCGGCGCGCGGCTGTCCGACTAGCCGCACCGCACGCACGCGAAGGGGCGCCCCCGTCGGAGGCGCCCCTTCGCCGTTTCACCGCTTCCGCGAAACCCCGGCAGACCGGTCCAATAAACCCCAACCCGTCAACCCATAATTCGAAAAGCCACGTCGAACCATCCCCCGACAGGGTGACTAAATGTCGCCAAATCTTCACCGAGCGCTACTCTCGCCCTCGTGACCCACACTGCCCGCCGTATCGGCCGTTCCCTCGCCCTGGTCCTGCCCGTCGTCCTCGTCCTGTCCGGGACCCTCGCGGTCACCATGGTCCCCTGGGCGGACACTTCCTCCTCCCAGATCCTGACCGCCTCCGCCGAGGACGTCTCCGTCCCCGCGAAGCCGCGCGCCGCACACGACGTGCTGCGCGAGAAGCTGCTGAACGAGCTCCAGCAGGGCGAGGAGCCGGGTGACGTCCTCACCCACCTCCAGCAGGCGGTGGACAAGCGGCCGTCGCTCGCCGAGCACTGCGTCGGCATCGCGAAGGCCCTGGGCCGCGCCGCCGTGACCGCCTACGGACCGACGAAGGCCCAGTCCTACGCCCGCCCCGTGTGCGACACCTCGTACGCGACCGGCGTCGCCTCCATGGGCTGAGCCGCGCCGCGTCCCTACGCTGCCTCCATGAACGACACCCCCCGATCCGTCCCTCCCGCAGCCGCGTTCCCCACCACGCCCACCCAGGCGGTCATCCTGGCGGGCGGCCAGGGCTCGCGGCTGCGGCCGTACACGGACGACCGTCCCAAGCCGATGGTCGAGATCCCGGGGACGGGGGTGCCGATCATCGGGCACCAGCTGGCCTGGCTGGCCGCCGAGGGGGTCACCGACGCCGTCGTCTCCTGCGGGCACCTCGCGGACGTGCTCCAGGAGTGGCTGGCCGCGGCCCGGCTGCCGCTCCGCGTGACCACGGTCGTCGAGGAGGAGCCCCTGGGGCGCGGCGGCGGCCTCAAGCACGCCGCGCGGCACCTCCCGCACCCCGACCGCGCCTGGTACGCGACGAACGGCGACATCTGGACCCGCTTCTCGCTGCGCGAGATGGCGGCCTTCCACGCCGAGCGCGGTGCGGTCGCCACACTCGCCCTGGCGCGCCCGCGGATCCCGTGGGGGGTGGTGGAGACGAACGAGTTCGGGCAGGTGCTGGACTTCATCGAGGCCCCGCTGTCGCCGTATCCGGTCAATGCCGGCGTGTACGTCTTCAGTGCCGAATTCGCCGCGCTGCTCCCGGACTTGGGGGACCACGAGCGCACCACGTTCCCGCGGCTGGCCCGCGAGCGGCGGCTGGCCGGCTTCCCGCTGCCCCAGGGGGCCTACTGGCGGGCGATCGACACGGCAAAGGATCTGGCCGAGGCGGCAAAGGAGTTGGCCGCGCAGACGGCCCTCTGAGCCCTTTCCCCGCGCCACCACGCTCCGCTCGTACGATGCTTCGCGCGCTCGGCACGCGAGGAGGGGCCCGGCACACCGTGCGTGCCGGACCCCCGGTTCCCTCGATGCCGGTCGGCCGGCTCAGCCGAGGAGCCCCCCGACCAGGCCGGGCTGCCGGCTCGGGGTGGTGCTGCCGGTGGTGGAACCGGAGGAGGAGGCCGGCGGCTTCTGGGAGGCGGACTGCCGCGGCGTGCTGCGCGGGGTCTGGCTGCCGGTGGCGCCCTTGGTCGCGGTGGGCGACTGGGAGCCGGCTCCGGCGGTGCCGCGGGTGGGCCCGGCGGTCGCGCCCTTGCCGGGCTTGGCGGCCGGTTCGGTGGCGGTGGCGCTGGGCTGCGGCGCCTTGGACGGCTGCTGCTGCGAGGGCTGCTGCGGGGCGGGGGTCTGCGGGAGCGGCCGGCCCGGCAGGTAGTTGCTGGGGGCCTGTCCCGGTCCGGGCACGGTGACGACGGTGGAGGAGCGGACGGCCCCGCCGAGGAGGGAGCCGATGAGGAGGGTGAGCCCGCACACGACGGTGGCCATGACGGCCCCGCGGCGCAGGACGCGCCGCCGCAGCCGCCAGACCTCGGAGCGCGGCCCGAGGGTGCGCCAGGCCTCACTTGCGAGGCGTCCGTCCAGCGAGTACACGGGGGCGCCCGCGATGATCAGCGGGCTCCAGGCGGCGAGGTAGATGATGTCGGGGGCGTCGTAGGCGGGGACGGTCCGCCAGCTCACCGTCATCAGCAGCGCGGCGGACAGCAGGGCCCCGAAGCAGGCGGCGAACCGCTGCCACAGCCCGAACACCGTCAGCACGCCCACGATGACCTGGAGGAAGGCGACGCTGAGGCCGGCCCCGACCGGGTGGGCGAGGGCGAAGTCGCGCAGCGGCTCGGCCAGCGCCCAGGGGTGCAGGGTGTGCAGCCAGGTGACCATGGAGCCGCGCTCGCCGCCGTCGAAGTAGACGGGGTCGCACAGCTTGCCCATGCCGGCGTAGATGGAGATGAAGCCGAGGAAGACGCGCAGCGGGAGCAGCACGACGCCGAGGTTCATCCGGCGGCCGGGGTAGTAGGAGGCCTGCGCGCGCGTGTCGGACCCGGTGCGGCGGGAGTCGGATCCGCCGGGTCCGGCGCCGGGCGGCTGCTCGTAGGGCAGGTCCCGTACGGCGGCCTGCGGGCGCGTCTCGTCCTGGTTCCCGTGGTCCCCGTAACCCCCGTAGCTGCGCTGGCCGATGACGGTCGGCACGGCCAGGGTGGCGTCGGCGAGGTCGTGGGCGAGGTCGATCCGCGGGATGACCTGGGTGGCGCCGCCGTCGTACTCGTCGAGCCCGCGGCCGGCCTCGCGCACGGCTTGGAGCAGACCGCCCATGGCGGCCGCATCGCCGGCGTCGGACTTGCCGCTCCAGACGACGGGGGCGCGGCGCCGGGTGGCGCCGGCGGCGGCGGCGCCGCCGAGGACGGGCGCTCTCCCGGGAGCGTTCGCGGGCTTGGAACGCGCGCTCGGGCTCGGTGCGAGCCGCACGCGGAAGCTGGCGTGGTTGACGATGACCTGTGCGGGATCGCACGGCACCTTGACCATGCTCAGCGCGGGCTGGTCGTCGAACCCTGACGTTCTGGTGTCCACACTCATCTAACCGAGTGATCAGTGTTTAGGACACTGCCTTGACATCAGGGATCTGTCCGAGACCCGTCAAGATCAAGCCACCCCGCCCACAACGGGCGGGGTGGCACGCTCACGGGTCACTTTCCGTGAGCCAAGTGGATCAAGCCGCAGGCGTGGATCAGACGCGGCCGCGCTCGGCGCGGCGGCGAGCCGCCTCGTAGAGCACGACGCCGGCGGCGACGCCGGCGTTGAGGGACTCGGCGCCGCCCGGCATCGGGATGCGGACGAGGTAGTCGCAGTTCTCACCGACGAGGCGGCCGAGGCCCTTGCCCTCGGAGCCGACGACGATGACGACCGGACCGCCGAGCGCGTCCAGGTCGTTCACCGTGTGCTCGCCCTCGGCGGCGAGGCCGACGATGGTGATGCCGGCCTTCTTGTACTCCTGGAGGGCGCGGGTCAGGTTGGTGACGCGGGAGACCGGGGTACGGGCGGCGGTGCCGGCCGAGCTCTTCCAGGCACCGGCGGTCATGCCGGCGGCGCGGCGCTCGGGGATGACCACGCCGTGGCCGCCGAAGGCGGAGACGGAGCGGACGATCGCACCGAGGTTGCGCGGGTCGGTGACCCCGTCGAGGGCCACGATCAGCGGGTCGTCGCCGTCGTCGTAGGCGGCGGCGGTGAGGTCCTCGGGGTGCGCGTACTCGTACGGCGGGACCTGGAGGACCAGGCCCTGGTGGTTGAGCCCGTTGGTCATGCGGTCGAGCTCGGGGCGCGGGGCTTCCATCAGGTTGATGTTGCCGCGCTCGGACGCGAGCTGGAGGGCCTCGCGGACGCGCTCGTCGTTGTCGATGAACTGCTGGACGTAGAGCGTGGTGGCCGGGACCCCGTCGCGCAGCGCCTCGAAGACCGGATTGCGGCCGACGACCATCTCGCTGGTGCCCTTGGGACCGCCGCGGCGCGGGGCCGGGCGGCGCTTGGCGGCCTGCCGCGCCATGGCGTTGCCGACGCGGTTCTTCTTGTGGCCCTTGCGCTCGGCGGCGGGCGGGGTCGGGCCCTTGCCCTCCAGGCCCTTGCGCCGCTGGCCACCGCTGCCGACCGTCGCGCCCTTCTTGTTGGACGTGCGGCGGTTCCTGCGCTGGCTGTTCCCGGCCATGACTTCTACCTGTTTTCGTTGATGCTGCGGTATGTACGTATGAAGAGTGTGCCGCCCGGAGGCCCGGGCAGCACACCAAGCTCAGCTGCCTGGGCTCAGCGGGGGCCGAGCGTCCAGCGCGGTCCGGCCGGGCTGTCCTCGATGACCAGTCCGGACTGCTGGAGCTGGTCGCGGATGGCGTCGGCGGTCGCCCAGTCCTTGCGGGCCCGGGCGGACTCGCGCTGTTCCAGGACGAGCCGGACGAGGGTGTCCACGGCGCCGTGGACACTCTTTTTCATACCCGTCTCGCCGCGGTCTGCTCCGTTTTCGCCGGCCCAGTGGGGATCGAGCGGGTCCAGGCCGAGGACGGCGAGCATGGCCCGCACCTCGGAGAGGCGTGCGATGGCCGCGTCCTTGTCGTCGGCGGCGAGCGCGCTGTTGCCCTGGCGGACGGTGGTGTGGACGATGGCGAGCGCCTGCGGCACGCCGAGGTCGTCGTCCATGGCCTCGGCGAAGGCGGGCGGCACCTCGGCGGCGGGCTCGACGGCCCCGCCGGCCTTCTCGATGACGCGCTGGCAGAAGCCCTCGATCCGGGCGAAGGCGGACTCCGCCTCGCGCAGGGCCTCCTCGCTGTACTCGATCATCGACCGGTAGTGCGGGGTGCCGAGGTAGTAGCGCAGGACGATCGGGCGCCACTGCTTGACCATCTCGGAGACGAGCACCGAGTTCCCGAGGGACTTCGACATCTTCTCGCCGGACATGGTGACCCAGGCGTTGTGGACCCAGTACTTGGCGAACTCGTCGCCGAAGGCCTGGGCCTGGACGATCTCGTTCTCGTGGTGCGGGAAGATCAGGTCGAGCCCGCCGCCGTGGATGTCGAAGGCGCTGCCGAGGTACTTGTGCGCCATCGCGGAGCACTCCAGGTGCCAGCCGGGACGGCCGCGGCCCCACGGGGTCTCCCAGTCGGGCTCGCCGGGCTTGGAGGCCTTCCACATGGCGAAGTCGCGGGGGTCGCGCTTGCCGGTGATGCCCTCCTCGGCGGGCTGGCGCAGGTCGTCGATGTCCTGCCGGGACAGCGCCAGGTAGCCGGGGAAGGAGCGCACGTCGAAGTAGACGCTGCCGTCCGCCTCGTACGCGTGGCCGCGCTCGATGAGGCCGCGCATCATCTCGATCATCTCGGGCACATGGCCGGTGGCGCGCGGCTCGTAGGTGGGCGGGAGGCAGCCGAGCGCGTTGTAGCCGTCGTTGAAGGCGCGCTCGTTCTCGTAGCCGATGGACCACCAGGGGCGCCCCTGTTCGGCACCCTTCCTGATGATCTTGTCGTCGATGTCGGTGACGTTGCGGATGAAGGTGACGTCGAGGCCGCGGTAGGTGAACCAGCGGCGCATGATGTCGAAGTTCAGATAGGACCTGACGTGCCCGATGTGCGGGGCTGCCTGCACCGTGGCGCCGCACAGGTAGATCGAGACGCAGCCCGGGACGAGCGGGGTGAAGTCGCGGATCTGCCGGGCGCTGGTGTCGTACAGGCGAATAGTCACGGCATCCAGGGTAGTGCGCGCATAGCAGTGCCCCGCGACCCTTTGGGGCCCCGGGGCACCTTTGTTGTCGAAGATGTGCCGCCTCCGGGCGTTTTCAGGTCTGGTTCGTCCGGTACACGAGGGCTGTGGCGATGGCGGCGAGCCCTTCGGCACGGCCGGTGAGGCCCAGACCGTCGGTGGTGGTGCCGGAGACGGAGACGGGGGCGCCCGCGGCGGCGGCGAGGGCCTTCTGCGCCTCTTCGCGCCGCTTGCCGATCTTCGGGCGTACGCCGATCACCTGGATGGCGATGTTGCCGATCTCGAAGCCCTCGGCGCGGACGATACGGGCGGCCTCCGCCAGGAGGGTGACCCCGGCGGCGCCGGACCACTCGGGGCGTGAGGTGCCGAAGTGCGCGCCGAGGTCGCCGGCGCCGGCGGCGGAGAACAGCGCGTCGCAGGCGGCGTGCGCGGCGACGTCGCCGTCGGAGTGCCCGGCGAGGCCGTCCTCGCCCTCCCAGAGCAGGCCGGCGCACCACAGCTCGCGGCCGGTCTCGAAGGCGTGCACGTCGGTGCCGATGCCGACGAGCGGGATCAGGGGCCGGCTAGTAGACATCGGTGGCCCTCCTGCGGGCGAGAACGGCCTCGGCGAGGACCAGGTCGAGCGGGCGGGTGACCTTGAAGGCCTCTTCGTGGCCGGGGACCACCACGACGGTGACGCCGAGCCGCTCCACCATGCCGGCGTCGTCGGTGGCGCCCTCGCCGTCGACGGCGATCTCCGCGTGAGCGCGCAGGAGGGTGGCGAGGTCGAAGCCCTGGGGGGTCTGGACGGCGCGCAGCCGGGCCCGCTCGGGCGTGGCGACGACCGGCTCGGGGTCGCCGGGCTCGCCGGGCTCGACCTCCTTGACGGTGTCGGCCAGCGGCAGGGCGGGCACCACGGCGGGGGCGCCGCCGCGTACGGCCTCGATGACGGAGTCGACGGTCTCCACGGGGACGAACGGGCGGGCCGCGTCGTGGATGAGTACGGAGGTGACGTCCGCGGGGAGGGCGTGCAGCCCGGCGCGTACGGACTCCTGGCGGGTCTCCCCGCCGGGGACGACCAGGATCTCGGTGCGGTCGGGCAGCGCATGCTCGTTCAGGAGCATGCGCACCTCGGCGGCGCCGTCGGAGGGGGCGACGACCACCACGACGGAGACCGCTCGGGAGCGGGCCATCGCGCGGACGGCGTGGATCAGCATGGGGACGCCTCCGATGGACCGCAGGGCCTTGGGGGCGCCGGGACCGAGGCGTACCCCGCGGCCGGCGGCCGGGATCACGGCGGCGGTCCGGTGGGGGCGCGTTTCGTCAGACATCAGTAGCTCCGAGCCAGGTTTGTGACTTCGGCCGACATGGGTATGGCCTGAAGGGTGCCGGGTGCGACGCCCTCGCCCCTTCCGTGACGACCGGTCGAGCAGGCTGCCCGGATCCGGCACGCCAGTGAGACGCATGGCAGTGAGATGCATGGCCGTGAGACGCATGGATGGAAACAGACATGCCGCAGCGCCCGGCAACAGGCCTCTCGTGGAGGAGAGGCCTTGTCATCGGGCACCGCGGCACAACTGTGTACACACTGTTTTGCTGAACTTCGGTGAACTCGAACCGAACGGGGACTCGCGTCAGGACGCGAGCACCTCGTCGAGGAGGGCCTCGGCCTTGTCCTCGTTCGTGTTCTCGGCGAGCGCGAGCTCGCTCACCAGGATCTGGCGCGCCTTCGCGAGCATGCGCTTCTCACCCGCGGAAAGCCCGCGCTCACGCTCACGACGCCACAGGTCACGCACCACTTCGGCGACCTTGATGACATCGCCAGAAGCGAGCTTCTCCAGATTTGCCTTGTAGCGCCGGGACCAGTTCGTCGGCTCTTCTGCATACGGTGCGCGGAGCACCTCGAAGACCCGGTCCAGCCCGTCCTGGCCGACTACGTCGCGAACGCCGACGAACTCCGCATTGTCCGCAGGCACACGAACCGTCAGGTCGCCCTGGGCGACCTTGAGCACCAAGTAGGTCTTGTCCACGCCTTTGATCTGGCGAGTCTCAATGGCCTCGATCAGCGCGGCCCCGTGATGGGGATAGACCACGGTGTCGCCAACCTTGAACGTCATGTGACAGGTACCCCTTCCGTGGCTATCCAGGGTAACACGAGAACTGACTGTTATGAATGGCGTTTTCGCAGGTCAGAGCACATCTCAGGGCTTGACAACAGCAACGGGAACGTGCTGCGAAGGGCTTGCGGAAGGGGGTATTCGCAGGTCGGGGGCGCTGTGCGGACCGGGCGAATGGGCCACGCTACACCTGCCCGGCACCCTCGCCAGTGTGACGTACGTCCCGTTTTGCCGGGTTCGGCGCCGAGAAACCGAACTACTCCGTTCGACTGGCGGGCGCCCGTACGGATCCAGTTCCGGCCCAATCGGTAATTGATCACGAAGCGGCGTTCGGGGGAATCCGGGAATTGATCACCGCGGGCGCGGCGGACGGAATGCGGGCGCCCCGCGATCGGCGCGGCGCCACCCGCGCGCGAATGCAAGATCGCGGGTGGCGCCGAGGGCGGCCGCCGCGCTGCGGAGGGTCGGGTGCGGGGGCAGGGCGGCGGCTCGGTAACCTAAGCGCGCTGACACACCCTTCGAGCGGCTTTACCTCGGCCGTTCCGAGAGCCCCCCGCCCGTTCCGTACGTCCAAGGAGTTGCCGCCGCCGTGAGCCGCAGCCTTCGACGCGGCGCCCTCGCCGCCACCGCCGTCGTGTTCTCGATCGCCTCGCTGGCCGCATGCGGTGCGGGCAGCGATGCGCAGACCCTTCAGATCAAGCCGGACAACGCCGCCGTCACCAAGGGCGAGATCAAGATCCAGAACGCACTGGTGATCACCCAGGGCGGCAAGGAGAAGAAGGGCCCGGCCGCCGTCTCGGCGACCGTCTTCAACTCCGGCACCAAGGCGCAGACCCTCGACGGCATCACCCTCGGGGGCGGCAAGGGCAAGGTCACCCTGAAGCCGGCCGAGGGCTCGGGCAAGATCACCGTGCCGGCCGGCGGCTCCCTCGTGCTGGGCGGCAAGGGCAACGCCTCGGCCGTGATCGAGGACGGCGCCGAGGCCGCCAAGGACGGCGACGTCCAGGACGTCACCTTCCAGCTGAGCAGCACGGGCGACGTCGAGCTGGAGGCCCTTGTGGTCCCGGCCACCGGCATGTACGCGGGCTACGGCCCGACGGCGGCCCCGGCCGCCGGCCCCGCCGTCTCCGGCAGCCCCGCGGCGACCCCGTCGGGCACCCCGTCCGGGGCCCCGTCGGGCGCCGCCACCGGCGCGGCCGCGGGCACCCCGTCCGGGACCCCGTCGGGCAGCGCCTCGCACGCCGCGGGCCACTGAGGCGCGGAGCGGCGTAGACACAAGGGAAGGGCCCCGGTCGCATCGGCGACCGGGGCCCTCCTCGTACAGCCGGTTTACGGCTCGAACTTGTAGCCGAGGCCGCGGACCGTGACCAGGTAGCGCGGCGCGCCCGGGTCGGGCTCGATCTTGGCGCGCAGACGCTTCACGTGGACATCGAGGGTCTTGGTGTCGCCGACGTAGTCGGCGCCCCAGACCCGGTCGATCAGCTGCATACGGGTCAGCACGCGGCCCGCGTTGCGCAGCAGCATCTCCAGCAGGTCGAACTCCTTCAGCGGGAGGTCCACCTTCCCGCCGGCGACGGTGACCACGTGGCGGTCGACGTCCATCCGTACGGGGCCCGCCTCCAGGGCCGCCGGGGTGACCTCCTCCGGCTCGCCGCGGCGGCGCAGGACCGCGCGGATGCGGGCGACCAGCTCGCGCGAGGAGAAGGGCTTCGTGACGTAGTCGTCGGCTCCTATCTCCAGCCCGACGACCTTGTCGATCTCGCTGTCCTTGGCGGTCACCATGATCACGGGGACGTTGGAGCGGCCGCGCAGCTGCCGGCAGACCTCCGTGCCGGGCAGTCCGGGGAGCATCAGGTCGAGGAGGACGAGGTCGGCGCCGTTGCGCTCGAACTCGTCGAGCCCGTCGGGCCCCGTCGCGGCGATCGCGACCTCGAAGCCCTCCTTGCGGAGCATGTAGGACAGGGCGTCGCTGAAGGATTCCTCATCCTCGACGACGAGCACTCGGGTCACGGAAGGACCTCCGGGGCAGGTTTGGCTGGTGCTGTTTCGGTTTCAGGCAGGGGTCGGGCGGGTGCGGGGCCCGTCACCGGGGCCGATGCGGCCGCTTCGGGAAGGCGCAGGGTGAACGTGGAGCCCTGGCCCTCGGAGCTCCAGACCGACACCTCCCCGCCGTGCGAGGCCGCCACGTGCTTCACGATCGCAAGGCCGAGGCCGGTGCCTCCCGTGGCGCGGGAGCGGGCCGGGTCCACGCGGTAGAAGCGCTCGAAGATGCGCTCGCGGTCCTTTTCCGGGATGCCGATGCCCTGGTCGGTCACGGCGATCTCGATCAAGTCTCCCCCAGGTGCCGCCACCCTGCGCCCGGCTATGCCGACACGGGTGCGGGCGGGGCTGTAGTTGACGGCGTTCTCGACCAGATTTCCGAGGGCTGCGGCGAGCTGCCCGCGGTTGCCCCAGACGCGCAGCTCGGCGGTGCCTCCCGCGGCCATGGTGATCTGCTTGGAGGAGGCCGTGTGGCGGCAGCGGTCGATCGCCTCCGCGACCAGCGTGTCCACGCGTACGGGCTCGGCGTCCTCCAGCGGGTCGTCGTTCTGGACCCGGGAGAGGTCGATGAGCTCCTGTACGAGGTTGATGAGCCGGGTGGACTCGATCTGCATGCGGCCCGCGAAGCGGCTGACCGCCTCGGGGTCGTCGGCCGCGTCCATGACGGCTTCGGAGAGCAGGGAGATCGCGCCGACCGGCGTCTTCAGCTCGTGCGACACGTTGGCGACGAAGTCGCGGCGTACGGCCTCGATGCGGCGGGCCTCGGTGAGGTCCTCGACCAGGAGGAGCACCAGGCGGGAGCCGAGCGGGGCCACGCGCGCCGACACGGCGAGGGCCTCGCCTCGGCCGGTG
Source organism: Streptomyces sp. ISL-94 (assembly GCF_018614075.1). Lineage (GTDB taxonomy): Bacteria > Actinomycetota > Actinomycetes > Streptomycetales > Streptomycetaceae > Streptomyces. The sequence goes on along the minus strand of NZ_JAGGOZ010000057.1, from coordinate 51,718 downwards.
CCGCGCCGGGGCAGGTCGAGCTCGACCTGGCGTATCTCCCCGTCGCGGCGGGTGTCGCGGGCCATGTGGAGCATGGGTTCCACGGCGAGCTTGCCGCCGCGTACGAGCCCGAGGGCGTAGGCGGCGGAGCTGGCCTTGACGACCGCGTCCCCCTCGTCCAGTACGACGGCGGAGGAGCGGAGCACGGAGAGGACGGTGTCCACGCCGGGCGGGAGCACCGCGTTGATGTCGGGGCGCATGGAGCTCCGGGTGGGGCGGGCCTGGTCGCGCTCGCTCCAGCGGAACGCCAGCATGGCGATCACACCGGTGCACAGACCGGCGATCGCTGCAGCTGCGGCGACCGCCGCGTTCACGTCCATGCATCCAGGTTAAGCAGGCACGACGACACTTCCACAGCCGTTCGGGTGGCACCTCGAACAGTCGTCGCCCAGAGTTCACCCTGACGACGGGGCTGATTCACTTGTGGTGCCGGAGTCGGACGCGTTCGCGGCTCACCGTGTCACCGTGGGGCCGATGGCCGCCCCGGCCCGCCCCCGGGCAGTACCGCAGTAGTAGTAGGTCGAGAGAGGGACACGAGACATGCGCGACGCGTACCACGAGGAACTGGACTCGATCGGAGAAAGCCTGGTCGAGATGGCCCGGCTCGTCGGTTCCGCGATCGGGCGGGCCACGACGTCCATGCTCGACGCCGACCTGAAGCTCGCCGAGAGCGTCATCGCCGCCGACCAGAAGGTCGACGACCTGCAGCACGACCTGGAGGCCCGCGCCATCGCCCTGCTGGCCCGCCAGCAGCCGGTCGCCACCGACCTGCGCATCGTGGTCACCTCGCTGCGCATGAGCGCCGACCTGGAGCGCAGCGGCGACCTGGCCCAGCACGTGGCGAAGCTCGCCCGGCTGCGCTTCCCGGCCACGGCGGTCCCGCGGGACCTGCACGCCACGATGCTGGAGATGGGGCAGCTGGCACAGCGCCTGATGGCGAAGGCGGCGGAGGTCATCATCACCAAGGACGTCGACCTGGCGCTCCAGCTGGAGCAGGACGACGACGAGATGGACCAGCTGCACCGCACGCTGTTCCAGCACCTGATGGACGACCGCTGGAAGCACGGCATCGAGACGGCCGTCGACGTGACGCTGCTGGGCCGCTACTACGAGCGCTTCGCGGACCACGCGGTGTCGGTCGCCAAGCGCGTCGTCTACCTGGTGACGGGCGAGCACGCGGACGAGCTCCAGCAGCCGACTCAGGTCGAGGGCGCCTGAGCACTGCCGCGAGCCCCAATGCGCCGTTGACGCGCCGGTGGCCCTGGGCATGAATGGGGCGAAGGCAAGTACAACTCCCTGTACCCGCCTGCGAGGAGGAACCATGCCCGATTCCCCCGTCCCCATCACCCCGGAGCAGGAGCAGCCGCCGAGGCCGGAGCCCCTGCGCCTCCCGCTGCTCGCAGCCTGCGGCTGCGGCTCGGGCTGCGGCTGCGGCTGCCAGTCCGGCGCCCCCTGCCAGTGCGGCGGCTGACCCCGCCCACCCCGGCTCGACGCACGCGAAGGCCCCGACCCGGAACACCCCGGGCCGGGGCCTTCGCGTGTCCGGCTGACCGGCACCCTCTACGATGCCTGCGGGGGCGGGGCCGTAGCGCAGAGGTCGTCGCGCGCGGTCTCCAAAACCGCGAGGACGCCGGTTCGATCCCGGCCGGCTCCGTCCCCGCCACCCCGCCCCTCAGACAGCGAAAAGCCCCCTCCCGGCGGGGAAACCGCAGGCAGGGGGCTTTTCCGTGCGTGTGAGCTACTTCTTGCCCTGGTTCTTGACGGCCTCGATGGCGGCCGCGGCGGCGTCCGGGTCGAGGTAGGTGCCGCCCGGGTTGACCGGCTTGAAGTCGGCGTCCAGCTCGTAGGAGAGCGGGATGCCGGTCGGGATGTTCAGCCCCGCGATGTCGGCGTCGGAGATGCCGTCCAGGTGCTTGACCAGGGCGCGCAGGGAGTTGCCGTGCGCAGCGACCAGCACCGTGTGGCCGTCCAGCAGGTCCGGGACGATCGAGTCGTACCAGTACGGGAGCATGCGGACGACGACGTCCTTGAGGCACTCCGTGCGCGGGCGCAGCTCCGGCGGGATGGAGGCGTAGCGCGGGTCCTCGGACTGCGAGAACTCCGTACCGTCCTCGAGGGCCGGCGGCGGGGTGTCGTACGAGCGGCGCCACAGCATGAACTGCTCCTCGCCGAACTCGGCGAGGGTCTGGGCCTTGTCCTTGCCCTGGAGGGCGCCGTAGTGGCGCTCGTTCAGGCGCCAGGAGCGGTGGACCGGGATCCAGTGGCGGTCGGCGGCCTCGAGCGCCAGCTGCGCGGTGCGGATCGCGCGCTTCTGGAGCGAGGTGTGCACGACGTCGGGGAGCAGGCCGGCGTCCTTGAGCAGCTCACCGCCGCGGACCGCCTCCTTCTCGCCCTTCTCGTTGAGGTTGACGTCCACCCAGCCGGTGAACAGGTTCTTCGCGTTCCACTCGCTCTCGCCGTGGCGGAGGAGGATCAGCTTGTACGGTGCGTCGGCCATGCGTACGAGCCTAATGGACGCCCCGGACCGGCCGCGCGCGGTGTCCGCCCCTGCCGATTGACGGCGCTCGTCAATTGAGTGGCGCCGGAAGGCGCCCGCTCGTAACGTGCGGGAAGCCAGAGAGGCACTTACGCATCCGGGGGGATTCCTTATGTCCGTTGCCAGTCTGAGACGGGCCGCCCGGGAGAGCGTGTCGGGGCTGCCCCGCGCGTTCTGGTGGCTGTGGACGAGCACGCTCGTCAACCGGCTCGGGGCCTTCGTCGCCACGTTCATGACCTTGTACCTGACGGTCAACCGCGGCTACTCGGCCTCCTTCGCGGGACTTGTCGTCGCCCTCCACGGGCTCGGCGGTGTGATCTCCTCCCTGGTCGCCGGGGTGATGACCGACCGGCTCGGACGCCGGCCCACGCTGATGGCCGCGCAGGCCTCGACCGCCTTGTCCGTCGCGCTGCTCGGCTTCATGGAACATCCGGCGGCGATCGCGGCGGTCGCGCTGCTGGTCGGCATGACCTCGAACGCGTCGCGGCCCGCGGTGCAGGCGATGATGGCGGACATCGTCCGGCCCGAGGACCGGGTCCGGGCCTTCGCGCTCAACTACTGGGCGATCAACCTCGGCTTCGCCGTCTCGGCGACGGTGGCCGGGTTCGTGGCCCAGTACAGCTACCTGGCCGGCTTCCTGGGCGAGGCCGCGCTCACGCTGGTCTGCGCGGTGCTCGTGTACGTGAAGCTGCCCGAGTCCCGGCCCGAGAAGGGCGATGCGGCGCAGGTGGCCGCCGAGGCGGAGATCAGCCTGGGCACGGTGCTGCGCGACGGGCGCTACATGGGGGTGGTCGGGCTGTCGTTCCTGATCTCGCTGATCTTCATGCAGGGCTCGTTCGGGCTCCCGCTGGCGATGGGCTCCGCGGGTTTCTCGGCCGGGGACTACGGCTTGGTCGTCGCCGTCAACGGGGTCCTGATCGTGCTGCTCCAGATCCCGGTCACCCGGTTCATCGAGCACCGCGAACCGCAGAAGCTGCTGGTGATCTCGGCGCTGCTGGCGGGGTACGGATTCGGGCTCACGGCCTTCGGCGGCTCGATCGGGGTCCTCGCCCTGACCGTCTGCGTCTGGACCCTGGCCGAGATCATCAACTCGCCGACCCAGATGAGCCTGGTCGTCCGCCTCTCCCCGCTGCACGGGCGCGGCCGCTACCAGGGCATGTACACGATGTCGTGGGCGGTGGCCTCCCTGGTGGCCCCCCTGCTGGCGGGCACGGTCATCGACCGGTTCGGCGCGGGCTGGCTGTGGGGCACGACGGCGGCCCTGGGCACGGTCGCGGGCGCCGGCTACTGGCTCCTGATGCGAACCCTGCCGGAGGCCGCGGGCGCGGGCCAGGCCCTGAAGCCCACCACGGCTGCCGCCCCGGGCGCCGCGCCGCTCCCGGCCGCTGCCGAGGCGTAGCCACCCCAGCCCCGCCGGGGACACCCCCGGCCTCGCCGGCGAGTGAGGCGCGGGGCGCGGGCGGAGCCCCGGCAACGGCGCCGCGCCGGTATGTCAGGACGGCTGCGTCAGGTGCTTGAACGCGTCCAGGTTCCGGGTGGATTCGCCACGGGACACCCGCCACTCGTACTCCCGCCGGATCGCGCTCGCGAAGCCCAGCTCCAGCAGGGTGTTGAACGCCCCGTCCGCCGCCTCCAGGGCGGTGCCGAGCAACCGGTCCAGCTCCTCCGGGTTCACCACCGAGAGGGGCAGGCGGCCGGTGAGGTAGATGTCCCCGAGGCGGTCCACGGCGTAGCTGAGGCCGTACAGCTTCAGGTTCCGCTCCAGCAGCCACCGGTGGACCCCGGCCTCGTTCTCGTCGGGGTGCCGGATCACGAACGCGTTGACCGACAGCGCATGCCGGCCGACCCGGAGCGAGCAGGTGGTGCTCAGCTTGCGGGTGCCGGGGAGCTGGACGACGTACGAGCCCGGCTCGGGGCTCTCCCAGCTCAGTTCCGAACCGGTCAGGACGCCCTCGATGATCGCGGCGGTGTCGGTGTCAGCGTCAGCCATGGTGGGAGCGTACGCGACGGCGATGATCATGCATGGCGGCGGTGTAGACGTCCGCCGTGCCGCTCGCGGCGGTGTCCCAGCCGAAGAACTGCGCGTGCCGCGCGGCCTCGGCGCCCATCCGGTCCGCGAGCCCCGGCTCGTCCACGAAACGCCGTAGCTGGCGCGCGTAGTCCACCGGGTCGTGCCCGGGTACGAGGATCCCCGTGACCCCGTCGTTCACGGCGACGGGCAGCCCGCCGACCTCGGCGGCGAGCACCGGCGTACCGCTGGCCTGGGCCTCTATCGCGACGAGCCCGAAGGACTCGCTGTACGAGGGCATGACCAGCACGGACGCCGCCCGGAACCAGTCCGCGAGCCGGTCCTGCGCCACCGGCGGGTGGAAGTGCACGAGATCGGCGATGCCGAGCTTCGCGGCGAGCTTCTGCAGGCCCTCCGGCTTGGCGAGGCCACTGCCGCTGGGCCCGCCGACGACGGGGACGAAGAGGCGTCCGCGCAGCGAGGGGTCCTGGTCGACGAGGACGGCGACGGCGCGCAGCAGGATGTCGGGGGCCTTGAGGGGCTGGATCCGCCCGGCGAAGAGCGGGATGACAGCGTCCTGCGGCAGCCCGAGCCGGGCGCGGGCGGCGGCGCGGCCGTCGCCCGCCGTGAAGCGGTCGAGGTTCACACCGGGGTGGACTACGGCCACCTTGCCCGGGTCGGCCTCGTAGTAGCGGACGAGTTCGTCGGCTTCCTCGGCGGTGTTCGCGATGAGCCGGTCGGCGGCGGCCACGATCTGGGTCTCGCCGATGACGCGGGCGGTCGGCTCAGGCGTGTCGCCCTCGGCGAGCGCGGCGTTCTTGACCTTCGCCATGGTGTGCATGGCGTGCACGAGCGGGACGCCCCAGCGCTCGGCGGCGAGCCAGCCGACGTGTCCGGAGAGCCAGTAGTGGGAGTGGACGAGGTCGTAGTAGCCGGGGCGGTGGCCGGCCCAGGCCTGCATCACGCCGTGGGTGAAGGCGCACAGCTGGGCCGGGAGCTCCTCCTTGGCGAGGCCTTCGTACGGGCCCGCGTCCACGTGCCGTACGAGGACGCCGGGCGCCAGCTCGACCGCGGGCGGCAGCCCGCCGGTGGTGGCCCGGGTGAAGATCTCGACCTCGATGTTGATCGCGGCGAGGCGCTTGGCCAGCTCCACGATGTAGACGTTCATCCCGCCGGCGTCGCCGGTGCCGGGCTGGTGCAGCGGTGAGGTGTGCACGCTGAGCATGGCCACGCGGCGGGGTTTGCGGTGGTGGCCCACGGCGGGCAGGCGCAGCCGCGGCGGCTCGTGGCGGGTGGCGCGGGCGGCGGCGAGCCGGCCGCTGATGCTGCCGCCGAAGCGGGACACGTACTGGCTCAAGGGAGCAGTTCCTCTCGCTCGGACAAGCCGCTCGGACCGGCCGCGCGGACACTGGCGGGCCGTCGGGGAGGCCGGAACGCCGTGCAGAGCACAGACGCACGACATGCCGACAGGAGCGCGGTCGGCGCCCTGCAAGGAGTGCAACCCGGATGGCCGTCCCCCGCATTCCAGGGTGGCCGGTTTTCTCCTCCGTTTGCCGGATTTTTATCCGGCGCGGGCCCTCCGCTTACCCTCGGCACATGGCCTCCCGCAGCACCCCGACCCCGAGCCGCGCCTCCGTGCGCCCCGTGGGCTCGGTGACGCGCGGGACGACGAACCCGAACCGCCTGCGCCGCATGGACCGCTGGATCGCCGCCACGCACGGGGCGGCGCTGCGGCGCGCGCAGGCGCCGGTCGCGGTGGACCTCGGCTACGGGGCGGCCCCCTGGACCGCGGTCGAGCTGCTGGCGCGGCTGCGGGAGGCGGCTCCGCGGGTGCGGGTGGTCGGCATCGAGATCGAGCCGGCGCGGGTCGCGGGGGCGAAGCCGTACGAGCGGGACGGGCTGAGCTTCCGGCACGGCGGCTTCGAGGTGCCCTTGGACGGCGGCGTCCGCCCGGCGCTCATCCGCGCGGCGAACGTACTGCGCCAGTACGACGAGGAGCAGGTCGCGGAGGTGTGGGCGCGGCTGTGCGCGCGTCTGGCCCCGGACGGGCTGCTGGTGGAGGGGACCTGCGACGAGATCGGGCGGCGGCACGTGTGGGTGGCGCTGGGGCCGGAGGGGGCGCGCACGGTGACCTTCGCGACCCGGCTGGGCTCCCTTGAGCGCCCCTCGGACCTGGCGGAGCGGCTGCCGAAGGCGCTGATCCACCGGAACGTGCCGGGCGAGCCGGTGCATGCCTTCCTACGGGACTTCGACCGGGCGTGGGCGGCGGCGGCTCCCTACGCCTCGTACGGGGCGCGGCAGCGCTGGATCCGCACGGCGCGGGCCCTGTCCGGGGATTGGCCGCTGGCGGACGGGCCGGGGCGGTGGCGTCAGGGGGAACTGACGGTGCGCTGGGAGGCGTTGCGCCCGTCGGGGTGAACGGGGCGCGGCGGGGAACCGGTGGCGGGGGGCGGCCCGTTGGGTCGTGAGGGTGGGGCAGCGGGGCCGATGAGTTTCCGGACTCCCGATGAGCTTCCTGATGAGTGATCCGGTGGCGTCCGATGGGGCGGACAAGATCGGCAGGATATCCACAAGGGTGTTGGAATTCATCGACTCGTGGCACCATCCCGAAAGCGAAGACAAGTTACTGATGAATAGTCAGATCTGATGCGGAGCGTTGGGGTCTGACGCGGGATGGCTGGGGGAACCATGGGGGCCGATAGGCGACGGCGGGGTGCAAGTGCTCTCGTGCTGCTGTGCGCGATGGCGATACTGACGGCACCCGGCCTTGCTGCGGGCATCGCACACGCGGCGCCGGGCGCGCCGGCGGCACCGGGCGCGCCTGCAGCGCCCGCCGCGCCCGCGCCGGAGCCGGGCGCCAAGTCCCTGGAGCAGGTCCGCAAGGAAATAGAGGACCTCTACCGCCAGGCGGGCGCCGCCACCGACGCCTACAACCTCGCCGAAGCCGAGGTGAAGGCCCAGTCGGAGAAGATCGTCGCGATCGCCAACCTGGTCGTCGCGGGCCAGGAGCGGATCACCGCCCTGAAGAGCCGCGCGGGCGCCGCCGCGCGCGCCCAGTACCGCTCGGGCGGGCTGCCGGCGGGCGCGAAGCTGGCGCTGAGCGAGGATCCGGGTCAGTTCCTCGACGGGGCCGGCCGGTTGCGCCAGGGCGAGAAGGCCGCCTCGGACCTGCTGACCGAACTGGACCGTACGCAGAACGACTTGAAGCGGTACGCGCAGGACGCGAGCGCCCACTGGGCGACGCTGGAGGCCAATCGCGTCAAGCAGGAGGACGCGAAGAACCAGATCGAGCAGAAGATCAAGACCGCGGAGGAGCTGGAGAACAAGCTGGAGGCCGAGGAGAAGGCCCGGCTGATCCAGCTGGAGCAGGAAGCGCAGTACAAGGCCCAGACGGCGTGGCTGTCGACGGGCGCGATGAAGGACGTCAACGGCGCGGCGACGGAAGCCGGGAAGCGGGCCGTGCAGTACGCCACCGCGCAGATGGGCAAGCCGTACGTCTGGGGCGCCGAGGGCCCGAAGGCGTTCGACTGCTCCGGCCTGACCTCCCAGGCCTGGCTGGCGGCGGGCCGGACCATCCCGCGCACCTCGCAGGAGCAGCTGCGGCTGCTGCCGAAGGTCGCGCTCAAGGACATGCGGCCGGGCGACCTGATCATCTACTTCGACGACGCGAGCCACGTCGCCATGTACGTGGGCGACGGCGCGATGGTCCACGCCCCGCGGCCCGGCCGGAACGTGACGATGGCGGGCGCGGGCTCGATGCCGATCAAGGCGGTGGTCCGCCCCGACGCGTAGCCCCTGCGGGGTCGCTCGACGTACCCCTGGGCGGCGCCGCTCACCGTGCCCTTGGGGTGCGGAGGTGCCTGCCCAGGCGCGGCGCCGCTGCCCTGCCCTTGGGGTGCGGGGGTGCCTGCCCAGGCGCGGCGCCGCTGCCCTGCCCTTGGGGTGCGGGGGTGCCTGCCCAGGCGCGGCGCCGCTGCCCTGCCCTTGGGGTGCGGGGGTGCCTGCCCAGGCGCGGCGCCGCTGCCGGGGCTCCGCCCCGGGCCCCCGTACGTGCGCTGCGCGCCCGTACCCTCAATCGCCGGGCGGGCTGAAATTGCGCTCCGCGCAATCCAGCCCAGGGTGCCCCAGGCCTCGCCGGACATCTCCAGCCCCGCCGGCGTTTGAGGCGCGGGGACCGGGGCGGAGCCCCGAATCTTTGAGCCGCGCCGGCGACCGGCCCGCACCCACCCAGCCCCGCCGACGATTGAGGCGCGGGGGCCGGAGGCCGAGTGAGAAGGGCGCCGGAGGCAACCGAAAGGGCGCGCCGGACGTCTCGCTAGGCGGGACGCGCGGCGCCCCCGCCGTGACGTTGGTCATCAGTAAGGCCGATTTTCCCCCGCGATAAGGGCATATGACGGAGGCCATGGCCGGCCACGGCATTCCGCTCCCCTGCCCAGGACCGCTAGGGTCGCCCGGACGAGCGCACCCTCGGGGGGAGGGAAGGAACCGGAGACGATGCCCGTACCCGTACCGCGGCAGAGGGACACCCCGGCCACGGAGAGCGGTGAGGCCGTTCTGCACACCGCCGCACCGCCCACCGCAGCGGCGCCCGCCGCGCCCCACACCACCCCGCTGACCCTCCTCGTCATCGAGGACGACCCCGCGGGCGGCCTCACCGTCCCCGAGATCCTCGACACCGACGGCCACCGCATCCGGCTCCGCACCGCCCGCAACCTCACCGAGGCCGAGCGGCTGCTCACCCCCGACGTGCACTGCATCCTGCTCGACCTCTCGCTCCCGGACGCGAGCCCCCGCACCCCCGCCGCCGCCACGGCCGCGGCCATGGCCACGGCCACCGCCGTGGACCAGCTCGCCAACCTCCGCCAAGTCCTCCGCATCGCCCCCCGCCACGCCGTCCTCGTCCTCACCGCCGAGGCCGACGCCGAACGCGCCGCCGAAGCCGTTCGGGTCGGCGCCCAGGACTTCCTCTTCCGCGACGAGCTGGACGGCCGCCTCCTCAGCCGCGCCATCCGCTACGCCGTGGAGAGAAAGCGGGCCGACATCGCCCAGTACAAGCTTGCAGAATCGAAACTGCGGGCCCAGGAGAACGCCCGCCTGGAACGCGGACTGCTCCCGAACCCCCTCCTGGAGGGCTCCGACCTCCGCTTCGCCGCCCGCTACCGCCCCGGCCGCAGCCGGGCCCTGCTCGGCGGGGACTTCTACGACACCGTCCGCACCCCCGACGGCACCGTCCACGCCATGATCGGCGACGTCTGCGGCCACGGCCCCGACGAGGCCGCCCTCGGCGTCGAGCTCCGCATCGCCTGGCGCGCCCTGACCCTGGCCGGCCTGTGTGGCGACGACCTGTTGTCCACGCTCCAGCAAGTCCTGGAGGTCGAGCGCCCCTGCGAGGAGATCTTCGCGACGCTGTGCACGGTCGACATCTCCCCCGACGGCCGGCGCGCGGGCCTGTGCCTGGCCGGCCACCCGGCGCCGCTGATCTCCAGGCCGGGGCGCCCCGCGCGCCTGCTCCCGTACGAGAACAGCGGCCCGGCACTGGGACTGCTGCCCCGCGCCCGCTGGCCCCGCCGCCAGGTCGAGCTCGGCGGCACGTGGAGCCTGATGCTCTACACGGACGGCCTGATCGAGGGCCGGATCGGCGAGGGCAAGGAGCGACTCGGGCAGGACGGCATGGTCGAGATGATCAACCGCCACCTGGACCGCGGCCTGAGCGGCGAGAGCCTGCTGGAGGCCTCCGTCACCGAGGCCCGCCGCCTCAACGGCGGCGAACTCACCGACGACGTGGCCGTGGTCCTGCTCTCCCGCGCGGAGGGCTGACGGGGAGCAGGTCCGGAGGTGCGGGAGGGTTACCGTCCGCCGTTGTAGGGCCCGTACGGACCGTCGCTGCTGCTGCCGCCGCGGCGCCGACCGCCGCCCGAGGCCTGCTTGATGGCGGGGCGTACGTCGACGAAGAACACGATGGTCGCGACCAGACCGGCGATCTGCAGGAAGAGCATCCCCAGGAAGGCGTCGACCAGGACGGTGATGCCGAGGATGACCAGCCAGAAGGTCTTGGTCTGCTTGTCGGCCGCCCGGTACGCGTCCTCGCGCGCCAGCACCGCGAACACGAAGGCCACGACGGCGAGCGCCAGCACGGCGAACCCGAGCAACGGGAGCACCCCGTTATCGAACCCGTTCATCAGCATCGCTTCGACCGCCTTCTCATCTTCCGCTGTGCTTCCACGCTACCGGGCCGGACCCACAAAGGGTGCCCGGCCCGGCGGTGCTCATGCGGTTCAGCTCTCGCCACCCGGCGTGGCGGCGGCCTTCTTGGCCGTGCTCTTGCGCGCGGTGGTCTTCCTGGCGGCCGGCTTCTCCTCGGCGGCGGCCTCGGACTCGGCGGCAGCCTCGGGCTCGGCCTCCGACTCGTCCTTGGCCTCCGTCCGCGCCTCGGGCTCGACCGCGACGGCGATCTCGACGATCTCCTCGGAGACCTCGCCCCGCCAGGCCCGCACGGCCTGCTCGCCGTGCTCGGCGACCTTGTCGTACGTCTCCTTGGCGCGGACCGCGTACTCCGCGGCCACACCCACGCCGCGCAGCGCCAGGTCCTGCGCGGTCTCCCCGAGCTTCTTCGGGTCGATCGCGCCGAGCACCTCGGCGACCTTGGCGGTGACCGCCTCCTGCGCCTCCTTGGCCGCTTCCCTGGCCTTCTCCTGCACGACCTTCGGGTCGGTGTTCTTCACGGCCTCGATGCGCGCGGGGGCCTCGGCGCGCAGCTGCTCGATGAGCCCCGGCACCTTCTTGGCCTGCTGCACGGCCAAGTCGGCGGTGCCGGCGGCGAAGTAGAGCGGCGTGGGGTCGGTGAGGGTCTTCTTCAGGTCATCGGCGATGGCCATGTGCTGGTCCTCCCGGATCAAATTCGGTTCGTCGTCTTCGGCGGCGTCTCGTCGGCGGGCGCGCCGGGTGCCTCGGTTGCGTCAGGTGCCTCAGGTGCTTCAGGTGCCTCAGGTGCTGCGACAGGTGCGTCGAGTGCGTTCTCCTTGCGGAACGACTCGTAGATCTGGAGCAGCACCTGCTTCTGCCGCTCGTTGATGGACGGGTCGGCGAGGATGACGGCCCGCGTCTCCACCTCGTCCCGGTCCCGCTCATCCAGGATCCCGGCCTGCACGTACAGCGTCTCCGCGGAGATCCGCAGCGCCTTGGCCAGCTGCTGGAGGATGTCCGCGCTCGGCTTGCGCAGCCCGCGCTCGATCTGGCTCAGGTACGGATTCGACACTCCCGCCGCGTCGGCCAGCTGCCGCAGCGAAAGCTGGGCCTGCCGACGCTGCTCACGGAGGTATTCGCCGAGGTTTCCGACGTTGAGCGTTGCCATGGCTCCATCCTGCCCAACCTTGCTAACTATTGCAAGCAGGGCGCTAGCGGCATCTCCCACCCGCGGTCCCGTCCGCCACCCTCGCACCTCCCGCGAGCGTTTCCGCTCCGCCTCGCCGGGACACCTGCCGACATGTAAGGGGACAACAAATCAGGGGGGAAGGCACGCCGGTTGAGCGCACCCCGGCCGCCGGCCGACCGGGCCGCGCTGAACAGCCCGGCTGCGCCCCGGCGCCGGCTCCGGCCCGTCAGGCCGCCGCGATCACCACCGTCGCGTAGTACTCCTCCGAGGTGGCCACCCGGGTCTTCAGGCCCCCCGAGGTCAGGGCCGCGGCCGTCGACGGGCACTGGCGGGCGCTCGTCTCGATCAGCAGGTGGCCGCCCGGGGCCAGCCAGGGCAGGGCGCCCGCCGCGACCCGGCGGTGGATGTCCAGCCCGTCCGCGCCGCCGTCCAGCGAGACGAGCGGCTCGTGGTCCCGGGCCTCCGACGGCATGAAGCCGATCTCCTCCGTCGGGACGTACGGGGCGTTGACCACCAGCACGTCCACCCGGCCCCGGAGGGACTCGGGGAGCGGCCCGTACAGGTCGCCCTCCCACACGCTGCCGCCGTACGGGGCCACGTTGCGCCGCGCGTACGCCAGCGCCGCCGGGTCGATGTCCGCCGCGTGCAGCTCCACCCCGCCCGGCACCCGCGCCGCCACCGCCGCACCCAGGGCGCCGACCCCGCAGCACAGGTCCAGTACGACGGCCCCCGGCCGGGCCAGCGCCACCGCCTCCCGCACCAGGAACTCCGTACGCCGGCGCGGTACGAAGGCCCCCGCGCCCACTTCCATGCGCAACCCGCAGAACTCCGCCCAGCCCACCACGTGTTCCAGCGGTTCACCGCCGACCCGGCGGGCCGCCAGCTCCGCCAGGTGGCCGCCGTCGCGCGCGGCCGCGGCGAGGAGGTCCGCCTCCTCCTCCGCGAAGACGCAGCCCGCCGCGCGCAGTTGTTCCACAAGAGTCGTCAAATACCTCAGTCCTCGGTTCTTTGAACAGGTGAAGCCCCAGGCCAGTCAACCGGACCGGATCAGAAGACGTCCGGGCACCACGGCCTGCGCACGGTACGGAACACCGCGTCGGCCAGCGCGACCGCCCCCGGCCGCTCCTCCGCCACCCGGCCCAGCGCGGCCAGCCGCACCGCCGACTCGTCGCCGAGATACAGGGCGCCCAGCGCCGACACGTCCAGCCGCAGATCGGCCGGCTCCTCCGTCCGCACGCACTGCGCGGTGCCCGCGTCCAGCCGGTAGCGGCCGCCCGCCAGGCCCGCCGCGTCGGTCACCTCCAGGACGAGCACGCCGGGTACGGCGTACGTCCGCGCCCGCAGGGCCCGTACGACATCCAGCAGCCGCACCCACAGGAAGTCCGCGGCGGCCAGCGGCCTGGCGGCGCGCGGGTCCGGGAGCAGCTGCGCGACGAGGTCGTCGGGGGCGCGGTAGCCGGTGCGCACCTTCAGCACCCAGTCGATGGAGCACAGGAACTGCCACAGCGCCCGCTGCGCCTCGGGGGTGACCGCGATCAGGTCCCTGACCTGCACGGTGTTCAGCGGAACCTTCGCGTCCGTCCAGTGGTCGTCGGCGACGTAGGCGGCCAGGCCGGCCACCTCGCCCGCCGCCGTCCGGTACACGGCGTGGAACTTCTCCTTGTACGGGCGGTGGGACATCTCCTCCAGGCCGGTCGTCAGGCTCCACCAGCGCGCGTCCCGGTTCACCGCCCCGGGCGTGACCGCCCGCAGCCGTTCGTGCAGCTCCGGGCCCACCCGGCGCACCTCGGCCACGTCCACCAGGTCGATCCGGCCGCCGTCCACGGGCCCCGACAGGCGCCGGTCCAGTCCGGTGCGCGGTACGTCGATCTCCCATTCCGAGACCGAGGCGGCGGGCCCGTACCCGAAGCGCCCGTAGATCGGGTACTCGGCGGCGATCAGCGTCGACAGCACGTCCCCGCGCGCTTGCGCGGCGGCGAGTTCGACGGCCATCATCCGGGTCAGCAGGCCCTGGCGGCGGTGGGTGGGCAGCACCGTCACGTTCGAGACGGCGCTGGAGGGGACGGCCGTCCCGCCCGGCACGGTCAGCTCCTGCGCGAAGGAGCGGAAGGTCGCCACGCAGCGGCCGGTGTCGGTGTCGAAGGCGCCCTGGATGCGGGCGAGGTCGCTGTACTTGGCCCGCTGGGCACCATCGGATCCGGTTGCCCGGCCCGGGGTCAGGAACCCTGCGTTCAGGGCCTCCAGCCACTCGGGGAGTTCGGATTCGGCGATCGGCCGGACGTCAGCACTCATAACGGGCCACGCTAATCGCCCGGTCCGGCCGAGTCCCGCGATTTTCCGCGCCGTACGGCGGGGTGGGGTGGAGTGGAGTGGGGTGGGGTGGGGTGGGGGCGAGCTCAGGCCAGCAGGTCGTCCACCTGCGCCTCGCCGTCCCGGTACCGCCGGGTGATCTCCGCGGTGCACTCGTCCACCGTGCGCTGCAACTGCTGCCGGCGCCGCGAGACCTGCTCCTCGTACCGGATCAGCCGGCCCATCCCCTCGTACAGCTCCCCGTCCGTTCTGGCGCCCAGGTCCGAGAGCTCCACGTCTGCCAGCATCTCCGCCGCCAGCAGCCGGTACTCCTCCCCGTGCGGGGTCCCGAGCGTCACGTGCCGCGCGGAGGCGCTCCGGCTGGAGGGCGCGTCGGCAAGGATCTCCGAGAGCCGGTCCACCACCCGCGCCTCCGGATCGGTCCGCCGGGCGAGCTCGGCCCGCAGGATGTCGATGCGCCCCTGGAGCAGCCGGCGCACATAGCTCAGATCGGCCTCGTCGCGCTGCGCGTCCCGGCGCAGCGCGCGCAGCTCGGGCAGCCCGAGCGCCCCGGCCGGCGTCGGCGTGCCCTGGGCGTCGGCGGTGCGCTGCGCGGGCGGTCGTACCGCGGCAGCGGCTGCGGACATGGACGACGTGGAAGCGGGTGATGCAGGTACGGAGGTACCAGAAGTATTCATACGAACGAGTCCGTCCCCTCGACCGGTGCGGCGCACCCGCACCGCCTGCGTGCATCGTGCCACTCTCCGTGGTCCCGGTGCAGTCCCACTCCACCCGATCGGCCCCGGACGGGTGCAGTCCTGGTACACAGGTGGTATGCGAGCAGTGGTGCAGAGGGTGGACGGCGCGAGCGTCGTCGTGGGCGGCGAGACCGTGGGCGAGATCGTCGGCGAGGGACTGTGCGTGCTGGTGGGGGTGACCCACGACGACACACCGGAGAAGGCGGCGCTCCTGGCGCGCAAGCTGTGGTCCGTGCGGATCCTGGAGGGCGAGAAGTCCTGCAGCGACAACGGCGCGCCGCTGCTGGTGGTCTCCCAGTTCACGCTGTACGGAGACGCGCGCAAGGGCCGCCGGCCCACGTGGAACGCGGCCGCGGGCGGGGCGGTCGCCGAGCCGCTGGTCGACGAGGTCGTGGCGCAGCTGCGCGAGCTGGGCGCGACGGTGGAGACGGGCCGGTTCGGAGCCGACATGCGGGTCGCGCTGACCAACCACGGCCCGTTCACCATCGTCATCGACATGTAGCGCCGCCGTCAGCGCTACGGGGCTACGGGGCTACGACGACCTCCTGGGCGGCGGCCGTCCCGCCGGCCAGCAGCGGGGCGTCGACCGGAACGTTTCGCTTGACCAGCGCGAGGGCGATCGGGCCCAGTTCGTGGTGGCGTACGGCGGTGGTGACGAAGCCCAGCTGGCGGCCCTCCTCCCCGTCGGCGGCGAGGCGGACGGGGGCGCCGTGCGCCGGGAGCAGCACCTCGGAGCCGTCCAGGTGCAGGAAGACCAGGCGGCGCGGGGGCTTCCCCAGGTTGTGGACGCGGGCCACCGTCTCCTGGCCGCGGTAGCAGCCCTTCTGGAGATGCACGGCGGTGCCGATCCAGCCCAGTTCGTGCGGGATGGTGCGGTGGTCGGTCTCCAGGCCGAGCCGCGGCCGGTGCGCCTCGACGCGCAGCGCCTCGTAGGCGAGGAGGCCGGCGGCCGGGCCGTGCGAGGCGGCGAAGGCCTCCAGTTCGGCGCGGGGCAGGAAGACGTCGCGGCCGTAGGCGGTCTCCCGTACGACGAGCTCCTTGGCGACCTCGGCGATGGAACCGGCCGGCAGGTACACGACCGCGAACTCCTCGGTGCGGTCGGCGACTTCGACGCGGTAGAAGAACTTCATGGACTCCAGGTAGGCGATCAACTCCCCCTGGGCGCCCGGCTCCACGTGCGCCCACGTGGTCTCGCCGTCGTCGACGAGGTAGAGCGCGTGCTCGATGTGGCCGTTCGCGGAGAGGATCAGCGCCTCGGTGGCCTGCCCGGCCGGCAGCTCGGTGAGGTGCTGGGTGAGCAGCAGGTGCAGCCAGCTCAGCCGCTCCGGCCCGGTGACGGTGACGACTCCGCGGTGCGAGAGGTCGACGAAGCCGCGGCCGTCCGCGAGGACGCGCTGTTCGCCGTACAGCTCTCCGTAATGGGCGGCGACGCCCTCGTCACGGCCTTCGGCCGCTACGGCGCCGGGGAGATGGAGCAAAGGGCTGCTGGTCATGCGACCAAGCCTACGACCCTGCCAGGGGGTGAGCGGCACGGTGTTTGGCGGCGCACTTCTTGCACAGGCCGAAGATCGCGAAGTGCTTCATGTCGGTCTCGAACCCGAAGGTCGTACGGAGCTTCGCGGTGAACTCGGCCGCGATGTCGACATCCGCCTCGATGACGTCGGAGCAGTCGCGGCACACCAGGTGGATGTGGTGGTGCCGGTCGGCGAGGTGGTAGGTGGGGGCCCCGTGCCCGAGGTGCGCGTGCGAGACGAGCCCCAGCTCCTCCAGCAGCTCCAGCGTCCGGTAGACGGTGGAGATGTTGACCCCGGAGGCGGTCTTGCGCACCTGGGCGAGGATCTCGTCCGGGGTGGCGTGCTCCAGGGTGTCGACCGCTTCCAGCACGAGCTGGCGCTGCGGTGTCAGCCGGTATCCGCGCTGCCGCAGGTCGCTCTTCCAGTCGACGCTCTCGGTGTCTCCGCTGCTCACCACCCGGCCAGTGTAAGCGCGCGAAGGGAACCGCGGGTGCTCCCGCGATCCCCTTCTCACACGGCGTGCGGAACGTCTGGAGCGTGCGCGCGGATCAGCGGAAGAAGGCGATGCCGTCGTCCGGCATGTCCGGGAGGTTGCGCGCCATCTCCGCGACCTCCTCCGGGGTGACGACCTTCTTCAGCTGGGCCGACATGTACGGGCGCAGCTCGACCTCCGGGGTGGCCTTCTCGCCGACCCACATCAGGTCGCTCTTGACGTAGCCGTAGAGCCGCTTGCCGCCGCTGTACGGGCCGGAGGCCGCGGTGCGGGCGACCGCGTCCGTGACCAGGTCGATCTGGGGCTTCTGGTCGGCGAGCTCCCCGTACCAGACCTCGATGACGCCCTGGTCGCGGACCATGACGATCTCGACCTTGCGGTCCGTGTCGATGCGCCAGTAGCCCGACTCGGATTCGAGCGGCCGCACCTTGTTGCCCTCGCTGTCGAGGACCCAGGTGCGGGAGGTGTACTCCAGGAAGTCCCGGCCGTCGTGGCTGAAGACGACCTCCTGGCCGAAGTTGCACTTCTCCTCACCCGGGAAGTCGAAGACGCCCGCGCCCTCCCAGTTTCCGAGGAGGAAGGCGAGGGGGACGAGGCCCGGGTTCAGGTCGGACGGGATCTGGATCATGTGTGGCTGCTCAGGCGATCTGTGGGAGGGGTTCCGGTGCGGTCGGCTGGGCGGATGCTCAGCGCTGACCCTGGTACAGCTTCTTGACGGCCAGGCCGGTGAAGGCGAGGACGCCGACGCAGACCAGGACCAGCAGGGAGGTGAAGACTGCCTCAAGCACGGGGTGCTCCTCGGATGTGTTCTCGGGCGGTACGGGGCCGGTCCCCAAGCCTACTGGCCCGGGGACCGGTGCACTCTGTGAGGTCGGCCGTACCGCCGATCAGTGCAGCAGCTGGTTCTGCAGGATCACCGTCTGGTGGAAGGGAACACTCGCCACCTGGCCCTTGCGGGTCTGGAAGACGGCGGCCCGGATGTCACCGGCCTGGACGCACCCGACCTTCACCTGCTCGTCGCCGACCGGGGGCACCTCTTCCAGCACGGTGAGGTCGCTGAGGTCCGGGGTGGACTGGGCGGCCTTGGCCTTGCTCCACGCGTCGTCGGCCGTCAGGCGGTTGACCCCGTTGACGTTCATGTTGATGTCGCAGCCCTCGAAGGCGTCCGCGAAGCCGGATGCATGGAAGCGCAGCAGGTAGATCCGGGTGCGGGTGCCGTCGGGCATGGTCCAGCCGCGGGCCACGATCTGGCGCAGCCCGTCGTTCGTGAAGCCCAGCTTCAGCTTCTCGCGCACGGTGGGCTCGTACTCCTCCAGGAAGGCGTCCACGGAGACCACGGAGTCCTTCTCCAGCTTCAGCGTGGAGTCCGGCGTCGATCCCTGCGGGGCGGGCAGGAGCAGCTGGGTCAGACCGGCGTAGTGGATGCCGTCCGGGTTGTCCTCGGCGAAGGGCTGCGCGGCGCCGGGGGCCAGCGTGGGCTTGGCCAGCGCCGGGAAGGCCCAGCGGCCGTCGCCCTCGGTGGACAGGCCGGGGATGTCGGCGCGCTCGGGCTGGGTGATCCCGTACGCGACACCCGTGCCGACGGCGCCGAAGACGAGGACGGCGGCCGTCCAGCGCAGGGCGGCGAACAGCTTGCGGCGGTCCTTGGGCGCGGGTGCGGGTGCCGCCTCCGCCGGGGTCGCCCACACGGCGTCGGTCCCGGGCGCGGGCTGGGGCTGGGGCTGGGGCCCGGGGGCCACGGCGGCTTCGGGCGCGGCGGTCTCCGGGGCCGCTCCAGTGGTGGTCTGCTCGGTCACGCGGACTCCCCGGGGGACTTCAGGTGGGACAGCTGGTTCTTGAAGAACGCCGCAGCGTCGGAGCTGGAGAAGGGCTTGGGCCCGTAGGCGCGGAAGTTGACCAGCACGTCGCCCTGGACCGCCACGCAGTCGAGCGAGTCGATCTTCTCCTCCTCCTTCTCTCCGATGGCGAGGAGCGAGCACTTGGCGTCCGGGTAGCCGTCGATCTTCGGGGCGTCACGCCCTTCACCGATGAGGCCGAGGAGCTTCTTGCCGACCTCCGAGAACTTGCCGAGTGCCTGCGGGTCGGCCTGCATGATGCGGACCTCCACCACCATCTGGCCGCCGCCCTTGGTGTAGCTGCGCCCGGCCAGGCCCTTGAGCTTCAGCTCGGCCAGCGCCTCGTCGCGCTGCTTGCGCTCGGTGCTGGAGAGGCCCTTGCGGCCCTCCTTGAATCCCTGGACGGCGCTTTCGCCGGAGACGAAGAAGTTGTTGCCGTCGTCGGCCAGGTCGGGGCCCAGCGAGAAGGTGCCCGGCAGCGGCAGCAGCTTGGCCGAGAGGTCGTTCAGCGGCACGGCAGCCGGCTTCTCGGGCTGTGCGGGGTGCTCGTCCGCGGCGCTCCAGTAGCGGGTCGGGGCGGTCCGGTCGGCGTCTGCGATCGCGGAGGCGCCCCAGACGCCGCTTCCCACGAGGACGCCGGCCGCCACACCCGCGGCCACGAGGGCGGCCTTCTTGCGGTTGACCGTGCGCGCTGGCTTCGCCGGCGCCTCGGCGCCGACGGGCGCCGGAGCATCGTCCGCCGGGGTCTCGGCCGGGACCTGGGCCGCCGGGGCCGGGACCTGGGCCGCGTCCGCCGGGGTCTCCACCGGGGTCGTCTCGTTCTGCGGCTCGGTCACAGTCGCTCCAGCTGTCGCTTGGCCAGGTCGATGACGTCGCTCTCGGAGACCTTGCCCCGGTTCTCGACGTAGAAGATCTCCATGACGATGTCGCCGCGACGGGCGATCGCCCGCCCCTGCCGGACCGGGTAGTACCCGGGCTCCTCGTCGAGTTCCGAATCCACCCAGACGTGCCCGAGCCCCGAAGGGACGCCCGGGATGGTCACGCCGTCGTTGCCCGCGTACTTCTTCCCGGGCATGTAGGCGGCCTGGCCCTTCTGGTAGTCGTCCGCCTCCTTGAAATCGTTGAACTGCACCAGGTGGACGTCGACGAAGACCCGGTCGTCCACCACCCACGCCGTCGAGGCGAGTCGGCGGACGTTGCCGTTCGCAAGGAAGCGGAAGGCCCGGTCCGGCTCCTCGAAGGCCGCCGAATAGAAGTCGAGCGATTCGTACCCCGCACCGGCGACCTTCGCCCCGCCCGGCGCCTCGATCAGCAGCTTGCTGAGGTCGTCGTCGGTCTTGTGCCAGCGGTTGGCGTTGATCGTCTTGTTCGTCGTGGCGTCGTCCGGCGCGAGCGCCTTGGGCGTCACCAGCTTCTGCTGGGCGAGCGGCGCCAGCGGGGTGGGCTCGCGGTGGTACTGGACCGCGTAGCCGGTGACCGTACCGGCGAGGACTCCGAGCACCGCCGCACCCGCGATCAGGAGCGTCGTACGCCCCCGGCGGCGGCGCGGTGCGGCATCGGCGGCGGGAGCGACACCCGCGTCGGCGTCGGCGTCGGCGTCGGCAACGGGATCCAGGTCCAGAGTGTCCGGTTCCGGTGCCGTCTCCCCCTCTTTCCGCTGCTCGGGAAGGGTCTGTTCGTGTTCCAAAGGAGTCCCCCACAGGACTGGAGGCACGGGCTGGCTTGCCCGCGCGTACCCATGACACGTGCCGGGGGGAAGCAGTTGTATGAATGCTTATTACATTCTTATCTCGCCGGGTTTCATTCCTCGTGACGCCGCTTTCCGTCCAGTTCGTCCCACCACTCGTCGGACTTCGGATCGCCCGAGGGGTCGTCCCACCAGCGGTCGTCCGGGCCCCGCCGGTTTGCGATCACCGCGGCGACGGGCGGGATGACCATGGCGACCACGCACAGGGCCACGGCCGCCTCCACCGAGAACAGCCGCACGAAGGACCAGGCGGAGACGAAGAGGAACAGGCATCCGCCCATCAGCAGGAAATACGCGCGCCGGCGCCGGGCGTACATGCCTCCAGGGTAGAACCGCGCCCCGCGGATGACAGCCCGTACGGCACGAAGGGCCGCACCCCGATCCAGTGGCGTCCAACCCCCGGGGGTGCGGCCCTTCGGCCGTTCGATCAGGCAATCACACGGTCGGAGCTCAGACCGCGATCGCCACGTCCGTCACACCGCCGGCCTCGGCGACCACGACGGCACGGTCCGCCTGGGCACCCGGGACGAGCGCCCGCAGCGTCCAGGAGCCGGTGGCGGCGTAGAAGCGGAACTGGCCGGTCGCCGAAGTCGGAACCTCGGCGGTGAACTCGCCGGTCGAGTCCAGCAGGCGGACGTAGCCGGACACCGGCTCGCCATCCTTGGTGATCTGACCCTGGATAGCGGTCTCACCGGGCTTGAGCGTCGCGAGGTCGGGCCCGCCGATCGGTGCTCCACACATGTTCTCTGTCCTGTCCTAGAGAGGTTCAGCTGCTACGGGGCGTCGCGTGCCCGGGATTACTTGTTGGGGCCGAGCTCGATCGGCACGCCGACGAGCGAGCCGTACTCGGTCCAGGAGCCGTCGTAGTTCTTGACGTTCTCCTGGCCCAGGAGCTCGTGCAGCACGAACCACGTGAGCGCGGAGCGCTCACCGATGCGGCAGTAGGCGATGGTGTCCTTCGACAGGTCGACCTGCTCGGCCTGGTAGAGGGCGGTCAGCTCCTCGTCGGACTTGAAGGTGCCGTCGTCGTTGGCGTTCTTCGACCACGGGATGTTGCGGGCGCTCGGGATGTGACCCGGACGCTGCGACTGCTCCTGCGGGAGGTGCGCCGGGGCGAGCAGCTTGCCGCTGAACTCGTCGGGCGAACGGACGTCGACCAGGTTCTTCGTGCCGATCGCGGCGACCGCGTCGTCGCGGAAGGCGCGGATGGACGTGTCCTGGGGCTTGGCCTTGTACTGGGTGGCCGGGCGGTTCGGGACGTCCTTGCCGTCGACCAGGTCGCGGGAGTCGAGCTCCCACTTCTTGCGGCCGCCGTCGAGCAGGCGGACGTCCTGGTGGCCGTAGAGCTTGAAGTACCAGTAGGCGTAGGACGCGAACCAGTTGTTGTTGCCGCCGTAGAGGACGACGGTGTCGTCGTTGGAGATGCCCTTGGCGGAGAGCAGCTTCTCGAAGCCCTCCTGGTCCACGAAGTCGCGGCGGACCGGGTCCTGGAGGTCCTGCTTCCAGTCGATCCGGACGGCGTTGGTGATGTGGTTCTTGTCGTAGGCGGACGTGTCCTCGTCCACCTCGACGATGACGACGTTGGCGTCGTTCAGGTGGGCCTCGACCCAGTCGGCGTCTACAAGGACGTCGCTGCGGCTCATGGTGTTCTCCTCCGGGGCAGTGTGCGGCGGGGCTGTGCTGGTGCAGCTGGCGGGTGCTGGGTGCTGCGGGTTCTGCGTGCGTGCGTCCGGGTGCGCTCACAGGTCCTGCGCGGGGAGGCGTCAGGGATCAGGAGGCGGGTGGGGTCACGCGGGGAAAGGCCGTCGTCCGGCTGATGGAGCGGATGCGCTCACGCGTCACATGGATCGACAGAGCATGGCGGCGACGCGACACAGGTCTACTGCCCGCCGCTTCGTGAGGTCCGCCTGCTGATGCTTCATAGGCATGGATCGTAGGGACGAATCGGCCGCCCTGTCACCGGCGTGTCATATTCCGAGACAGGATCGTCCGCATAATGGGATCGAGGCCCCGCGGACGGCCGCCGCGCCGCTCCCCGGAGCCCCCGTACGGCCCGTCCTTCTGCGGATCGGACCGCACCGTCTCACGATCCGGCCATCACCACGTTCGAGCCGTCCAGCGTGAGGTGGATGCCGGCCTCGTCCGAGGTCAGGCCGGAGAGGTGGAGCCCGGCCGGCAGCCCGCTGTCGAGGTTGCGGTCGAAGTCGGTCTTCTTGCGCACCAGCTTCTCGATCCCGGGGATGCCCTCACCCGGCACCTCGTCGGCGCGCACGCGGACGGTCTTGCCGCCCTTGCCGTCGCTCGCGTCCTCGAGGGTGATGGTCGACACCACGCTGCGCGTCAGCGTCTTGCCGAGCACGTCCACGCCCGCCGTGACCTTCACCTTGCCGGGCGCCCCGCCGTAGGAGAGGGTCGCGCCGGTCTGCGAGGCCGCGGTCAGGTCCGCGTACGTGATGAGCCCGGTGCCGGTGGCGTTCTTGGCGGTGCCGCGGCTGTAGTCCCCGTTCAGCTGCACGCCGCGGAAACTCGCGTCGAGCTCGGAGAGCCGCGTCTTGCGGCCGTCCGCCATCACCTCGACGCCCCGCAGCTTGAGGTCGACGCGGTCGAGGTCGTGGCTGAGCGCCTGCGTCAGGAACGGGAACCCGTGGATCTCCACCTCCGAGCTCCCGGCCAGCCCCTGCCGGGCCTGGATCCTGTCGGCCAGCCGGTTCTCCGCATAGCCGGCCGCCCAGCGGTCGACTCCGACGAAGATCCCTCCCAGCACCACTCCGATGATCAGAACGACACGCAGGAAACGCACGTGCCCCCACCCCCTACTAATCGGTACGTGCCACCCAGTGGACCATGGACCGCCGTCAAGGGGCCGTCAGCCCACCGCCGGACCGCCTCAGCCCACCACCCGGCCGATGAGGTAGACGGCGGGGGCGGCCGCCGCCAGCGGCAGCGCGACACCGGCCGTCATGTGGACGAACTTCGACGGGTAGTCGTACGCCGCCACGCGCAGCCCGATCAGCGCGCACACCCCGGCGACGAACCCGATCAGCGCCCCGCCCACGCCGACGCCGGCCAGCCCGCCGACGGCGATGCCCGCACCGGCGGCCGCGGCCAGCGAGACGCCGACCGAGGCGGCGGGCGGCAGCGGCAGCGCGCGGGCGAAGACGGCGACGGCCACCGAGGCCGCGCCGACGCTGACGGCGCCGGTGTCCGCGGCCAGGTAGCCGGCGCACACGATGGCGAGGGCGGCGGAGGCCACCGAGGCCATCAGCCCGTACATCCGCTCGTCGGGGTCGGCGTGGCTGCGCAGCTGGAGCACGAGGGTCAGCAGCACCCAGGCGCCGAGCGTGCCGATGATCGCGCCGGGGCCGTAGGCGTCCTCCACGGCGAGCACGGCGACATCGGCGACGAGGGCTCCGGCGAAGGCGAGCGCGATGCCCTGGCGGGCCGGCCACATGCCGTTGAGGCGGAACCAGCCGGCCGCGGTGAGCCCCTGGAGGGCGACCAGCGGCACGACGAGCGCGAGCTGCCCGAGCACCGCGGCCAGGGCGAGCAGGACCCCGAGGGCGGCGGTCAGTATCGCCGGCTGCGGACCGGGGTCGATGATCGGCGACCGGCCCTCGGCGCGGGCCTGGGCCGGATCGACGGCGCGCAGGGTGTTGCCGGCGAGGGTGGGCGGCGAGTACGCGGGCTCCTCCTCGGCGTCGGGCTCGGGGGCCGCGGCCGCCTGGGGCGGGAGATAGGCGGTCTGCTCGGCCGGTGCCTCGGCGCGGAACCAGCCGTCCGGGGCCGCAGGTGCGTCCGGAGCGGGTACCGGCTCCTGGTACGGCGGCAGGTAGGCCGTCTGCTCGGCGGCCGGAGCCGGATGCGACCAGTCCTGGGCGGGGGCCGGAGCCGGAGCCTGGGCCTCGTCCCGGAACCAGCCCTCCGGAACCGCGGCCGGGGCCGGGCCCGGGGCCTGCTCCTGGTACGGCGGCAGGTAGGCCGTCTGCTCGGCGGCCGGAGCCGGGTGCGACCAGTCCTGCGCCGGAGCCTGGACCTCGTCCCGGAACCACCCGTCGGGCGCGACCGGCTGCCCCGGCACCCCGCCCAGCGGCGGCTGCACCGGCTGGTAGCCGGTGTCCCAGGTGTCGGACTGCCAGGTCTGGGTCCCGTACGGATCCTGGGTCCCGTACGGATCCTGGTTCTGGTTCTGGTTCTGGTGCTGCTCGTACTGCTGCTGCTGTTGCTGCAGGTACTGCTGCTGCTGTTCCTCGGGTGTGCTCATCGGCTCCCGCTCACCCGCCCGCGAACGGCGGGAGCACCTCTACGGTGCCCCCCTCGGTCAGCAGGACGGCATCGTGCGGGCGCTTGCCCACAGGCTCGTCGTTCACGAGGAAGGAGCAGCGCAGCAGGACCCGGGTCAGCTCCCCGGGGTGGCGCTCCCGCACGGCGTCGAGCGCCTCGGCCAGTGTCCGCGCCGAGTACGGCTCCTCCGCCGTCTTGGCCGCGGCCTTGGCCGCCGCCCAGTAGCGGATGGTTCCGGTTGCCACTGCAGCTCCTATCGTCGGCTCTCTACCGTCGGCCTCCATGATGACCCCTCCCACCCCCCACTCCGGCGTGCCTCCGCGCGCCCCGTATGCGCCCGAGCGGGCCGGCGGCACCGCTCGGCGGGCCGCCGATCGCATGAAACCGGGGCATACGCTGGACATGCGCGTGGCAGGAACCACAGAAGTGGGAGCGGAAGAAGCCTCGGCCGGGAAAGGGCCCGTGGGCTATTCTGCTGCGAAGAGGATCCGGGCAACGTTGCCCCCGGGTCCTTTTGTGCTTTCAGCACGTTGAACGAACCGAGAACAGTGGTATCCATCCGGACCTCAGGGCGCGGGGACCGGGCGGAGGCCACGCACCACACGTACGAAGCAGAACCGCGCATGTCCTCGACGGGACCGAGGAGGAACCGACGTGATGGACCAGCGAACCGTGTTCGACCTGCCGACCGGAACCGGGCGGGGTGGTCGGGCATGAGCTCTCTCCTGCTGCTGACCAACGCCCTGCAGCCGTCCACCGAGGTGCTGCCCGCCCTCGGCCTGCTGCTGCACAACGTGCGGGTGGCCCCCGCCGAGGGGCCGGCGCTCGTGGACACCCCGGGTGCCGACGTCATCCTCGTGGACGGCCGCCGCGACCTGCCGCAGGTGCGGTCGCTGTGCCAGCTGCTCCGGTCCACCGGGCCCGGCTGCCCGCTCCTCCTCGTCGTCACCGAAGGCGGCCTCGCGGCCGTCACCGCCGACTGGGGCATCGACGACGTCCTCCTCGACACCGCGGGCCCGGCGGAGGTCGAGGCCCGGCTGCGGCTGGCCACGGGCCGCCAGCAGCTCGGCTCGGACGACTCCCCGATGGAGATCCGCAACGGCGACCTGTCGGTCGACGAGGCGACGTACAGCGCGAAGCTGAAGGGCCGGGTCCTGGACCTGACCTTCAAGGAGTTCGAGCTGCTCAAATACCTCGCGCAGCACCCGGGCCGGGTCTTCACCCGCGCCCAGCTGCTCCAGGAGGTCTGGGGGTACGACTACTTCGGCGGCACCCGGACGGTGGACGTCCACGTACGGCGGCTGCGCGCCAAGCTCGGCCCCGAGCACGAGTCGCTGATCGGCACGGTCCGCAACGTCGGCTACCGCTTCGTCACGCCGGAGAAGGTCGAGCGGGCGGCGGCGGAAGCCGCGGCCCAGGCGGCCGCGCAGGCGGCGGCACAGGCTTCGGTACCGGCTTCGGCACCGGCGGCCGCGGCCGTCACCCGCCCGGCGTAAGACCCTGTGAGCATCCACTCCGCAGGACGCCCTGCCCAGAGGTAGGTCACCCCGCGTAGACTGCCGCGCGTGGCCAAGGTGACGCGGGATGACGTGGCGCGACTTGCGGGTACCTCTACCGCCGTCGTGAGCTACGTCATCAACAACGGACCCCGGCCGGTTGCCCCGGCCACGCGCGAGCGTGTCCTCGCCGCGATCAAGGAGCTGGGCTACCGCCCGGACCGGGTCGCCCAGGCGATGGCCTCACGGCGCACCGACCTCATAGGCATGATCGTCCCCGATGCCCGCCAGCCGTTCTTCGCGGAAATGGCGCACGCGGTCGAGCAGGCCGCCGCCGAGCGCGGAAAGATGGTGCTGGTCGGGAACTCCGACTACCGGGACGAGCGCGAGGTCCACTACCTGCGGGCCTTCCTGGGCATGCGGGTCTCGGGCCTGATCCTGGTCAGCCAGGGCATGAGTGAGCGCGCGGCCTCGGAGATCGAGGCCTGGGACGCACGGGTGGTCCTCCTCCACGAGCGCCCGGAGGCGATCGACGACGTCGCCGTGGTCACGGACGACATCGGCGGCGCCCAGCTCGCCACCCGCCACCTGCTCGAACACGGGCACGCGTACGTCGCGTGCATCGGCGGCGTCGAGAACACCCCGTCCGTCGGCGACCCGGTCGCCGACCACGTCGAGGGCTGGCGCCGCGCCATGCAGGAGTCCGGCCGCTCGACCGAGGGGCGCCTGTTCGAGGCCCCGTACAACCGCTACGACGCCTACCGTGTCGCGCTGGAGGTCCTCGCCGGCCCGGACCGCCCGCCGGCCATCTTCTGCGCTACGGACGACCAGGCCATCGGCGTGCTCCGGGCCGCCCGCGAACTGCGCATCGACGTCCCCGGCGAGCTGGCGGTGGCCGGCTTCGACGACGTCAAGGAGGCGGCCCTGACGGACCCGCCCCTGACCACCATTGCCTCGGACCGCCCGGCGATGGCCCGCGCGGCGGTGGACCTCGTCCTGGACGACGCCCTCCGCGTGGCCGGCTCCCGCCGCGAACGCCTCCGCCAGTTCCCGTCGGCCCTGGTGATCCGCCGCTCGTGCGGCTGCCGCTAGCCGTCCGGCGGTCACCGGGGCCACCCGCCCCCACCACGGCCGGCCCCGGCCTGCGGCCCCGCCCCGGCCTGCGGCCCCGCCCCCCTGGGGCTCCGCCCCAGACCTCGGCCTCGTACCGGGGCCGACCTCTCGCCTGCGGCCCGTCGTCCTGGGGCTCCGCCCCAGACCCCGCGCCTCAAACGCCGGCGGGGCTGAGTGTGCCCTGCGGGCACCTCCGCCCGTAGGGCATGCCTGCCGGCGACATCCCAAAAAACCAGCCTCGCCGGCGTTTGAGGCGCGGGGTGCGGGGCGGAGCCCCGGTCTTTCAGCCTCGCCGACGTTTCAGGCGCGGGGGTGCGGGGCGGAACCCCGGTCTTTCAGCCTCGCCGGCGTTTGAGGCGCGGGGGTCCGGGGGCTGGTTCCCGGCAACGGTGCCGTACCGGCTCTTATATCGGGCATACGCGGTTCTGTCGGGCTTCTCAGGTCAGACTCAGGAAGCTCTCATCATCGGCGCGGAGAGTCGTAGCCATGACCGAGAGCTTCCGCCGCGAAGGCGAGTACCCGCAGGAGAACCGCCCGGCCCAGCCCGCCCCCTGGGGGGAGGACTGGCAGACGGGGCGCGACCGGCTCGCGCAGGATGCCGGGGCCGGGGGGTATCCGCCGGCGCCCGCGTACCCGCCCGCCGCGCCCGGCTGGCACGAGGCGCACCAGCCTCCGGTGATCCAGGGCGAGACCGTCCCGTCCGCCCATGCGGCAGGCGACGGCGGCGGACCGCAGCGCCCCGCCCACGCGGCCGCGCCCGCCCCTCGCGCCAAGAGGCCGGTCGCGCTGCTCGCCGCCGTCGCCCTCGCGGCGGCCGTGGTCGGCGGCGGCACCGCGGCGGCCGTCCAGCAGCTGATGGGCGGCAACGGTGCGACCGGGTCCGCAGGCGGCTTCCACGGCACCAACGTCTCGCAGTCCAGCAATAGCACCGTCTCCGGCGTGGCCGAGCAGAACAGCCCCTCCGTGGTCCGCATCGACACCCGCACCGGCTCCGGCCAGGGCACGGGCTCCGGCATCGTGGTCACCGGCGACGGCGAGATCGTCACCAACAACCACGTCGTCGCGGGCGCCTCCGAGATCCAGGTGACGATGAGCGACGGCAAGAAGTACACGGCCAAGGTCCTCGGCACGGACTCCGACAAGGACTTGGCGCTCATCAAGCTCGAAGGGGCGAGCGGCCTCAAGGCCGCCAAGCTCGGCGACTCCGACGGCGTGAAGGTCGGCGACGAGGTCGTCGCCATCGGCTCCCCCGACCGCCTCACCGGCACCGTCACCAGCGGCATCGTCTCCGCGCTGAACCGCGAGGTGAACGTACAGAAGCCGGAGACGCAGCAGTCCCCGCAGCGCGGAGGCGACGGCGGCTGGCCGTTCTCCTTCAACGGTCAGCAGTTCAACGGGAACACCGGCAGCGACACCGCCTCCTACAAGGCCATCCAGACCGACGCCTCCCTCAACCCGGGCAACTCCGGCGGCGCCCTGTTCAACATGAACGGCGAAGTCGTGGGCATGCCCTCCGCGATCTACTCCCCCTCCAACGGCAGCGCCGGCGCGGGCAGCGTAGGCCTCGGCTTCGCCATCCCGGTGAACACGATCAAGGCGGACCTGGACTCCCTGCGCAAGGGCGGTCCCAGCGGCACGGGCTCCGACAACGGCAACGGCAACGGCAATAGCGACAGCAGCGACAACGGCTTCGGCACCTCGTTCTGACCGGCGGCCGTGCGAGGCTGAAGGGAACGTCACGACCACCATGGAGGACCCGTCCATGCATCCCGCCGAAGGCGACCCGCAGCGTATCCTCGTCGTCGACGACGAGCCGGCCGTCCGTGAGGCCCTGCGCCGCAGCCTCGCCTTCGAGGGGTACGCCGTACAGACCGCGGTCGACGGGCTCGACGCCCTCGACAAGGCGGCCTCGTACGCTCCCGACCTGATCGTCCTCGACATCCAGATGCCCCGGATGGACGGCCTGACGGCGGCCCGGCGGCTGCGCTCCGCGGGCAACGTCACGCCGGTCCTGATGCTCACCGCCCGCGACACCGTCGGCGACCGCGTCACCGGCCTCGACGCGGGCGCCGACGACTACCTCGTCAAGCCCTTCGAGCTGGACGAGCTCTTCGCCCGCGTCCGCGCGCTGCTGCGCCGCAGCTCCTACGCCGCACCGCGGACCGGCGTCGAGGGCCACGAGGACGTGCTGACCTTCGGCGATCTGCGCATGGACCTCGCCACCCGCGAGGTCACCCGGGGCGGGCGCACGGTGGAACTGACCCGGACCGAGTTCACGCTGCTGGAGATGTTCCTCGCGCACCCGCGCCAGGTCCTGACCCGCGAGCAGATCCTCAAGACCGTCTGGGGCTTCGACTTCGAGCCCAGTTCCAACTCCCTGGACGTGTACGTGATGTACCTGCGCCGCAAGACCGAGGCGGGCGGCGAGCCCCGCCTGGTCCACACCGTGCGCGGGGTGGGCTACGTCCTGCGCGCCGGCGAGAGCGGGCCCGAGTGAGCCCGGCCGCCAGATTCCGCACCCTC
This sequence comes from Streptomyces sp. ISL-94, assembly GCF_018614075.1. Lineage (GTDB taxonomy): Bacteria > Actinomycetota > Actinomycetes > Streptomycetales > Streptomycetaceae > Streptomyces. Next base: position 21,714 of record NZ_JAGGOZ010000057.1, on the reverse strand, counting down.
CCGCTGCGCTCGCGCCTCGCGCTGCTGGTAACCACCGCCGTGGCCCTGGCCGTGGCCAGCGTGTCCGCGGTGTCCTGGGTGATGGTGCGGGCCCAGCTGGACAACCAGCTGAACCAGTCCCTGATGGCCACCAACCCGACCACGCAGGTGCTGGACCGGCTGAACCAGCCGAGCTGTCCGGCCTTCCCGCCTGCCCAGGTCCAGCAGGACATCGCCGAGAAGCTGAACGCGACGGTCCAGATCGTCACCGCGGACGGCAACCACTGCTGGGTGAGCGGGCAGACCGACCTGCCGGTGACCGACACCGACAAGGAGGTCGCGGCGGGCCGCAGGGCCAAGGCCCTGCACGACGCGACCACCGCCAACGGCGTCGCCATGCGCGTCTACACCTTCGCGGCGCAGACCCGGCCCGGCGTCACGATCTTCGCGGTCTCCGTTGCCCGGCCCCTGAGCGACATCGACAAGCCCCTGGCCACCCTGGCCTGGGTGCTGCTCCTCGTCTCCGGCATCGGGGTCGTCGGCGCCGGCGCCGCCGGGCTGTGGGTGGCCCGTACGGGCCTTCGCCCCGTCGACGAACTCACCGGCGCCGTCGAGCACATCGCCCGCACCGAGGACCTCACCGTCCGGATCCCCGACGAGGGCGACGACGAGATCGCCCGCCTGTCGCGGTCCTTCAACTCCATGACGGCCGCCCTCGCCTCCTCCCAGGAACGCCAGGCGCAGCTGATCGCCGACGCCGGGCACGAGCTGCGCACCCCGCTCACCTCCCTCCGTACGAACATCGAGCTGCTCTCGCGCAGCGAGGAGACCGGCCGGGCCATCCCGCCCCAGGACCGCAAGGAGCTGCTGGCCTCGGTCAAGGCGCAGATGACGGAGCTGGCCGCGCTGATCGGGGACCTCCAGGAGCTGTCCCGCCCGGACGCCGTCTCCCCTGGCCCGCTCGGGGTGGTGGCCCTGCACGAGATCGCCGCGAGCGCACTGTCCCGGGCCCGGCTGCGCGGACCCGAGCTGGACTTCACCGCCGATCTGGCGCCCTGGTACGTACGGGGCGAGGCGGCGGCCCTGGAGCGGGCGGTGGTCAACGTCCTGGACAACGCGGTGAAGTTCAGCCCGCCCGGCGGCGCGGTCGCGGTGACGCTGCGGGCGGGCGAGCTGGCCGTACGGGACCACGGTCCGGGCATCCCGGCCGAGGAACTCCCGCACGTCTTCGAGCGGTTCTGGCGCTCTCCGTCGGCCCGCGGCCTGCCCGGCAGCGGCCTGGGCCTGTCCATCGTGGCCCGTACGGTGCAGCGCGCGGGCGGCAGCGCCGAGCTGCGGGCGGCGGCCGGCGGCGGTCCGGGGACGGAGGCGGTGCTCCGCTTCCCGGGGGCGCCGACCCCGCCGCCCGCCCCGCTGCCGACCGGGCCGCCGACCGGGCCGCCGACCGGACCGTCAGTTGTGCCGGATCAGTGAGGCGACCAGGCCGGAGCGGGTGTTCGGGAAGTCCATGGGGACGATCCCGAGCCCGGTCCGGCCGGACAGCTCCCCGCCGTCGACGAAGGCGTGCACCTGCGGGCCCAGCCGGTCGGAGTTCCAGCGCGGCGGCATGTACGCCGCGGTGCTGGTGTAGTTCATGAACAGCTTGCCGGGCTGCTGGACGGCCCGGCGGAACTGGTTCTCGATCTTGCCGCGCTTGGCGAAGGGCTCGGCGTTGTAGTCGTCCTGGATGTCGAAGACGGTGCCGTCCCCGTACCGCAGACCGGGCAGCCCGCCGTTGTCGGCGAGCAGGACCACCTTGCCGCGGGCCTGCCCGAGGGCGGGCAGGGTGTCGGCGATCCGGAACAGCGGCCGCCAGCCCCGGTTGTCGAGGTAGTCGTCGAAGACGGCCCGGAAGGCCGCGTCGCTGTCCGTGGAGTACTCCTGCTTGACCCGCATCAGGACGGTCTCGGACGGGTGCGCGGCGAGGAAGTTCCAGCAGGCCACCAGCACGTCGCCGAACATCAGGTCCTGGTAGAAGGCGCCGTGGTGGATGGCGAAGGACCCCCCGGTGACCCGGCACCGCACGTCCAGGAAGCGGATCCCGGAGTCGAGCTGCTCGGCGATCGAGGTGTTCTGGCAGGCGACGTAGAGCCCGCCCTGGCGGGCGCCGGAGTCGTGGGTGCCGGGGATGGTCATGCGCTGGAGGGCGGTGGAGTCGGCGAGGCCGGCCATCCAGTCCTGGGTGCCGAGGGCCGTGGCGGAGGCGCGCCCGGCCGTCCCCAGTCCCACGGCGGCGGAGGCCGCCAGCGCTGCCGCCCCGGTCAGGAACCCCCGGCGGCCCAGCTCCGCGCCCGCGCCTCTACCTGCTTCCGTGCCCGTACCGGTGCCCGTGCCCGTACCGGTGCCCGTGCCCGTACCGGTGCCCGTGCCCGTACCGGTGCCCGTGCCCGTACCGGTGCCCGTGCCCGTGCCCGCAGCCGATGCCACGCCCATGCCCGCCCCTTTGCCGACCCAGTGGTGGGACGGGATTATGGCGTGCGGGACCCGCCTTTGCTACCCGTCGGTAGCGGTCAGCTTTCGAGCAACTCGACCATCGTGCGCAACCCTTGGAGGATTTCGCGGCCGTTCGGCGCCTCCTCCGGGTCGGTCAGGGCCTGCACCATCACCCCGCCCAGCAGCGCGATGTGCAGCGAACCGAGGGACCGTACGTCCTCCTCCGCGACCTCGCTCTCGGGCACCCCGCGCAGCGCGGCGGCCACCATCCGGCGGTTGCGGCGCTGCCCCTCGGCGAGGGCGGCGAGCAGCTCGGGCGAGGACCGCGCGTGCACGAAGGCCTCCACGGAGGCCAGCCACAGCCAGCGCATCTCGCCGAAGTCCCGGATCTTGCGGTCCCAGGTGTCGGCGTACCGCTCCCCGGCGGTGTCACCCTGCCCGGTGAGCCGGCCGGATCCCGTGGCCCACTCGTCCATGGCGGCGAACAGCGCCTGGTTGAGCAGGGCCTCCCGCGATCCGAAGTGGTAGCCGATCGCGGCCATGCTCACCTTCGACGCCGAGGCGATGTCGCGCACGGTCGTGCGCAGGTACCCCTTCTCCTCCAGGCAGCGGCGCGCTCCGGCCAGCAGGTCCTCTCGATTTCCCATGCCGGGATCGTATCCGCGCCCCTTTTTGTGCAAGCGCCCTACACGAACGTATTGCACACTTGCCCAAATCCTGACAGCCTTCAGTCACCGGCAAGACCCGAGAACGTGCACGCGACCTGCCACACACGGGGAGACGAAACCATGCGCCACGCGCTGAAGATCGACGACCGCACCCTGTCCTACCTGGACTTCGGCGGCCCCGGCCGCCCCCTGCTCGCCCTGCACGGCGGACTCTCCGAAGCTGCCCACTTCACCGGCCTGGCCACCGCCCTCGGCGACGGGTGGCGGGTCATCGCCCCCGACCAGCGCGGCCACGGCGACTCCGACCGCGCCGCCGAGTACAGCCGCGAGGGCTACGTCGGCGACGCCGCCGCGCTCCTGGAGCACCTCGGCCTCGCGGAGCCGGCGGTCGTCCTCGGCTTCTCCCTGGGCGGGTTCAACGCCTATCACCTGGCCGCTGCCCGCCCCGACCTGGTCTCGGCGCTCGTCAATGTCGACGCCACGGTGGAGATCCCGGGCGGGGAGCGCCTGGACTTCTTCGACCTCCTCCACGCCCTCCCGTACACCGCGCCGACCCGCGAGGAGCTGATCGCCGCCTGCGGCCCGCTCGGCGAGGGGATCGGCCCGTTCCTGCGCCCGCTGCCCGACGGGCCCGGCTGGCGGCTGCCGTTCCACCCGCAGGACACCCTCGACACCGTCGCGGCGGCCTTCGGCGACCACTGGGACGTCTGGCTCGCCAGCCGCTGCCCGGCGCTGCTGATCCACGGCCTGCGCAGCGAGGCGCTCCGCCAGGAGACGGCCGACGCGATGGTCTCCCGGCGGCCCGGGACGGCGTACGCGGCCCTCGACACCGAGCACTACGTGCCCTTCCAGGACCCGGAGGGCTTCCACCAGGCCGTCCGCACCTTCCTCGCCGGGCTCTGACAACGCCGAAGGGGCGGCGGGCCGCCCAGGCCCACCGCCCCTTCGGCGCTTGCGGGAGCTACTTGACGACCGTGATCCGGTCCGCCGCCGGCGGCGCGATCGGGCTCGCGGCCGTCGACTTGCCCAGGTAGGCGTTGAAGCAGTCCAGGTCGGACGCGCCCACCAGCTTGTGCTTGTGCTCCTTCAGGACGGTGAAGCCGTCACCGCCGCCCGCGAGGAACTCGTTCATCGCGACCCGGTAGGTCTTGGCGGGGTCGATCGCCGCGCCGTTCAGCTTCACCGAGTCCACCACGATGCGGTCGGCACCCGTCTTCGTCAGGTCGAGGGTGTAGGCGAACCCCTTCGACACCTGGAGGATCTTCGGGCTCGCGCCGTTGACCGGGCCGCTGACCTGCTGCTGCAGCGCGGTGATCAGCTGCGCGCCGGTCAGGTCCACGATGTTCATCATGTTGGTGAACGGCTGGACCGTGTAGGACTCGCCGTACGTCACCACGCCGTCGCCCTCGGAACCCGCGGCCTTGTAGGCCAGGTCGGCACGGATGCCGCCCGGGTTCATGATGGCCAGCTGCGCGCCGCCCTTGTCGGCCGGGGCCAGGGCCTCCAGCTGCGCGTCGGCGATCAGGTCGCCCAGCGGCTTCTCCGGCGCCTCCCAGCCGCGGCCCGGGATGTCCGCCGAGATGAAGCCCATCGGACGGCTGGCGACCGGGGCGGCGAGGGCGTTCCAACGGGTGATCAGCTCGGTCATGTCCGGGGCCTTGGGCTGGTCCCGGGTGACGACCTTGTTGACCGGCTTCGGCGCGGAGACCGCGGTGCGGACGATGTCCTTGGTCTGGCGGTCATACGTCAGCGTGGTGTCCGTGAACAGGCGGCCGTACGAGGCGGCCGAGGTCACCATGCGCGGGTTGCCCGCCGGGTCCGGGATGTTGCAGGCGTAGGCCTGGTGCGTGTGGCCGGTCACCAGCGCGTCGACCTTCGGGTCCACGTTCTTGGCGATGTCCACGATCGCGCCCGAGATACCGGCGCCGGCGCCCGGGACGTCGCAGTCGTAGTTGTACGCGCCGCTCGCGGGCAGTCCGCCCTCGTGGATCAGCGCGACGATCGACTTCACGCCCTGCTTGTTCAGCTCGGCCGCGTACTTGTTGATCGTCTCGACCTCGTCGCCGAACTTCAGGCCCTTGACGCCCTCGGCGGTGACGACGTCCGGCGTGCCCTCCAGGGTGACGCCGATGAAGCCGATCTTCACGTCCCCCTTCTTCCAGATGAAGGTGGGCGACATCATCGGACGCTTGGTCTTCTCGTCCGTGACGTTGGCGGCGAGGAACGGGAACTCGGAGCCCGTGAACTCCTTGCCGTACTCGAAGCAGCCGTCGACCGGGTGGCAGCCGCCGTACGCCATGCGGCGCAGCTCGGCCCTGCCCTCGTCGAACTCGTGGTTGCCGACGCTGGTGACGTCCAGGTCGAGCTTGTTCAGCGCCTCGATGCTCGGCTCGTCGTGGAACAGGCCGGACAGCATCGGGCTGCCGCCGATCATGTCACCGGCTGCGGCGGTGACGGAGTACTCGTGGCCCTTGCGGGCCTCGCGCAGGCTGGTCGCGAGGTATTCGACACCGCCCGCGGGTATGGCTTTGGTGGTGCCGTCGGCCTGACGCTCGCTCACATTGCCCGAGGAACCCTGCGGGGGCTCCAGCGTGCCGTGGAAGTCGTTGAACGACAGCATCTGCACATCGACGGTCCGGCTCTTGGCGGCACCGCCACCACTCGCGGCCCCGGCCGGCAGTGCGGCGGCGACCATCGCCCCGGCCCCGGCCGTGACGGCGAGGGCGGTGTAGGTCAACCGGAGGGCTCGGCGGTGCCGTTGTGGCGTCGCTGACATTTAATCCCCTTTGTGGACAGCGATACTGCTCGGGAGGTCCGACGAAGCCTATGGTCAACGCGCGTAGCACGACAGGGGGGAGCGGGTATCGAGCTGGTTACGCGCAGAAGACGGACCGAGCCCGCGCCCGCCCCCGCAGGCCGCCCGCGACGGTCGTAGGCTCTTGGCATGACTGACGCAGCAGCGGCCCTGGAGCCGGGACGGCAGATTCAGACCCTCGACGAGCTGACGGAGGAACAGGCCGACTCCGTCCTCGCCCTGATCGAGGAAGCGGCGCGCACCGACGGCACCACCGCCGTCTCCGAGCAGGGACGGCTCCAGCTGCGCGGCGGGCCGCGCGAGGGCATCCGGCACTTCCTGCTCACCGAGGGCGGCCGGCTCGCCGGATACGGGCAACTGGAAGACACCGACCCGGTGGAGGCCCCGGCCGCCGAGCTGGTCATCCACCCGGCGCTGCGCGGGCGCGGCCACGGGCGGGCGCTGGGCACGACCCTGCTGGCCGCCTCCGGCAAGCGGATCCGGGTGTGGGCACACGGGGGCAAATCGGCCGCCCGCCACCTCGCCCAGGTCCTCGGCCTGACCCTCTTCCGCGAACTGCGCCAGCTCCGCAGGCCGCTGTTCGAGGGGGACCCGCTCCCCGAACCACTGCTCCCGCCCGGGGTGACGATCCGCACGTTCGTCCCCGGCGCGGACGACGCGGCCTGGCTCGCGGCGAACGCGGCCGCCTTCGCGCACCACCCCGAGCAGGGCGCGCTGACCCAGCGCGACCTCAACGACCGGATCGCGCAGCCGTGGTTCGACCCGAAGGGCTTCTTCCTCGCGGAGCGGGAGGGCGAGCTGGTCGGCTTCCACTGGACCAAGGTCCACCGGGCGGAGCAGCTGGGCGAGGTCTACGTCCTGGGTGTCCGCCCGGGCGCCCAGGGCGGCGGCCTCGGCAAGGCCCTCACGGCCGTCGGCCTGCGCCACCTGGCGGAGGCCGGCCTCCCGACGGCGATGCTGTACGTCGACGCCGACAACCCGGCGGCCCTGGCGGTATACGAGGGCCTCGGCTTCACCACCCACGAGGTGGACCTGATGTACCGCACAGAAAGCTGACCGCCCGCCGCCGGCGAGGCTGGATGTAGTGCCGCTGACTGGGCCGGCCGCACCCGGCGCCGCCCCGGGGCTCCACCCCGCACCCCGGGCGGAGCCCCGATCCTGTACCCGCACCCACCCACCCAGCCGGGCCCCAATCCAGCCCCGCCAGGCCACACCCAGCCCCGCCGGGGCACATTCAGCCTCGCCGGCGTTTGAGGCGCGGGGTCTGGGGCGGAGCCCCGATCCTTGAGCCGCACCGGCCCACCCAGCCGGGCCCCAATCCAGCCCCGCCGGGGCACATTCAGCCTCGCCGGCGTTTGAGGCGCGGGGTCCGGGGCGGAGCCCCGGGCATGAAGGCGCGCGGGCCCACCCGGCCGCACCACACCCCAGCCCCGCCGGCGCTTGAGGCGCGGGGGTGCGGGGGCGGAGCCCCGGCGGCGGTGCCGGGTCCGCCCGGCCGCACACTCGTGCGCCGGCCAGACCCGGGAAGCCACACGCCATTCACCACGCATTAACACGCGCTTGCGACTCTCCCCCCATGCAGCCCCGGCCGCCCCGCCCCCGCCTGACGGCAAACACTTCCGACGCGCCTGTCCTCCCCGCGCGGAAGAATGGAGTCATGAGCCACCAGCCCAGCGCCGGCCCCACCGAGGTCCCCGCCCAGCACCCGTCTCACACCCCGGCCCCCGCGGCAGCGAACGGCACCAGTACGCCCCCCGCCCTCATCGGGTCCATCTCCGCGCACCGCCCCCACCTCGACCTCGACCCCGACCTCGACGCCGATCTGGACGCCTACGAGGACAAGGACGGCAGCGAGCTCCCCCCGGGCCGCTTCCTCGACCGGGAGCGCAGCTGGCTCGCCTTCAACGAGCGCGTCCTGGAGCTCGCCGAGGACCCCACCACCCCGCTCCTCGAGCGCGCCAACTTCCTGGCGATCTTCGCGAGCAACCTCGACGAGTTCTTCATGGTCCGCGTGGCCGGCCTCAAGCGTCGTATCGCGACCGGTGTCGCCACCCGTTCGGCCTCCGGCCTGCAGCCCCGCGAGGTGCTGGAGCTCATCTGGACGCGCTCGCGCGAGCTCATGGCCCGCCACGCCGCCTGCTTCCAGCAGGACATCTCCCCCGCGCTCGCGGAGGAAGGCGTGCACCTCATCCGCTGGCCCGACCTCACCGAGAAGGAGCAGGCCCGCCTCTTCACGCTGTTCCGGAACCAGATCTTCCCGGTGCTGACCCCGCTGGCCGTGGACCCCGCGCACCCCTTCCCGTACATCTCGGGCCTCTCCCTCAACCTGGCCGTCGTCGTCCGCAACCCCGCCAGCGGCCACCGCCACTTCGCCCGCGTCAAGGTCCCGCCCCTCCTCTCCCGCTTCCTGGAGGCCTCCCCGCACCGCTACGTCCCGCTGGAGGACGTCATCGCCGCGCACCTGGAGGAGCTGTTCCCCGGCATGGAGGTGCTGGCGCACCACATGTTCCGCGTGACCCGCAACGAGGACCTCGAGGTGGAGGAGGACGACGCCGAGAACCTCCTCCAGGCCCTGGAGAAGGAGCTCATGCGGCGCCGCTTCGGCCCGCCCGTCCGCCTGGAGGTCGAGGAGTCCATCGACCCCGGCGTCCTGGACCTCCTCGTCCAGGAGCTGAAGGTCAACGCCGCCGAGGTGTATCCGCTGCCCGGCCTGCTGGACCTGACCGCCCTCTTCGGGATCGCCTCCCTGGACCGGCCGGAGCTGAAGTACCCGAAGTTCATCGCCGGCACCCACCGGGACCTCGCCGAGGTCGAGACCGCCCACGCGCCCGACATCTTCGCCGCCCTGCGCGAGCGCGACGTCCTGCTGCACCACCCGTACGACTCCTTCTCCACCTCGGTGCAGGCCTTCCTGGAGCAGGCCGCCGCCGACCCGGACGTCCTCGCGATCAAGCAGACGCTCTACCGCACCTCCGGCGACTCCCCGATCGTGGACGCCCTGATCGACGCCGCCGAATCCGGCAAGCAGGTCCTCGTACTCGTCGAGATCAAGGCCCGCTTCGACGAACAGGCCAACATCAAGTGGGCGCGCAAGCTGGAGGAGTCCGGCTGCCACGTCGTCTACGGGCTCGTCGGCCTCAAGACCCACTGCAAGCTGTCGCTCGTCGTGCGCCAGGAAGGCGACCTGTTGCGCCGCTACGCCCACGTCGGCACCGGCAACTACCACCCCAAGACGGCCCGCCTCTACGAGGACCTCGGCTTGCTCACCGCCGACCCGCAGGTCGGCGCGGACCTCTCCGACCTCTTCAACCGGCTGTCCGGCTACTCGCGCCGCGAGACCTACCGCCGCCTGATGGTGGCGCCGCGCTCGCTGCGCGACGGCCTGATAGCGCGCATCGACAAGGAGGCCGACCACCACCGGGCCGGCCGCCCCGCCTCCGTGCGCCTGAAGATGAACTCGATCGTCGACGAGGTGCTCATCGACTCGCTCTACCGGGCCTCCCAGGCGGGGGTCCCCATCGACATCTGGGTCCGCGGGATCTGCGCGGTGCGCCCCGGAGTCCCCGGGCTCTCGGAGAACATCCGGGTCCGTTCGATCCTCGGCCGCTTCCTGGAGCACTCCCGGGTCTTCGCCTTCGGCAACGGCGGCGAGCCCGAGGTGTGGATCGGCAGCGCCGACATGATGCACCGCAACCTCGACCGCCGTATCGAAGCACTGGTCAGGGTCGCCGACCCGGCCCACCGCGCGGCTCTGGACCGGATGCTGGAAACCGGGATGTCCGACCTCACCTCCTCCTGGCACCTGGGCCCGGACGGCGAATGGACCCGGCACAGCACGGACGCGGACGGCCAGCCGCTGCGGCACCTACAGGAGATGCTCATAGACGCCCGGAGGCGCCGGCGTGGCTCAGCCAAACCATGACCTGACGGCCCGGGGGGACGCGGGTGACGTGCTCGGCGCGTACCTGCGCTCCCAGGCCACCGCTTTCCTGCGCGCGCTGCGCCTCCACGCCGAGAACGCGGGGAGCGGGGCCGATGCCGCGGAAGGAAATGATGCGGCGCGCAGCCTGCGGGGGGCTGCGCGCCGCATCAGCGGATCCCTGGTCACCTTCCGGGGGGTGACCGAGCCGTCCTGGGCGGACGGGCTGCGCACCGAGCTGGTGTGGCTGTCCTCGACCCTGGCCGACGAGCACGCGTACGCCGCCCGGCTGGTGCGGCTGCTGGACGCGCTGCACCGGCTGTCGGGGGCGCCCGAGGTCCCGTCGCCGCGCGGCGGCGCCGGCGCACTCACCGTGGGCTCGGCCCGGGCGGGCGCCCTGCTGGAGCGGCAGCTGACCCTGGCGCGGACCCGCGCCCACTCGGCGACGCTCCAGGCGCTCGGCTCCGCCCGTTTCCACGCGGTGGCGGACGCCGTGGCGGTGCTGGCCTCGGAGGTGCCGCTGGACGCGGTCGCGGCCCGGGGGCAGGTCGCGGAAGTCCTCGTACCGCTGGCAGAGGTGGCCGGAACCCGCCTGTCGGCGGCGGTCGCGGCGCTGCCGCCCGCCGAGGACGAGCACCCGTACAACGCGGACCACGACGGGCTCTGGCATGAGGTACGCCGCCTCCTGCGGGTCCACCGGTACGCCCGGGAGGCGCTGGGCGGGAACGTGGCCCGGCTGCACATCGCCGGTGAGGCCCTGGACCGCCACCGCGACGCCGCCGAGGCCGCCGCGGCCTCGGCGGCCGCGGCCCGCACCCCCCGCATCGCCCCCGCCACGGCCTACGCCCTCGGCGTGCTGCACGCCGACCAGCGCCACGAGGTCGAGGCCGCCCGCCTCGCCTTCCGGCACGTCTGGCTCCCCGAGCCGGCGGTCACGTCGAGATAACGGCCGGATAACGGATGGTTACGCCTGCGCGCGGACCCGCCGCACCGCACCGGGTCGTCCGCCACGGTTCACCGTCCGTTCACTCTCCCCGGTCGGCCGCTTCACCTGTCCTGCCTAATTTGAGTGGTGCACGGAGCGCGTCGCCGGCCAGAACCAGCGGCTCACCCGGGCGCCGACGTAGTCCTCTTCGCACGCCGCCCCGATACAGAAAGCGGCCGGCGGCTTCTGGAAGGAACACCCGAAAGTGAAGCTTCAGCGCAAGAACATGCTTCGTGCCTCCGCCCTCGGGGCGCTCGTCGTGTCCGGCGCCCTGGTCCTCACGGCGTGCGGCTCGGACGACAACACCAAGACCGCCGACGGCACGACGAAGCCCTCCACGGCCGCCGCGGGCGACATCAAGTGCGACGACGCCAAGGGCAAGCTCCTCGCCTCGGGCTCTTCCGCGCAGAAGAACGCGGTCGAGCTGTGGGTGAAGAACTACATGGCCGCATGTTCCGGCGTCGAGGTGAACTACAAGTCGTCCTCCTCCGGTGAGGGCATCGTCGCCTTCAACCAGGGCACCGTCGGTTTCGCCGGCTCCGACTCGGCGCTGAAGCCGGAGCAAGTCGAGGAGTCCAAGAAGATCTGCACCGGTGGCCAGGGCATCAACCTGCCGATGGTCGGCGGCCCCGTCGCCCTCGGCTTCAACGTCGCCGGCGTGGACAAGCTGAACCTCGACGCCGCCACGGTCGCCAACATCTTCAACGACAAGATCAAGAAGTGGGACGACGAGGCGATCAAGAAGCTGAACCCGGGCGTCACGCTTCCCTCCACCGCCATCCAGGCCTTCCACCGCTCCGACGACTCGGGCACCACCGAGAACGTCACCAAGTACCTCAAGACCGCCGCTCCCGACGCCTGGCCGCACGAGGCCGCGAAGAAGTGGGCCGCCCCGGGCGGCCAGGCCGCCTCCGGCTCCGCCGGTGTCGCCGCCCAGGTCAAGCAGGTCGACGGTGCGATCGGCTACTTCGAGCTCTCCTTCGCCGGCTCGCAGAACATCAAGACGGTCGACCTGAACACGGGCGCCGCCGCCCCGGTGAAGGCCACCGGTGAGAACGCCTCCAAGGCCATCGCCGCCGCCAAGATCGCCGGCACCGGCTCGGACCTGGCCCTGAAGCTCGACTACACCACCAAGGCCGAGGGCGCCTACCCGCTGGTCCTGGTCACGTACGAGGTCGTCTGCGACAAGGGCAACAAGGCCGAGACGCTCCCGACCGTGAAGTCCTTCCTGAACTACGCCGCCTCGGACGCGGGCCAGAAGGTCCTCCTGGAGAACGGCTACGCGCCGATCCCCGCCGAGATCAACGCCAAGGTCCGCGAAGCCATCAAGACGCTGGGCTGAATCCTGACCCCCGAGGTGTCGGCCGCCCCCGTCCGGGCACCGCCACCTCGGGGGAACCTTCCCCTCCACCCAGGGGAAATCCGGTGCACCGCCGCCAGGGGGCCTGCCCCCCAAACAGACCGGAAAGACCATGGTTTCCACCACACCCACCCAGATTGACACGGCTCCGCCCGTCTCCAAGAGCGAGAGGTCCACCGGCCGCGCCGGTGACAAGGTCTTCGCCGGGCTCTCCAAGGGATCCGGCATCCTGCTCCTGGTGATCATGGCGTCGATCGCCGCCTTCCTCACCTACCGGGCCTCGATCGCCCTGTCGAAGAACGAGGGGAACTTCCTCACCACCTTCGACTGGAACGCCTCGGCCAACCCCCCTGTCTTCGGCATCGCCGTCCTGCTCTTCGGCACCGTCGTCAGCTCGATCATCGCGATGGCCATCGCGGTTCCGATCGCCGTCGGCATCGCCCTCTTCATCTCGCACTACGCGCCGCGCAAGCTGGCCGCCCCCCTCGCCTACGTGGTCGACCTGCTGGCCGCCGTGCCGTCGATCGTCTACGGCATCTGGGGCGCCCTCTTCCTCGTCCCGCAGCTGAACGGCCTGAACCTCTGGCTGGACGAGTACCTGGGCTGGACCTACCTCTTCGACAAGACCCAGGTCGGCGTCGCCCGCTCGCTCTTCACCGTCGGCATCCTGCTCGCGATCATGATCCTGCCGATCGTGACCAGCGTCAGCCGCGAGGTCTTCCTCCAGGTCCCGCGCATGAACGAGGAGGCCGCCCTGGCCCTCGGCGCGACCCGCTGGGAGGTCATCCGGATGTCGGTGCTGCCCTTCGGCCGCTCCGGCGTCATCTCCGCCTCGATGCTCGGCCTGGGCCGCGCCCTCGGCGAGACCATGGCCGTGGCGACCGTCCTCTCCCCGAGCTTCCTGATCTCGTCGCACGTCCTCAACCCGGGCGGCGGCACCTTCGCACAGAACATCGCCGCGAAGTTCGACGAGGCCAACGAGTTCGGCCGGGACGCGCTGATCGCCTCCGGTCTGGTCCTCTTCCTGCTCACCCTGCTGGTCAACGGTGCAGCTCGGCTGATCATCGCTCGCCGCAAGGACTTCTCGGGGGCGAACGCCTGATGAGCCACGTACTCCAGGACCAGCGGCCCGCCCGGGCCCCCCGGTCCGTCGCCCCCGCCGGCCTGACCCGCGGCGGCCTGCCCCGGTGGGCCCCGGCCGGCATCGCGGTTGTCTCCATCGCCCTCGGCAGCGGCATCGGCCTCGCCTTCGGCCTCCAGAGCAAGATCCAGTGGGGCCTGCTCGCGGCCCTCCTGTTCGTCGGCATCACCTACACCGCCAGCGCGGTCATCGAGAACCGCCGCCAGGCCAAGGACCGCGTCGCGACCTCCGTCGTATGGGTCTGCTTCGTCCTCGCGGTCCTCCCGCTGCTCTCGCTGATGTGGACCACGATCAGCCGCGGTGTGAAGCTCCTCGACGGGAACTTCCTCAGCCACTCCATGAACGGCGTGACCAGCTTCGACCAGGGCGGCGGCGTCTACCACGCGCTGCTCGGCACGATCGAGCAGGTCGGCCTGGCCACCGCGCTCGCGGCCCCCATCGGCCTGCTGACCGCCGTCTACCTGGTCGAGTACGGGCGGGGCTCGCTCGCCAAGGCCGTGACCTTCTTCGTCGACGTCATGACCGGCATCCCCTCCATCGTCGCGGGCCTCTTCATCCTGACGACCTGGAACCTGATGCTCGGCTTCGGCCCCTCCGGCTTCGCCGGCGCCATGGCCCTGTCGATCCTGATGATGCCCGTCGTGGTCCGCTCCACCGAGGAGATGCTCAAGCTCGTCCCGAACGAGCTGCGCGAGGCCGCGCTGGCCCTCGGTGTGCCGAAGTGGCGCATGATCCTCAAGGTCGTGCTCCCCACCGCCATCGGCGGCATCTCCACCGGTGTCATGCTGGCTGTAGCCCGTATCGCCGGCGAGACCGCGCCGATCATGCTGCTGGTCTTCGGCTCCCAGCTGATCAACGGAAACCCCTTCGAAGGCGCCCAGTCCTCACTCCCCCTCTACATCTGGGAGCAGTACAAGGTCGGCAGTGAAGCCTCCTACGACCGGGCATGGGCCGCAGCGCTCGTCCTGATCGCCTTCGTCATGATCCTCAATCTGGTGGCTCGCGGCATCGCCCGCTGGAAGGCCCCGAAGACCGGTCGCTGACGCGACCTCCTGAAAGCGAAGTGACCCTCATGGCCAAGCGAATCGACGTCAGCGGCCTCTCCGCCTTCTACGGCAGCCACAAGGCCATCGATGACATCTCGATGACCGTGGAGCCGCGCTCCGTGACCGCCTTCATCGGCCCCTCCGGCTGCGGCAAGTCCACCTTCCTGCGCACCCTGAACCGCATGCACGAGGTCACCCCCGGCGGCCGCGTCGAGGGCAAGGTGCTGCTGGACGACGAGAACCTCTACGGCCCCGGCGTGGACCCGGTCGCGGTCCGCCGCACGGTCGGCATGGTCTTCCAGCGCCCGAACCCCTTCCCCACCATGTCGATCTTCGACAACGTGGCGGCGGGCCTGCGGCTGAACGGCTCCTTCAAGAAGTCCGAGCTCCAGGACATCGTCGAGAAGTCCCTCCAGGGCGCCAACCTCTGGAACGAGGTCAAGGACCGCCTGGGCAAGCCCGGCTCCGGCCTCTCCGGCGGCCAGCAGCAGCGTCTGTGCATCGCCCGCGCCATCGCGGTCGAGCCCCAGGTCCTGCTGATGGACGAGCCCTGCTCTGCCCTCGACCCGATCTCCACCCTCGCCATCGAGGACCTGATCGGCGAGCTGAAGGAACGCTTCACGATCGTCATCGTGACGCACAACATGCAGCAGGCGGCCCGCGTCTCGGACCGCACCGCCTTCTTCAACCTCGCCGCCGTCGGCCAGCCCGGCAAGCTCGTCGAGATCGACGACACGGACCGGATCTTCTCCAACCCCTCCGTGCAGGCGACCGAGGACTACATCTCGGGCCGCTTCGGCTAGACCGACGAGACACCATGCGGCTCCGCCGCGTGGTCCCAGGCGTCCTGCGGTGCTGCATGGCGGTGCCACCGCAAGGCGAAGAAAGAAAAGGGCCGGCTCCCCCTGGGTGGGAGGAGCCGGCCCGCTTTCCGTACGTACGTACGTCCGCGCGTCTGGCCGCTAACCGACGGCCAGGTTCACGATCCAGAAACTGACCGCTGCGACCAGGCCCGCGGCCGGCATGGTGATGAACCAGCCCAGGATGATGTTCTTGGCGACGCCCCAGCGGACCGCGTTCACCCGCTTCGTCGCGCCCACACCCATGATCGCCGAGGTGATGACGTGGGTGGTGGAGATCGGCGCCTGGTACAGGTAGGACGCGGTGTACATGATCGACGCGCCCGTCGTCTCGGCGGCGAAGCCCTGCGGCGGGTCGAGCTCGATGATCTTGCGGCCCAGGGTGCGCATGATGCGCCAGCCGCCCGCGTACGTACCCAGCGAGAGCATCACCGCGCACGCGACCTTGACCCATACGGGAATCGGGTCGCCGGAGCCCTGGACATCGGCGATGACCAGGGCCATCACCACGATGCCCATGGTCTTCTGGGCGTCCTGGAGGCCGTGCCCGAGGGCCATGGCGGCCGCCGACACGGTCTGGGCGATCCGGAAGCCGCGCTTGGCCTTGTGCGGGTTGGACCTGCGGAACATCCACATGATCGCGACCATCACCAGGTAGCCGACGACCAGGCCGACGATCGGCGACAGGAACATCGGGATGACGACCTTCTCCAGCACCCCGTGCCAGATGACGCCGATCCCGCCCGCCAGCGCCGCTCCCACCATGCCTCCGAAGAGCGCGTGCGAGGAGGACGAGGGCAGGCCGAAGTACCAGGTGATCAGGTTCCAGACGATCGCCCCGACCAGCGCGGCGAAGAGGATCCACATCCCCTTGTCGCCGTGCGGGGTCTCGATGATGCCCTTGCTGACCGTCTTGGCGACCCCGCTGCCCAGGAAGGCACCTGCGAGGTTCATCACGGCGGCCATCGCCAGAGCGGCGCGCGGGGTCAGCGCCCGCGTCGAGACGGAGGTCGCGATCGCGTTCGCGGAGTCGTGAAAACCATTCGTATAGGTAAAGCCGAGCGCGACACCGATGGTCACGACCAGAGCGAAGGTGTCCACGAGGTTCAGGACTCCTTGACCGCGATGGTCTCCACCGTGTTCGCAACGTGCTCGAACGCGTCGGCCGCCTCTTCGAGCACGTCGACGATCTGCTTGAGCTTCAGCACCTCGATGGCGTCGTACTTGCCGTTGAAGAGCTGCGCGAGCAGCTTGCGGTGGATCTGGTCGGCCTGGTTCTCAAGACGGTTGACCTCGATCCAGTACTCGGTGAGGTTGTCCATCGTCCGCAGGTGCGGCATGGCCTCGGCGGTCAGCTCGGCCGCGCGCGCCAGCACCTCGATCTGCTGCTCGACGCCCTTGGGGAGCTCCTCCACGTTGTAGAGGACGACCAGGTCGACCGCCTCCTCCATGAAGTCCATGATGTCGTCGAGCTGGGAGGCCAGGTTGTAGATGTCCTCGCGGTCAAACGGCGTGATGAAAGAGGAGTTCAGCTGGTGGAAGATCGCGTGGGTGGCGTCGTCGCCCGCGTGTTCCGCCGCCCGCATCCGCTCCGCGATCTCGGCCCGGGCGGAGGAGTCCGCACCGAGCAGTTCCATCAGGAGCTTGGAGCCCGTGACGATGTTGTCCGCGGATGCGGCGAACATGTCGTAGAAGCTCGTCTCCCTGGGGGTCAGACGAAATCGCACGTGAGGTCCTCGGGGTGCATTGGATTCGGTCAGGCTGATGCTAGGCGCATCCCCCGGCCACGGCTAACCGGCCGTTCCCCAGTGTCCTCCATCAGGCAGAGTGAGGACCACGTACCCCTGTCCCTGCGGCGGCGGGCCGGTACCCTATACCCACGAGGGGTATACACCCCCCCATTCCGGACCACGAAGCACGGGAGGACGCATGACGACCATCGAGGCCGAGGGCTCCGGAGCCGTCCACGGCTACCACCACCAGAAGGACGAGCACCTCAAGCGACTGCGCCGGATCGAGGGCCAGATCCGCGGCCTCCAGCGGCTCGTCGACGAGGACGTGTACTGCATCGACATACTCACGCAGGTCTCGGCGAGCACGAAGGCCCTCCAGTCCTTCGCCCTCCAGCTGCTGGAGGAACACCTCCGCCACTGCGTAGCCGACGCGGCCGTCAAGGGCGGCACCGAAATCGACGCGAAGGTGGAAGAAGCCACCAAGGCCATCGCCCGCCTGCTCCGTACCTGACGGACGCGCCTTTCGCACGGCTCGGCCCTGGCGGGTCACTCCTTCGTCACGCGCCCCTCGCACCGCTCGGCCCTGGGGGGCCTCCCCGGCTTCGGGCCGCTGCGCCGGACTCCGTCCGTCGGTCCCCGGTCCGGAGCAACCGGGCAGCCACCTTGGCCGGGGCGATTTCGGCCTCGCAGGGAACATCTTCCGGCTGGCCGGGGGATCTTCAGCCTCATCGGCGTTTGAGGCGCGGGGGCTGGGGCAGAGCCTCAGGACACGGCGGGTCAGCCGCCCGCCAGCCCCAACAACACCTCGTCGATCCGATCGAGACTCAGCCGTTCCTCATCCGCCGCCGAAGCGGCAATGATCAGCTCACCGCACAGCTCGATCTCGGCGAGCGCCACGTGGTCCTGCACCGTCGTACCGCAAGCGGGAGTCACGCGTGTCACCTCAATCTGCCGTCATCGCTCGTCGGGCATCGGCCACCGGCCCTCACCATCGGCACTCGACTCCTCAGCGTAGGGAGCCCCCGGCCCGCCGCACATGACACGGATGGACCATTTCCGGATACCCCCCATGGCCCGATCGCGCCGGTTACCCCCGCCCACCGCCCCTAATCGGAGATCTTCCCCGCGTAAATGTCCGTACTTGCGGGCAATACAACCGTCACGGGCGTCCCGAACCCGTACAGCAGCGTGGTGGACGAGACATCGATCACGCCATTGTTGACGTACGTGAACCGGTGCCTGACCTTCCGCAGCCGCCCCTGCTCATCCAGATAGGCATCGAACGGCACGGTGTCCTTGCTGAACCCTTTCGCCGCCGCCTCCAGCGCCCCCCGCACCTCCGGCGACGCGCTCCCCGCCGCCCGCCCGATGTCGGTGGTCCCCCGGTAGTGCCGCACCTTGGTGCCCGCCACCTCGGTCTCCCCGACGTACGTGACCTCCTGCGCGCCCCGCAGCAGCTCCGCCGCGACCAGCGGATCGGTGGCCCCGCCCGTGACCAGGTTCCCGTCGGCCAGCGTCGTCGTGTCGACCCGGACCCACTTGTCGTCGGGGACGCCCGAGCCCCGGTTCTTCATGTAGAGCGCGCCCGGCACGAGCAGCTCGGTGATCGGCCGGTGCTCGGCCTTGCCCTTCACATCGGCCGGCAGCATCACCAGCAGCTGGCCCATGTGGTGCTTGAAGTCGACGCCGCCCTCGCCCCGGATGGTGACCCGGGTGCCGCCCGTGGCCATCTCCATGGCCGTACGGGCCTGCGCGCTGCCCGTCTTCACCAGCGCGTCGGCGGCCCCGCGGACCACCGCCGCCGGGTCCGCGGGAGGCTTGCCGTCGCTGCCGCCGGCGCCCGCGCAGCCGCCCGTGGCCGCGACCGCCAGGGCGACCCCGGCAGCGAGCATCATCACCTCACCCGCACGTCCGCGCCGCCGCCTGTGCTGGTGAACCACCATCGCCTGCCAACCCCCAACGCGTGACCGCTGTTTGCCCGAGGCCCCCACCCGCTCCGCTTAACGAGGTCCGGGGTTTCCCGTCACGGGCCACACACCTCCCCGGCCCGTCCCCGACCCCGGTACCGTGGAGCCGTGGAACCGCACGCGAAAGCGACCCCGACCCCTCCGCTTGTCTCCGTGCCCCTCCAGCGGCCGCAGCCACAGCCGCAGCCACCCGCCGGGCACACCACCTCCACCGCCGAACGCGGATCGTTCTGCCTGGCCGTCTGCACCTGCGGCTGGACCGGCCCGGCCCGCCGCTCCCGCGACCTGGCCCGCAGGGACGCCGCCCGGCACACCGTCGAGTAGCCGCCCCTAGCCCGTTCGGACGGCCCGGCTGGCCCGGCCCGTCCGGAGCGGATGCCCTTGACTCATGCCAGGACCCGCAGCCCGCCTCGCGGCCCTTCGCTGGGCCCTGCTCATCGCCGGCACCCCGGCCGCCGGCGCCTGGGCCCGGGCCCGGGCCGTGGGCACGGCAGACGGCCCCGCCGACGTGGCCCTGGCCGTCGGGCTGCGGCTGCGCTCCCGCTACCGCCGCGAGGGCGGCGAGCGGCGCGAACCGTGACGCCGCGCCCGCGCCCGACGGCGGTGCGCCTGTGCTTCGGGGCGGCGCTGCTGTGCCTGCTGGCGGCCGTCCTGATCGCCGTATGGGAGTCGTACGGAAGCCCGTAAGCGTGGGCCCTCAACGCCCTTTAACGCTCTCAGCGCTCTTACCGCCCTCAGGCGGCGAGGTCGCTCTCCTGCGTACGCTGCCCGGCCGGCGGGGTCTGCGGCTGCGCCAGGCCGACCGACCGCGGCAGCGCCCGCCCCTTGGCCCGCACCAGCCGCCCCACGCGCGGGGAGCCGGCCACCGCCCGCACCACCGGGTTCAGCACCGCCATGGCGAGCGGCGCGAGGACGAGGACGACGGCGGTGCCGAGCGCGAAGCCGCCGATCACATCGGTGGGGTAGTGGAGGCCCGCGTACACGCGGCACAGCCCCTCGGCGAGCGCCAGCCCGATGCCGATGAGCCCGAGCTTCCGGTTGGCCAGGAACAGGCCGACGCCCAGGGCCATCGCGAGGGTCGCGTGGTCGCTGACGAAGGAGAACTCCGACTTCACCAGGCCGATCCCGGGTCCGGGGTCCAGGACCTGGAGGCCTTCGTGCTGCATGAACGGCCGCTGCCGCCCGACGAATTCACGCAGCGGCGCGTTGACGAGCAGCGCCAGCCCGGCGCCGAGGGGGGCCCACACGAGCGCGGCGAAGGTCTCGGCGGCCGAGGCCTCGTCCTGCCGGCGCGCACCGCGCCAGCACCACAGGACCAGAAGCACCAGGGCCAGCAGGATCCCGTACTCGCCGGCCAGGCTCACGGCCCGGTCCAGCCGGCTCGGGGCCTGCCGGGCCAGTCCGTTGAGCTCGTACAGCAGGCTGACATCCACATTCGGCCCACCGGTCGTGAGTCCAGCCATGGTGATGCGGCCCCTTGCCCTTGCCCTTGCCGTGGTTCCCCTGCATCCATGGAACGCCCGTTCTGGCTACTACGTTCCACTCTCCACCGAATGATCACTCCAACGTTATCGAAGAGTGACTCATCATCGCAGCTCAGGGCCTTTGCCTTACGGAGAGTTGCTACGGCGCCGGGCTCACCGCGACGCGCTCCGGAAGAGCCTCCGCACCGTCCTTCGTCACGCGCGTCGCGCCGAAGTAGTCAGGCGTGTCGATCTTGTCGAAACGGATCACCGCACCCGTGTACGGGGCGTTGATCATGTACCCGCCGC
This sequence comes from Streptomyces sp. ISL-94, assembly GCF_018614075.1. Classification (GTDB taxonomy): domain Bacteria; phylum Actinomycetota; class Actinomycetes; order Streptomycetales; family Streptomycetaceae; genus Streptomyces. The sequence goes on along the minus strand of NZ_JAGGOZ010000057.1, from coordinate 997 downwards.
CGACGTACAGCCCGACGTGCCGGATCTCCCGAGAGTTCGTCAGATCATCGGAGAAGAACACCAGGTCACCGGGGAGCAGTTGGTCACGCGAAGGATGTTCCCCCGCGTTGTACTGGTCATTCGCGACACGCGGCAGCTCGATACCCACCGTCTCGTACGCCGCCTTGGTCAACCCCGAGCAGTCGAACCGCCCGTTCTGATCGGGCGTTCCGTTGCCGCCCCACAGATACGGCGTCCCGAGCTGCTTCTGTGCGAAGTAAATGGCTCCCGCGGCCTGTTGCGAAGGCGCCACCCGTCCCACGGGCCTGGCGAAGCTCTTGGCCAGCGTGGTAATCGTCTTTACGTACCCCTGAGTCTCCTTGTAGGGCGGCACGCCCCCGTACTTGATGACCGCGTAGGCACCCGCGTTGTAGGCGGCCAGCATGTTCGACGCCGGGTCACCCGGCACGCCCGCCACGTCCTTGGCCAGCTCACAGTCGTACGAAGCCGCCGAGGGGATCGCGTCACTCGGATCCCAGATGTCCCGGTCGCCGTCCCCGTCCCCGTCGATGCCGTGGCCCGCCCACGTACCCGGGATGAACTGCGCGATACCGCGGGCGTCGGCCGGACTGACGGCGCTGGGGTTCCAGCCGCTCTCCGAGTACAGCTGGGCGGCGAGCAGCGCCGGGTTGATGGCCGGGCACAGGTTGCCCCACTTCTCCACCAGCGCCTGGTACTTCGCCGGCACCGCACCCTTGGCGAGCCCCACGACCCGGCCGCCCGCACCGGCCCCCACCAGGCCCGCGGCGGCCGAGTACGTCCCCACCACGAGCAGCACGACGAAGGTCAGACACAGCCCGATCCCGATTCCACCGGCCATCCAGAATCTGCGCACCCGTCAACCCTCCCCCATGGCCCTGCCATTCCGCCGCGATTCGCCCGTGTCGCCTGTCGTACTAGCCCACTTGCTCCACGCCCCGCCCCCACCCCATCCTCAACCCCCACCGAACCCCCGTCC
>NZ_JAGGOZ010000056.1 GCF_018614075.1 Streptomyces sp. ISL-94 | reverse complement strand
GACGAAGCGGGCCTTGGTGCGCGAGCCGAGGAGACACTCCGGAGGGGCACCGCACCAAGCCCCACTCCGTCCCCGCCCGGCGACACCACCCCAGCCCCGCCGGCGCTTGAGGCGAACCCCAACCCTAGACGGCCGGGACGCAGCGGCCCTCTTCCGTGCGGTACTGCCACTTGGCGCCGTCCGCGACGAGTTCCTTGACCGCGCGGACGAACCGCTCGACGTGCTCGTCGGGGGTGCCGGCGCCGAAGCTGACGCGGATGGCGTTCAGGGCGGGGGTCCCCCCGGACGAAGTCTGGGGGAGCTCGCCCGGGGCCGCCTCGGGGGCTCCGCATTCGCCCTGGGCATGCGGCTCGCTGCCGAGCAGGGTGCGGACCAGCGGGTGGGCGCAGAAGAGGCCGTCGCGCACGCCGATCCCGTGCTCGGCGGAGAGGGCGGCGGCGAAGTGGGAGCTGTTCCAGCCGTCCACCACGAAGGAGATGACACCGACGCGCGGTGCGTCGTCCCCGAAGAGGGACAGGACGCGCACCGCCGGGACCTCGGCGAGGCCGTCCCGGACCTTGGCGATGAGGTGGCGCTCACGGGCGACGAGGCTGTCGAAGCCGGCTTCGGTCAGGGCCTTGCAGGCGGAGGCGATGGAGTAGACGCCGATGACGTTCGGGGAGCCGGCCTCGTGGCGGGCGGGGGTGGTGTGCCACTCGACGTCCACGCCGCCGGCATCCGCCCCGTTGACGCGTCGCGTCACCTTGCGCGAGGCGCCGCCGCCGGCGAGGTACGGCTCGGCCTGCTGGAGCCAGTCCGCGCGGCCGGCGAGCACGCCCGAGCCGAAGGGGGCGTAGAGCTTGTGCCCGGAGAAGGCGACCCAGTCCACGTCCAGCTCCTGCACCGAGACGGGGTGGTGGGGGGCGAGCTGGGCGGCGTCCAGGACGATCCGCGCGCCGTGGGCGTGCGCCGCGGCGGCGAGCTCCTTCACCGGCCACAGCTCGCCGGTGACGTTGGAGGCGCCGGTGACGCACACCAGGGCCGGGCCGTAAGGGTCGCGGCCGGCGAGCGCCCGCTCCAGGGTGGCGACTGCCTCGTCGGGGGTGCGGGGGGCGTTGAGGTAGGTGACCTGTGCGTTGGTCCAGGGCAGCAGTGCGGCGTGGTGCTCGGTCTCGAAGACGAAGACCTGGCAGTCGGCCGGGAGCACGGCGGCGAGCAGGTTGAGGGAGTCGGTGGTGGACCGGGTGAAGACGACCTGGTCGCAGGGGCGGCAGTCGAGGAACTCGGCGACCGTGACCCGGCTCTGCTCGAAGAGGTCGGTGGAGAGCTGCGAGAGGTAGCCGGCGCCGCGGTGCACGCTGCCGTAGTAGGGGGCGTAGGCGGCCACGTCGTCCCAGACCCGCTGGAGGGCGGGGGCGCTGGCCGCGTAGTCGAGGGCGGCGTAGGTGACCTCGCCGCCGGTGACGAGCGGGACGGTGACGTCCCGGCCGAGGACCGGCAGCGGCTCGGCACAGGCCTCGGCGGCAGCGGTAGCGGTGATGGCAGCGGCGGCGTTCAGGGCAGCGGACATGGCGGTATCTCCCGGCAGGCAGGTCTGAATGGCTTCGGTGTGCCCGTACGCGGGTACGACTCGGCTCGGCGCGGCCGACCGGGTACGGGAAGTCCTCGGACCGATCCGGGGTACACCGAAGTGACCCTGATCCGAGGGTTGAAGAAGGGGCGGAGTCGCCCTATCGCATTCGCTTGCTCACGGAAAACGCTCCTCGAGAGACCAGGACCCCTGGTGTCGAGGGATCCGCGCTTGCCGTAGGCCTTGCTGCCTACGACCTGGTCATCACCCGGGGCACCCCGCCACGGAAGGAGGGTTGCCGGACAGCAAGCCGGGGCCTAAACGCTGTCACTCGTGACCTGTCCAGCATCCTGCCACATGATCCCCCGAACGCAAGTCCCCGGTCCGCGATGCGGACCGGGGTCTTGGCTCAAAACGATCAGACGGAATCGGGCCCGACGGGCGTGCTACGCGTTGCTCGCCGCCACCCAGCGCTCCAGGGCCGCCCGGGCCGCACCCGAGTCGATCGACTCGGCCGCACGGGCGATGCCGGCCGCGAGCTGCTCCTCCAGGGTGCCCGGGCCCGGGTCCAGCGCCACGAGGGCCGCTGCCGAGTTGAGCAGGACCGCGTCGCGGACCGGGCCCGTCTCACCGGCCAGCAGGCGGCGGGCCACGTCCGCGTTGTACGACGGGTCCCCGCCGCCCAGGGCGGACACGTCCACCAGGGGGATGCCCACGTCGCGCGGGTCGAAGGCCTGCTCCGAGACCTTCCCGTCGCGCACCCACCACACCCGCGAAGTGGCGGTCGTCGTCAGCTCGTCCAAGCCGTCGTCACCGCGGAAGACCAGCGCGGACGAACCCCGCTCGGCGAGGACTCCCGCCACGATGGGGGCCACCCGGGCGTCGGCGACGCCGGTGGCCTGGGCCCGTACCCTCGCCGGGTTGGTCAGCGGGCCGAGGAAGTTGAAGGTGGTGCGGATGCCCAGCTCCTTGCGCGCCGCCGCCACATGACGCAGCGCCGGGTGGAACTTCACGGCGAAGCAGAAGGTGATGCCGGCTTCCTCCGCGACCTGCACGACCCGCTCCGGGGTGAGGTTGAGGTTGACGCCGAGCTCCTCCAGCACGTCCGAGGACCCGCTCGCGGAGGACGCGGCCCGGTTGCCGTGCTTGACCACCTTCGCGCCCGTACCGGCCACCACGAGCGCCGACATCGTGGAGATGTTCACCGTCTTGGCCCCGTCGCCGCCCGTGCCGACGATGTCCACCGTCCGGCCCGGCACCTCGATGAGGTTGGCGTGCGCGTACATGGCCCGTACCAGGCCGTTGATCTCCGCGACCGTCTCCCCCTTGGCCCGCAGCGCGACCGCGAAGCCGGCGATCTGGGCGTCGGTGGCCTCCCCGCGCATGATCCGGTCCATGGCCCAGGCGGTGTCCTCGGCACGCAGGTCCTGGCCGGTCAGCAGGGCGTCGAGAACGCCCGGCCAGGTGGGGGTCCCCCCGGACGAAGTCTGGGGGAGAGCTGCCACGCTGTCGCCGCCTGCCGGGGTCACCACGTTCATGGTCCGCTCCTGTGCTAGTGGGCCGCCCCCGTGCTCGCCGCCCACGTCGAATGGGAAGGGCTTCAGCCTATCCAGCCCAGGAGACGGCAAAGAGCCCCGTCCAGACACTGGACGGGGCTCTCGCCGTGGCGACACCAGGACTGACCGAAATCAATCCCTCATGCGGTCATGCGGGTCGTGCGGGCCCTGCAGGTCGTGCGGGAGATCAGTGGTGGCCGTGGCCGTTCTGGATCTCCTTGTACTCCTCCACCGTGGGCTTCGGAATCTGGTTGTTCTCCGCGTAGAAGCCCTTGCTGAGCTTCGCGCGCAGCTTCTGCGTGGCCTTCACCTTGCGCTCGACACCGTTCTCGTCGACCGTCGGGCCGAGCTCGAGCGGCTTGTACTGCTCGTGCGAGGTGAGCTTGTACAGCTGACCCTGCGGCAGCGGCTCGTGGACCTCGACGAACTCACCGTGCGGCAGACGCTTGATGATGCCGGTCTCGCGACCGTGCAGCACCTTGTCGTGGTCCCGGCGCTGAAGGCCGAGGCAGATCCGCTTGGTGGCGATGAAGGCGAGGACCGGGACGGCGAAGAAGCCGATCCGGACGAACCAGGTGAGCGAGTTGAGCGACAGGTGGAAGTACTGCGCGAACATGTCGTTTCCACCGCCGATCAGCAGCACGATGTACTCCGCGATCCAGGCGACACCGAAGGCCGTACGGGTCGGGACGTTGCGCGGGCGGTCCAGGATGTGGTGCTCGCGCTTGTCCTGGGTGACCCAGGACTCGATGAACGGCCAGACGGCGATCGCGCCGAGCACCAGCGGGAAGAGCATCAGCGGGATGAGCACACCCATGACGAGCGTGTGACCCCACAGGTTGATCTCCCAGCCCGGCATGGCTCGGATCAGGCCTTCCGGCATACCCATGTACCAGTCGGGCTGCGCGCCGGTGGACACGTGGTCCGGGCGGTACGGGCCGAGCGCCCAGATCGGGTTGATCGAGGCGATCGCCGCGATGGCCGCGATGACACCGAAGACCAGGAAGAAGAAGCCTCCGGCCTTGGCCATGTAGACCGGCAGCAGCGGCATGCCGACGACGTTGTTGTTCGTCTTGCCGGGACCCGCGAACTGGGTGTGCTTGTGGTAGAAGACCAGGATCAGGTGGGCCACCAGCAGGCCCATCATGATGCCGGGCAGCAGCAGGATGTGGATCGAGTAGAACCGCGCGACGAAGTCACCGCCGGGGAACTCGCCGCCGAAAAGGAAGAACGACAGATAGGTGCCGATGATCGGCATCGACAGGATCGCGCCCTCCATGAAGCGCACACCCGTGCCGGAGAGCAGGTCGTCCGGCAGGGAGTAACCGGTGAAACCGGTGAACATGCCGAGGACCAGCAGCAGGAAGCCGAAGATCCAGTTGACCTCGCGCGGCTTGCGGAACGCGCCGGTGAAGAAGACGCGCATCATGTGCACGACCATGCCCGCGACGAAGATCAGGGCCGCCCAGTGGTGGATCTGCCGGATGAGCAGACCGCCGCGGACGTCGAAACTGATGTCCAGCGTCGAGGCGAAGGCCTCGGACATCTGGACGCCCTGCATCGGCACGTACGAGCCGTGGTACACGACCTCGTTCATGCTCGGGTGGAAGAACAGCGTCAGGTACACACCCGTGAGGATGATGATGATGAAGCTGTAGAGGCAGATCTCACCCAGCATGAAGGACCAGTGGTCCGGGAAGATCTTGCGCATGTTGGACTTGGCCAGGGTGTAGATGCCCAGGCGTCCGTCCGCCCAGTCCGCTACGCGCTCGCCGGCGGGCGCTTTGCGCGCCTTGGTGTCAGTGGTCGCAGTGCTCATCCGCGCTCCCAGAATGCAGGACCGACGGGCTCTTCGAAGTCGCCGAGCGCTTCGAGGAAGCCTTCGTCATTCACACCGATCCGCAGCTGCGGAAGCGCGTGACCGGCCGGGCCGAAGATGACACGGGCGCCGTCGGAGAGGTCGAAGGTGGACTGGTGGCACGGGCAGAGCACGTGGTGCGTCTGCTGCTCGTACAGGCTGATCGGGCAGCCGACGTGGGTGCAGATCTTGGAGTAGGCCACGATCCCGTCGTGGGACCACTCCAGCTCCTGCTTGTCCTTGATGTCCTCCGGCTTGATCCGGACGATCATCAGGGCGGCCTTGGCGATCTGGTTCTGGAAGTCGTGCTGGTCCTCCTCCAGGCCTTCCGGCATGGCGAAGGTCAGCGAACCGACGAGAACGTCCTCGGGACGCAGCGGCTCCATCGTGTTCTGGTTGATGAGCAGCTTGCCCTTGGCCCACAGGGTCTTGCGGAGCTTGTCCTCGGGCAGCGGACCCAGGTCGCGCATGATCACGAGGGCGGAGAGCGGCAGCATGGCCAGCGCGCCCAGCATCGTGTTGCGGATCAGGGGGCGGCGGCCGATGCCGGACTCGTTCGCGCCGTCCGCGAAGTCCTGCATGACCTTCGCCTTGACGTCCGCCGGAGCGGCGATCTCGTGCCGCTCGTCGGCGACCTCCACGTCGGACATCAGGGTGCGGGCCCAGTGGACCGCGCCCGCGCCGATGCAGAAGAGGGCCGTGCCCAGGGTCATGCCCAGGGCGAAGTTGAGCGCGCTCACCTTCCCGATGGGGAAGATGTACACGATCCTCTCGACCGGGATGGCCACGTAGGAGGCGATGAAGCCGACGGTGGCCAGCATCGACAGCGTGAACAGCATCGCGACGGTGCGCTCGGAACGCTTCGCCGCCCGCTCGTCGATGTCCTGGATACGCGGCTTGTGGACCGGCAGGCCCGGGTCGGCGAACGGATCGTCCGCGACCGCTACGGCACCGTGGTGCGCGTCGCCCTGCTCGCTCGGCAGGTGCTTCTCTTCGGGAATCTCTTGGCTACTCATGACTTCTTGGCCTTAGCGGTGTGGGCCGCGACCCAGACGGCGACAGCGATCAGCGCACCCAGCCCGAAGATCCAGCCGAACAGACCCTCGGAGACGGGGCCGAGGCCACCGAGCTTCAGGCCGCCAGGGCTGACCGACTTCTCGCCGTTCACGTTCTGGATGTACGCGATGATGTCCTTCTTCTGCTTCTCCGGCATCGTGCTGTCGGGGAAGGAGGGCATGTTCTGCGGGCCGGTGAGCATGGCCTCGTAGACGTGCTTCGGCTCGACGCCCTCGAGGTTGGGGGCGTACTTGCCGTTCGTCAGCGCGCCGCCCTCGCCGGTGAAGTTGTGGCACTGCGCGCAGTTGTTGCGGAACAGCTCACCACCAGCGGCGATGTCGGCGCCCGTCGGGTCGTACTGCTTCTCGGTCGGCGTGATCGGGCCGGCCCCGAGGGACGCGATGTACGCGGCCAGCTGGTCGATCTGCGCCTGGTCGTAGATGACCGGCTTCTTCGGCACCTGGGCGCCGGGCTGCTGGGCGGGCATGCGGCCCGTGCTCACCTGGAAGTCGACGGCCGCGGAGCCGACGCCGACCAGGCTCGGGCCGTCAGAGGAACCCTGACCGCCGGTTCCGTGGCAGCTTGCGCAACCCACGGCGTAGAGCTTCTGGCCCTCCTCGATGGCGAGGGACTGGGCGGTTTCGTCGGCCTGCGCCTTGCCCGCAGGGGCGAAGGCGGCGTACAGCCCCCCAGTGGCCGCCAGCGCGAGGAGTAGAACGACGACCGCCGCCAGCGGATGGCGTCGTCGTGCGGAGAGCTTTTTCACGGATTACCCCGGTGTCAGGATCTTCTGCGTCGGTGTTTCTGGATGGAGTGCCGGGTCGTTGCCCGGTGACGTGTTCGCTACTTGATCAGGTAGATCGTGGCGAAGAGGCCGATCCAGACGACATCGACGAAGTGCCAGTAGTAGGACACGACGATGGCCGACGTGGCCTGTTCGTGGGTGAACCTCTTGGCCGCGTACGTCCGGCCGAGGACCAGCAGGAAGGCGATGAGACCACCCGTCACGTGCATCCCGTGGAAGCCGGTGGTCAGGTAGAACACCGTTCCGTACGGGCCGGACGAGAGGGACATGCCCTCGTGCTTGACCAGCTCGGTGTACTCGAACACCTGGCCGCCAATGAAGATCGCACCCATGACGAACGTGATGATGAACCACGTCCGGAGCTTCTTCACGTCACCGCGCTCGGCGGCGAATACGCCGAGCTGGCAGGTGAGCGAGGAAAGCACCAGGATCGTCGTGTTCGTCGCCGAGAAGGGCAGATTCAAGGCCGCGGCCTGTTCTGTCCAGTACTCGGTGCCTGTCACGGATCGCAGGGTGAAGTACATCGCGAAGAGGGCCGCGAAGAACATCAGCTCGGAACTCAACCAGATGATGGTTCCGACGCTGACGAGGTTCGGCCGGTTGACCGTCGGGTGCGCGTGCCCGGTATCTACTGTCGTTGCTGTCGCCACGACCGACATTATGTCGGTCGCTTATCCCGCCCTCACCCCGGGGGGTGCCGTTCGGAGTGTCCGAGGCGTGTGCAAGGCCCGAACGGCCCATCAGATCGCCCTCCGGCCGCCAGTCGCGACCTGGCCGAACCGATGTTGACAGCGCATCGGGAGGAGTAGCATCCCGCGCAACATCAACGTGATTCACGGGACACGTGGAGGAACGAAATGCGGGCGACTGCGCGGGTTCTGGTCTACAGCGACGACGCGGGCACCCGGGAGCAGGTGCGGCTGGCGGCAGGGCGCAGGCCGGCCGCGGACCTGCCGCCGGTCGAGTTCCTGGAGTGCGCGACGCTGCCGGCGGTCCTGACGGCGCTGGACGCGGGCGCCATCGACGTGTGCGTGCTGGACGGCGAGGCGGTGCCGGCCGGGGGCATGGGCGTGTGCCGGCAGATCAAGGACGAGATCTTCCGGTGCCCGCCGGTGCTGCTCCTGATGGGGCGTCCACAGGACGCCTGGCTGGCCACCTGGAGCCGCGCGGACGCGGCCGTGACCCTTCCGGTGGACCCGGTGGAGTTCCCCGAGGCCCTGGCGGCCCTCCTGCGGTCCCGGCTGGCCTCCTCCGCCGCCTGAGGCGGCGACGGAGCGCGGGGGCCCGTATGGACCCCCGTGCTCCGTTTCGGCCCGTACGGGCCCTCGTGCGGCCCCCGTTCAGACGGTCGGGCGCAGGCGGGCCTGGTCGATGGTGTTGCGGCCCTCCTGGGTGCCCTTGAGGAGGGCGCTGCCCTGGCGCCAATCCTTCCAGTCCATGTTCCAGTCGCCGTAGCCGTTGCCGAAGGTGTCCATGTCCTCGCCGATGCTGTTGACGACCTGGACGACGTCGCCTTCGGTGATGTTCTCGTAGAACCAGGCGGCGTTGCCGGTGCTCATGCCGGTGCAGCCGTGGCTGACGTTCTCGTAGCCCTGGGAGCCGACGGACCACGGCGCGGCGTGGACGTATTCACCACTCCAGGTGACGCGGGTGGCGTAGTAGACGGGCAGGTTGTAGTACTCGCTGCCGCCGATGCCGACGGTGTCGCCGCGCATCTGGACGAAGTACTGCTTGCCGAGGACCACCTTGATGCCGTTGCGGGTGGAGAAGCCGGGCTTTCCGGTGGTCACCGGAATGGTGTTGATCACTTCTCCGTTGCGCTTGAACGTGAGGTAGTGCGCGGAGGCGTCGGTGACGACCTCGACGCGGTCGCCGATCTCCAGCTTCAGCGGCTTGGCCGCGGCCCCGTAGAGGTGGTCGGAGATCCTGACGCCCTCCAGGTTGCTCCGTACGGAGACCTCGCTGTGGGCGGGCCAGTACTCCTTGGGGCGGTAGTGGAGCTTCTTGTCGTCGACCCAGTGCCAGGCGCCGTCGACGCCGGCCGGGGCCTTGACCTCCAGCCCCCGTTCGATGACGGCGCGGGCGGCCTTGTCCTTGACGGGTTCGCTGAGTTCGGCCGTGAGGGGCTGTCCGACCCCGTATTTGCCCGCGTCCGGGCCGAATTCGACCTTGAGGACCCCCTTGGCCGGGGTGGTGTCGAAAACGGCCGTGCGCTGCCCTGGGGCGCCCTTGGCGTTCTCCGTGCTGACGGTGACGGTGTAGCGGACACCGGCTGCCATGGGGACGGTGTTGTGCCAGCGGTCCCCCTTGGCGGACAGTTCGCCCGCCAGGTGGCGGCCGTGGGTGTCCACGGCTGTCACGTCGGTGATGCGGCTCTCACCCCCCTTCAGTGTGACTTCGAGGGGTTTGTCGGGGTCGACGGGGCGGCCCCCGGGTGCCTGGTTGAAGGCGACTTGATCGCCCGCGTCATACGGGCGGGCAGACAGCGGGTTGTCGCCGGACCCGCATGCGGTGGCGCCGGCCCCGAGGGACGCGACCAGCAGGGAGCAGCTGACTACCGTCCAAAGACGCGGTGAGTGCTTCATGGGGACAACGCTATGAAGATATGACAATTACGGCGCGCGGGGTGACTGCAAACGAGGGGCCCGGACTCCTCCGAAGAGGTGCCCGGGCCCCACGCCACTGCTGTAAGCGGTGCTGCTACTGGTTCTGGTTCTCACCGCGGTAGTACTCGTACACCCAGCCCCACAGGCCGATCACGAGGATCGGGGCCGAGAAGTACATGAGCCACCAGCCGAAGATGACGCCCATGAACGCGAGCGCGCCGCCGATGCCCAGCGAGAGCGGCTGCCAGCTGTGCGGGGAGAAGAACCCCAGCTCGCCCGCCTCGTCGGCGACGTCGGCCTCCTTGTTGTCCTGGGCCATCTCGTCCACGCGCTTGGCCGTGAAGGCCAGGTAGTAGCCGATCATGACGCTCAGGCCGAAGGCCAGGAAGAGCGCGGTGGTGCCTACGGGCTCCTTCGACCACACGCCGTACACGACGGCCATGACCAGGATGAAGAAGGAGAGCCAGAGGAACATCTTGCCCTGGATCTTCACTTGCCGGCCTCCTTGTCACCGGTGAGCGCCTTGGTGCCGCCGGCGGTGTGGTCCTCGAGGTGGTCGAGGGCCGCGATCTCCGGGTGGTGCAGGTCGAACGCCGGGGATTCGGAGCGGATCCGCGGCAGGGTGAGGAAGTTGTGCCGCGGCGGCGGGCAGGAGGTCGCCCACTCGAGCGAACGGCCGTAGCCCCACGGGTCGTCGACCTCGACCTTCTTGCCGTACTTCGCGGTCTTCCACACGTTGTACAGGAAGGGCAGCATCGACATGCCGAGCAGGAACGAGCTGATCGTCGAGACCGTGTTCAGCGCGGTGAAGCCGTCGGCGGCGAGGTAGTCCGCGTAACGACGCGGCATGCCCTCGGCACCCAGCCAGTGCTGCACCAGGAAGGTGCCGTGGAAGCCGATGAACAGCGTCCAGAAGGTGATCTTGCCGAGGCGCTCGTCCAGCATCTTGCCCGTCATCTTCGGCCACCAGAAGTGGAAGCCGGCGAACATCGCGAAGACCACGGTGCCGAAGACGACGTAGTGGAAGTGCGCGACGACGAAGTACGAGTCGGAGACGTGGAAGTCCATCGGGGGCGAGGCCAGGATGACGCCGGTCAGACCACCGAAGGTGAACGTGACCAGGAAGCCGATCGTCCAGAGCATCGGGGTCTCGAAGGAGAGCGAGCCCTTCCACATGGTGCCGATCCAGTTGAAGAACTTCACACCGGTCGGTACCGCGATCAGGAAGGTCATGAAGGAGAAGAACGGCAGCAGCACACCGCCGGTGACGTACATGTGGTGGGCCCACACGGTCACCGAGAGACCGGCGATCGAGATCGTCGCGGCGATCAGACCGATGTAACCGAACATCGGCTTACGGGAGAAGACCGGGATGACCTCGGAGATGATTCCGAAGAACGGCAGCGCGATGATGTACACCTCTGGGTGTCCGAAGAACCAGAAGAGGTGTTGCCACAGCAATGCCCCGCCGTTCGCGGCATCGAACACATGCGCACCGAACTTGCGGTCCGCCTCCAGCGCGAAGAGCGCGGCGGCCAGCACCGGGAAGGCGAGCAGGACCAGGACACCGGTCAGCAGCACGTTCCAGGTGAAGATCGGCATGCGGAACATCGTCATGCCGGGTGCGCGCATGCAGATGATCGTGGTGATGAAGTTGACCGAGCCGAGGATCGTACCGAAGCCCGAGAAGGCCAGACCCATGATCCACATGTCGGCGCCGATGCCCGGCGAGCGGACGGCGTCCGACAGCGGGGAGTAGGCGAACCAGCCGAAGTCGGCCGCACCCTGCGGGGTGACGAAGCCGGCGACCGCGATGGTCGAGCCGAAGAGGTAGAGCCAGTACGCGAACATGTTCAGCCGCGGGAACGCCACGTCGGGCGCGCCGATCTGCAGCGGCATGATCCAGTTCGCGAATCCGGCGAACAGCGGCGTCGCGAACATCAGCAGCATGATCGTGCCGTGCATCGTGAACGCCTGGTTGAACTGCTCGTTCGACATGATCTGCGTACCCGGACGGGCCAGCTCGGCGCGCATGAAGAGCGCCATGATCCCGCCGATGAGGAAGAACACGAACGAGGTGACCAGGTACATCGTGCCGATGGTCTTGTGGTCGGTGGTGGTAAGCCACTTCACGACCACGGTGCCCGGCCGCTTGCGCCGCACCGGCAGCTCGTTCTCGTACGAGTCAGCTGCGGCGGCACCCTGGGATTCGTTGAGGATGCTCACAGTTTGTTCGTCTCCGCATTCCGGGCCGGGTCGGTCTGCTTGATGCCGGCCGGCAGGAAGCCGGTCTGCCCCTTCTCCGCCAGCTCCTTCAGGTGCGCCCGGTACTCATCGGGCGAGACCACCTTGACGTTGAAGAGCATCCGGGAGTGGTCGACACCGCAGAGCTCGGCGCACTTGCCCAGGAAGGTGCCTTCTTGGGTCGGGGTGACCTCGAAGACGTTGGTGTGGCCCGGGATGACGTCCTGCTTGAACAGGAAGGGCACTACCCAGAAGGAGTGGATGACGTCATTCGACGAGAGGATGAAGCGGACCTTCTCACCCTTGGGCAGCCAGAGGGTCGGCCCGGGGTTGTCGGTGTCCGGGTTCCGGTCGCCGGGGACGCCCTTCTGGTAGACGCCTTCGGCGCCCTTGGGGAAGTCCTTGGCGAAGCGGTCCGGGATGGCGGAGAGCTCCTTGGGGACCTCGCCCGCCTTCGGGGTCGCGGCGTCGCCGTCGACGTTCTCGATGTAGTTGAAGCCCCAGCTCCACTGGTAGCCGATCACGTTGACCGTGTGCGCCGGCTTGGCGGAGAGGGAGAGCAGCTTCGACTCGTCACGCGCGGTGAAGTAGAAGAGCACCGAGACGATGATGAGCGGGACCACGGTGTACAGCGCCTCGATGGGCATGTTGTACCGGGTCTGCGGGGGGACCTCCACCTTCGTCCGGCTGCGCCGGTGGAAGATGACGCTCCACATGATCAGGCCCCACACCAGGATGCCCGTGATGAGCGCGGCCGCCCAGGATCCCTGCCACAGGGAGAGGATGCGCGGCGCCTCCTCGGTTACCGGCTTCGGCAATCCGAGGCGGGGAAAGGTTTTCCATGTATACGAGCAACCAGTGGCGGTCGCCAGGACCACGCCCGCAGTCAGCGCCTGCAGCAGCTTCCGCCGCATCGGGCGCCGCGGCGAGCGGTCGGAGCCGTAGGGACTCACGTAGCGCCTTCCCGAGAGTCTCGGCCCGCGCGGCCGGCCGCGGCCGTGTTCGGGTCGGTCGCCGGCCCTGACGCAGGCAGGGGTTTGGATGTTTATGCGGACCAAACCCTACTGGACGCTATTTGGGGTCGCGCGGGGAGGGTGCCCAACGCGCCGCTACTGCCCCCGAAGGGATGGATCCGCCGTCCGGGGGACAGTGCGAACGGCCCTGAACCAGGGGCTCCGGAAGACATCTGACGCCCCCTGACCTCGAACGGTCGGGGACTGCGGCTAGCGTGACCGGATGCCGTACTTCGACACCGCGTCCGCCGCTCCCCTGCACCCCGTGGCCCGCCAGGCGTTGCAGGCCTCCCTTGACGAGGGCTGGGCCGACCCGGCCCGGCTGTACCGGGAGGGGCGGCGGGCGCGCCTGCTGCTGGACGCGGCGCGGGAGGCGGCCGCGGAGGCGGTGGGATGCCGGCCCGACGAGCTGGTGTTCACTCCTTCGGGGACGCACGCGGTTCACACGGGGATCGCGGGGGTCCTCGCGGGGCGCCGGCGCGTCGGAGAGCACCTGGTCGTATCGGCGGTCGAACACAGTTCTGTACTGCATGCGGCGGACGCGCACGCGGCGCGCGGCGGGACGGTGACGGAGGTCCCGGTGGACCGGTCGGGCGCGGTGGCCCCGGCCGGGTACGCGGACGCGCTCGGCCCGTCGACCGCGCTGGCCTGCCTCCAGTCCGCCAACCACGAAGTGGGCACGGTCCAGCCGGTGGCGGAGGTGGCCGAGGTGTGCGGGGCCGCCGGGGTGCCGCTGCTGGTGGACGCGGCGCAGTCGCTGGGCTGGGGTCCGGTGGAGGGTGCGTGGTCCGTGCTGGTGGGGAGCGCGCACAAATGGGGCGGCCCGCCCGGGGTGGGCCTGCTGGCCGTCCGCAAGGGGGTCCGCTTCGCGGCTCAAGTCCCGGCGGACGAGAGGGAGTCGGGGCGCTCCCCCGGCTTCGGTAACCTCCCGGCGATCGTGGCGGCGGCGGCGTCGCTGCGGGCCGTGCGGGCCGAGGCGGATGCGGAGGCCGCCCGGCTGCGGGTCCTGGTGGACCGGATCCGGCGGCGGGTGGTCCGGCTGGTACCGGACGTGGAGGTGGTCGGCGACGCCGACCGGCGCCTTCCGCACCTGGTCACCTTCTCGTGCCTCTACGTCGACGGGGAGACCCTCCTGCACGAGTTGGACCGGGCGGGCTACTCGGTCTCCTCCGGCTCCTCCTGCACCAGCTCCACGCTGACCCCGAGTCACGTGCTGCGGGCGATGGGGGTGCTGTCGGAGGGGAACGTCCGGGTGTCGCTCCCGCTGGGAACCACCGCGGAGGAGGTGAACGGGTTCCTGGACGTACTGCCGGGTGCGGTGGCCGGCGTGCGCGACCGGCTGGGCATGACGACCCCGTCGGCCGCGCCGGTGCCGCCGGTGGCGGACTCCGTCGAGGTGGACGCGCTCGGGCTGCTCTGCCCGCAGCCGGTGATCGAACTGGCCCGGGCCATCGTCACCGTGCCGGTGGGGGGCACGGTGACGGTCCTGTCGGACGACGAGGTCGCGCGGCTGGACATTCCGGCGTGGTGCGTGATGCGGGGCCACGCCTACCTCGGCGAAGCCGAGCGCCCGACGGGGGTCGCGTACACGGTCCGCCGCCTCCTCTGACCCCGGGCTCCGCCCCGGACCCCGGACGCCCCGTCCTTGCCTGCGTGCCGCGCCGCTTCCCGGGGCTCCGCCCCGGCCCCCGCGCCTCAAGCGCCGGCGGGGCTGGGGTGGTGTCCCCGGGCGGGGCCGGAGCGGGGCTTGGGGCGGTGCCCCTCCGGAGTGTCTCCTCGGCTCACGCACCAAGGCCCGCTTCGTC
>NZ_JAGGOZ010000055.1 GCF_018614075.1 Streptomyces sp. ISL-94 | reverse complement strand
ATTCGTGACGGAAAGCGCTTCCAACGTGAACTCCCTGTCACTGCGGCCGCTTGACAAAAGCATTAGGAGGTGATCAGCCGGGGGTCAGCCAGTCGGTCTGACGGCGGGTCAGCCGGCGGGGCTGACGGTGAGCCGTACGGTGCCGCGCCCCTTGCCCTTGACCGTGACGGCGAGCGGACCGGTCTCGCCCGTCGAGCGGATGTGGGTTCCGCCGCATGGGATCGGCGGGTGCCCGGAGATGGCCCACTCCCAGCGCTCACCCTCGACATCGGTGGCGTACCGCTCGATGGGCAGGTCGGCCGCCACGAGGTCCGCGAGCCGAGCGGTGAGCGCTGCCGCGTCGGGGCGTTCGGACGCCTCCCAGGCCACGTCGAGCCGGGCCTTGTCGGGACTGATCTCGCCCCCGCGGTCCTGCTGTTCCGGCCCGTACTCGGCGGTGAGCGCGAGCCACAGCAGGTGCTGGGCGCTGTGCAGCCGCATCATCGGGTAGCGGCGCTCCCAGTCCACGCGGCCGGTGAGCAGGTCACCGACGGAGGGCGGGGCGCCGTTCCACTCCATCCCATGCACGACGCCCAGCCCGTCGGCGGACTTGATCGTGTCGAGCACACGGTGGCCGCCCAGGACGCCCTGGTCGCCCAGTTGCCCGCCGCCACGGGCGTAGAAGGCGGACGCGTCGAGTTCCAGAGTCTCCTCGCCGACGTGGACCACAGTGGCCTCGAAGTCACGCAGGTAGGGGTTCTCGCGATGCAGCAGGCGGGTGCGCACGGGATGTTCTTCCTTCGGATCGGGATGGGGCGGCGGGACGCCCGGGGGCCGGTTCGAGAACCGGCCCCCGGGCGTCACCTCAGGACCACAGGACGAGCTTGTTCTCCGTGGTGACACCGCAGAAGAACGCCAGCGAGAGGCGCCGCCCGGCGGTGTTGGGGTTGATGGCGTGATAGTTGCGCGAGTCGAACCAGACCGAGTCGCCCACCGTCGGCTTGACCAGGACGCGGGGCTCGGCGGCGGCGACCTTCTCGGCCCAGCCGTAGCCGATGCGCTCCTGCTCGTCGCTGGGCTTCCAGCGACGGCGGTAGACGACGAGCTCGCCGCCGTCCTCAGGAACGCTGATATAGCAGTTGAAGCCGAACTGGGCCACCAGTTCCTGGTCGATGACGCCGGGGAACTCCCGCATCAGCTCGTCGAAGTGCATCCGGGCGCCGCCGGTCAGCTCCCGGGCCATGCCGACGAAGAGTTCGCGCCCGTCGACGGTCGCGGGCCCGACGGGGCCCTGCCAGATGCGGCCCAGTTCCGCGATGAGCGTCTCCAGCGGGTCGTCCTCGCCCACGATCCGCTTCCACGTGGACCGGGACTGCTCGGCGTGCTCCCAGTACTCGGGCCGGATGGTGTCGTCGAGGTAGTAGTCGAAGACAGCCGGGCCGAACTTGGTCACCGGCGGGAAGATGCGGCGCTCGTCGTACGTGTCGAAGTCGGCGTTGTCCAGCGCGCTCATGAGCGCGGCGCAGCGCTCGGCCGGGAGGTGCCCGGGTATGCGGACCGCGGCCAGGGTTCCGGCCGCCAGCCGCACCAGGTCGGATCGGACGGGCGCGTTCCTGGACAACACGTCGAAGAGCGGGTCGATCTGCTGGATGACCTCGGTGTTCTCCGCAACGAGGGTGGCGTCGTGCAAGGTGCTGTGCATCAGTGCTCCTGTTGATGTCGTGCGAGCGAGAAGGTGAAGAAGGGCGGCACGGGCGCGGTCGCCGCGCCGACCTACGGAACGAGGGTCGTCCCGAGGCCGGCGGAGAGGTGGCGGGCCAGGTCCAGGGCGGACCGTGCGTCCTCGGCTGCGGTGACGAGGACGCCGCGCCGTGCCGCGGAATCGGTGAGGGGTGGAACGGTGTCGCCGGGGGCGAGTTGTGGGTCGGCGTGCAGCACACCGGGCAGACCGGCGATCCGGTCCCAGCCGTGCAGCGCCTCCACAGTGCCGGGCGGCGGAGTCGGGAAGAGGACGGCCGCGCCGCGCCCCGGCGCGGCCGGGTCGGGCGGCGTCAGGTCCGGCACGGGCAGGCCGAGCAGGTCGCGCAGGACGGCGTTGGAGACGTCCGCGTCCACGACGTGCTCGAGCATCAGGTGGATCCAGTCGCCGCCGAAGCGGGTGTGCACCTCGCCGAGGACCGGGCCGTCGGACGTCCACCAGCCCTCGACGTGGAAGACCCCGTGGCGCAGCCCCAGCGCGGTGACCGCGGCGGCGGCCTCCTGAGCGAGCCCCCGGTGGACCTCGGGGGCGACCGGGGCGGGCAGAGCGTGGGCCAGCTCCACGAAGAGCGGCGGTGGCGTGACGTGCTTGGCAGTGACGGCGAGGACGATGGGCCGGCCGCCCGTCAGCACGCCCTCGACGCTGAACTCGGGCCCGGAGACGTACTCCTCGATGAGGAACGGTCCGGCGTCCGGCAAGCCGGCCACCGCGCCGTCGAGCGACCCGGGCGTCTCCACGAGCGCGACACCGAGGCTGCCCATCGCGTCGCGGGGCTTGACGATCCAGGGACCCGGCCGCCCCGCCGCGAACTCCCGCGCCTGTCCCAGGTCATGGCACAACCGCACGGCGGGCTGTCGGAATCCGGCCGCGGCGAGAGCCACCCGGCAGCGGTCCTTGCGGCGCACGGTGGCGACCACCGCCGGGTCGTTACCCGGCAGGCCCAGGGCGTCGGCGAGGGCCGCCGCCCCCTCCTGGGCGTACTCGCGGGAGCTGAAGACCGCGCGCACGTTCCCGGCGGCGCCGGACCGCGCCCACCGCGCGCAGGTCTCGGGCCGTTCGTGGTCGAGGGCGGAGACCCGGTCGGCGAGGGCGGTGATGGCGGGCGCGGCGGCGAGCGCCTCGGGCAGGTCGGTGAGGTGGACGGCAAGGCCGAGGGCGTGGGCGGCGCGGATGGTGCGCCGGGTGGAGTCGGCTCCGTGGCCTCCGGCGGCGGCCCCGCCGACGAGCAGCAGGGCGGGGGCGTCCGTCGGCCGGAGCGGGTGCTCGGTCATGGGGTGGCTCCGGGGAGTGCGAGGGGGTGGTGGGCGCCGGCACCGTCGCGGGGCCGCGGGGGCGCGTCGAGCAGCCGTACGGCACGCTCGGCCAGGGCGGGGGCGAAACGGACGCCCGAGCCGGAGCCGCCGGTGATCCAGGCGAGGCCGGGGGCGCCGGCCGCCCGTCCGGTCACGGGCAGCCGGCCGGGGGCGTACGCGTCGGGGAAGCACCGGCCGCCGGTGACCTCGCCGACGAGCGAGGGCAGCCTGCGGGCGAGAACCCGGAGGCCCTCGGCCCGTTCGTCGTCGGGCAGTCCGGCGGCGGGGGCCTCGCCCTCGCCGAGCACGCGGCGGGCGGCGAAGCTCACCAACGGGACCTGCCCGGGCAGGACGAACAGGTCGTCGTCCAGGAACACGATCCCCGGGGTGCCGGGCCGGTCGGTCACCGAACCGGGGCGCAGGTGGAGGGCGGCGACCAGCTTGGCGGTGGTGGCGTGCGGCGGCGCCGGGGGCGCGCCGGGCGTCGAAACGACCCCGGGGGCCGCCCAGGGGCCGGTCGCGAGCAGGACCCGGCGGGTGCGCAGGACGGGCCCTCCCGCCGTTTCGGCGGCCCAGCCTTCGCCGTCTCGGCGTACGCGGGTGACGGTGGTGCGGGTCAGCACCTCGGGCGCGGGCACACCGGGCAGGGCGCCGCCGAGGACGGTCGCGATCCAGCCGGGTACGTCGAGGACCGTGCACCGGTCGCCCGCGTCCAGTACCGTCTCGCCGGCGCGCGTCCGCAGGCCGGGGTAGGCGGCGCGCAGCGCGGCCAGCCGGTGGCCGTCCGCAGTGGTGAGCGGGCCGCCGAGGAAGCGGCCCGTCACGTCGGCGGCGGTGTGCTCCGGCACCACGAAGACCATCGGCACGGTCCGCTGGAAGCCGGCGAGCGGAGCGGCGGCGAACAGCTCGCTCGCCGCGCTCATGAGCGCGCGGTGGGCGGCGTCGGGGGCGTACGGGACGATCAGGGCGGCGGAGTACGCGGTGATGCCGGCGCCGGGCTCGCCCCGGTCGACGAGGACGATCCTGGAGCCGGGTGCGCGGCGGGCGGCCGTCCAGGCGGCGGTGATCCCGGTGACGCCGCCGCCGACGATCAGCAGGTCGGCTCGGGGGGCGGTCATCTGGGCTCCCACCAGACGGCGAAGCCCACGAGTGGCCCGGGGCCCCGGCTGACGGCCTGGTGGCGTACCTCGGAGGGGATGAAGACGCTCTGTCCGGCGCGGACCCGGATGACGTCGTCGCCCATCCGCAGGTCGGCCTCGCCGGCCGAGACCAGCCACATCTCGTGCACGCGGTGGCTCTCGGCCGGTGTGCTCTCGCCCGGATCGAGGCTCCACCAGTTCACCTTGACGGGCACCTCGGGGCCGCCGGGGAAGCGGTCCGGCAGGACGAACTCCAGCAAGGTGGTGCCGTCGCCGTCGAGTTGCAGCTCGGCGCCGAGCACTCCGGTGCGGGGCAGGTGGGCGATGTCCTCGGCGGTTCGCGCGCGGAGGACATGGGGGGTGGTGATCACGGGAGGGGGACTCCTTTCGCCGCGGCGAGCGGGGAAGGCCGATGGAGCGCGGGGGCGGGTCCGCCGTCGGCGGGGTGCGGTCCGAAGGCGAAGGTGGTGTCGAAGCCCTGGGTCCTGAACGCCTCGCGGCCGGTGAGGGAGTTGAGGATGGTGGCGCTGCGCCAGGTCGAGAGGCTGAGGTTGGGGTCGGCGAGGCCGTGGCTGTGGCGGGCGGCGTTCTGCACCCAGATGCCGCCCGTGCCGACGAGCGACCTGGGTTCCGCGGCTCCTGCGGTCGGCATGTCGAGGCGGAAGTCGGCGCGGACCCGGAACGTGCCGTCGTCGTGGCGGGGCAGTTCGGGCAGGAGGGGGGCGAGGAATCCGGGGGCGTCGTTCGCGTACCCGGTGGCGAGGATGACGGTGTCCACAGCGGCCGGGCGCTCGTCCCCGGGCTCGATCCCGGAGAGCAGGGCCTCGTAGCCAGGCTCGCGCCGGCCGAGCTGGACGAGCCGGTAGCCGGGCAGGACGGCGTGGCCGAAGGCGGTGTCCTCCAGGTAGTCCAGCTCGTACAGGCGGTGGTAGATGTCGGCGAGCAGGCCCTCGCTGACGCCGTCGCTCGTGGACTGGAGCGTGTCGAGCAGCCGGGCGCGAACCTTGGGTCCGGCACGGTGGAAATGCCGTACCCCGCCGGGGGTGAACCAGTCGTTGCTGAAGGGGGAGTCGTCGAGCGGCGGCAAGCCGATCCGGCCGGTCGCCCACACCAGTTCGGAGGGCAGCGCGCCGGGAGCGGAGAGCAGGTGGTGCACGATCTCGGCGGCGCTCTGGCCGCCACCGACCACCAGCACCCGGGCTCCTGCCGTACGGCGTGGGGCCTTGAGGTAGTCGTGGGCGTGGAAGACGTCGGCGCCGAGAAACCGCCGTGTGTGCGGGGGGACATGAGGGTGTCGACCGACGCCCAGCACGAGGTTGCGCGTCCTCCAGGTGGCGTCGGCGGTGTGGACGTGGAAGCCCTCAGGGGCGCGCTCGACGGCGCGGACCTCTTGGCCGAAGTGGACCGAACCGATCCGGTCGGCGGCCCAGGCGTAGTACTGCTCGAACTCCTTGCGGTTGACCGCGCTGCGGGAGCTGACCAGGAAGCGGTGGACGCGCCCGCTGGACACCAGGTAGTTGAGGAAGGAGTGCGGATTCGTCGGGGAGGAGAGGCTGACGAGGTCCTTCCAGGGCGAGACCTGGAGCTTCGCGCCCGGGAACATGAGGCCGGGGTGCCAGTGCATCGCGGTGTCGCGCTCCAGCACGGCGAGGCGGAGGCCGGGAATCTCGGTGGCGAGGGCGGCGAGGCTGAGGTTGGAAGGGCCGCAACCCACGGCTAAGACGTCGTACAAAGGTTGTGCGGGCACGTTTCTCCCCTCCAGCTCGGGGGTTGGATGGATGGTGGTCAGGAGGTCAGGACGATGACGAGCGCGAGGGCGATGAGGACCAGGCCGGTTGCGATGTTGAGGGCGCGCCGGGCGGCGGGGCGGTGGAAGGCGGCCTGGAAGGCGCCGACGGCGAGGGAGACCGCGCTGAACCAGACGAGCACCATGAGGACGGTAATGACACCGAGCACCGACTTGTCCGCCCACGTCGAGTGGTCCGTCAGGAACTGCGGGAGCAGCGCGACGAGGAACACGATCGACTTCGGGTTGAGCACGTTGGTGATGAGGCCCTGCCGGAAGGCGGCCCGGCGGACGCCGCTCTCCCCGTCCCCGGTGTCGGCGTCCTGGAGACCGCCGCCGTCCGTCGCGCGGGCCGCGAGCAGGGAACGTACGCCGAGGTAACAGAGGTAGGCGGCGCCGGCCAGCGTGATCGCTCGGAAGACGGTGGGCGAGGCGGCGAGCGCGGCGCCGACGCCCACGACGGCCGCGGCGGTGTTGACCGCCATGCCCGCGGCGACACCTGCCGCCGCCCCCAGGCCTGCGAGCCGCCCCCTAAGCGCCGCGAAACGGCTGACCAGGGCGAAGTCGGGGCCCGGTGACATCGCTCCGAGCAGGGCCACGCCGGCGTAGGACGCGACCACTTCGGGACCGATCGTCATGCGCGGCGCTCCCCGGCGACATCGGCGGCACTCTGCCCGGCGGCCTGCAGAGTGCCGCGGCAGGTGGTGAGCAGGAGGTGGGCCAGGGCGGTGCCGGCGGAGCCGAGGCGGTCGGTGTAGTGGGCGATGACCTCGTTCTCCCGGTTGAGCTGGGTGCGCGGTCCACCGCCGGCGAGACGGATCTGCTGAATGCTGTGGGAGTGCTCGCGCCGCTCGGCCACGAGAGCGCTGATCTCGCTGTCGATGGTGTCGATACGGGAGCGCAGGGCGGCGATGTCGTCAGTTGTCTTGGTGGCGAGGTCGAGAGGCATGGCGTCTCCGGTGCTGAGGGGCGGTCAGAGGAGGGAAAGTGCGCGTGCGAGGAGGGCGTACGGAGGGTGGGGCCGGGCAAGTGCGCCGCGGGCGCCCGCCGGGCACGTACGCCGCGGGCGCCTCGGGCCTCAGGCCCCGGGGCGGCGGTCGACCGGCAGGGCCGGGGCGGGCCGGTCGGGAGCGAGACGGAAGCGGGCGACGAGGAAGGTGACCACGCACAGCAGGGTGATGTAGGCGGGGAAGGCCATATCGGGGGCGTGCTCGGTGGCCCAGAGGCTGACGTAGGGCGCGGTGCCGCCGAAGGCCGCGACGGTCGCCGCGTAGGGCAGCCCGATGCCGGTGCCCCGGGCGCCCTGCGGGAAGAGTTCCGCCATCACCAGGGCGGCGGTGGCGCCGTAACCGCTGAAGAGAATCAGTCCGGCGATCTCCGCGGCGAGCAGGCCGCCGAAGGAGACTCCGGCGAGGGCGTGGAGCGGGACGCAGGTGACGGCGAATCCGCCGGCGAAGGCCATGACCATGCGCCGTGGCCCGATCCGGTCGGCGAGTGCGCCGGCGGCCGGCAACGCGATCAGCAGGACCAACTGGGCGAGCGTGGTGGCGAGCAGCGCGCGGCCCCGGCTGACGCCCGCCTCCGCCGCGGCGTGGGCGGGCAGCCCGATGATCCAGGTGTAGTAGACGACGGTGGCGCCCGCGGTGATGCCGCACAGGGTGACGACGGACCGCGCGTTGCGCCTCAGCGGCGCCAACAGGTGGTCGCGCGACGCCGCGCGCCGGGCTTCCTGGCCGAGTGTCTCGTCCATGCCGCGCCGCAGCACGGCGAGCAGCAGGGCCGCGACGCCGCCGACCAGGAACGGAACACGCCATCCCCAGGAGCCCATCGCCTCCCCGTCCAGCACGAGGGCGAGCAGCGCGCCGAGCCCCGCGGCGAGGAGCGTGCCCATCAAGTTGCCGATGTAGAGGAAGCTGGAGTAGAGCCCCTTGCGTCCCGTGGGAGCGGACTCCACGAGATAGGCTGCCGCCGCCGCGAACTCGCCTCCGGCGGAGAGGCCCTGGGCCAGTCGAGCCACCACCAGGAGGATGGGTGCGAGGGCACCGATCGTGCCGTGGTCTGGGGTCAGCCCGATGACGAGACTGCCCGCCGCCATCAGCGCGATCGACAGGAGCATGGCCGTGCGCCGGCCGCGCCGGTCGCTGATCGCCCCCATCACCAGGCCGCCGACCGGCCGGGCCACGAAGCCCACCGCGAACACCGCCAGCGAGGACAGCAATGCCGTGCCAGCGCTCCCCGAGACGAAGAACCTCGTCGCGAAGAACGGCGCCATCAGCGCGTAGACGTTCCAGTCGTACCACTCCAGGGCGTTGCCCACGGTCGCGGCGACGAGATTGCGCCTGCCGGGAGCGGCCGGGGCGGCCGGGGTACCGGGCGCGGGGGTCGCTAATGAGCCGTCGGTGCCCGCCGGATCGCCCCCCTTGCCGCGAGCCTCGCTTGCCTTCGTCGAGCCGGACCCCCCAGGACCGTCGTTCGCCGGCCCCTGAGGAATGCCGACTCCCACGTGCGCCACCCGTTCCACCGGTTCCCCCTTCACCACGGTGTGCGATGCGTCGGTAACTTTGGCATCGATGCATCAAATCGTCAAGGGGGTAGCATTCCCTGCATGCTTTCGACGTTATGGAGACGCTTATGACGAATGCTGACGCCACTGATGGCATGGACCGACGGATCGCCTCGGCCCTCCAACTCCACGGCCGAGCCCCCTGGGATCACATTGCCCAGGTTCTCGGCCTCTCCGAGCGCACCGCCGCGCGCCGTGGCCAGCGACTCCTCGAGGCGGGTCTGGTCCGCGTGGTCGGACTGCTCGACACCCAGCTGATCGGCCGTCCTGCGCCGGTGCTGCTCCGGCTGCGCGGGGGAACCGGCCACGGCCGGGAGATCGCGGAAAGCCTCTGCCGGCTCACCGAGACCCGGACGGTGATGGCGCTCCTCGGCTCCTTCGACCACTTCGTGGAGGTCATCCCCGATAGCAACGACTCGTTGCGCGCCCTGCTCTTCGACGGGCTGCCCCCGCAGGTGCGCAGTTCCTCCTCCCATCCGGTGCTGCGCTTCTACACCGGCAGCCACGAGTGGAACGTCGGCACGCTCACCGCCGCCGAGGGCGCCGCCCTGCGGCAGCCGTCCCGGGCACCCTTCGGCGCCCGGCGCGGCGAGGTGGAACTGCATCCGGACGAACTGCGGATGGCCGCGCTCCTCGCCCAGGACGGCCGGATGTCGACGACGCGGCTGGCCGCCGAACTCGGCGTCAGCCAGGCCACCGCCTCACGCAAGCTCGCCTCGCTCCTCGATCAGCAGGTCATCCGGATCCGCGGGGACGTCGCCCCCTTGCTCTTCGGGCTCTCCACCGAGGCGCTGCTGTGGCTGAACGTCGCCTACCGCCACCTGGACGCCGTCGGACGCACGCTCTCGGAGCGGCCCGAGGTGATGACGCTCGTCTCGATCACCGGCGACTACCAGATCTGCGCTCATGTCGCGCTCCGCGACCACGCCCACCTCCAGGACTTCCTCACCGGTGTCGTGGGCGGCCTGGACGGTGTGGGCGAGACCGACGTGACCGTCCTGCTGGAAGTCTTCAAGCGCGGTGGTTTCGACGTGTCCGGGACGGGAGCCGGGGCCGCCCCATGAGCCCTTGACCGCCTTCCCCGCAGAAGCGCCCTCAGCCGGAGCCCGACCGCACCGGGCTCCCGGATCCTCCCGATGAATGACCCGAAGGGGAACGGACATGGCCACCACCGAGGAGACCTTCACCGCCTCGCGCGTCGTGCAGTACTGCTCCGACCTGATACGCCTGGACACCACGGTCGGCAGTCGGCCCGAGCGGGAGGCGGCCGAGTACGTCGCCGAGCGGCTCGCCGCGGTAGGCCTGGAGCCGCTGATGCTGGAGGGCGCCCCGGGCCGCACCAACGTGGTGGTCCGAGTGCCGGGCCGGGAGCCGGGACTGCCCCCGCTGCTCGTGCACAGCCATCTGGACGTGGTACCGGCCGATCCCTCCGGCTGGACGGTGCACCCGTTCTCCGGCGAGGTGAAGGACGGTTACGTGTGGGGTCGCGGCGCCGTGGACATGAAGGACATGGTCGCGATGATCCTCGACGCCGTGACGGCGATGCGGGCGGCCGGCCGAGCACCACGCCGTGACGTGGTGCTCGCCTTCGTCGCGGACGAGGAGGACGGCGGCACGCACGGCGCGGCCTGGCTGATGGAGCGCCACCCGGACCTCCTCGCGGACTGCGACGTGGCGATCGGCGAGGTCGGCGGCTTCAGCGTGCCGACCCCCACCGGATCCTTCTACCTGCTGGAGACGGCCCAGAAGGGCGCCTTCACACTGGAGTTGACCGCGAACGGGCTGGCCGGGCACGGCTCGATGCTCAACGACCGCAATGCCGTCCAGGTCCTCGCCCGCACCGTCTCGGCCATCGCCGACCACCCGTTCCCCCTCCGGCTGACGCCCACGACACGGGAGTTCCTCGACCGGCTGGGGGAGGCGTTCGGCCTAAGCGATACGACGGACGACCCGGAGAGCGCGCTCGCCGCCGTCGGGGAGGTCGGCAGGATCATCGGGGCGACATTGCGCCACACCGCCACCCCGGTGGCCCTGCGTGCCGGCGGAGCCCCCAACGTCATACCGGCGCACGCCCACGCCCGTATCGACTGTCGCAGCGTTCCCGGCCACGAGGAGGAGTTCCTGGCCGAACTGCGGCGGCTCATCCCCTCGGAGGTCACGTCGCGTGTCGTGCCGCGCGGAGACGGCCACGAGAACACCCTCGACGGCGACCTCGGCAACGCGATCTCCGCCGCGCTCCTGGCCGAGGACCACACCGCCCGCCTCGTCCCGTTCTGCATGTCCTCCGCGACCGACGCCCGCCACTTCTCCCGGCTCGGCATCCGCTGCTTCGGCTTCGTCCCGCTGCGGCTGCCGCCCGGGGGGGACTTCGTGTCGATGTTCCACGGCACCGACGAACGCGTTGCCGTGGACTCTCTGACCTTCGGCGCCCGGGTGCTGCACAGCTTCCTCTCCACCTACTGACCTGGGAGGAGGGGAGTTGACGGGGGTCAATCGGCCCAGCCGTAGTCGTGTCGCGGGTGCGTCGGAGCCTGCACAGGTTCCGGTCGGGGGCTGGGCACCGAGTCGCGGTGGACGGAGTACGGGACGGTCCTGAGTACCAGGTCAGCGCAATGCCGGTGAGTTAGCG
>NZ_JAGGOZ010000054.1 GCF_018614075.1 Streptomyces sp. ISL-94 | reverse complement strand
GAGGGTTCCGCAGAGGGTTCCACGGCGGGTTCCAGGGAGGAATCCCCGG
Source organism: Streptomyces sp. ISL-94 (assembly GCF_018614075.1). GTDB lineage: Bacteria > Actinomycetota > Actinomycetes > Streptomycetales > Streptomycetaceae > Streptomyces. Next base: position 22,440 of record NZ_JAGGOZ010000054.1, on the reverse strand, counting down.
AGGGATCCACGGAGGGGTCTTCATCGCTCATCCGGCGATTGTGCCTCGCGCAGGGCCGTGCGCACCGACCAGGTCACCGAGACCAGCGGGACCGCCACCACGGCGCCGACCACCCCGGCGGCGATGGCCCCGGCCACCACCGAGATCGCGACCACCAGCGGGTGCAGGCGGACGGCCCGGCTCATCACCAGGGGATGCAGCAGATGTCCCTCGATCTGTCCGATGACCACGATCAGCGCGACCACCACGCCCGCGATCAGGGGCCCCTTCGCGGCCAGGGCCACCACGGCGGCGACCGCCAGCGCCACCGGCGATCCGACGAGGGGGACGAAGGCCGCGAAGAACTCCAGCAGCGCGAGCGGCACGGCCAGCGGCACCCCGAGGAAGTACAGCGCCACCCCGACGAGCACGGCGTTCGTCGCCGCGACGATCACGATGCCGTGGGTGTAGCCGGTGAACGTACGCCACGCCGCGCGCCCGCCGATCACCACGCGCTCGCGCGCCGCCTCGGGCAGCTGCGCGCAGAACCACGACCACTGCCGGTCGCCGCCGTGCAGGAAGAAGACGGAGGAGAAGACGGCGAGCACCAGCACGGCGAGCACCTGCACCAGGTGTCCGGCCCCGCTGAGCGCCGTGCTGAGCAGGGTCGAGCGGTGGCTCGACAGGAAGGCGCCGACACGGGACTGGACATCGGACAGCGCCTCCGGGTTCACCCGGAAGGGAGGCTTCTCCAGCCATTCCTCGATGCTGTCCAGTCCCACGCGGAACTCCCGGACGAGCGTGGTGCTCTCCCCCGCCACCGCCTCGCCGACCAGCGCCAGGACGCCCAGCACCAGCAGCGCGCTGCCGATGAGGCAGACGGCGACCGCGAGGGACCCGGGGACGACGCGTGCCAGGCGCCGGGTGGGGGGCGAGAGCAGGGCGGTGACGACGAGGCCGAGGAAGAGCGCGACGGCGATCTCGTGGAAGCGGCCGAGCACGGCGAAGACCGCGTACACGGCGGCGCCGACGACCAGCAGGCGCCAGGCGTATGCGGCGGCTGTCCGAAGGAACGCTGACACCGGCGGCATGACCCATGGGTGCCACCGCCGCCCTGCGATGGCACGCGCCGGAGCGGGTATTCGCCCGTCCGCGCCTCCCCGGGCGCGAAATTGCGTTGCCCGGAGCGGCGGGGACCACCGGCGATGGCCCGTCGTGAGCACCTTCCGGCTGTCCGCCGTCCTGCCCGACCTCGCAAGCCGGCCGCTTCGGCGGCCTGACCTGCCGCGGGCGGCCTGCGCCGTGGGGGCTGCGGCGAGGGTGAGAGGATCTCCGTGCAGCTGGTGTGATCGCGGAGTTCGGTGAGCCGCTCGAGCATTCGATTCGGGGATGGAGCAACACGTGGACAACCTGAGCCGTACCGCGCTGGTCGAAGGCCTGATGGAGCGCTTCCCGCAGGTGCCGCGGGAGGCCGTGATCAAGGAGGACCTCCTGCGCGGGGGCATGGCCTTCGACGAGTCCGCGCTCAGCGGCACCGCCGACGGCGGTTCCGGCGACGTCAAGCCGAAGTCGTACTTCATCTTCTCCTTCGACCACCGCACTCTGCCCGAGCTCGGCGCGGCCGCGCTCAACCGGCCGCCCGAGGAGATCGTGCTCACCGGCGGCCCGTACGGCCTGCGCCGCACCGTCGTGTCCGTACGGGTCAACCCGGACTCCCCGTACGTCGTGCGCGGCGGCGAGGACGGCGCGCTCGGCCTGTACCTGGACGGCGCCCGGATCGCGGACGTCGGGCTGCCGCCGATGCCCGAGTACTACCGGCACAAGCTCTCCAACGGCAAGTCGGTGATGGAGGTCGCCCCGACCATCCAGTGGGGCTACCTCATCTACCTGACGGTCTTCCGGGTGTGCCAGTACTTCGGCGCCAAGGAGGAGTGCCAGTTCTGCGACATCAACCACAACTGGCGCCAGCACAAGGCGGCCGGCCGCCCCTACACGGGGGTGAAGCCGGTCGAGGAGGTGCTGGAGGCCCTGGAGATCATCGACCGGTACGACACCGCGGGCACCTCCCGCGCCTACACCCTCACGGGCGGCTCGATCACCTCGCAGGTCGGCGGCCGCGACGAGGCCGATTTCTACGGCCACTACGCGAAGGCCATCGAGGAGCGCTTCCCCGGCCGCTGGACCGGCAAGGTCGTCGCCCAGGCGCTGCCCCGCGACGCCGTGCAGCGCTTCCACGACTACGGGATCCGGATCTACCACCCCAACTTCGAGGTGTGGGACCGGCGGCTGTTCCAGCTGCACTGCCCGGGCAAGGAACGCTACGTCGGCCGCGACGAATGGCACCGCCGGATCCTTGACTCCGCCGAGGTGTTCGGTCCGCGCAATGTGATCCCCAACTTCGTGGCGGGCATCGAGATGGCCGAGCCCTTCGGTTTCACGAAGGTCGACGAGGCGATCGCGTCCACCGCCGAGGGCCTGCGGTTCTTCATGTCGAACGGCGTCGTGCCGCGCTTCACCACCTGGTGCCCGGAGCCGACGACTCCGCTGGGCAAGGCCAACCCGCTGGGCGCGCCGCTCGAGTACCACATCCGGCTGCTGGAGACCTACCGCGCGACGCTGGAGGAGTTCGGCCTGAAGTCCCCGCCCGGCTACGGTCCTGCGGGCCCGGGCCGTGCGGTGTTCTCCGTCAGCTCGTTCATGGACAGCCTGGAAGGACTCGAGGACACGGACGCCTGAGGTCCCCCGAATCAGAGCGCTCGGGGGGTTACTCGCGAGGAAACACAGCCTTTGGCTATGGTGAGCGCCTTCCGGTCGAGTCCCCTACGGATCCCATGGTCAATGACGGATCCGATGCATCGATCGAAGGATGTCCCGCCAATCCGGGACGCAATGTTCAGTGCTGAGCGACGTGCTGTCGGCAACACCGCCCGACGTCGGTTCCGTACGAGCCGGCCTGCCCTCGCCCTGTCACCCAGGGCTTGAGGGCGGCGGTCCTCTCATTCACCTACCTCGCGAAGGCAAGGCAGAGATGGCAAGAATCTCCCGACAGTCCCCCCGGCAGTCCTCGCGGACGGCCTCCCGCCAGCAGATCCACCCCGTCGACGAGCTGCTCCCGCTCCCCAGGCTCGCCCTCTACGGCTTCCAGCACGTGCTCGCGTTCTACGCGGCGGCGGTCATCGTCCCGGTTCTCCTCGGCAACGCCCTGGGCCTGTCCCGCCTGGAACTCGTCCACCTCATCAACGCGGACCTGCTGACCTGCGGAGTGGCCTCGATCATCCAGGCGCTCGGCGTGTGGAAGGTCGGCGCCCGGCTCCCGCTGGTCCAGGGCGTCACCTTCACCGCGGTCTCCCCGATGATCGCCATCGGCCTGGGCGCGGGCGGCGGCACCGCCGGCCTGCTCGTCGTCTACGGGGCGGTGATCACGGCCGGCATAGCCACGTTCGTGTTCGCACCGCTCTTCAGCAGGCTCGTGAAGTACTTCCCGCCGGTGGTCATCGGCACCATCCTCACGATCATCGGCATCACCCTCATCCCCGTGGCCCTCCAGGACGCGGCGGGCGGCGCCCACCTCATCGGCACGCCCGCCTACGGGGACCCGAAGAACCTCGCGTACGCGGCGGGCACCCTGCTCTTCATCCTGGCGATGGCCCGGATCGGCAAGCCGTTCCTCAGCAGCCTCGCCGTCCTGCTCGGGCTCGTCGTCGGCACGGCGGTCGCGTGGCTCTTCGGCGACGCCGACTTCGGCGCGGTGAAGGAGACCGACTGGTTCGGCGTCACCACCCCGTTCCACTACGGCATGCCGCGCTTCGAACTGCTGCCGATCGTCGCCATGCTCGTCGTCATCCTCATCACCATGGTGGAGACCACCGGGGACGTGTACGCGATCGGTGAGATCACCGACAAGAGGGTCGACGCCGACACGGTGGCCCGCGCGCTGCGCGCCGACGGCGTCGCGACGGTCCTCGGCGGCATCCTCAACTCGTTCCCGTACGTGGCGTTCGCCGAGAACATCGGACTCGTGCGCATGTCCAAGGTGATGAGCCGCTACGTGGTCGTCGCGGCCGGCGTGTTCATGGTCGTACTGGGGCTGCTGCCGAAGGCGGGCAGCCTGGTCGCCTCGATCCCGCACCCGGTGCTGGGCGGGGCCGCGATCTCCATGTTCGGGATCGTCGCCGCGGTCGGCATCCAGATCCTCGGCAAGGCCGATCTGCGCGACGAGCGCAACACCCTGATCCTGGCGGTCAGTCTGGGCGCCGCGCTGCTGCCGAGCACGGTCGGGCCGTTCTTCGACCGGATGCCCGACGACATGCGGGCCGTGCTCAACAGCGGGATCACGCTGGGCGCCCTCACCGCGATCACGCTGAACCTGCTCTTCAACGTCTTCACGAGCCGCTCCACGATGGAGATCGACTGGGAGGACTTCGGGGAGGGCGGCGCGGCCGATCCGCACGTGGGGGCTGTCGCCCGCTGAACCGGCTGCGGCCGCGGGCCGGGAAGGGGCGCCGACGCCCTTCCCGGCCCGTGCCGCCGTGCCGGCTTCGGCGGGCACAGCTGCTCAGCTGCTCAGCTGCTCAGCGGCTGCCGATGGGGAACGGCGATGCCTCGCCCGCCTCGCCGATCAACTCCCAGAAGTGGTCGACGAGTCGGCGCAGGTACGCGGCACGCTCGGCCGCGACCTCCTTGAGCCGGGCGTCGTCGTTGCGGGCGACGAGGTGTCCCATGTACCGCTCCGCGAATGCCGCGAACTCCGCGTGCATCGTCTGGAGCGCGTCGCCCACGCTCGTCGCGTCCACCACGACGATCTCCGCCACGGGCTCGACGTACGCCTTCCAGCGCCCGTCGACGGCCGCGCGCAGCAGCTCCGCCAGCTCGTCGACCCGGCCCATGATCCCGATGAGCTTGCGCAGGGACAGGCCCAGGGCCTCCACCAGCGCCCTGGTCTGCCGGGAGTCCCCGTGCCAGCGCTGCGCCACCTCGGCCGCATGGTAGGCGCCGGGGTCCATGCCTATGCGGTACGCCAGCCGCTCCACCGTGAGCTGGCGGGCGAGGCGGTGCTCGGCGAGCGTCCGCGGCTCCACGCCCATCAGGGTCGTGGTGTCACACCACAGGACGTTGGCCAGGGAGAAGAGCTGCTGGTCGGACGGGACGTGTGAGCCCGCCTCCCAGGCCGTGACCAGCTCGGGGTGGACGGGGGTGCCGCAGGCCGCCATCGAGTGGGCGACCTGGGCCGCGGTCAAGCCCATGCGGGCTCGCGCGGACCTTGCCTCGGTGGGGGAGAACGGAGTGCTGTACACGTACGAGACACCTCGCAGCGCCCTGGGGCGTGGGGCGCCCGAGGGGAGACGGATTGATGGATGAACACCAAGCGCGGGCACAGTAACAGATGTTCATCGGGGTGCAACCGCCCCGTCTCCTTCAAATCCAAGGCTACGCGGGTCCTCCAGGCTCGAAGCATGCATGGGCCGGTACGCGGCCTCGGCGGCGGGCAAGAGCAAGCGTCAGGGGAGCGGAACTCCTCTGGCGGTGACCCAGAGTTCGTACCACTCCTCGTGCGTGAGGTCGGGATCGCGGGTCGCCGCGTCGCGGCAGGCACGGATGCGGTCGGGGCGGGCCGTGCCGATGACCGGGGCGATCCCGGCCGGGTGGCGGCGCAGCCACCACAGGAGGACGGATTCCGGCGTCGTGCCCTTGCGGTGGGCGAGATCGGCCAGCAGGGCGGCCGTGGCGCATTCGGCGGGCGTCTGCTCGCCGCCGGTGAACCGGCCCCGCGCCAGCGCGCCCCACGCCTGGAGCCGGATGCCGTGGTCCCGGCAGTGTTCCAGCGTCCCGAAGGGGAACCCGTTGGCCGTGGACGCGGGGGTGTTGAGCAGGACCCCGGCCTCCACCCAGTCGCGGCTGTGCAGGCTCATCTCCAACTGGTTCGCCACCAGCGGTACGTCGAGGCGGGCCTGGAGGTGGGCCATCTGCGCGGCGCCCATGTTGGACACCCCGAAGTGCCGTACGAGGCCCTGCCGGTGCAGGGACATCAGCGCCGACGCGATCGCGTCCGCGTCCGCGAGCGGATCGGGCCGGTGCAGCAGCAGGACGTCGATCACGTCGGTCCGCAGCCGGGTCAGGCTCTCCTCCACCCGCCGCGTGATGCTCTCGCCGCGCAGGTCGTACATCCCCGGACCGTGGTTGCCGCCCAGCCGGATCCCGCACTTGGTCTGGAGCGTGATGCGCTCGCGCAGCCCGGGCGTGCGCGCGAGCACCTCGCCGAACACGGCCTCGGCCTTCCCGTGCCGGTAGATGTCGGCGTGGTCGAAGGCGGTGATCCCGCTGTCCAGGGCTGCGGCGACCGCCGCCTCGGCCGCATCGATGTCGGCGGGCCCGTACGGGCCGGGCTCCCAGCTCCCGCCCAGCCCCATGCACCCGTACAGCACCCGGTCACTCCTCACGGCCGCGGCCTCGTTGCTCACCACGCCCGCCACCCTATGCGGGCGGCGGGCGCCGGACCCCGGTCAGTCCGGAAGGACGACCGACACGTGCGGGGCCAGCGCCCTGAGGAAGTCCGCCGCGTCGAACATCGCACCGGCCGAGGCCACGCCCGTCGTCCGGGTGCGCCCGTCCAGGATGCGCTGGACGGCCTCCACCGCCAGCGGCGCGGTGACCGCGTAGATGTCCCGGCCGCGGGCCGTGGCCCGGCGCTCGGCGCCGCCCGCGGCGACCACCACGTCGACGACGAACGTCTGGTCCGACCGCCCCAGGGCGTCGACCGCCTCCGGCGCCGGCGTGTCGGCCCCGGCCAGGTCCCTCGCGGCCTCGGCCGCCATGTAGGTGCGGACTTCGGGCACCGCCAAGTGGCTGGGCACGGTGACCACATCGGCCATGGTGAACTCCGCGATCACCGCCCGCCGGCCCAGCGGCTCCGGAAAGAGCCAGTCCTGCTCCGAGGGCTGGTCGTCGTGGTACCGCAGCGCGCCGTCCGCGAACCGCACGCGACGGCCCGCGCGCCGCTCGTGGGACACCGCACCCGCCGCCCGGGTGCCCGGCGTCGGATGCCAGCTGCTCAACCCGTATGCGACGTGGGCCACGTCCGCCGCCGTCCGCTCCCCCATCGCCGCGGTCACCAGCAGGTCGCCCAGTCCGCCGTAGAAGGCCATGGCGGGCACCACGGGGATGTCCGCCTTGCGCGCCGCTTCCGCGTGGTCGGCGAACATCGACACGTTCGCTTCGATCTCCGCCGCGACGTCGACGTACGGGATCCCCGCGCGCAGGGCCGCCTCCACCACCGGGCCTCCCGTCACCGCGAACGGTCCGGCGCAGTTGATGACGGCCGCCGCGCCCGCGAGGGCCCGGTCCAGCGAGCCCGGGTCGTCCACGGTGGCCGGCCGCACCACCGCGTCTCCCCACTCGGCGGCGAGCGCCCGCAGCCGTGTCGCGTCGCGGCCGGAGACGATCGTGGTGAAACCGCGCTCGCGCAGTTCGGCGACGATGAAGCGCCCGGTGTGCCCGGTCGCCCCGTAGACCGCTACCGCAGCCGCTGTACTCATGGTGCCCCCGCTCTCGTTGTGCTGATGAACCCAGTCTGGCCGCGGCCGGCAACCGGCCGTGAGGGTCCGGAACGACATCACCCGTACACTTTCGGACATGCCCACCGTCGCCCTGCTGACCGCCGGTCACCTGCTGCACTTCGAACTGGCGGTGGCCTACGAGATCTTCGGCAATCCCCCGCGCGAGGCCACGGAGGGCTGGTACGACGTACTGCTCTGCGGTCCAGGACCGCTACGGGTCGGCCCGTTCACGGTCGAGCCCGACCACGGGCTGGAGCACCTGGCCGAGGCCGACACCGTGATCGTGCCCGCGTGCGCCGACATCGACGATCCGCCGCCGCCGGAGGTGGTCGAAGCCGTGCGCGCGGCCCACGCGTCGGGGGCTCGGGTCGCCTCCCTGTGCACCGGAGCGTTCCTGCTCGGCGCCGCGGGCCTGCTGGACGGCCGGCGGGCCACCACCCACTGGGCCCATGCAGCGGAGTTGAGTGCGCGCCATCCGCTGGCCGTGGTCGACCCTGACGTGCTGTACACCGACAACGGCAGCGTGCTCACGGCCGCGGGCAAGGCCGCCGCCGTGGACCTCTGCCTCCACCTGATCCATCTGGACCACGGCGCGGGCATCGCCAACTCCGTCGCCCGCCGGCTCGTCATGCCGCCCCACCGGGCCGGCGGCCAGGCGCAGTTCGTGACGACGCCGATGCAGGTGACGGGTGACCACACCCTGTCCCACCTGCTCGCCTGGGTCCGGCAACGGCTGGACCGGCCGCTGACGGTGACCGACATGGCGCGGAAGGCGAACACGAGCCCGCGCCATCTGGGACGGCAGTTCCGGTCGGTGACGGGGCAGACGCCGCTCCAGTGGCTCCTGACGCAGCGCGTCCGCCGTGCCCAGGAGCTGCTGGAGGCCACCGACGAGAGCATCGAGGCGGTGGCCCGCGCCACCGGCATGGGGACCGCCACGACACTCCGGCGCCAGTTCAAACGGATCGTAGGGGTCCCGCCGGACAGCTACCGGCGTTCGTTCCGCAGCGCGAATCCGGCCTGACCCCCGGTCCGGCGGACCTTTTACGACATCCGCGCGAGGTACAGGCCGATGACCGCGGCCACGCAGGCGACGACCAGCCAGGAGCGCAGGCTGGTGTGCCGGGTTCGGCGGTTGCGGCGGGTGCGCGCCGGCGGCGGGGCGGCGGGGCCGGGGGCGGTCTCGGCCAGCAGGCGGCGGCAGACCGCGGCGAGTGCGGTCGTGCCGGCGGACAGGCTGGCGACCGCCTCCGAACGGGCCGGTGCGGTCGTCCCGCCGTCGAGTATCCGGCCGGCGCGCAGCAGGACCTCGTCGCGGCCGGCACCGGTGGACATGCTGATCCACCGCTGGACGTGTTCGCCCCGGATGACGACACCGCCCGACCGGTCCCGGTAGACGGTGTGCTCCCGCCACAGCAGATCGGCCAACTCCTCTGCGGCTTCGCGCAGTTCGGCGCTCATCCACATCCCCCACTCAAACGGTTGTTCGCAACGGCAGGGAACCATATCGGGCGCCTGCCGGCGCTCCGCGGGCGGGGTCGGGACCTCCGTGTCAGGACCGTGGGCGCTCGCCGGTCGCCAGGCGGAAGCCCACCGGGTAGAGGGGCCCCGGGAAGGCTCCGTGCCGGCGCCGGGTACGGGTCAGGTCTCCGAAGCGGGAGAAGCTGCCGCCCCGTGCGATCCGGTACTCGCCCATGGTCTCCACGAGGTGGTCGGCGACGCGCGGGCCGCCGGGGTACGGGGCGTAGGCGTCGGCCACGAACTCCTCCACGTTGCCTCCCATGTCGTACGCCCCGTAGGGGGACCGCCCGGCCGGGAAGGCGCCCACCGGGGTGGTGGTGTGGACCCCGGCCTCCCGGGTGTTCGCGGCCCGCGCGTCGAAGGTGTCCCCCCAGGGGAACTCCCTGCCGTCCGTCCCCTTGGCGGCGTGCTCCCATTCCGCTTCCGTGGGCAGCCGCCAGGGGTGGCCGGTGCGCTCGGCCAGCCACGCCGCGTACGCGTCGGCGTCCTCGGGGCCCACCCCGGCCACCGGGTGGTTGCCGCGGTCGTACGGGTACGCGCCGAGGTACCAGGTGCTCGGACGGCCCTCGCGGCCGGTGTCCTCCAGGAAGTCCCGGTACTCCCCGTTGGTGACGGGGTGGCGGGCGATCCAGAAGCCGGCGAGCCGCACGGTGTGGGCCGGGGTCTCCTTGTCGATCCAGGACCGGACGACTCCCACGTGCTCCCAGGCCTCGACGGTCGCGCCGACCCGCTCGGGCGCGAGGCCGATCTCCACCGTGCCGCCCGGCACCGCGCAGACGGCCGGGCGGAGGGTGTCGATGCGCGGATCCCCCGTCAGGGCGAGGATGCCGCCCGCGGCGAGCCGTTCGGCGAGGGGCGCGGCCGGGTCCTCCACCAGGGCGGCCAGCGCGGCGGGACCGAGCGCGGCGAGCCTCCGGGCGGCCGGGGCGGACGCTCGGACGTCGGCAGTCCGGGCGAGTGCGGCGTGTTCCCTGAAGTGCGGGGAGTCCGCGACGTCCGCGAGCTTCACGGTGTTCCTCCCACGGCGATGGTGTGGCCTCCGCGCAACGCCTTCGCCTCCAGGTAGCGGGCGTTCTCCGAGGTGACGTGGACGCTCGTCGGGATGACGGAGACCACGTCGATCTCGTGCTCGCGCAACTGTGCCACCTTGTCGGGGTTGTTGGTGAGCAGCCGGATCCGGTCCAGGCCCAGGGCGTGGAGCATCGCGGCGGCCACCCCGTAGTCGCGTTCGTCGGCTCCCCGCCCGATGAGCTGGTTGGCCTCGAAGGTGTCGGCGCCCCGGTCCGGCAAGAGGTAGGCGTCGAGTTTGTTGTAGAGGCCGATGCCGCGGCCCTCCTGGCGGAGGTAGAGCACGACCCCGCCCTCCTCCGCGACCCGTTGCAGGGCCTCGTCGAGCTGGGTTCCGCAGTCGCAGCGGGCGGAGCCGAGGACGTCCCCGGTCAGGCATTCGCTGTGGACCCGTACGACGGGCGCGCGGTGGGCGGGGTGGGGCACGATGACGGCGATGTGCTCGCCGGGATCGGGCAGCCCCGAGAAGGTGACCAGCTCGGCGCGCCGGCCCTCGGCCCGGTCCAGGGTGACGGCCACGCGGGCGCGCACCTGGGCGGGCGGGGGCCCGGGCGTGGGCGCCGGGCCGGTCACCACGGCCGGGATCCGGGTGTATCGGGGGTTCATGCGGTCAGGACCTCCTCGCGTCCGCCGGCCAGGACGGCCAGCTCGTCGATCTGCCAGTCCCGGCGGACACCGGCCGTGCCGTCGGCGCCGATGCCGACGACCAGGATGCGCCCGTCCCAGCCCGCGACGGCGGCGCTCCGGTCGTCGAGCGGCGTCATACAGGACAGCCCTTGGGAGAACTCGGCGAGCAGCCGGCCCGAGGCGAGGGTGCGCGCGGTGGAGTCCCAGTCCACGTGCCATACGTACAGGCCGAAGTCGTAGGAGCCCGCGAGTACCACCGGGGCGCCCGCGTCCCCCAGCAGGCCGACGCACTTCACCGATTCGTCGGGGCCCAGCAGCGTCTGGACGGAGCGGGCCTGCCAGGACGGTCCGGCGGGGCCCGGGGTGGCGGCGATCGCGGCGACCTTGACGGTGTGGTCGCGGGAGGCGCTGGCCGCCACCCGGCCGTCGAGCACCGCCACCGCGTTGACGAGGTTTCCGTGCTCCCACAGGGTGGTGCGCGCCCGCACGCCTCCGGCGGCGACGGTGCGGTCGGTGGCGGCGGAGAGGAAGCCGCCGCCGTCGAGGGCGGTGAGCGACTTCACCGATCCGCCGTGCGCCGTACGCCGGTCGGTGACGGCGAGGGTGAGCGGATCGAGGACGACCAGCTCCCCGTTGTAGGTTCCGGCCACCAGGGTGTCGCCGTCGAAGCAGAGGGAGGGGAGGGGGGCGCCGAGCTGGGCGCTGACGCGGCGGTGCCCGTCGCGCAGGCTGATGACGTGGCCCGCGTACGTACCGGCGTAGAGCGCGCCGTCCCGGGCGGCCAGGGACAGGACCGGGCCGTCTGCCACCGGCAGGGCCCGGACGGCCGGGGTGGCTTTGGCGTGGTCCGGGGTCAGGGAGACGGCGAAGACGGTCCCCGAATCACAGCCTATGAGGAGCTCGCCGCCGTCGACGGCGAGCGCGTTGGGGCCGTGGTTGGGTGCGCCGGGCTCCGCGATCCGGGCGCCGTCGGAGAGGCGGTACAGGTGCGGGCCGTTCCAGAAGCTGCCCGCCGCCACGATCCCGCGCGCCACCGACACCGAACGGGGCCAGACGCGGGGGTCGTGGACCTGGTGGGTGCGGTCGCCGTGCACGTCGAAGAAGTGCACGGAGCCGTCGTACGCCCCGACGACGAGGGCGGTGTCGTCCTCGGACCAGGCCACGGCGCGGGCCGCGGAATCGGACACCGCGAGCGTGCGCAGCTGCTCCAGCCCGCTCGTCAGGAGGTCGACCGTGCCGTCGTCCAGGGCCACGGCCAGGACCTTGCCGGAGTGGGACCATGCGCAGCCCTCGACCGAGGAGTCGTAGTACCGCGTCGCGGCGTCGGCCTCCGCACCCGCACCCGCATCTGCACCGGCACCGGCACCGGCACCGGCACCGGCACCGGGCGGGCTGCCGTCGCCGGGCCTGCGCACCGCCACCATGCCGTCCTCGCCGACGGTGGCCACCAGTCCGTCCACGCTCACCGACACGGCCATGCAGTGGGCGGTGTGGGAACCGACCTCGGAGAGGAACGCGCCGGTCAGCGCGGACCACAGGGTCGCCCGGCCGTCCTCGGACACACAGATGAGGCGTTCACCGTCGGGCATCCAGGCGACGGCGTTGATGTCGTCGGTGTGCCGGGCCAGGACGCTGACGAGCTCGTTGTGCCCGTCGTCGGCGATCCGCCAGACGGCGACGGTCTTGTCCGCCGAGGCGGTGGCGAGCAGTTCGGGTGTGGAGGGGTTCCACGCGGCGGCGTTGACCAGGCGCCGGTGACGCAGCCGGGACAGCCTCCGGGGCTTCGCGGGCTCGCTGACGTCCCAGACGAGGACGGTCCCGTCGTAGGAACAGCTCGCCAGGCGCAGGCCGTCGGAGCGGAGCGCCACATGGGTGAGGGGGGCGGCGTGCCCGGACGGGCTCGCGGGGAGGCTGATCGCGCGCATGGACGTCCCTTGCTGTTCGGCTACTTGGCGAGGGGGTCGCCGTTCACGGGGCTGGTCGGTTCGTTGGTGTCCGCATCACTCCAGTGGGGCCAGAAGCGGATCAGGCAGATCAGGGAGATCGCGGCGGCCACGCCGAGGAACATGAGCACGGCGGTGCTCCCCCACGAGCGTTGTACGAGCGGGATCAGCAGCGGGGCGAGCAGGATCGGGGCGCCGCTCATGAGGTTGAAGAGGCCCTCGGCCCTCCCGACCACCTCGGCCGGCAGGTACTTGATGATGATCATCCCCGTGACGGTGGTCATGGCGGAGCGCATGGTGAAGAAGGCGACCATGCAGGCCACGAAGATTCCGGTGGACGGGAGCGCCATGGCGAACAGCGCACCCGTCATGACGACGGCGGAGCCGGCGAGAACGGCGCGGGGGCGGGTGCGGGCCCGCGCCGCGATGTAGACGCTGCCCGCCAGGGCCCCGACGTTGGCCACCGCCTGCGCCGTGCTCACGCCGGTCGCCGGCATGCCCCAGTGGTCCCGCAAGTACCAGACGAGGAAGGCCAGGACGCCCACGCCGCCGGCGAAGTGCAGCGGGAGGGAGGTCAACTGCACGTACAGCACGCGCTTTTCGGCGCGTACGATCCGCCAGCCGTCCAGGATGTCCCGGGTGCGGCTGGGGCGCGCTGCCGCCGCGTTCCCGGGTTCCGCGTCCGCCGCGGGGCCGGGCGCCTTCGCGGGCGGGTGGACGCCGAGGAGCCAGACGATGACGGGGGCCAGGAAGGTGGCCGCGTTGACCAGAGCAGTCCGAGGTATCCGACGAGGCCGACGCCCACGGCGACCAGCAGCGGTCCGGCGATGTTGGAGGTCACGAACAGGCTCCCGAGCACGGCGCGCGAGCGGGCGGCGTTGTGCGGGAACATGCCGGGCACGCCGGCGATCCACCCCGCCCGGTACATCTCCCCGCCCAGTTGGACCAGCGCGGTCAGGCAGAACAGGGCGACGGTGGAGGGCCGTCCGGCAAGCACGGTGAGGTTCAGGGCCAGCGCGCCCGTCAGCTGGATCAGCAGCCCGGGCACGACGAAGACGCGCGGGCCCCAGCGGTCGACGACCGCTCCCAGCCATGGGCTGATCAGCAGCATCGCGGGGACCAGGGCGGCGAGCAGCGACATGACGGCGAGGGAGCCGGTCAGCTCGTAGACGAAGAGCGGGAGCCCGACCTTGTAGGCGCCCTCGCCGAGGTTGTTGACGAAATTACCGGTGGCGAAGACCAGGAAGCGGCGGTCCCGCCAGGGGGCGGTCGACTGGTCCTGGAGGGTCTGCTGTGTCATGCGGACACCGTCTCAGCCAGCCGCGGTGTCGTGGTACTTGAGCGTGAACCGGGCGGGGCGGCGCGGCAGCCAGCGGTCCGTCAGCTTGGCGAACGTGCCGTCCTCGGCGGGCTTGTCCATCCGGTAGAGCGACAGCAGGCCGGTGCGGCAGCCGACGAGGAGGTGCGGGGCGCCGCCGGTGTCGCGGACGATGGCCAACGCCTTGGGGTAGTCGGGGAGATCCTCCAAGCACCGGAACCCTCGTCCTCGCGGGCGCGGCCGTTCGCAGGGCGGACGGCGCGCTGACCAACTCCGTCCTGGCCGTGGACCCGGGCGGCCTGGTCACCTCCGCCTACGACAAGCAGCACCTGTGGCAGGCGGACGAGGCCAGGCTGTTCACGCCGGGCGACCGGCCCGCGGCGGTCGAGGTGGACGGCTGGCGGCTGGGCCTGGCCGTCTGCTACGACATGTCCTTCCCGGAACACGCGAGGGCCGCCGCCCTCTCCGGCGCGCACGCGTACGTGTGCCCCAGCGCCTACGCCTCGGGGAACGAGCACCGCGCCGGCGTCTACCTGGCCGCCCGCGCGCTGGAGAACACGGTCTACTCGGTGTTCGCCAACCCGGTCGGCGGCCCGGCCAGCCGCCCCGCCAACGGTTCGAGCCTCGTCTTCGCCCCGGACGGCACCCGCATCGGTCCGCCACCGACGACGGCAGCCGGCACCCTCCTTGCCGATCTGGACCTCGGCCGCATCGAGGGGGTCCGCTCCTTCCTCCACATGCTGGCGGAGCAGCGTGCCGCCTCGTTGATATCCAACGCCCTTGAAATAAAAGGAAGTTAGTAGCACCAGCGCGTCGCCGTCGCCCGCGCCCTCGCGGGCAGCCCCGACGTCGTCTTCGCCGACGAGCCGACCGGCAATCTCGACTCCCGCCCGGGCGAGGAGGTGCTCGGCCTGCTGGGCCGGGCGGTGCGCGAGATGGGCCGCACGGTCGTCATGGTCACCCACGACCCGGTGGCCGCCGGCCACGCCGACGAGGTCGTCTCTTTCGCCGACGGCCGCCTGGTCGACCGGATGGCTGCCCCGACCGCCGAGCGCGTCCTGGACCGGCTCAAGGCCTTCGACACGCGCGCCCTGACGACGGGAGCGGAGTGATGAACGCGGCCCGTACCACCCTGCGGCTGAGCACCTGGCCGGCTGGCGCCCGGCCCGCCGCGCGGCGGGCCTGGACATCCTGCGGGCCATCGCCACGGAGTAGGTGCACCTGGGTACAGCCCAGCCCGGTGGCCAGGTGCAGTGGCCCGGACCGTCCCGCCCGGCATCGTCGTCCGTGAGAGACAGCGGTCGACGAGCGGGACGGAGCGGGGACATGCGGACGGTCAAGGGTGTCGAGGATGTTGAGGATGTCGGCGGTGTCCGGGCGATCGGTGCGACGGCGCGGCCACCGCGCGTCCGGGGCACGGCTGGGGTCTTCCTGGCGGTGGCCTTCGCCGCGTCCGGTGTGCTGGGCGCCGTGCAGCCGGCCCTCGGGGTGCCCGCCGAGGTGGTGCAGCTGACGCAGTTCGCCCCGGCGGCCGCAGTGGCCGCGCTCACCGTGTTCCAACGGAAGCGGGTCGTTCGGCTGTTGCGCGGCGGCGCGCTGCGCGGCGAGGGGCGGACCGGGGCGCTGCTCGCCACGGCCGCGCTGATCATCGCGGTCGGCGTCCTCGCGTACGTCGTGCACCCGGGGCGCGCGGGCGGCGCGTGGTTCACCCGCCCCGGCGCGCTGGAGCAGCCCTTCGCGCTGATCACCGTGGCGCAGCTGATCGGTGCCTGCGGTGAGGAGATCGGCTGGCGCTGCCTCCTGCAGCCGCTGCTGCGCACCCGGTTCGGCGCGGTCGCCTCCTCCGTCACCGTGGGTGTGCTGTGGGGCCTGTGGCACGTGCAGGTGTTCGCACAGCGGCCCGCGTACGCGGCGGCCTTCCTCGCCGCGACCATCGGGATGTCGGTGGCGCTGGGCCTCGCGCTCGACGGTACGGGCGGCTTCCACGCCCTGGTCAACCTCGGCATGCCCCTCTTCCTGGACGAGGAGGCCGGCGGCACCCTCGCGATGGCGTGTTTCGGGGCGTCGTCCCTGCTCGCGGCCCTGCTGTGGGCCGCACGGGCCGGTGTCGCGGCCGGTGCGGCACCGGCTACCCTGCCCGGGACATGAGTGCGATCATCTCCCGTGCCCTGACCGCCGTCTGGCGGCGCCAGGTGGCGAGTTTCGCGGCCGTGGCCGTGTCCTTCGTGGGGGCGGGCGTCGTCGGCTCCCTGCTGCTCCTGCCCGTCGGCCTCGGCCGACGGGCGCTGCCGGCCGCCGCGGCCGCGCTGCGGCGGCGCTGCGGCGGCTCCCGCGAACGGGCGGACCGGTGGTCGGGGGTGCGGATCGGCCCGGCCGAGCCCCTTCCCCGCCCGCCCGGCGCCGTCCTGGCCGCGGACGGCTTCTGGCGCGACCTGGCATGGGCCTGGCTGGAGCCGCTGGTCGGCGGCCTGCTCGTCGCACTGCCGCTGGCCCTCGTCGAGTACGGGGCCTTCGGCGCGCTCGTGCAGCCCTTCGTCAGGCGCCTGCTCGGCGAGGGCAACTGGTACGCCTTCGTCCTCGTGGACAGCACCCCCGCCATGCTGGCGGCGCTCGCGCTGGGTCTCGCCTTCATCGCCCTCGGCTCGGCCGCCGCGCCGCACGTCCTGCGCCTGCACGCCCGCTGGACCCGGCTGCTCCTCTCCGGCCCGCACAGTGCCGAACTGGAGCGCCGCATCGAGCAGTTGACGGAAGGCCGGGCCGATGCCCTGGAGGTGCAGGCCGCCGAACTGCGGCGCATCGAAAGGGATCTGCACGACGGCGCCCAGGCCCGGCTCGTCGTCCTTGCCGAAGACCTCTTCCTCCTGAGGGACGGGCTGGAACGCACCCTCCGGGAGCACGGCTTCTCCATCGTGGCCTCGGTGGACAACGGCCCATCCCTCCTGCGGGCCCTGCTGGAGGAGGGCCCGGACGTGGCGGTCGTCGACGTACGTCTGCCGCCGACCTTCACCGACGAAGGCCTGCAGGCCGCCCTGGAGGCCCGCCGCCGGCGCCCCGGGCTGCCCGTCCTGGTGCTCTCCCAGTACGTCGACCAGCTCTACGCCAACGAACTGCTGGCCGGCGACGACGGAGGCGTCGGCTGCCTGCTCAAGGACCGGGTCACCGACACCGGCCAGCTCATCGACGCCGTACGCCGTGTCGCGGCGGGCGGCACCGTCCTGGACCAGCAGGTCATCTCCCGGCTGCTCTCGCGCGGCGACGCCCGGGGCACCATCGCGAGCCTGACCCCGCGGGAGCGGGACGTCCTGGAGCTGATGGCCGAGGGCCGGTCCAACGCCGCGATCGCCCTCACCCTCCACTTCAGCGAGAGCGCCGTCGCCAAGCACACGGCGAGCATCTTCGCGAAGCTGCGGATCGTGCCCTGCGCGGAGGACAACCGGCGCGTGCTCGCCGTCCTGGCCTATCTCCGCCGCTGACGGGGAGCCGTCAGGGGAGGTCGTCGGTCGGGGGGTCGGCCTCGTAGACGTGGGGCGTGTCGGAATCCCACTCCACGAGGTCCGCGCCACCGAGGACCGCCTCGTCGGGATCGGGCATGCCGGCCCGCCGCAGGAACTCGATGACGTCCTCGTCCGAGCGGGCCACCCCGAGGGGCTCCTCCCCGACGGCGGTCCGCAGGGTCACCTGGCGGCCTCCCGACGGGAAGATCCGGTGCACGACAACGGGTGCGTGATGCATACCACCAGCCTCGCCCCCGCCGCCGGACCCGGCATCCCGGGCGCTCACGGTGTGCGGCCGACTGCCGGGACCGGGGCCGGGATGCGGAACGTCGAGGGAGCGGGGTAGGTCGCCTGGTCGGCGTTTACGACCTCCTCGATCTCCGCCTTGAAGGCGGGGTCGAAGAGGTCGGGGGCGAGCAGCAGCCGCAGCCCGCGCAGCGTCGGGTCGAGCAGCGGGCGGGCCATGCGGGAGCCGCCGCCGCGGATCGCGGCGAAGCCCGTCCGCGCCGCTTCCCCCCTCCCGCCCACGCGGTCGTCGAGGCCCGCGGTCCGGTAGCCGGCGATCAGCGCGAGCTCGGCGAGGAAGCGGCGGGCCCCGAGGGCCATCTCCTCGGCGCCCTGGAGCGTCTGCACGGGGCCGCCCGCCACGTTGAACTCCTCGCTGGTCCGTTTGGGGCCGCGCGCCTGGTAGACGGCGAGTGCCTCGTCGAAGAGCCGGCCCGCCTCGTCGACCGCCCTCATCGCCTTCACCAGCCGGTCGATGTCGATGCCGATGCCGTTCTCGCGCTCCACGCTGCCTCCTGGTCCGGAACCGTTCTGGTCAGACCGTAGGAGGCAATACCTCCGCTACGGAACACCTGTGAGGTTGCGAGATCTTCACGGTTCTCGACTCCCCATGCCCTCTTGCGAGTTGGGACTGAGGTCTCAACAATGCGCATGACAACCGAAGGATCTTCGGTCGCATTTGTCCTCAGAGGGGAACCCCCACATGAACAAGCCTCTCGCCGGCGCCTTATTCTCCCTGCTCCTCGTGGGAGCAGCGGGCGCCCCGGCCGTGGCCGCACCGGCCGCACCGGCCGTCGCGGTCACCTTCGCCGGTACCGTGGCGCTCAGCAACTGCTCCGGCTCCGTCGTCCGCGCCCCTGCCTCCCAGCCGAACGACCCCGCGCTGGTCCTGTCCAACGGCCACTGCCTGGAGACCGGCTTCCCGGCGGCCGGCGAGGTCGTCAAGGACCAGCCGTCCTCCCGCACCTTCTCCCTGCTCAACGCGTCCGGATCGAAGGTCGGGACGCTGCGGGCGAGCAAGGTCTCGTACGCGACGATGACCGACACGGACGTCTCGATATACCAGCTGACCAAGACCTACGCCCAGATCCAGAGCCAGTACGGCATCACCGCGCTCACCCTCAACGACACCCACCCCACGCAGGGGTCGTCGATCAAGGTGGTCTCCGGCTACTGGAAGCGGACGTACAGCTGCACCGTGGACGGCTTCGCCTACCTCCTCAAGGAGGGCGAGTGGACCTGGAAGGACTCGGTCCGCTACACCTCGTCCTGCAACACCATCGGCGGCACCTCCGGCTCGCCGGTGATCGACACGACGACCGGCAAGGTGGTCGCGGTCAACAACACGGGCAACGAGGACGGCGGCCGCTGCACGGACAACAACCCGTGCGAGGTGGACGCGAGCGGCAACGTGACGGTCCGCCAGGGCATCAACTACGCCCAGGAGACCTACATCATCGTCCCCTGCATAGCCCCCGGTAACAAGATCGACCTGAACCGCCCCGGCTGCGTCCTGCCCAAGCCCTGAGAAGCCGCAAGCCGTTCCCGCCGCCCGGCCCACCCGCGGCCGGGCGGCGGCCACCGGGCCACACTCCCCGAACCGCCCCCGGGCCGGGCCCCGGGCAGGGATACTCGGACGCGTGGAACTGCACATCGATCACCGCTGGCTGCTGGAGCGGCAGGAGGCGCTGTTCAAGGACGTGGAGGTGGCCGACCACTCGGCGCTGGTCGCGGCCGTGGCCCGGCACCGGGTGAACACGCCCAGCCTGCACGTGGACAGCCCCGACGCCTATTGGCGCGCGGCCGCCCTCCTCGAGGCGATCGTCCTGCTGCGCCCGCTGCCCGACGCCAACGAGTACTTCGGCTACGGGGTCGCCGTCGCGTACATCGAGGCCTCCGGCAAGGCGGTGGAGGCCTCGTACGAGCAGTGGCGCGACCTCATCACCGACATCCGCACGCTCCGCGTGACGGTCTTCGACGTGGCCGGCCGACTGCGGTCCTGGCAGCCGGCGTAGTGCCCGTTGCGCTGCGGCCCGTTGCGCTGCGACCCGTTGCCCTGTGGCCCGCAGCCCTGTGCGCCTGAGCCCCTCAGCGTTTGCGCGGGGCGGGGGTGGTGCCCATCAGGAGTGCGTCCGTGACGAGCCGGGCGCCGCGGGCGAGGCGCCCCAGCTGTTCGAGCTCCACCGCGTACATCCTGATCGTGTTCTCTATGACGGACTCGGCGACGCCCATCATGGGCAGCTCGGCCCGGCTGGTCTGCAGGGCGACCCGGACCGCGCGCATCTCGTGCTGCAACTGGAGCTGGACGTGCCGCGCCAGGAGTGCGTGATGGCGGGTCAGGGTCAGGTAGCTGCCGTAGCGAGCCGGGAGCAGGTCCCGCAGCCAGCGTGTCGCCGAGCGTTCCCAGTCGTGGGTCCCGGGCGCCTTGACCTGCAAGGGCCAGTCCGGGCTGCGGGTGATGGTGGCCGTCTGCGGCATTCTCGTCACTTCCGAGTGGTGTCGAACTCTGATCGAGATGGTGCTTGGGGCGGCCTCGGCCCAGGGGTTGACCGAGGCCGCCAGGGGCGCTCTGCGGGATCCGAAAGCCTGGACTCGACACGCGGTCGCGACGTGAGGAGGTTCGTCGCGCCGCGCGTGTGTTCGGGAGGACATGGGGTCGCCCTCCTTGGCATCTGGTGGATCCGGAACGCCACCGTCAGTAAACATATATACCGTCGAGTAAGCAAGAGTATGAAAAATTTCATGCACCTCGCAGGCTGAATATTTCCCCGGCGGCAGCGGGTGGGATCCGCCTTACAGGAAGAAACCGTGCTGGTCAGCGACCTGCTCGTAGCTCTCCAGGCGCGCCTGCGTCCGCTCCGGGTCGGCGTCGGCCATGGCCTGGAGCAGTGCCGCGGAGAGCATCCCGGGCGCCGCGTAGGAGTCGAAGACCAGCCGCGACCCGGTTCCCGCCGTCAGCGTCACGTCCGCTTCGTCCACGAGCGGTCCCAGCGTGGGATCCGTGATCAGGACGACGCGCAGCCCCGTACTGCGGGCGGCCCGGATGGCGGCCAGGGTCTCCTTGGCGTGCCGGGGCATGGCGAAGGCCAGCACCCAGGTGCCGCCGGCCGCCTTGGACTGGAGCAGCGCGTCGAAGGCGACGCTCCCGCCGCGGGTCACGAGGCGCACGTCGGGGTGGATGCGCCGGGCCGCGTAGGCGAAGTACTCGGCGAGGGAGACCGAGATACGCAGACCGAGGACGGTCAGGGGCACCGAGGCGGCCAGCTCGCGGCCGATGTCCAGCACCTGGTTGGTGTCGGCGAGCAGCCGGCGTACGTGCTCCAGGTTCTCGATCTCGGCGTCGACGGCCGCCTGGAGCTCGTTGCGGCGGATCTGCTCACGGGAGTCGGGGGATCCGGCGACGGCGCTCAGCGCGATCGGCTGGAGCACGTCGCGCAGCGCGGGGTATCCGCTGAAGCCGAGGGAGGCGGCGAAGCGGGTCACGGAGGGCTGGCTCACGCCGACCCGTTCGGCGAGCTCGGTGATCGAGAGGAACGCGGCCTCGGTGAGGTGGTCGATCAGGTACTGGGCGATGCGGCGCTGGCCCGGGGAGAGGCGTCGGCCGTCGAAGAGCGCGAGGAGCCGGTCGGCCGGGGGGCGGACCTCCTCGGGCGACTGGCTGCCGCTCGGCGTGATCGCAGCCGCCTGTGCGCGTGCCTGCTGACCCGATGACACCGGAGGGCCTCCTTCTCATGTCACTCGGGATCAAACATAGCTCACGCCCTGTGGCCGACGGAGATCAGTCCTGGGCTCGGGAGGTCACCGGAGCGTCGGTCTGGTCGCCGAGGAACTCGTACCAGCGGCGCTGGAGGCACAGGTAGCGGGTGTCCGCCTCGGCGAGGTCCAGGAAGGAGGCGGTGGTCGCGGTCAGCCGCTCGCCGAGGCCCCGGTCGGCGAGTGAGCCGTCCTCTCCGAAGGCGTGGTGGGCGTTGGCCAGGCTGAACATGTCGGGGTAGACCCGGGCCCCGAGGTGTTCGAGCGGGACGCGCAGCGCCCACAGGCCGCGGTTGCCGCCGACCATCGAGGGCGAGGCGGAGACCAGCAGGGTCTGCTTGTCCTTGAAGGGCTGCGGGCGGAAGCGGGAGACCCAGTCGATGGCGTTCTTCACCACGCCGGGGACGGAGGCGTTGTACTCGGGCGAGGCGATCACCAGAGCCTGCGCCGCCTCGATCCGCTCGCACAGGGCCACCGCGCCCTTCGGCAGCCCCTCGTCGGCCTCCGCGTCGCCGTCATACGGCGGCATGGCGAAGTCGCGGAGCGTCGCCGGGTCCGCGACGGCCCCGGCCCTGACCACCAGGCGCGCGACGAGGGCGGCCAGGCGGGCGTTGACCGAGCCGGTGCGGGAGGACCCGGACAGGACGAGGACGCGCAGGGAGGACCGGGCGTGGGCGCCGGCGTGCGGGCGGGCCGGGTCCGCGGGGAAGGTCTCGTGGTCGGTCGGGTTCATGCCGTCTCCTGGTCTCGGGGCTGGGCGTCGGCGGCCCACATGGTCTCGGGGCCGGGGGCCGGCGGCTCACTCAATCTCGGGCCGGGCTTCGGCCACGCACGCAATCTCGGTGCCGGGTGCCGGGTGCCGGATGCCGGATGCGGTTTGCGGGGTGCGGGGTGCGGGG